>NZ_QEZH01000019.1:0-5089 GCF_003993515.1 Xanthomonas sp. BRIP62415
TGGACCGGCTGCCGCTGACGGCCAACGGGAAGATCGACAAGGCGGCGTTGCCGAAACCGGGCGCTGCGCGTGCTGCCGACACGCACGAGGCGCCCCAGGGCGAGGTGGAACAGGCGCTGGCGCAGATTTGGGAGCAGGTGCTGGACGTTGCGCAGGTGGGGCGGCATGACAACTTCTTCGAGCTGGGCGGCGATTCGATCTTGAGCATCCAGATCAAGGGATTGGCAGACCAGCGAGGTCTCGTGCTGGAGTTGGCCGATCTGTTCGACTACGACACCCTGGCCGACCTCGCCACGCAGGTACGCCTGGCCGAACCGGGCGATGCGCACGCAGTACTCGCCCCGTTCGAGCTGCTGGGCCCGGCGCAGCGCCAGGCGTTACCCGCAGGCGTGGTGGATGCCTATCCGCTGAGCGCGATGCAGGCAGGCATGTTGTTTCATTCCGACCTCGGAGGTGGTGCCACTACCGTCTATCACGACGTCTACCATCTGGATCTGGAGGGGCAGTACCGCACTGAGCTGCTGCACAAGGTGCTGGAGGGTGCGGTGGAGCGCCATCCGATTCTGCGCACCTCGTTCGACATGCTGCGTAAGCCGGAACCGCTGCAGTTCGTCTGGGGCCGGGCGAAGATCGCATTGCTGGAACACGATGTCACCGATTTGCCAGCGCAGGCGTGGGAGCAGGATTACCAAGGGTGGCTGGAACAGGAGCGGCGTACGCCATTCGACTGGCGGCAGGCGCCGTTGATGCGCGCATTCGTTCATGTGCGGGCCCATCAGCGATGGCGGCTTACCCTGAGTTTCCATCACGCCATCCTGGATGGCTGGAGCTTGGCCCAGCTCTTGGCGGAACTGCTGTTGGACTATCGGTCCTTGCTGACCGGACAGCCAATCGTGTCGCAACCTCCGCACAGCCGCTACGCGGAGTTCATTGCCGCCGAGCGGCGCTCAACCGCCGACGATGTCGCCGACCGCTTCTGGGCCGACTACTTGCGCAATGCTGACGTGCTGCAGATGGAGCACGCCCAACCGCTGATCGAACCTGCCGTCGCGGACGTGCGCAGCCTGCACATTCCGCTTTCGCCGCAGGTGCAGGCAGGTTTGAAACAGCGTGTCGAAGATTGCCAAGCACCGATGAAGAGTGTTCTGCTTGCAGGACACCTGCAAACACTGTCGTTGTACTTCGGCAAGCAGCAGCCCTTCTCGGGCATTCTGATGCACGGGCGTTCGGACAGGCGGGACGGTGAACGGACTTTGGGCCTGTTCCTCAACAACGTGCCCCTGCGCCTGCCTGCAGTGGGCCTTCGCTGGTGTGAGCTGGTCATGGCCGTGCATGAGGAGGAGCGCCGCCTGTTCCCGCATCGGCTGTACCCGCATGCCCGCATCAGCCGTTTACTGGGCGGGCCCGACGCGGTCCAGACCGCCTTCAATTTCACCAAGTTCCATGCCTACAGGGGGGTGCGCGAGGACGCATTGCTGAGCGCCAGCAATGCGCAGGTCAAGGAGCATTCCACGTTTCCGTTGGTGTTGCAGACCGCGGAGGATCCGGACAGCGGTGAGCTGACCGTCCGGCTGGAGTTCGATCCAGCACGGCTGGACGAAGTGCGCGCAGCGGCCCTGGCAGCGCTGTACGAACAGGTTTTCGCTGCGCTTGCGCTGGCGCCGCAGCAACGGCCGGATGACACGCCGCTAGTTCCAGTGGCGCAATGGTGTATCCGCCAGGAACGCGCGGCAGCTGATGTGCAGGCGTTCGGCACCCTCTTCGATGCGGTCTGCGCCGCGGCAGGCGCTGCGACTGCTGTGCAGGACGGCAATGGCAGCTGGTCCTACAATTGCATGCGTCGCGCTGTTCATACACTGGCCGACCGCCTGTGTTTGCACGGCGTGAGAGAAGGCACCCGGGTTGGCGTCTGCCTTGAGCGTTCCGCGCCGCTGCCGGTGGCGATGTTGGCCATCTGGAGCGTCGGCGCCACCTATGTGCCGCTGGCGGTCGACCATCCGCCAGAACGGTTGCAAGCGATGCTGCGCAGTTGCGACATCGGCCACTTGGTGGTGTCATCGGCTACCGTGGCCCGCCTGCCTGCCGAGGTACGCAATGGACGCATCCTGATCGCTGGCGAGCTGGGCGGTGAGGAAATGACAGCGCCTTCGCTTGGGCCGGGACTGCGTGGCGACGAATCGGCCTACATCATCTTCACCTCCGGCTCGACTGGCACGCCTAAGGCGGTGGTGGTGCCGTGGCGAGGGGTATGCAATTTGGTGGCGCAGCAACGCGAGGTGCTGGGCGCCGGTGCGGGGCGTGGGGTATCGCAGTTTGCATCGCTGACCTTCGATGCGTCCGTCTTTGAGATGGTGATGGCGCTGCTCACCGGCGGGGCGTTGCACATCGTGGAAGAACACCGCAAACGCGATCCAGAGTATCTGCACGCCTTCATTGATGAGCGCTCGATCGATCTGCTCACGCTGCCGCCGTCCTATCTGACCGTGATGGACCCGCTGGCGCTGCCACGCTCGGTAACGGTGGTGTCGGCCGGGGAGGCACTGCCGCCTGCATCGGCTGGGCGCTGGGGTCAGCGGCATCGCTTGTTCAACGCATACGGCCCGACCGAGGCCACCGTCTGGTCCACGTGGCATGCGTGCGACGGTGGCCGGCCAGGTCGCATCCCGATCGGTCGACCCCTGTCGGGTGGGGGCGTACGTCTGCTCGATAAGGGACTGCGCCCGGTTCCAGCGGGGATGCGCGCCCGCCTGTATCTGACCGGGCCAGCTCTGGCGCACGGCTATGCGGGTGATGCCGCACGTACGGCCGCTCATTTCCTGCCCGATCCGTACGCCGATGTTGCGGGTGCTCGCATGTACGACACCGGCGATGTGGTTTGCATGCTGCCCGATGGCCAGCTCGATTTCATCGGCCGCGACGACCGTCAGATCAAGCTTCGCGGCTTCCGGATCGAGCTAGACGAGGTGGAGGTGGCGCTGAATGCCGTGCCGGGCGTGGAACAGGCTGCAGTGGAAGTGGTGGAGCGTGCCGATGGAAGGCGCGAGCTGATCGGATTGGTACAGACTGCCCCCGGCTTCGGTCCGCCCGAGCGTGCCGCCGATGCACTAGCTGGCCGTTTGCCGGACTACTGCATTCCACAACGCTTCATTGCGCTGGAGCAGATGCCCCAGACGCGACACGAGAAACTTGACCGCACTGCATTGCGGGTACTGGCACTCAGTGCGGAGCCGACCATATCGCCGGCTGTCACCAGCCCGCTCAACGAGCTGGAGCAAACCTTGACGGTCATCTGGATGGAGGTGCTGGAGCTTGATGCGATCGATCCCAACGACTCTTTCTTCACCCTGGGCGGCGACTCCATACTCAGCATCCAACTACGCGCACTGACCCATTCGCACGGCTACGACTTCGAACTGGAAGATCTGTTCAAGCAGCAAAGCATCCGCAATCTCGCACCGCGGGTGATACCGCTGGCAGGGAAGGGGCCGGCGGCGGTGGCGCCGTTCAGCCTGGTCCGTACCGATATCGCCAACACGCTGCGCGGCAGCGCCGACGATGCCTACCCGCTCAGCCGCATGCAGGCCGGCATGCTGTTCCACCAAGACTTCAGCGGCGATGACGCGGTCTACCACGACATCATGAACTACACGATCGGTGGCGAGATCGATCCACACGGGCTTGAGCAGGCCTTGATCCGCTTGACCGCACAGCACGACATCCTGCGTACCGGTTTCGATCTGTCCCGGTTCGATACGCCGCTGCAGGTCGTACACCGCGATGCCCGAAGCCACTTCGGCTTCCATGACCTGTCCGCACTGGGTGCCGATGAACAAACCGTGGTGCTGGCCCAGGCCAATGCGCAGGAGAAGACCCGTCCATTCGACCTCAAGTGCCCATCGTTGCTGCGCGTGGACCTGTTCCGGCTGGGGCCAGCGCGCCATCAGCTCAACCTGAGCTGCCCGCACGCGATTCTCGATGGCTGGAGCGCGGCGTCGCTGATGACAGAGTTGGTGCGTGAGCATCGTCGCGGCAGCGCCGACCCTAGCGCGGAAACCACAACATTGCGCTACGCCGATTTTGTCGCGCTGGAACAGGCGGCACTGCAATCTGAGGCGAATCGCGCCTTCTGGCAGGACCGGCTGCTGGAACAAGGCCATGTGACATTGCCGACGCGTTCGGACATCTCAGCGGGTGAGCCAGTGCGTATGGAGGTGCCGCTAGCGGTGCATCACAAGCAGGCGCTGACGGCGCTGGCGGCCCAACTGGGCGTACGCCTGCGCGATGTGATGCTGGCCATCCATCTCAAGGCCATCAGTGTGATCACCGGCAGCGCGCAGGTATGCAGCGGCGTGGTCGTCAACGGCCGGCCTGAGTCTGCAGGCGGTGAGCGCGTCCTGGGCATGTTCCTCAATACTCTCCCTACATCGCTGAAGGTGATGCCGAGCAGCTGGCGTGCGCTGATTGAGCGCGTGCGCGACATGAATCAGCAGCACTGGAGCCACCGGCGCTTCCCGATGACGGAGATGAAGCGCATCGCGGGCGGTAACGCACTTTTCGATGTGGTGTTCAACTTCACTCACTTCCACGTGTACGAGAGGCTGGGTGAATTCGGGATCAGCCTGGAAGGTACCGATGGCTTCGAATACTCGAACTATCCATTGACATTCCAAGCGGGATACCAGCCGTGGCGCGATGAACTGCACATGATGCTGGACCTGGATTCGGCGGCCATCGATCCGGGCCACGCGCAACAGTTCGCCTCGCTCTACGCAGCTGTTGCCCAGAGCATGGCCAGCGATGTGGAGGCCTCGCACGGGGGCGATTTCCTGGCAAACGACGTGCGGGTGCAGCTGCTGGCCTGGGCGGGGTTGCCGGGGGAGGGAGGCGTCAGCCTGAGTGGACGTTTTGCGCAGACCGCGCAGCAGGTTCCGGACGCCATTGCGGTGCAGGACGCCGAAGGCACGCTGAGCTATGCACAGCTGGAGGCAGCCAGTGCGGCGATTGCCTGGGCCCTGCAGCGCAGCGGGGTGCAGCCGGGGATGCGCATAGGCGTCAGCCTGGCTCGTTCGCGCTGGCTGGTGGCCACCTT
>NZ_QEZH01000020.1:0-391 GCF_003993515.1 Xanthomonas sp. BRIP62415
GCCGGGTGTCGTTCGGGGTCAGGACCGGATACATGATCTGGTCGACTTCCACGTAGTCCACGCTCGGGTCGGCGGCGATGCGGCGCATCAGCGTTTCGGCTTCGGCGCGGTCCAGCCCACGGCTGGCCTTGAGCACTTCCGAGCCCAGCGCAGTGCGGCGCACGTGGTTCAGACCCAGCGCGCGACCGGCGCGGGCCGGCACCGCGGTGGCGACAGAATTGAGCGATGCGCGCATCGACGTCGGGCTTACTGCCGGGCTGCTGCCGTCCTTGTACTTGACGATGAAGCGGTCCAGCGTGGGCTGCGAATCCAGGCCAGACAGATTGACCTGACCGGCAAACGCCGGCACGGCCAGCAGGGAGGTCAGCGCGGAAACACCCAGCACCACCAG
>NZ_QEZH01000021.1:0-25211 GCF_003993515.1 Xanthomonas sp. BRIP62415
CGACCATCCCGACAGGTCCTTGCCCGCCCACCGTCGCGGGACCTTACGCGGCATGGATGCCGCGTAAGAGCCTCCATGGACGGATTCACGGCGTGTCCCGCGATGGTGGGCGGGCAAGGGCCCTGCAACAAACGCGCAGCGTCGAAGGCGCGGTGCCCTCGACGCCTGCGGGCCGACCAGAGCACGTCATGCACTGCTTGCAACCACACACACCGACCATCTCGACTGGTCCTTGCCGGCCCATCGTCGCGGAACCTGACGCGGGATGGATGCCGCGTTAGAGCCTACACGGACGTACTTGCGGCGTGTCCCGCCATGGTGGCCGGGCAAGGGCCTGCAACCAAGCGCCGGATCGACCGCTCTACCGACTGTGGAGCTTCAATCTCAACGCGGGCCGAATACGCTCGCCCTGCGCGAGGTCGCCGTGATGCCATCGGCGCCCAGGATCAAGTTGCGGCCCCAACTGCTGAGGCGCGTGGCGTTCCAGCCGATTGCGATATCCAGCGATTGCGTGCTGCTGTCGTTGCCCGACCACGACCAGCCCAGGTAGCCAACGTTGTATTCGCGGGCGCGACGCATGATCGCCGCCTCGTCCACCTGCGCGCCGCGATGGTCTCCTCCGAACTCGCCGATCACCAGTGCCAGCTTTTTATCGCGGAAGGCGCGCAAATACTTGTTGACCGTTGCATCGCTGCCGAACACTTCGTACATGTGCACGCTGAAGATCAGGTTGCGGCGGCTGTCGCGCGCCAGCAAGGCGGCCGCGTTGTCGCGCATGTAGAACTTCCAGTCCTGGCCCCAGTTCGGTGCATCCACCATCAATGCGTGGGTCAGCCCGGTCTTGCGCAACGCGGCGATCGCCGTTGCATGGCCATTGACCCATTCGCTGGCGCTCAACTGGTTGCCGAACGGCTCGTTGCCGATGTTGATGATGACGTGGTCTTCGTTGCCGATCAGTGCCTTGCGGATGCTGGTCCAGTACGCAGTGGCATGGGACAGACCGGCGGCGGCGCCGTCTTCGCCATAGCCGGTGGTGTCGTGCACCTCCAGCACCGCGATCAAGCCCAGGCTTTTGCAACGCGCGATGATGCGCGCCACCTCGGCCTCCGGCGTACGGTTCCAGCGATAACCGGAACTGAGCACCACACGCACGCTGTTGGCGCCGGTGGCGGCAATGGCGGCCAGGGCCGCATCGGTTCGGCTTGCGTACCAGGCGTGCGGCAGATTGACGCCACGCAATACCACGGTATTGCCATTGGACTCACGCAGCTGGGTGCCGGACACCGACAGCCCTGCGTGCGCGGCAGACGACAATGCCAGGCCTGCAACGACCAGCAGCATGCGGCGGGCAAAACGGGGCAACGGTGATTTCACGATCGATTTCCAGGCAGCGGGGAGGATGACGGGCGATGGCCTAACTCACAGCGCCCGTGAACACTGTGTCAATTTGCGGTAGCTGTTGATGCAATGCCTGTCACACAACGAACAAGCACCAAATTAGGTGCGCTGAATCGTTACGGCTAGTGGGACGACAAGGCGGGCTTACCACCAGTGATCGGCCAGGCGTCGATAATGTTGAGCAACGCGCATCGGTGCCGACGGCGCTGCCGGACCGCTGCTTACATCGGGCATGACGCAGGAGCCGGCGCAATCGCCGGCCTGGCGCCCAGCCGTTGCCCAAACCGTTGCCTGATGCCGCCGCGGCGCGGCCATCGCCGCGGCGCTTCAACCGCGGCCACCGTGCGGGAAAGCCGCGTCAACTGAACAAAGTCCGGCGCTGTGGATCAAGGGATCACGCTTCAGGCCGATACGAGCACATGCATTCCGCGCTCGCTCCCGTCAGTTCCCCTCCTCCGCCCGAGGTCGATGAGTCGACCCGGTTGGCCGTCCTGCGTGGTCTGTGCCTGCTGGACTCGCCGCCCGATCCGGTGTTCGAGACCATCGCCGCGATGGCTGCCCGCAACCTGGGCGCGGAAATCGCACTGGTGTCGCTGGTGGACGAGCATCGCCAGTGGTTCAAGGCCCGCATCGGCCTGGAGCCGCAGGAAACACCGCGCGACCAGGCGTTCTGCGCGCATGCGATCCGCACCCACGAGGTGATGGTGGTGCCCGACGCGCAACTGGATCCGCGCTTTTGCGACAACCCGCTGGTGCTGGGCCCGCCGTTCATCCGCTTCTACGCCGGCGCACCGCTGACGCTGCGCGACGGCCACCGCATCGGCACCTTGTGCGTGATCGGAACCAGCCCGCGCCCGGGTCTGGACGCCGAGGCGATCACCCAACTGGAAGGCCTGCGCGACCTGGCGGTGCTGCGGGTGGAAAACCTGCGCAGCACCACCTATCGCGACGGCCCGACCGGGCTGCCCAATCGGTCGCGCTTTGCCGAAGACCTGGATGCCTGGCTGTCGCAACGCGACAGCGCCCCGGCCACCACCGCCGTGGCGGTCGACATCTGCGGCAGCGATTATTTCCGCGAAATGGTCAAGGCGCTGGGCTGGGACTATGCCGACGGCTATGTGGCGCTCGCGCAGCGTCGCCTGGCGGCCTATCTACCCGCCGGCACCGCGTTGTATCGGCTGGACCCGACCACCTTCGGCTTCCTGGCCCAGGTCGAGACGCACCGGTTGTCCACGCTGTGCACCAAGGTCTCCAAGGCCTTTGCCGAGCCGCTGGAACATCAGGGCATTCCGCATACCCCGGTGGCCTCGATCGGCGCGGTCTCGCTGCAGACCAGCTATGGCGCGGCCGACACCATCCGTTCGCTGACCACTTCGGTGGATATCTCGCGCGAGCGCGGTGCGCCCTGGAGCATGTACGAGCGCAAGCACGACGTGGCCCAGCGCAATACCTTCCGCCTGCTGGCGGCCCTGCCCGCCGCGCTGGACAGTTCCAGCCAGCTGCGTCTGCACTACCAGCCGCGCGTGGACCTGCACGATCACCGCTGCGTCGGGGTGGAAGCGCTGCTGCGCTGGCAGCATCCGATGATCGGCCCGGTGATGCCCGCCGACTTCGTGCCAATGGCCGAGAAGACTGCGTTGATCAACCGCATCACTGCCTGGGTGATCGACAACGGCATCGCCCAGGCAGCGCGCTGGCAGCAACAGGGCCTGGATTTCAATCTGGCCTTGAACGTGTCGGCCGCCGACCTGGACAGGCCCGGCTTCGTCGGCCTGCTGCGGCGTGGCCTGGAGCGCCACAAGCTGGATCCGCGCCGGCTGGAGATCGAATTCACCGAAAGCGCGATGATCCGCCACCCCGAGCATCTGGCCGAGCAACTGGCGGCGATCGCGGCGCTGGGCGTGCACATCGCCATCGACGACTTCGGCACCGGCTACAGCAATTTCAGCTATCTCAAGCAGCTGCCAGCCAGCTCGTTGAAGATCGATCAGTCCTTCATCCGCTCGTTGCCGGACAACCGCACCGACCGCACCCTGGTGCCGGCCATGATCCAGCTCGGCCACAGCCTGGGCCAGCGCGTGGTCGCCGAAGGCATTGAATCGGCGGAGGCCTACACGCAGTTGCGCGCCTGGGGCTGCGACGAAGGCCAGGGCTACTGGATCGCCAAACCGATGCCGGCGGCCGCACTGGAAACCTGGCTGCAGACGCCGTGGCACGAGCAGTTCGAAGCACCGGTCAACCTGCTCGCTGCGAGCCTGGCGGCGGCGCGGGTGTAAGCGGCAACCGCACAACGTCCAAACGCAATGCGGCGCGACACCTGCGTGTCGCGCCGCATATGCACGGCTGATCTCAGCGTGCGGTCCGATCGATTACCAGAACACCGCGTACAGCGCGACCAGGATCGCCACCACCCCGATCGCACCGATCTTGAAGCCCAGCGTGGTGCCGTAGGCCACATCGTCGGTGCGGATCAGATCACGTGCCTGGGTCGGGGCGGTCATCAACGACACCAGCACCGCCAGCACCAGCGCGGCTACGAACACCACGCCGATGCGGTCCATGAACGGCAGTTCCGGCCAGGCGAACTTGAGCGCGAACGACAGCACCACCGAGCCGATCGCCGCGGTCAGCGCACCGGCTTCGTTGGCGCGCTTCCAGAACAGGCCAAGCATGAAGATCACCACCACGCCCGGGGTGAAGAAGCCGGTGAATTCCTGGATGAACTGGAAACCCTGGTCGAAGTTGCCCAGCAACGGCCGCGCGGTCAGGATGCCGATGATCACCGCCACGATGGCCACGATGCGGCCCACGCGCACCAGCTGCTTCTGCTCGGTCTGCGGGCGGAACTTGGCGTAGAAATCCAGGGTGAAGATCGTCGCCACCGAGTTGATCTTGGAGGCCAGCGAGGCCACGATCGCCGCCACCAGCGCCGCGAACACCAGGCCCAGGATGCCGGTCGGCAACAGCTGCATCATGGTCGGATAGGCCTGGTCGGGCTTGGCCAGGTCCGGCGCCAGCACCACTGCGGCAATGCCCGGCACCACGATCACCAACGGCATCAGCAGCTTCAGGAACGCGGCGAACACCATGCCCTTCTGCGCCTCGCCGATGTTCTTGGCCGCCAGCGCGCGCTGGATGATGTACTGGTTGAACCCCCAGTAGCTGATGTTCATCACCCACAGGCCGCCCAGCAGCACGCTCAGGCCGGGCAGGTCCTTGTAGAACGGGTTGTCCTTGCTCAGGATCATGTGGAAGTGCTCCGGGTGCGCACTCCACAGATGCTTGAAGCCGGCCAGCACGCCGGCACCGTCGCCGATCCGTGCCAGGGTCAGCCCGGCCACCAGCAGGCCGCCCAGCACCAGCAGCGTGACCTGCACGATGTCGGTCAGCGCCACCGCCTTCAAGCCGCCATACAGCTGGTAGACCAGCGCGAACACGCCGATCAGTGCCAGCGCCAGGGTCTGGTCCATGCCGGTGACCTGGCTGACCGCGATCGAGCCCAGCCACAGGATCGAGGTGAGATTGACGAACACATACAGCAGCAGCCAGAACACCGCCATCAGCGTGCGGATCCACTTGCCGTAGCGCTGTTCCAGGAACTGCGGCATGGTGTAGATGCCGTTGCGCAGAAAGATCGGCAGGAAGAACTTGCCGACGATCAGCAGCGTCAGCGCCGCCATCCACTCGTAGGAGGCAATCGCCAGCCCGATCGCGTAGCCGGAACCGGCCATGCCGATGATCTGCTCGGCCGAGATGTTCGCGGCGATCAGCGAGGCGCCGATCGCCCACCACGGCAACGACTTGCTGGCCAGGAAGTAATCCTCGGCGCTCTTGCTGTGACCTGCCTTCTCGCGTGAGACCCACTGCGCGAGCACGAAGATGCCGGTCAGATAGACCAGCACAATCACGATATCCAACGTCGCCAAACCCACTGCACTCTCCTGTCTGGCTCTGGGCCGAGCGTCGTGGACCGGACAGGTCTGCAGACTGCCGCCGCCCGCACTGCGTGCGTGGCGGCAGCGCGGCGAACCGCAGCTGCAGGCCGTCCCGGCCGATCGACGCGCGCGTCCCGCGGCGGCTGATGACACCACCGCCGAGGGTGGCCGCTGTAGCACGTCGCCGGGACCGGCGACGCGTGTGTGTCCTGATTACCTGGACACACCCGCAGGCGCGCCTGCGGGTGTGCTGCTTACTTGACCGGGCAGTCGAGCGTGACTTCGGCTTCGTTGAGCGCGCCCAGCGCGATCTTCGACACCGACAGGTCCAGCGCCGCAGCGCTTTCGATGCTGGCGACCTGGGTCAGCCTGGTCACGTCCGCACCGGCCACCGCAAAGCACTTCAGCGGCACGCCCAGCACCTTCCATTGGCCCTGCGGCAGCGCGGCCAGGGTCTTCTGCGCATCGACACGGCCGCCGCAGTTGTCGCCACAGCCCACGCCCAGCCATACCGGCCCAGTCACCGCGCTGTCGCGGCGCACGGTCAGCTGCAGCTGCACATCACCGTTGCTCTCGCGCGAGACGTCGACCGGCTTGCCGGACACCAGCAACACGCTGGAGGCCTTGGCACCGGACCACACCAGGCGCCGCGCATCTTCCTGCGCCTTGTGATCGACGGCGGTCATCTTCAGGCTGCCATCGGACAGACCCACCGGCAGCGTGGTGGCCGGCATGTTGGCCTGGCCGGCGTTGGACAGCTGCATCGCAATGCCCAGCGCCGGCTTGCCGCGCACGAAGTACACCCCGCCCACCGACTGCTCGCCGGACACGCCCGATTCCTCCGGCAGCGCGGCCAGGTCGCCCTTGTCGGCATAGGTCAGGCCGAAGCCGAACTTGAACTGCGGGTCGTAATCCTTCTGGCCGACGTTGTTGGCGAACTGCACCGCGGTCCTGGGCCAGGAGAAGCTCAGCTTGCCCTTGAAGTCGTTCTGCACCGTGCCGTCGGCCTTGCGCAGCAGCACGTCGGCAATGCCCTCGCCTTCGGAACCCGGCAACCAGGCGGCGACGAACGCATCGGCCGCATTGATGTACTGGTTCATCCACAACGGGCGCCCGCTCAGGAACACCGCCACCACCGGAATGCCCTCGGCCTTGAGCTTCTTGATCAATGCCAGCTCGCTCTCGTCGCCCGGCTTGTACAGCAGGGTGGCGATGTCGCCCTGGAACTCGGCGTACGGGTTCTCACCGAACACCACCACCGCCACGTCGGGCTTGGTCTTGTACGCACCATCGACTGCAAGCTCGGCGGTGCCGCCGGCGGCCTTGATCTGCTTGTCCAGGCCTTCCCAGATGGTGTTGCCATTGGGGTAGTCGCTGCGCTTGGTGCCGGTGCCCTGCCAGTTCAGCGTCCAGCCGCCGGACTGCTTGCCCATGTCGTTGGCACCGTCGCCCAGCACCAGTACGCGCTTTTTTGGATCCAGCGGCAGGATGCCGGCCTGGTTCTTGAGCAGCACCAGCGACTCGCGCACCGCCTGGCGGGCGATCGCGCGGTGTTCCGGCGCGCCGAGCAGTTCGTACTTGCCACCGAGCGGGCGCTTGGATGGCTTTCCGGCTTCGAACAGGCCCAGGCGCAGCTTGACGCGCAGGATCCGGCGCACCGCATCGTCCAGGCGCTCGGCGGAGATCTGGCCCGACTTCACTGCCGCCAGTTCGGTCTCGTAGATGCCCTTCCAACTGTCGGAGGCCATCGCCATGTCGACGCCGGCAATGAACGAGGCCGGGCAGTTTTCGTTGGTGCAGCCCTTGACCTGGCCGTGGCCATTCCAGTCGCCGACCACGAAACCGCCGAAGTTCATGCGGCCCTTGAGCACGTCGGTCAGCATGACCTTGTTGCCGTGCATCTTCTCGCCATTGAAGCTGTTGAACGAGGCCATCACCGTCTGCGCACCGGCCGCGATCGCCGGCGGGTAACCGGCCGCGTGGATATCGCGCATGGTGGCTTCGGACACCTTGGTGTCGCCCTGGTCCTTGCCGTCGGTGGTGCCGCCGTCGCCGACGAAATGCTTCACCGAGGAAATCACGTGGCTGCCATCGAGGAACTGCGGGGTGCCCGGCACGCCCTGAACGCCTTCGACCATCTTGCCGGCGAAGCTGGCCACGACGTCAGGCGACTCGGAATAGCCTTCGTAGCTGCGGCCCCAGCGGTCGTCCTGCGGTACCGCCACGGTGGGCGCGAAGGTCCACTCCATGCCGGTGACGCGGGTTTCGGCGGCGGTGACTTCACCGATCTTCTTGATCAGCTCCGGGTTGCGCGTGGCGCCCAGGCCGATGTTGTGCGGGAACAGCGTGGCACCGACGATGTTGCTCTGGCCGTGCACCGCATCGATGCCGAAGATGATCGGGATCGCATTGCCGCCCTTGGAGGTGTCCATCGACGCTTCGTAGAAGGCGTCGGCCAGCTTCAGCCACTCGGCCGGCTTGGCGTCGTACTTGCCGCCCGGGTCGGAGTTGCCACCGGCCAGCACCGACCCGATGCGGTACTTGCGCACGTCGTCCGGGGTCATGCTGGCGATGTCGCCCTGGATGGTCTGGGCGACCTTCTCTTCGACACTCATCTTGGCCATCACATCGGTGATGCGCTGCTCCAGGGCCTGGTCCTGGGCGAACGGCCACTTCGGCGACGGCCACTGGTCGGGATGGATGGCGGTGGACGCCTCGGCGGGCGCGGCGGCCGGTGCGGTCTTGCTTGCCTCGGCGGCGGTGTCCTTGCCTTGGCAGGCGGCCAGCATCAGCACCGCGGCGGCGGTAGCCAGAGAGAGGGCACGACGCGCGACAGGCGCGGCGGTACGACGAAGCAGCTTGTCCAAGATCCAGGTCTCCAGGTGGTTCTCCCCACGGCGATGCGTGACGCCGCAGGCCATTAGGCGGCGTACGCTTGCGTGATTCCCCTACCCTGTCAACACCGCGCGCTCGTATGCCAAACGACGGGCAACTTATTGGCCCGGGCTATAGGCTTGGAATACCGGCAGCACCCGTCAAACCACGGGAAACCGCCAAATCCGGCGTGGCGCCTGGGCTTGCGTGGCGGCGCACTTTGCTGCAATGCACCACCGTACCGGCTCCGCACTGCGCAGCCCAACTCGCCGGTGCAGGTATTGCCGGGTTCGCTTGCGGCGCCCTGGTCGAATGCCCGCCAACAGGTGAGCTCGCCGTCAAACAACTGTCATACCCCGGGCCTAGCGTGACCGGCTTGCCGATGCGCCACCGGCCATCGTTGATCGTCGTCTTTGCCTGGAGTTTCGATGTCCGCCTCCCCCGATCCCGCCCGCCGCCGCCTGATGCACCTGCTGGCGTCCGTCCCGCTGTTGCCGCTGGGCAGCGCCAGCGCCGCCGCCCTGCAACACCTCGGCGGTGCGGCATTGGCCGCACGCCCGCTGCGGCCGTCGGACACCCCGACCCAGCTGGTGTCGGCCACCTTCCATGGCATGCCGGCGCCCAGCCTGGCCAACCCCGCGGCGATGGCCACCACCACGGTGGGCTCGTCGCTGACGGTGGCGCGCAGCGACGGCAGCACCCAGCGGTATGCGCTTGCGTACCACCCGTTCTTCGTCACCGGCGACCAAGTGCCCGACGGCAAGGGCGGCACCGTGCTGGCCGGCGGCTACTACGACATCCAGCACCGCCCGATCATCGACCGCTCCAAACCCGGTGCCGAACAGCCGTTCTTTTCCGACTGCCCGGACGGCTCCTCGCTGCTGACCCTGCCCGATGCCAAGGTGCCCGGGGTCAAGGGCAATCACGTCTTCGCGGTGGTGCAGTTCGAATACACCACCCGCGACCAGGCCGGCAACGACACCAACCGGCACCTGCCCGCGCCGATCGCCGTGCTGACGCTGGATCAGGACCCGGCCACCGGCAAGCTGTCGCTGGTGAAGTACCACAACGTCGACACGGCACCGGTGCACGGGCTGTGGACCACCTGCGGGGCCAGCCTGTCGCCGTGGAATACCCACCTGTCCAGCGAAGAATACGAACCCGACGCCACCGCGCTGGCCGGCAATACCCAGTTTCGCAGCTACAGCACGCATCTGTACGGCGACCCGGAAAAGGCCAACCCCTATCACTACGGCCATCTGCCCGAAATCACCGTCCACCCGGACGGCACCGGGAGCGTGCGCAAGCATTACTGCCTGGGCCGCATCTCGCACGAGCTGGTGCAGGTGATGCCCGACCAGCGCACCGTGCTGATGGGCGACGACGCCACCAATGGCGGGCTGTTCATGTTCATCGCCGACCGCAAGGCGGACCTGTCGGCCGGCACCCTGTACGTGGGCAAGTGGCAGCAGACCTCGGGCGTGGGCCCGGGCGCGGCCACGTTGCGCTGGATCAAGCTCGGCCATGCCACCAGTGCCGAGATCCAGGCCATGGCCGACCGCCTCACCGCCGCCGACATCCTCGACGTGCATCTGAGCGACCCGGGCGATGCCGCGTTCACCAAGATTCCGTTCAACGGCACCTTCAACTGGATCCGCATCAAGCCCGGCATGGAGAAGGCGGCCACGTATCTGGAAACCCACCGCTACGCCGCCCTGGCCGGCGGCAGCCTGGGCTTCACCAAGCTCGAAGGCACCACCGTCAATGCCCGCGACAAGATCGCCTACATGGCGATGTCCTACATCGTCACCAGCATGCGCGACGGCTCGGGCGACGTGAAGGTGGAGGGCCCGGACGCGGGCGCGGTGTACGCCTTGAATCTGCGCGGCGGCCAGCGCGACCACCACGGCGCGCCGATCCACAGCGACTGGGTGCCGATCGACATGGCCGCACCGGCCGCGCTCACCGGCCACGACCTGGCCAAGGCCGACGCGCTGGGCAACCTGGCCGATCCGGAGCGCCTGGCCAACCCGGACAACCTCAAGTTCTCCGAAGCGCTGCGCACCTTGTTCATCGGCGAAGACAGCAGCCTGCACGTCAACAATTTTCTGTGGGCCTACAACGTGGACAGCGGCAGCCTCACGCGCCTGCTGTCGGTGCCCGCCGGCGCCGAATCCACCGGCCTGCATGCGGTCGACCAGATCCACGGCTGGACCTACGTGATGAGCAATTTCCAGCACCCCGGTGATTGGGAAAGCCCGCTGCACGACACCGTCAAGGCCACACTGGATCCGCTGGTGCGCGCCAACTACAAGAACCGCTTCGGCGCGGCGGTGGGCTACCTCACCGGCGACCCGGTGGCAGTAAAGCTGGGCCAGGCCTAGGCGCCGCCGTTCCAGTTGCAGCGTTGCGTGGCGCTGCAGCTGACACATACAGCATGGCGCTCTCGTTGCTGTCGCAATGCCAGTAGGAGCGCACCTGGGCGCGAGGAGCTTTGCCGGTATGCCTGTCGCGCCCGGGTGCGCTCCTACGGGTGAGGTCGCTGGATGTCGGGCCGCGCCGCAGCGCTGCGTGACGTTACAGCTGACACGTACAGCGCGGCGTTCTCGCTGCTGTCGCAATGCCGGTAGGAGCGCACCTGGGCGCGAGGAGCTTTGCCGATCTAACCTGTCGCGCCCGGGTGCGCTCCTACCGGTGAGGCCGACGCGTGCAGCGTGGCGTCTCGCTGCTGTCGCAATGCCGGTAGGAGCGCACCTGGGCGCGAGGAGCTTTGCCGATCTAACCTGTCGTGCCCGGGTGCGCTCCTACCGGTGAGGTCGATGGATGTCGGGCCGCGTCGGCGAGAAGCAGATCAGACCGCAAGTGCATGAGCGCGCGGCTCAAGGCTGCCGCAACTCCAGCGCCGCCATCACGATGGGCTTGGCCCAGCCGGGCACCTGCGCCAGTTCGTCCGGCGTGGTCGGGTACTGCAGGCCGTTGCGGTCCAGTTCCAGCACCAGCAGCGGCGCGACCTGCCCGGTCGCATCGGCGGGCACGCTGTTGTCGTAGACATGCAGCACCGCCAGATGCGGCAGCAGCGCGATCAGGTTGGCACGCGAGGCATCGTAGCGCTCGCGGATCTTGTGCTCGGGGATGGCATGCCCGCCGGCGGCCACGCGCGCGGCCACCCGTTCGATATGCAGCTCGACGCTGGACAGGCCGCAGAACCAGATCGCCACGGTGTGCTGCGCGCAGGCCTGCCGCAGCAGGCGCGGGATGGTCGTCGCCCCCAGGGTGGTTTCCAATGCATAGTCGTTGCCAGCATCCATGGCCTTGCGCAGCCGTCGCACGCCCTCCTGCCAGGCTTGCGCATTGGCCTGTTCCGGTGGCCACCCCTGCTCCACCAGCTCCCGGGTGAACGCGTCCGGGTTGAACCAGGTGCCGCCGTCTTCCCGCAACACGCTGCCCAGCAGCGAACTCTTGCCGGCGCCGTTGACGCCGGCCAGCACCAGGATGTTTCCCACGATCTAGAGCGACGGGCCCAGGGTGACCTTGCTGCCTCGGCGTGCCGGCTTGCCGATCACCTGGGCCAGGCCTGGGCCATCGGTCACTGCCGCCAGATGCGCGTCGAACCTGGCCTGCAACGCCTGCAGCGATTGCGCCCGCGTCGAGGCGGCCGCCGCTGCGCTCGCCTGCCTTACCAGACGGTGGTACTCCTCCGCATCCACCACGACCGCCTCGGGATGATTATGGTTGGTGATGACCACCGCGCCATGCGAGCGCACCTTGCGCATCAGGCTGGGCCAGCCCTTCACCTTGATGTCGGCGGCAGGGGATGTTTCGAGCTCGGGCAGATCCTGGAGGCGAGACATGGGACGGTCCTGCACGTGGTGGTGACTCACAGCCTACGCTCAACTTCCCATTTTGGGAAATTTGGCTATTTTGACCCAATCCCACGCCTGCTAGTCCGCCTAACAACGAAACGGGGCCGTAGGCCCCGTCGTCTTGCCACCGATGCACCAGGCTCAGCCGCGCAGCTTGGCCAGCAGTTCGCGCGTCACCGGGTCCGCCACGTCGGCCGACTCACCCTTCAGTGCCGGCAGCAACTGGCTGGCCAGCTGCTTGCCCAGCTCCACACCAAACTGGTCGAAGGCATTGATGCCCCACATCACCGACTGCACGTAGACGCTGTGCTCGTACATCGAGATCAGCGCGCCCAGCGCTTGCGGGGTCAGCGCGTCGAGCAGGATCACCGTGCTCGGGCGGCCGCCCGGATAACTGCGGTGCGGATCGCTGCTGTCCTGGCCGTTGGCCAGCGCCTCGGTCTGCGCCAATACGTTGGCCATCAGCGCGACATGGTTTTCCGCGTACGGATCGTCGTTGTGCACGGTGCCGATGAAATCGGCCGGCACCACGCTGGTGCCCTGGTGCAACGCCTGGAAGAAGCTGTGCTGCACATCGGTACCGGCACCGCCCCACCACACCGATACGGTGTCGCTGTCCACGGCAGAACCGTCCAGCTTGACCCGCTTGCCCAGGCTTTCCATCACCAGCTGCTGCAGGTAGGCCGGCAGCAGGGCCAGACGCTGGTCGTAAGTCATCACCGCATGCGTGGCGCTGCCGAGCAGGTTGCGGTTCCACACCGCCGTCAGGCCATGCAGCACGGCGACGTTTTCTTCCAGCGGCGTGTCGAGCGCATGCGCGTCGAACTGCGCCGCGCCTTCCAGCAATTGTTCGAAACGTTCGAAGCCGATCGCCAGGGCGATCGGGAAACCCACCGCCGACCACAGCGAATAACGGCCACCGACCCAGTCCCACATCGGCAGTACGCGGCTCGGCGCGATGTCGAAGGCCTTGGCGGCGCGCTCGGGATTGGCACTCACCGCGTACAGCCGCTCGCTGCCACCCAGCCAGGCGTGCAGGATGCTGCCGTTGAGCAGGGTTTCCTGGGTGCCGAAGGTCTTGGAAATCAGGATGCCGGCAGTGCGCGCCGGGTCCAGCGTGGCCAGCGTGCGCTGCATTGCCGCGCCGTCGACGTTGGAGACGAAATGCACGCGGAACCGCGCACCGGACGGCGCGCGCAAGGCGTCGGCCACCAGCCGCGGCCCCAGGTCCGAGCCGCCGATGCCGACGCTGACGATATCGGTGACGTCGGTGGCTTCCAGTTGCTGGATCAGCGCGCCCATGCGCTGGCGCACTTCCGCAGCGGTTGCATACGCTTCGGAGGCCACCGGCGCATCGGTCAGGTCGCCGCGCAACGCGGTATGCAGTGCAGCGCGCTGCTCGGTGACATTGACCTGCTCGCCGCGGAACAGGCGCTGGAACGCGCCGGCCAGATCACGCTCGCGCGCGATGGCGAACAAGGCATCGAGCGCGGCGCGGTCGTACTTCTGCCGCGCGAAATTGAAATACAACGGACCGACCTGCCTGGCGTACTGCGTCGGCCGTTGTGGCTCGGCGGCAAGCAATGCGGGGATGGCAGCGCCGCGCAGGCGCTGGGCGTGGGCGTGAAGCGCGTCGAATCCGTTGGTGTGTGTCATGCGGCCTGCGTGGGGATGCTGTGGTTGGTGTGGGTGATCGTGTTGCTGCCGTCCACATATACCAGATTGGGCTTGAAGGTCTCGGCTTCGGCTTCGCTCATGCTGGCGAAGGCGGCCACGATGATCAGATCGCCTACCTGCACGTGACGCGCGGCGCCGCCGTTGAGCGAGATGATGCCGCTGCCTTCCTCGGCACGAATGGCATAGGTGCTGAAACGCGCACCGTTGGTGACGTCCCAGATATGCACCTGTTCGAACTCACGGATGCCGGTGGCTTCCAGCAGCAGGCCGTCGATGGCGATCGAGCCCTCGTAATTGAGCTCGGAATGGGTGACGGTGGCGCGGTGGATCTTGGCTTTCAGCAGGGACAGGTGCATGACGGGCAACGGCAAAGGAAAGCCGGCATTTTAGCGGAAAGCGCCGATGTCCACCGGCCTGCCCTACAACCGGTGGTGAGTGCTTCAGGCCGGCGCTGGACAAACGTGCCCGTGCGCCGGTTCGCCGGCGTCGCCGGTCATGGCCCGACCCGGTGCTTGCAGCGGCATGGGGACCGCTCAGAATTCCAGGTTGTCGATCAGCCGCGTGGCGCCCAGGCGGGCGGCGATCAAGGCCACGCGCGCGCCGGCATGGCTGTCGCCCGGCTCGCTCAGATCGGGCAGCCGCACCACCGCGTAATCGACGCGGAAACCGGCCTGTTCCAGCGCCTGGGTGGCGGCCTGTTCGACCTGCGCACGCGGGGTGCCGGCGGCGTAGCTGTCGCGCATCTGCAGCAGCACCTTGCGGATCTGCGTCGAACGCGGGCGCTCGTCGGCCGTCAGATACTGGTTGCGCGAACTCATCGCCAGGCCATCGGCCTCGCGCACGATGCTGCCGCCCAGGATCTCGATCGGAAACGCCAGGTCGGCCACCATCTGGCGGATCACCGCCAGCTGCTGATAGTCCTTCTTGCCGAAGGCGGCCACGTCCGGCTGCACCTGGTTGAACAGCCGCGCCACCACCGTGCACACGCCGTCGAAATGCCCGGGACGGCACACCCCTTCGAGCACGTCGCTGACGCCCGGCGCGTGGATCGGCGTGGCCAGTGCGGTGCCGAGCGGATACATGGTGTCCACGTCAGGCAACCACAGTGCATCGCAGCCGGCGTCTTCCAGGCCGCGCAGGTCGGCCTCCGGCGTGCGCGGGTAACGCGCGAAATCTTCGTTGGGGCCGAACTGGGTCGGGTTGACGAACACGCTCGACACCACGCGGTCGGCGTACTGGCGCGCCAGCATCACCAGCGAATAGTGGCCGGCGTGCAGGTTGCCCATGGTCGGCACCAGCGCCACGCGCAAGCCCTCACGCTTCCAGCCGGTGACCAGCGTGCGCAGGGTGGAAAGATCGGTCAGGGTCTGGATCATGCGGCGTACGCGTGCGCTGCATCGGGGAAGCTGCCGTCGCGCACGGCCTGCGCGTAAGCGCGCACCGCGCCCGCCACCGAGCCGCCTTCGGCGAGGAAATCCTTGACGAACTTGGGACGGCGGTGGCCGCTGTCCAGGCCCAGCATGTCGTGCATCACCAGCACCTGGCCATCGCAGCCGGGGCCGGCGCCGATGCCGATGGTGGGCACCTGCAGCGCGGCGCTGATCTGTGCGGCGATCGGCGTGGGTACGCATTCCAGCACGACCAGGCTGGCGCCGGCATCGACCACGGCCTGCGCATCGCGGCGCAACTGCTCGCCGGCTTCGCCACGCCCCTGCACCGTGTAACCGCCAAAACGCAGCACCGATTGCGGGGTCAGCCCCAGGTGCGAGCAGACCGGGATCTCGCGCTCGACCAGATAGCGGATCACCTCGAGCTTGTGCCCGGCGCCCTCGATCTTGACCATCTCCGCGCCGGCCTGCAGCAGCCGGGTGGCAGCGTCCAGCGCGCGCTCCGGCGTGGCATCGGCCTGGAACGACAGATCGGCCACCAGCAGTGCCTGCTCCAGCACCCGCGCCACTGCGGCGGTGTGGTAGACCATGTCGGCGGTGGTCACCGGCAAGGTGGAATCGTGCCCCTGCACCACCATGCCCAGCGAATCGCCGACCAGGATCAGGTCGACGCCGTTGGCATCGAAGGTCCGCGCGAAACCTGCGTCGTAGGCGGTCAACATGACCAGTTTTCGACCCTCGCGCTTGGCCTGCGCCAAGGCGGGCACGGTCCAGGGCTTGCTGTCGGTATGGCTGCTCATGAAGTCATTACGTGGGGTGATAAGCCGGCCATTATCTACCCAATCGGCTCCAGCCCACAGGCATCGATGGCCTGCAGGGCGTGTCGCACTGTTCCATGGCCCGGAATGATCGCGTCCGGGGCAAGCTCGGACAGCGGCAACAGCGCAAAGGCGCGCGCCTGCAGATGCGGGTGCGGTACCTGCAAACGCGGCAGGTCGATCACCTGGTCGGCGTACAGCAGCAGATCCAGGTCCAGCGTGCGCGGGCCCCAGCGCTCGCCGGCCTCGCGCTGCCGACCGAAGGCCTGCTCGATGCCGAGCAGGGCCTCCAGCAGCGGCAGTGGCGCCAGCGCAGTGCGCAGCTGCGCCACGGCATTGATGAAATCGGGCTGGTCTTCGCGGCCCCAGGCCGGCGTGCGGTACAGGCGCGAGGCGGCAATCAGCGTGGACTGCGGCAGCTCGCCCAGCGCGGCGATGGCCGCGCGCACGCTGGCCTCGGCCGGGCCCAGGTTGGCGCCCAGGCCGACAAAGGCGGTCTGCACGCCCTACTCGCCTGCGGGCGCGCCGGTGCGACGGCGGCGACGGCGCCGCTTGCGCGGTGCATCCTCCTCGCCGGCGTGATCGGCCTGCGCGGTTTCGATCGCATCGACCAGTTCCTGGCCGGAGGACTTCTGTGCCTCGCGCCAGAACTCCACATCGGCGGCATGGTCGGCCGAGGCGAACTGGCGCAACACCAGGAAATCGAACGCGGCGCGGAAACGCGGATGCGACAAGGTGCGGAACACGCGCTTGCGCTGGCGCGAGGAGAACCGCGTCTGCAGCAGCCAGATTTCCTGCATCGGCAGCGAGAAACGCCGCGGCAGCGCCACGCGTTCGAGCTGATGCAGGGTGACCCGGTCGGCGGCGCGACGCTGCGCATCTTCCGGCTGCACGCCTTGCGCCTGCAGGCCCATCAAGGTGCGGCAGAACGCCGGCCAGAGCAGCAGGGCGAACAGGAACGCCGGCGACACCGGTTCGTCGTTGGCCACGCGCGCATCGGTGTTGCGCAGGCCTTCCAGCACCATGGCGCGCAGTGCGCCACTGCGGTTGGATTTCAGGGCCGCCGCACTTTCCGGGAACAGCGCACCAAGCAGGCCGTAACGCTCCAGGCCTTCGAAACTGGCCACGCCGTGCCCGGACAGGAACAGCTTGAGAATCTCTTCGAACAAGCGCGCTGGCGCCGCTTCGGACAACAGACCGGCCAGGCGCGGGATGGGTTCTGCGGTGCCGGCTTCGATGTCGAAGTTCAACTTGGCCGCCAGACGCACCGCGCGCAGCATGCGCACCGGATCTTCCTGGTAGCGCAGCTCCGGGTCGCCGATCAGCTTCATCAGGCGCGCCTGCACGTCTTCGAAGCCGCCGCAGTAATCGCGCACCGAGAAATCCTCGATCGCGTAGTACAGGGCGTTGCAGGTGAAGTCGCGACGGATCGCATCGTCTTCGATGGTGCCGTAGACGTTGTCGCGCACCAGGCGGCCGTTATCCAGTTCGCGGTCGCCGCTGCCATCGTCGATGTTGGCGCGGAACGTGGCCACTTCGATGATCTCGCGACCGAACACCACATGCGCCAGGCGAAAGCGGCGGCCGATCAGGCGACAGTTGCGGAACAGCGCTTTGACTTCTTCCGGCGTGGCACTGGTGGCCACGTCGAAATCCTTGGGGTGGCCGCCGACCAGCAAGTCGCGGACCGCGCCGCCGACCAGGTAGGCACCAAAGCCCGATTCGCGCAGGCGGTACAGCACGCGCAACGCGTTGGGGCTGATGTCCTTGCGCGAGATGGTGTGCTGATCGCGTGGGATGACGCGCAGCGTGAACGGAGATGTAACTGAGGATTCGATGATGGCGCTTCCGTCTTGTGTTGCAGGATTGCCCAACGGGTTTGAGCGCACTATACTAGCGCGCTGCACAAGACGCACCAAACGCTCCCTTCGTCTAATGGTTAGGACGTGGCCCTCTCAAGGCTAAAACAGGGGTTCGAGTCCCCTAGGGAGCACCACCGTCGTCTGGCTGCAGAACACGCCAAGGCCCCGCATTGCGGGGCTTTTGCGTTGTTGGGCATCGGTGACTGCCGCTGGTCGGGCGACGCGCGATGATCCCGTTCCCCGCCCCGGCGAACATGTCGCCCATGGCGACTGCGTCGATCCGATGTACCGGTGCGCCGACTGGCTGAGGCCGGTTGCGGGCCAAACACCCGTGCACCAAGCCGCGCAGTCGGCCGCCCGCTCCACCCCTGCGGCTGCATGTGCTGCCACGCGAGGGCGGCGCATCGGCCTGGCCGATGCCGATCACCCCGCGACAAACATCACGTACGGTCCGATCAGGACATGGACCTGCGCGACAATGCGTCCGCATCGGCGCCACGTGCGATCGCCCTCGTACTTGCGCGCAGCGATTGCAGATCGAGGTGGATGTTTGCAGTGCATGGCAACGCCTCACTCGGCCAATGGATGAAAAATGCCGGCATCGCTGTCGGTTTCGGCGACGGCGTCGTGGGCATGCAGACTTTCCAGGTGGCGCACCGCCACATGGAAAACGGCATGGTGCTCGGCCAGCACCTTGCGCAACCGCCGCGCGGCATCTTCGACATACATCAGGTTGGCGCCATTCAAGCGGGCGAACGCCTGCTCGTCGATACGCCGTACCGCTGCCTGTACCGGCGTCGCCAGCGCCTGCTCGCACAGGCCGACCAGCGCGCGGATACCGAAACGCGGCAAGCTCGCGCCCAGCTCCACGCGTATTTGCGCCACGCTGCGCTGGCTGTGCGGCGTGGCGTACGAACCGTGCTGTTGCAGCCACTGCGCCACCTCTTCGACCGGCAACGCATCGCGCCCTGCGTGTTGCTGCAAGAACGCACCGCTCAGCAACTGGCGCGACAAGGCCGCCGAACAGGGACAGGTGGAGGCGTACAGCACCTCGACCTGCAACTGGATCCGGGTGCGGCCTTCGCTTGACTGGGCATCGATGCGCACCGGATAGGCGCGCCAGCCGCTCAGTCCTTCGCTGCGCAGCGCCGGCACCCGCAACATCAGCTCAAAGCTCAGCGTCAGCCGCGCCGCCCGGCTGCCGCAATCGGCATGACTGTCGATCAGCGCCTGCAGCAGCTGCGACACCATCGCCGGCAACACCGGCTGCTCCAGATGCCGATCCAGCAAGCGATACAAGCGCGACATATGGATGCCCTTGAGTTCCGGGCGCGGCAGATCCACCTGCACGCCGGCACGCGCGGCCACGCTGCCGCCGGGTTCGGCATCGTCCAGGCGCACCGGCACGGCGATGTCCTGCATGCCGACCCAGCGCAGCGGCGCACTCGCTGTGGACGGTTCGGTAACGGCAACATCGGGAAGCGTGGTGGACATCGAAAGCTCGTTGAAGGAGATGGGGGAATCGCGCCTCAGGCGCGACCGGAGAACATCTGGAAGTAATCGTCGATACCTGCATGCAGCGTTTGCGCCAGTTCGTCCTGATGCGTATCGCCACACAGCCGCCGGCAATCGTCGCGATTGCTCATGAAGCCGGTTTCCACCAGCAACGACGGAATATCCGGCGACTTCAACACGGCAAAGCCGGCCTGCCCGACCTCGTCCTGATGCAGCCGCGTCACCTGCTGCAGCCGCCCGAGCATCACCTTGCCGAACGCCACGCTGCTGGCGATGGTGCCGCTCAGCGACAGGTCGGCCAGCACCTGCGACAGCACCGGGTTGCTGGGCACCCGCAGACGGCGCGCACTGTCGCCCATGTCGTCGGCGGCGTTTTCGCTGTCGGCGATCCAGCGCGCCAATGCCGAGCTGGCGCCGTTCTGCGACAAGGCAAACACCGAGGCGCCGCGCGCCTGGCTGCTGGGCGCAGCATCGGCATGGATGGACACGAACAGATCGGCATTGCGGCGATGGGCGATCAACACCCGCTCGTGCAACGCCACGAAGCGATCATCGCTGCGGATCATGGTCGGCCGGTAACGCGGATCGGCCGCCAGGCGCTGGTGCAGCCGCCCCGCGACCGCCATGGCCACATGCTTCTCGTAGCGCGCATCGGCACTGACCGCGCCAGGATCCTTGCCGCCATGACCGGCGTCGATGGCGACCACGTAGGGATGCAGGCGGGAGCGCGTGGGCGCAGCCGCCGCAACAGCCGGCTCGGTCGGATCGGCTGCGGACAACGACGCAGTACCGGACACAGCAGCAAGATCGAGCACCAGCGCACCATCCTCCCAGCGCGCCGTGGCTGTCAGCGGCTGCACCAGATCGAGCACCACGCGCAGCCCATCGCCATGCGGGCCGCTACGGATGGCAACGACTGCGAGACCGTCAGGCAATGGATCGACCTGCGGTGGCTGTGTCGAAACGCCCGGCAAGTCGATGACCAAGCGCGCTGGATTGGACAGGCTGAAGCTGCGGTAGGCGACCTGCGTACTCAATGCAAGTCGAAGCTGCAGTTCCCTACCCTGGCGCTGCAGGTTGCAGCTGCGCAGCTCCGGGAGCGACTGCGCATGGGCAAGGCCCGGCGACAGCACCAAGGCTGCGCCGACGGTGCGCAACACCTGCCGCCGCCTCATCGGGCCGGTTCCGGAGGATCGACGCGGCCACCGAGCCGATTCGAGTATGGAAGGTTTGGCATGGTGACCAGGCAAACAACACTCTGAGGTAAGGAGCGCGACACGATGTAACCGGACGAACGACGGAACGAAGTGTTATAAAGTAACATTTATCGCGCAAAAGCAAGCCTGTTGTGTCCCGCCTACACCCTCACGTTCACTCTTGCCGAAGAGCCACAATGTCCCCCGTCATCCCCGACAGCTATACCGCCTGGCGCCACTGCATCGAGGTCGACTGCGGCCAGCCACTGACCGCCTCCTTCATCGCCCGACGTCTCGCGAGCCTGCACGACCTCGGCGACCACCACACTCAGCAATTTTTGCGTCGTTGGGGCGAACGTCATTACCGGCGGGTGACTGGATGGTTTGCGCGTGCTGATGGCGAACTCGAGCCGAGCCGCTAAATAGCGCGCGCGCTCCAGCACCGCACATCACGCCTGACCGGATAGGTCCAGGTAACGGCGGATGCGGTTGACTGTCCTCGCTGATCGGCGGACGGTATGCCACAGCGATTTTCTGCGACAAACAATCAACAAAATCTGCCATTCAACACGTAACGTATAAGCGCCTGAATCGCAGGCGGAGTTGCCCCATGCAGGGGGAAGGCAAAATCATGAAGAACGCAAAAACCTGGCCTATGGCTTTTTGTTTAATCGTCGGACTCTTCGCATCGAGCGCAGCGATGGCTGATTGCTGCCCCAGTGGCGGCATCGGCGCGCCCGCCGTCGGGCTTGGCGATAGCAATCCCAAGGCAGCCAACCTCGCTATGGACTCCTCGCTTGCCATCTACGAGTTCCATCGTGATGGCGTGACATATTTGCAAATCAACGATGTCACCGGCGTGGTCCACGCTGTCGTCGCCCGGGTGGATGACGCTCTATGGACCCTACCAATGGGCAAGGATGTGGATCGCGTTGTATTGCCCAAGAAAAATAAAATCTCCTCAGCTCCAAGCCTGAGCGAGCTGACTGCAAACGATGCAGCCCAGCTTAGTCAAGCCCAACTTGTCTATAAGACAAGAAACTTCACAGTGCTCACACGGCGCGGAGCAACTGGGGATCAGTGGATCGTGTCTCCCTGACCAGTACGGGATTGGCTTCAGCGACCAGGAATGTCAGAACCAATGCATGGCGGCGATGAAACATGCCGCCATGCGCTTTCAATCTTGCTTTCAGTTCTGCTTCTACGTCATTCGAGTCGCGCCGCACCGTGTCAACCGATGCGGAATCAGCAATAACACGTACTGCAACACCACGGGTCTCCCTCGCTATCCATGCACGCACCTGGATGAAATGCCTGCCAGCCGGAGGCAGAATCTCGACGCAATTGAGCACACTGCGATAGGCGCTCAACTGTAGCTCCAAAGACAGGCTCCTGCAGTCGCCACGAAACACATACTGGAACTTAGAAGCACAGAAGCGCTCAAGCGCCGGCGAACATAGCGCTTGATACAACCCATGCGTCTCTATTTCCAACGGATACAATGCAGCCACATATTGCTGCAACAGCTGCGATTCGATAACACCCACTCGTGTCATCTCCATCGCAACCGAGTGCTGCCCTTTTGCTCTCAAATCGGCCACCACATCTTTGCGCATCCGATTGATCTGCACATTGATGTCGGAGTATTCAAGCACGCGATTGCGCAACAAGCGCTCGGCGCTGGCGTAGCTTGCGCGACCCAAAGTGTAAATATCATCCTTCGACTGATTCGATATACCGTCGCGGACAGGCTCACGTAGACGGGCGTTAAAGACAAACAGAATCGTCGTCACAAACGCATAAAGCAGTTGGATATTGAAAACAGCCTGATCAAAGAACCCGAGCTGATACACCTTAGGCATTGAGAACTCAAGCGCAAAACTTGCCAACAGCGCCCCTAAGGCATTCCCTCTCCACCCATGCCTGAAAGTCAGCACCACCATCGGCACGAGCATCGCGACCATCAAAACGTTTCGAATCGATGGATCATTCAAGACACTAAGAGTGAAGAAGAAGCTGAGGACAACAACCACAGCGACGCCAACATCCCGCGGAAAACTGGAACGCACAGGACTCTGATTCCAATTGGCCCACAACATTACCGGCAACAACAGGGTGAGCACGCCGAGATAGCTGCCCGCTCCATATCGCAACAGCAAGTCGATAACAGGGTAGATCGGCGGCCCACCGAGCAGCCCATTCAATAACAGGCTGCATAACGCATTCCAAAGCGCTAGCGCGAGAGCAGCGGGGACAAGCCACTGCTCCCGCTTGACGATGTAAGGAGCGCGGTAACGCAGCAGTCCAATCGCACAGGCGATCAAGGGCGCGTGCAATAGGGGGCTCAAATACGACCAGAGCGGGCTGAACCCCTGAAGCTCGCCCAAAGGAATCCGCAGGAACAACATCGCTGCAGCGTCCCCTGCCAACAGAAACGGCCACTCCCGATAGGGTCGATAGAGCAAGGTAACGACCCGCAAACCAACTGGCAGGTACCACTGATCAAGGGAAAAACGCCAAAGCAACAGAAACACCAAGCAGTAGCACACGCTGATCAGCATGCCCCTGACAAGCTCTTTAGCTACTGCCATACCACCACTCCTTGGTTCCACGATTCGCCCTAGTCTGGAGGGAAACTGCCTGGTGGAGTATAGCGGTGGCGCACAATTTGCAAAAAGAGCCGGTGCCCTTCAAGGCGGTTATCGCCGTTGAAGACGCGCATTGCACTTTGCTGGTGCGTTGGGCCACGCGGGAATCGGGTCGCCTGACACAGCAGAGGCCAGAGCTGCGAGCAGTCGCGAGGAGGCGCATGCACCGCATCCAGCCCAACGATGACAGCCGGCGCGATTGAGGCGCCTGCAGCGATGCAGGCATGCGAGACATCGGCAAGATGCCAGGCGAGACCGTCAACGAACAAGGCCGCGCAGTGCGCGGCCTTGTTCGTCTTCCATGCCGATATCAGCATAACGGAGCAGATCAGCCCTCCATCTGCTCCAGCTCCTTGCCCTTGGTCTCGTAGACGTACCTGAGCACGAAGAACACCGAGATGAACGCGGCGACGGTGTAGATGCCGTAGGCGCCGGCCAGGCCGATGCTGCCCAGCAGGATCGGGAAGCTGACGGTGATGGCGAAGTTGGAGGTCCACTGCGCGGCGCCGGCAATGGCCAGGCCCGAGCCGCGGATCTGGTTGGGGAACATCTCGCCCAGCATCACCCACATCACCGGGCCCCACGAGGCATTGAAGAACACCACGTAGACGTTGGCGGCCACCAGCGCGAGCATGCCCATGGCATCGGACATGGCGAGCTTGCCGTTGGGATCCAGCGAGGCGGTGGCAAAGGCATAAGTCACCAGGGCCAGCGAGACCGCCATGCCGGCCGAGCCGACCCATAGCAGCGGCTTGCGGCCGATCTTGTCGACCAGCATCACCGTGACCAGGCAGGCGCCGATGCTCAGTCCGCCGGAGAGCACGTTGATCAGCAGCGCGTCCTGTTCGGAGAAACCCACCGCCTGCCACAGCACGGCGCCGTAATAGAAAACCACGTTGATGCCGACCAGTTGCTGGAACACCGCCAGGCCCACGCCGATCCAGACGATCGGGCGGATCTTGCCGGTGGCCTTGTTGATGAGGTCGGAGAACTTGGGTTTGTGCTGGTCGGCCGACATCGAGGCCGAGATCTCGGCCAGCTTGGTCTGCGCGGCGGCGTTGCCGTACAGGCGCTTCAAGACCACCAGCGCCTGCTCGCGGCGGCCCTTGACCACCAGGTAGCGCGGGCTCTCCGGGATGACCAGCAGCAGCAACAGGAACAGCAGCGAGGGAACCGCCTGCATCCAGAACATCCAGCGCCAGGCGGCCTGCCCGGCCCATAGCGGCTCGGTGGAGGCACCGGCGGCGTTGGCCAGCAGGTAGTTGCTCAGGAACGCGCAGAACAGCCCGCTGATAATGGCGATCTGCTGCATCGTGGCCAGCCGGCCGCGATAGCGCGCGGAGGCGACCTCGGCGATGTAGGCCGGCGAGATGACGCTGGCCGCGCCCACCGCGAAGCCGCCCATCACGCGGGCGAAGATGAAGAAGCCGGAACTGTGCGAGGCACCGGCGCCAATGGCCGAGAGCAGGAACAGTGCCGCAGAAATGATCAGGACCGCGCGGCGGCCCCAGCGGTCGGCCAGACGGCCGGCGAAGAAGGCGCCAATGGCGCAGCCCAGCAGCATCGAGGCGACTTCGAACCCGGTCTCGGCGGCACTGGAATTGAAGGTCTGCTTCAGGCCGTCGACAGTGCCGTTGATCACGCCGCTATCGAAACCGAACAAAAAACCGCCGATCGTGGCTACGCAACTGATCAGGACGATGAAACGGGTGTTCTCGCCGGCATCGGGGGCGCCGTCTATGGAGACACTGGACATGGGTTCACCTGGAAGCATGCAAAGGAACGGCCACGGGGGCGGCCGACATCGGCCGGCGACGCGCAGTGCGCCGCCGGCCACGGGACATCAACGCGTCAGATACTGGTTGATCAGGTTCTCGTAGGCTTCCTGGCGGCCGCTGAGTTGCTTGGGTTCGTTGCCGGCCGCGTACTGGGCCAGATCCACCAGCGTGCTGCTGCCGTTGGCAAACTCCGCACCCGCGCCGCTGTCGAAGCTGGCGTAACGCTCGGCGCGCCACTGCTCCAGCGGCGAGGACGGCC
>NZ_QEZH01000022.1:0-403 GCF_003993515.1 Xanthomonas sp. BRIP62415
GTATCTCGACGTTCAATACCGAACAGAACATCAGCGGCGTCTACGCCAAGATCCGCGCCAAGAACCCCGGCGAGGCGGCCGCATCGGGCTCGGCAGATCTGGGCTTCGGCTCTTCTGACGGCGAGGGCGGAACCGGTTCGGCCGGATCCTCCATCCTCGACAACCCGGCCGGCTTCATCTCCGACATCATCAGCGGTGTCCTGGCCAACGGCAGCTGATTCACTCGCTCCGCCTGCTCCACCTGTAAACACTCCGTCGGGGAATGTGTTCGAGGGTGGCATCGAGTCTTCGGACTCGGTGCCACCCTCGATCTTTTGTGGCGATCACACTCCGTCGCGCCTGCATCAAAGAACCAAATAGGAAAGCATTACCTAAGTCATTCGCGGTATGATCCACCGATGAG
>NZ_QEZH01000023.1:0-814092 GCF_003993515.1 Xanthomonas sp. BRIP62415
CCTACCCTCACCCCCAATCCCCGCTCCGCGCCCCGGCCCGCGCTGGCGGCGCGGGCGCTCCAAGGCACGCGCGCCAATGGCGCGCAAACCGCGCCTTCTCGCCCCGGCGGGAGAGGGGCACCCTTGCGGTGTCGCCGGGCAGCGCGATCACCGACCGACTCTGGATTTTTGATGACCACCACCCCCTTCCCGCTCGAACCTACCGCCGTCGACGCACAGGCCGCCATCGCCGAGGAGTTCTCCTTCTTCGGCGACTGGTCCGAGCGCTACCAGTACCTGATCGACCTGGGCCGCAAGCTGCCCAGCTTCCCCGAACAGTGGAAGACCGAAGAACACCGCCTGCATGGCTGCCAGTCGATGGTGTGGATCGTGCCGGAGGGCAATGCCGAGCGGCTGGACTTCCACGCCGTCAGCGACTCGGCGATCGTGTCCGGGCTGATCTATCTGGCCTTGCGCGTGTACTCCGGGCGTAGCGCGCAGGAGATCCTGGCCACCGAGCCGGACTACATCGCCAGAATCGGGCTGGCCAAGCATCTGTCGCCGACCCGCAGCAACGGCGTGGCGGCCATGCTGGCCTTCATCCGCGACACCGCCCGCGCGCAGCAGTGAGTACGCCGACGCCGACGCCCTCGCCCGCCGCCTCGCTGCGCACGCTGCTCGCCCACCCCGGCTTCGGCCTGGTGCTGCTGTATCGCGTGGCGGCGATGCTGTCGTACCAGATCGTCGCGGTCACGGTCGGCTGGCATATCTACGAGATCACCCGCAATCCGCTCTCGCTCGGCTTGATCGGCCTGGCGGAGATCCTGCCGTTCTTCTGCATCGCGCCGTTTGCCGGCTATCTGGTCGATCACCTGCCGCGCCGCCGCCTGGGCACGATCGCGGTGCTGGGCCTGGTCGCCACCGCGCTGCTGTTGCTGGCCATCACCCATGGCTGGCTGCCGGTGCAAGGCGTGTGGCCGATCTATGCAGCCATCGCACTGACCGGTGCGGCACGCTCGTTCCTGTCGCCGGTCTATAACGCGCTGTTCGCGCGTGCGCTGCCGCGCGAGGCCTTCGCCCGTGGCGCCAGCATCGGCAGCGTCACCTTCCAGGCCGGCATGGTGATCGGCCCGGCGCTGGGCGGCGTGCTGGTCGGCTGGGGCGGCAAGGGGCTGGCCTATGGCGTGGCCGCCAGCGTGGCGTTGGTGGCGATCCTGGCACTGGCGCTGTTACGGGTCAGCGAGCCGGTCAACACAGGCCCCCGCGCGCCGATCTTCCGCAGCATCGCCGAAGGGGCGCAGTTCGTGCTGTCCAACCAGATCATGCTGGGCGCGATGGCGCTGGACATGTTCTCGGTGTTGCTGGGCGGCGCGGTGTCGATGCTGCCGGCCTTCATCCACGACATCCTGCATTACGGCCCGGAAGGCCTGGGCATCCTGCGCGGTGCCCCGGCGCTGGGGTCGATCGTGGTCGGGGTGTGGCTGGCCCGGCACCCGCTGCAACGCAATGCCGGGCGCATCCTGATGCTGTCGGTGGCCGGCTTCGGGCTGTGCACGATCGCATTCGGCCTGTCGCGGCACTTCTGGCTGTCGGCGGCGATCCTGCTGGTGTACGGCATGTGCGACGGCGTGTCGGTGGTGGTGCGTCAGACCATCCTGCAGCTGGCCACGCCCGATGCGATGCGCGGCCGGGTGTCGTCGATCAACGGCATCTTCATCGGCTCGTCCAACGAGCTGGGCGCGTTCTACGACGGGGTGATGGCGCGCCTGGTCGGCCTGGTGCCGGCGGTGGTGATCGGCGGCTGCGTGACCCTGGGCGTGGTCGCCACCACCGCGTGGAAGGCGCCCAAGCTGCGCACGCTGGATCTGCGCGACCTGCAGTGAGCCCTGCAACGATGCGGTGCCGGTTGCCAATGCAGCCGGCACTGTTTCGCTGCGTATGCCGGGCCGGGCACGGCACGCGCGTACATCGGGCCCACATCAGGCAAGCGACGCCCACCAGGCCGCCTGCCCTGCGTCAGGCATGTCGATGCATCGAACGCCATTGCGTGTGCGCGATGCGCACAAAAAACCCCGCACATGGCGGGGTTTTTCAGTCGACGGACAAGGCCTGGACCTCGTCGACCGATCAGTCGCCCTGCTGCTTCTGCAGGTGCTCCCAACGCTCCTGGGCGTCGATGGTGCGCTCGGCGGTCAGACGCGCTTCCAGGCGGTCGATGCCGATCTCTTCGCCGGTGTCCACGCAATAGCCGTAATCGCCGTCTTCCAGGCGCTTGAGCGTGCTGTCGATCTTGCCGATCAGCTTGCGGTGACGGTCGCGGGTGCGCAGCTCCAGCGAGTTCTCGGTCTCGCGCGTGGCACGCTCGGCTTCGTCGCCGATGTCGCGCACTTCTTCGCGCAGGTTTTCGATGGTCTGCTTGGACTCTTCGACCAGGTCGTTGCGCCAGCTCTGCAGCCGCTGACGGAAATACTCCTGCTGCAGCTTGCTCATGTACTCCTCATCGGCTGCAGGCTTGTAGCCCTGCGGCAGGATCGGACGACCGGTGGCTTCATCGGTCTTGTACTCGACCACCTTGTACTTGGTCTTGGGGGTCGGGCTGGACGGCTTGGAGGTCACGGCCACGGCCACCTTGCCGACCGGACGGGTCGCGGCGGGCTTGGCGGGGGCTTCGGTTTTGGTTGGCGTTTTTGCTGAAGATTTCGAAACGGGCACGGGATTCTTAGGTGACGGGGTCGCAGGCTTTGCCGGCTTCGCAGGGACGGCCTTGGAGGCCGGTGCGGGCGCGGGCTTTTCAGCCTTGACCGGGACTGACTTGGCCGGAGCCGACTTGGTAGCCGGCTTCGGTGCGGACTTGGGCGCCACCGGCTTGGCGGCCGGTTTGGCGGCAGCCGGAGCTGCCTTGTTCGCCGCCGGCTTGGCAGCACTCTTGGCGACAGGAGATTTTACAGGTTTGGAGGCCGCGGGTTTGGACGCTGCGCTCTTGGAGACCGGCGCCGGCTTGGCCGTGGTCTTCGTCGCAGCTGCCTTCTTGGCGACAGGCGGCTTGGCGGGCGGTGTCGCCTGCTTGGCGGCCGGTTTTGCAGCGGCGGGCGCCGCTGCCTTCTTCGCAACGGGTCTGGCGGACTTCTTGGCGGCCTCTACGGCCTTTTTTGCAGGTTTTTTAGCAGCCACGAAACGCTCATCCTTGGTTCCCCCGGGGCCCGGGAAAGCGGGCCTTTATAGCTTACCCCACGGACCCCCGGCAACCACGTATTAATCCAAGTGGCATATCATTGGCAAGTGATCTCACGCCTGCTCATCGCGCTGCTGCGCTTCTACAAGCGGTTCATCAGCCCCTTGCTGGGGCCGCGCTGCCGTTTTGCGCCCAGTTGCTCGGAGTATGCGATGACCGCGATCGGCCGCTTCGGCCCACTGCGCGGTTGCTGGCTGGCCACGCGCCGGCTCGGCCGCTGCCATCCATTCCATCCGGGCGGGTTCGATCCCGTGCCCGACGCGCCTGCGTCTGCAGCCTCGCCCGTCTCCCCTTCCTGCAGTTGCAAAGGACCTCATCCATGAGCCGAACCCTCATCGTCAACGCCCGCCTGGTCAATGAAGGCAAGGAATTCGACGCCGATCTGCTGATCGACGCCGGCCGCATCGCGAAGATCGCCAGCAAGATCCCCCCGGCCGCCGGCGACACCGTGGTGGACGCCGCCGGACGCTGGGTGCTGCCGGGCATGATCGACGACCAGGTGCACTTCCGCGAGCCGGGCCTGACCCACAAGGGCGACATCGCGACCGAATCCGGCGCCGCGGTGGCCGGTGGCCTGACCAGCTTCATGGACATGCCCAACACCAATCCGCCGACCCTGGACGCGGCCGCACTGCAGGCCAAGTACGACGCTGCAGCCGGGCGCGCCTGGGCCAACTACGGCTTCTACATGGGCGCCAGCAACGACAACCTGGCCGCGATCCAGACCCTGGACCCGAAGACCGCGCCGGGCATCAAGGTGTTCATGGGCGCCTCCACCGGCAACATGCTGGTCGACAACCCCGAGACGCTGGACGCGATCTTCCGCGACGCACCGACGCCGATCATCACCCACTGCGAAGACACCCCGACCATCGATGCGACGCTGGCGCAGTACAAGGAGAAGTACGGCGACGCACTGACCCCGGAGATGCATCCGGACATCCGCTCGCGGCAGGCCTGCCTGAAGTCGTCGCAGCTGGCGGTGGCGCTGGCGCGCAGGCACAACACCCGCCTGCACGTGTTGCATATCTCCACTGCCGACGAGCTGGCGCTGTTCGAGGCCGGCCCGCTGGTCGATGCCGACGGCAAGCTGCGCAAGCGCATCACCGCCGAGACCTGCATCCACTTCTTGCGCTTTGACCGCAGCGATTACGCGCGGCTGGGCAACCTGATCAAGTGCAACCCTGCGATCAAGGACGCCGAGGACCGCGTGGCGTTGATCGAGGCGCTGGCCGAGGACGTCATCGACGTGCTCGCCACCGACCATGCGCCGCACACCTGGGAAGAGAAGCAGAAGCCCTACGCGCAGGCGCCCTCCGGCCTGCCGCTGGTGCAGTACGCGCTGGTCGCCGCGCTGGAGCTGGTGCACGAGGGCAAGCTGCCGATCACCCGCATCGTGCAGAAGTTCGCGCATGCGCCGGCGCAGTTGTTCGATGTGGAAGAACGCGGCTTCCTGCGCGAAGGCTATTTCGCCGACCTGGTGATGATCGACAACACCCCGTTCACCGTGAAGCGCGAGCAGGTGCTGTCAAAGTGCGGTTGGTCGCCGTTCGAAGGCACCACGTTCCGCTCGCGCATCGCCGCGACCTGGGTCAACGGCCAGCAGGTGTGGGATGGCGAACAGTTGCTCGGCAGTGCCGCCGGCCAGCGCCTGACCTTCGACCGCTGATGCGCGCAGCCCTGTTTGGCGCCTGGCTTGCGCTGGCGCCGCTGTCGCTCGCCGTCGGCAGTGCCGTTGCGCAGTCCGCGGCGGCGGCGGACGTGGTGTTTCCGCAAAGCGCGTCGCAGGGCGCGCTGGTGATCGGCAAGGTGCCGGCGGGTAGCCAGGTGCAGTACGCCGGCCGCACGCTGCGCGTCAGCGGCTACGGCAGCGTGGTGTTCGGCATCGGCCGCGATGCCAGCGGCCCGTTGCAGGTGCAGATCACCCGCCCCGATGGCAGCACGCAGACCGCCAGCATCGCGGTGACGCCGCGCGACTGGCCGGTGGAACGCGTCAACGGCGTGCCGCCCAAGACCGTCAATCCGCCTGCGGCGATCGCCGAGCGGATCAAGCGCGAGCAGGCGCAGGTCACCGCCGCGCGCGATCGCGACGATGCCCGCCCCGATTTCGCGCAAGCCTTCATCTGGCCGGTGCAGGGCCGCATCAGCGGGCGCTTCGGCAATGCACGCGTCTACAACGGCCAGCCCGGTGCCGGCCATTCGGGCATGGATATCGCCGTGCCCACCGGCACGCCGGTCAAGGCGCCGGCCGCCGGCGTGGTGACCTTCGCCGCGCCGGACCTGTACCTGACCGGCGGCACCGTGCTGCTGGACCATGGCTTCGGGGTGAGTTCGAATTTTCTGCACCTGTCGCGCATCGACGTGAAGGTGGGCGACCGGGTGGAGCAAGGCCAGGTGATTGCCGCGGTCGGTGCCACCGGGCGCGCCACCGGGCCACACCTGCATTGGGGAATGAACTGGTTCGACGTGCGGATCGATCCGTTGCTGGTGCTGGAACGCAATCAATAGTCGGAGCGTCGGGATCCGAACAAGGCCGGCGCGTGGCGGCATGGTCGCTGCGCCCCACCCGCCGTGCTCGTGTTCGCCGCGGACCTTTGGGGTATAACCGGAACGACCGTCGATCGTCGCCCTGCAGCAGCGGGGGCGGTCGCTGGCGGTCGGTCCCGCGTTTAGGCGCCGGACCGCTTCATCTCCCCTCCCCCGACCGCAGGAGATGTGCGACATGCGCAACGAGCAGCTCAAACCCACCCTGGGCACCTGGCAACTGTGGGGGATCGCCGTGGGCCTGGTGATTTCCGGCGAATATTTCGGCTGGAGCTACGGGTGGGGCACCGCCGGCACGCTGGGCTTTCTGGTGACCACGCTGCTGGTCGCGGTGATGTATACCTGCTTCATCTTCAGCTTCACCGAGCTGACCACCGCCATTCCCAATGCGGGCGGGCCGTTCGCCTACAGCCTGCGCGCATTCGGCACCTACGGCGGCATGCTGGCGGGCCTGGCCACGCTGATCGAGTTCGTGTTCGCGCCGCCGGCCATTGCGATGGCCATCGGCGCCTATCTCAATGTGCAATTCCCGACTCTGGACCCGCGCATCGCCGCGATCGGTGCGTATGCGATCTTCATGGGCTTGAACATCGTCGGTGTGGCGATCGCCGCCACCTTCGAACTGATCGTGACCTTGCTGGCGGTGATCGAGCTGCTGGTGTTCATGGGCGTGGTGGCGCCGGGGTTCAGCGTTGCGCGCTTTGCCGCCAACGGCTGGGCCGGCAGCGATGTGTTCGGGCCGGCGGCGATCTCCGGCATCTTCGCCGCGATCCCGTTCGCGATCTGGTTCTTTCTGGCGATCGAGGGCGCGGCGATGGCGGCCGAGGAAGCGAAGGAGCCGAAGCGTACGATTCCGCGCGCCTACATCGCCGGCATCCTCACCCTGGTGGTGCTGGCATTGGGCGTGATGGTGTTCGCGGGCGGGGTCGGCGACTGGCGTCAGCTCTCCAACATCAACGACCCGTTGCCGCAGGCGATGAAGGCGGTGGTGGGCAACAGTTCGATCTGGCTGCATATGCTGGTGTGGATCGGCCTGTTTGGCCTGGTGGCCAGCTTCCACGGCATCATCCTGGGCTATTCGCGCCAGTTCTTCGCGTTGGCGCGTGCCGGTTTCCTGCCACACGGCCTGGCCAGGCTGTCGCGCTTTCGCACGCCGCATCGGGCGATCCTTGCCGGCGGCGCGATCGGCATCGCGGCGATCTGCAGCGACAGCGTGGTCAAGATCCAGGGCATGTCGCTGACCGCGGCGATGATCACCATGTCGGTGTTCGGCGCGATCGTGATGTATGTGATGAGCATGCTCAGCCTGTTCAAGCTGCGCCGCGCCGAACCCGGGTTGGAGCGCAGCTTTCGCGCGCCGGGCTATCCGGTGGTGCCGGCCATCGCGCTGCTGCTGGCGCTGGTGTGCCTGGTGGCGATGGTCTGGTTCAACCCGATCGTGGCGCTGATCTTCGTGGGCCTGCTGCTGTTCGGCGGGCTGTGCTGCGTGCTGAGCCTGCGCGGCCAGGCCACGCCGGCGGCCAGTGCCAGATGAGCGGGTTCGCGTTCAGCGCAGGCGGCGAGCGCTTCCGGTTTGCCGATCTCAAGACCCTGCTGGCCAAGGCCACGCCGCCGCGCTCGGGCGACCAACTGGCCGGGCTCGCGGCCGATTCCGGGCTGCAGCGGGTGGCGGCGCAGATGGCGCTGGCCGATCTGCCGCTGCGGCACTTCCTCGAGGAAGCGGTGGTGCCGTATGAAGCGGACGAGGTCACCCGCCTGATCGTCGACCAGCACGATGCGGCCGCGTTTGCCGCGGTGGCGCACCTCACCGTCGGCGGCTTTCGCGATTGGCTGTTGAGTGCGCAGGCCGACGAAGCGGCGCTGACCGCACTGGCACCCGGGCTGACGCCGGAGATGGTGGCAGCGGTCTCGAAGTTGATGCGCGTGCAGGACCTGGTCCTGGTCGCGCAGAAGACCCGCGTGGTCACGCGCTTTCGCAATACGTTGGGCTTGCGCGGGCGGCTGTCCACGCGCCTGCAGCCCAACCACCCCACCGACGATGCCACCGGCATCGCCGCCAGCGTGCTCGACGGCCTGTTGTACGGCAACGGCGATGCGGTGATCGGCATCAATCCTGCCAGCGACAGCCTGGCCGCCACCACCGCGTTGCTGCGCATGCTCGATGCGGTGATCAGCGGTTACCAGATCCCGACCCAATCCTGCGTGCTGGCGCATATCACCACCACCATCGAGGCGATCAACCGCGGCGTGCCGGTGGACCTGGTGTTCCAGTCCATCGCCGGCACCGAGGCGGCCAATGCCAGCTTCGGCATCAATCTGGCGCTGTTGCAGGAAGGCCATGACGCCGGGGTGGCGTTGCGGCGCGGCAGCGTCGGCGACAACGTGATGTATTTCGAGACCGGCCAGGGCAGCGCGTTGTCGGCCAACGCGCATCATGGCGTCGATCAGCAGACCTGCGAGGTGCGCGCCTATGCGGTGGCACGGCAGTTCAAGCCGCTGCTGGTGAACACCGTGGTCGGCTTCATCGGCCCGGAGTATCTCTACGACGGCAAGCAGATCATCCGTGCCGGGCTGGAGGATCACTTCTGCGGCAAGCTGCTCGGCGTGCCGATGGGCTGCGACATCTGCTACACCAATCATGCCGAAGCCGATCAGGACGACATGGACGTGCTGCTGACCCTGCTCGGCACCGCCGGCATCAACTTCATCATGGGCATCCCCGGCTCGGACGATGTGATGCTCAACTACCAGACCACCTCGTTCCACGATGCGCTGTATGCGCGCCAGGCGCTCGGCCTGCGCGCCGCGCCCGAGTTCGAACACTGGCTGGAACAGCAAGGCATCCTGCGGCTGCGCGATGGCCGCTTCGAACTCGGCAGCGAGCTTCCCGCACCGTTCCGGCGTGCGCTGGAGCAGTTGCACACCGGCGGCGCGCAATGAGTGCCCCGACCACCCCGCCACGCGATGCCTGGGCACACCTGCGCCGGCTTACGCCGGCGCGCATCGCGCTGGGACGCGTCGGCACCAGCCTGCCGACCGCCGCGCACCTGGATTTCCAGCTGGCGCATGCGCAGGCACGCGATGCGGTGCATCTGGCGTTCGATCCACAGCCGCTGCAGACAGCGCTGAAACAGCGTGGGCGCGACAGCATTCTGCTGCACAGCGCGGCGGTGGATCGGCATGCCTACCTGCAACGTCCGGATCTGGGCCGGCGCCTGGGCGAGGAGGCGGCCGCGCATCTGCGTGGCCTGACCGCCGTACATGGCGGCGGGCACGATGTGGCTGTCGTGGTCGCCGACGGACTCTCTGCATTGGCCGTGCATCGGCATGCAGCGCAGATGGTGGAACATGTCGACGCCCTGGCCGCGCACGAAGGCTGGTCGCTGGCGCCGGTGGTCTTGGTCGCGCAAGGCCGCGTCGCCATCGGCGACGAGGTCGGCGAACTGCTCAAGGCCCGCCTGGTGATCGTGTTGATCGGCGAACGGCCAGGCCTGAGCTCGCCCGACAGCCTGGGCCTGTATCTGACCTATACCCCGCGGGTAGGCCTGACCGACGCGGCGCGCAATTGCATCTCCAACATCCGCACCGAAGGGCTGAGCTACGCCGACGCCACCCACAAGCTCGCATATCTGCTGCGCGAGTCGTTCCGACGCAAGCTGTCCGGCGTGCAACTCAAGGACGAGGCCGAGCAACCGGCGCTGCCGTCGGCCGGCCTGCCCGACGCCGCACCACGGACGTTTCTACTCCCCGATGGTTTGCCGCAGGATGTCGAACGTAGTCGACGTTAGCCGATCTACTTGAGCGCGCCATCCTGCGGATCGCTGGCCGCGTAGGTGCTGGTCGGCAATTCATTGTCGTGTGGGTGACGCAAGGCATTGCGTACCTCTTCCGGCAGTTGCTCGACATCCAGCATCACCTTGCCGGAATGCACATCGCGCACCACCGTTGCAGGCAGCACGAAGTCGCCACCGTTTTCGATATTGACGACGAGCTCGGCGCCATCCTTGCGAATCTCGCGAATTGCACCGACGCCGACTTCGCCGTCGCGCAAAAACACCATCTGGCCAATTTCGATCTGTTGCATCTCGCTTCTCCTGTGGAAGGCGCACGGCACATGGACGCGTGGCGCCGTTGGCGTTCCTGCATGCAGTCAGCCGCGAGTGCCGACCCAGCCTCACAACCGGGCCGGAACTTGCGCAAGCGACAGCACGTGAATGAAGACGATGCAGGCGCCATCGCGAAGATCGCGCCTGCATCGTTCAGGCCTCAGCGCAGCGGAACGTCCGCCACCTTGTCCTGGTAATCCTTCTTCGGGTCGACGCCGAACAGCACCTTGATGCCGGCCAGCAGACTGGAACCGTTGAGCCAGATCTGCGCGTGATCGGTATCCAGGCGCAGCAGCGCCAGCTTGGGATCGTCCTTGCCGCCTTCATACCAGGCCGCGACATGCGGGTTCCACAGACGTTCGACCACGGCCGGATCGGTGTCCTCGCGCAACGAGCCGCTGATGCTGGCGAACAGGTCGTGCCCCTTGCTGCTGAAGGCACCGATGACGCGGCGGCCCTGCCCCAGCATGGCAATCAGCGCATTGTCCTTGGAGGTGAAGAACCAGATCGGGCCACCGCTATCGCCTTCGATCTGCGCCGTCATCGGGCGTGCATGCCCATCTTCCACGCCATCCAGGCCCAGCATCACGGTGCGATCGGACTTCAGGGCTTTCCAGAATTTTTCCTGCAGCTCTTTGGGATCTGCCATCTCGCTATCTCACATGCGCGTGTCTACGCGGGTGGCTCAGTCTGGAAGTCCCCCTGCCCACGGCATGTGACGATGCGCACTTCCGCCTGCACACGCCGGCAACGCGATCGCCCCCTCTGCAATGGTGCACCTGCATAAATGGCGACCGCCCATGCTGCGTGTTTGCGACGCTGTCACCTTGCAGAGCGTGATGCCAGCAAAGCCCTCCAGCATTGCGCCTCGACACCGGGCAGCCGCAGCAACCATGTCAGTAAGCTCGCCTGCCAGGCCGCCCGGCATTGGGGCATGCTCCGCACGCCAACGGTTGGGGATAGCGTGTGGGGACCCGGCGCCTGCTGCCACGACGCTGATTGAGCTTCATCAGGGCAATACACGCGCCACCCTTTTGTGGTTCCACACCTGTCCGCGACGGCGGATGATCTGAAAGAGCTTTCCAAAAACCACGCTCGGGAAAGGGCATCCGCTTTCGCTTGGCGTGCTCGGCTTCAACATCACGCAGCCGCTGCACGTCGGAGGCTTCCGTGCCGCCGTACCTGGACTTCCAGACGTAGTACGTCGCATCGGAAATACCCGGCTCACGGCACACATCCTTGACCTGCTCGCAAGGCAGGAAACATCATGTGGTTCATGAATAAAAAAAACCTCAGTGACGAGCAGGCGACCGCGCTCAGTGAGCAGGCGTGGGCGGCGTTTCGCGAGCAGGATCTGGACACCGCGCTGGAGTCCTTCCAGACCCTTGCCAAGGCGTGCCCCGCCGACCCGCGCTGGATGAACGGCGTTGGCGCGGTGAGCCTGGCGCGTGAAGATCACGCCGACGCTCATCGACACTTCCAGATGGCCGCCGAGCACGATTATCCCGGCGGCCACTACAACCTCGGCATCTTGGCCTATCAGGACGGTGATCACGACGCCGCCCGCCACCACTTCCAACGGGCCGCCGAGCACGATTATCCGGGCAGCCACTACAACCTCGGCAGCATGGCCTTCCAGGAGGGTGATCACGACGCCGCCCGCCAATACTTCCAGAAGGCCGCCGCGTACGATTGCCCCCGCAGCCACTTCTACCTCGGCAGCATGGCCTATCAGGACGGCGATCACGACGACGCCGTCGAGCACCTCGACAACGCCGTGCGCCACGATCATGCGGAGGCGCTGAACCTGCTTGGCGACGTCCATCTGCACGCCAAGCGCTACCCGCAGGCCGAGCAGGCCTATCGGCGCGCTGCCGAGCTGGGGAATGTCGACGGCTACAACAACCTCGGCCTGCTGTACCTGCAGCGCGAGGACTACCAGCAGGCCAGGCAGGCATTGTTGCAGGCGCTGGAATCCGATCACGTCTACGCCCAGCACAATCTGGCGGTGGCCTACCACCGCCTGGGCGAACTCGAGACGGCCGAGCGCTGGTATCTGATTTCCTTCTCCAAGCACGGCAACCTGCAGTCGCTGGAGAACCTTGGCCACGTGTATGGCGAAAGTGGGCGTGAAGTCGAGGGCCGGGCGCTAGTCGACGCCTCCGACAAGCTCTACGAAAATCAGCCTCTCAACGATTACGAGCAGGCGTTGATCGATCGTTTGCTGATCTGAATCGCGATGACCTTGCGGAGAATCCTCAATGGCTCTTGAGAGAGGCGCTGGGTAATGCAGCCATACAGGGTGATCTGGGCCTGCCGCAAGATCTGCAGATTAGCGGGATTGCCGTGCTGGCCCACGATCTGTCGACACATCCGGCGAAGTACGCGATGCGCCACCGTATCCCGTACACCAGCATCGCCATCCAGCGCACCAAGCTGACGCCGAAGTTGGCCGTGCATGTGGGCGGCTGCGCCCGCGCCGCCGGCCTGACGTAGGACAGCGCAGATCGGCGGGTAGCGCCTCAAGGACCATTTTTGTGTCCTTTCCTTGCCGCAAGGACTAATACAAAACATCAATTACAGCGACTTTTGGCGGCTTATCCTCACTATATTTAACAATGACTTAATGCCTTTCTTTAGTTTATGAATGTCTTTTGGCCTTACCAACCCTTTCGCAGTATGTAGATTCCGTTTTCCAGCAATATTAAGTGATACCTTGAAATCATAGAAGAATTCATCACCATGCTTGGTGTCTGTTGGCAACCAGCTTTTAGGCTCGGTAGTCATTATTTCACCATGCCATTCCCCCTTGGTCTTCCAGTTTCTTATATCCACCAACTCGTTTTTATCAGGCTTGAAGATTGAAAACATCACGAACAAACCAATGGCAGTCATTAAAATGTCGACGATAAATGGTGTTTCAGTTAAAAAATGCATTTTCACCTTCATATAAATAAATGTATCGCGCCGACCTGGGCGCGCCTGACACGAGGGCATCGGCAGCAGCCTGTCCGCCTACGTCAACCGTAGCTCGCCCAATGGCCAGGTCACGGTGCGCAATTCCGGCCTGGGCAGCCACATCCGCAAGACCGCACCATGCAATGCATCCACCGTCAGCCGCCCGTACTGCAGCAGCACCCGTGTCAATTCGGCCAACCGTTGCTACGAATACGGCAATAGCGGTGCCGGCAGCGCGGACCGACGGCTGCCACACCAGGTCATCCGCGTCGCCGGATCGCAGCGCGTAGACGTTGCCACCCCCGCCTGTCGGCAAGCCGTGTGATGCGGTACGCCGACAGGCGTTGTCGTTTCCTGCGATTGCGGCACCTTCGCCACGTCGTTGGTCGTGCTCTGACGGAACCGCAGATCCGCGCGCTCAGTCCGCGCCGCTGGCAGCACGCCAGCTATGCCACAGCTGCTGCACCGGCGGTGGATACGCTGCCTTGCCGGCAAGCTCGCGCTGCAGGCGCAAGCGGGCCAGCCGCGACCACACCCGATGCGGGCGCGCCAACGCCGCTTTGCGCGGCCAGGCGCGCAGCAACTGCGTGCGCCATGCAGCGAGCGTCATGTCACCGGGCGCGGCGCTGTCGCCGGCCACCCGCTGGCGGGCGTCCAGCCATTGCAGCGCCACCGCAGCGGCATCGCCAGGCTGGGTGCGCGCAAATAGCGCGGCTTCCACGGCGACCACGGCCTCGGCGAAGGCCCGCAATCTCGCCAACGCCTGCTGCAGCGATTGCGGCTGCGCACGCGCGTCCTGCATTGCCGGCAGGGTGTCGGCCAGTTGCGCCCATGGCGCAGGCACCGGCTCCAGCACACGCCCGAGCGGATGGCGCGAGCGCTGCTGCGACCAATCGCGCAGCTCCTGCTGCCACCATGCCAGCTTGGCGTCGGCCGGCAACGGGTCGCCGGCGATGTTCATGATGTCTTCCCATTCCTGCAGCAGCGCAAACCAGGCCGCCGTGAGGCGTCGCTGCGGCTCGGGAATGAATGGCTCGGCAACCGACCACTCCGGCCAGCGGGTGCGCCACTTGTCGAGAAAACTGTCGAGAGCGCTGGATTGGCTCATGGCGGGTCCAGAAGAAAACGAAAGAGGATCAGATCTGCGGCCACGCCACGGCGTCCCACAGTGCCTGCGGCTGCGCCACGAGCACGTCGGCCTGCCAGCGCGATGGCTCGTCGTCGTGCAGCCGATAGCCCCACAACACCGCCACCGACGGCATCGCCGCTGCGCGCGCGGCCAGAATGTCGCGCTCGTCGTCGCCGACGTAGACGCACTGCGCCGGCGCAACGCCGATGCGCTCGGCCGCTGTCAGCAAGGGCAACGGGTGCGGCTTGCGCTCGGCCAGCGTATCGCCGCCGATCAGCACCGCGCAGCGCCGCTCCCACCCCAGCTGCGGCAGGATCAGCCGGGCCAGATATTCGGGCTTGTTGGTGACCACGCCCCAGATGCAACCGGCGCGCTCCAGCCGCAGCAGCAGTTCGTCGACACCGTCGAACAGCTGCGACTGCGTGCCGATCAAGCCTTCGTAACGACGCAGGAATTCCGGCACCAGCGCATCGCGCTCGACCGCATCGCGTTCGGCAAACGCCACTGCCAGCATCGCGCGCGCGCCCTTGGACACCGCCGGACGCAACTGCGCCAACGCCATCGGCGCGCGCCCACGTTCCTCCAGCATCGCATTGACGGTCGCCAGCATGTCCGGCGCACTATCCAGCAAGGTGCCATCCAGATCGAACAACACCGCACGCGGAAACCTCATCGCCCCGCCGCTCTGCGCTTGCCTGCCGTCATCGGTAACCTGCGATTCGGCCGACATCAAACACGCACGTGCCGTTGCGAATGCCGAATCTCCACTGCCCAATTCCCGCTCGTCACGGCTTCACCGCATAGGCCAGGTAATTGACCTCGGTGCGCGACGACAGGCGCGCGCGATTGCGCCACGGCTCGTACAGCATGCCGCTGACGTCTGCCAGCTGCAGCTCGGCGCTGCGCAACCAGGCCGCAAGTTCTGCCGGCTTGATGAAATCCTTGTAGTGATGCGTGCCCCTGGGCAGCAGCCGTGCGATGTATTCGGCGCCGACCACCGCCAGCGCGAACGCGGCCGGGGTGCGATTGAGCGTGGACAGGAACAGCTTGCCGCCGGGCTTGAGCAGGCTGGCGCAGGCGCGGATGATCGCGGTCGGGTCCGGCACGTGCTCGAGCATCTCCATGCAGGTTACCGCATCGAAACTGCCCGGCTGTTCGGCGGCCAGGTCTTCCACCGACTGCACGCGGTAATCCACCTGCACGCCCGATTCCAGGCTGTGCAGGCGTGCCACCTTGACCAGCTCCGGCGCCAGATCGATCGCCGTGACCTGCGCGCCCAGGCGCACCATCGACTCGCTGAGCAGGCCGCCGCCGCAGCCGACATCGAGCACGCGCGCACCGGCCAGGCCCAGCCGTGCGGACACATAGTCCAGGCGCACCGGATTGAGCGCATGCAGCGGCTTCTGCGGGCCGTCGGCATCCCACCAGCGGTTGGCCAATGCTGCGAACTTGTCCAGTTCGCTCTGATGGAAGTTGCTGGACGTGGATTGGGTATTCGGATTCATGCGGAGCTCCGTGATGGGATGACGCGCGCTCAGGCGCGGACGGTGCGGATGCGCTCGCGCCACTGCCGCGCATTGGCGACCAGGGCAGCGGCATCCATGTCGATGAGCTCGCGCTGCACCAGCTTGGGCTTGCCGGCGATCCACACATCGGTAACCTGGTGACGGCCGGCGGCGTAGATCAGTTGCGACAGCACATGATGCAGCGGCTGGGTCTCCAGTGCAGACAAGTCGACGCAGACCAGATCGGCCTGCTTGCCGATTTCGATCGAGCCGATCCTGTCGCCGAAGCCCAACGCACGCGCGCCGCCCAGCGTGGCCGCGCGCAGCGTGGTGGCCGCATCCAATGCGGTCGCATCGTTGGCCACTGCCTTGGCCAGGATCGCCGCGGTACGGTTCTCGCTGAACATGTCCAGGTCGTTGTTGCTGGCGCAGCCGTCGGTGCCGATGGCCAGATTCACGCCGGCACGTTGCAGCGCGCAGGCCGGGCAAAAGCCCGAGGCAAGCTTGAGGTTGGACTCCGGGCAGTGCACCACGCTGACACCGCGCTCGGCGCACAGATGGATTTCCGCGTCGGTGAGCTGGGTCATGTGGACGGCGATCAGGCGGTCGTTGACCAGCCCCAGGCGGTCCAGGCGTGCCAGCGGCCGCTGCCCGTACTGCGCCATCGAATCGGCCACTTCCTGCGCGGTTTCGTGCGTATGCAGATGCACCGGCAGATCCAGCTGGTCGGCCAGCATGCGCACGCGTTCGAAGTTGGCGTCGTTGACCGTGTACGGCGCATGCGGCGCGAACGCGGTGCTGATCAGCGGATCGTCGCGCCACTGGTCGTGCAGCTCGCCGGCCCGTGCGAAGTATTCGTCGTCCGACGATGCCCAGGCGGTGGGGAAATCGATGATCACCGCGCCGACCAGCGCGCGGAAGCCGTGCTGCTTGTAGACGGCCGCCTGCACATCGGCGAAGAAGTAGTTTTCGTTGACGCAGGTGGTCCCGCCACGCAGCATTTCGGCGATCGCCAGCGTGGTGCCGTCGGCCACGAATTCCGGCCCGATCACCGCCGCCTCCACCGGCCAGATGTGCTGCTGCAGCCACACCATCAGCGGCAGATCGTCGGCCACGCCGCGCAGCAGCGTCATCGGGTTGTGGGTATGCGCGTTGACCAGGCCCGGGATCAAGGCTGCCTCCGGACGCGAGACGGTCCGGGTCGGCGCAAATCGCAGGCGCGCCTCGGCGGTCGGCAGGATCGCCACGATGACGCCGTTGTGCACCGCCACCGCGTGATCGTCGAGCACCACCGCGTGCGGCTCGATCGGCACTACGTAACCGGCTTCGATCAACAGGTCGCACACTTCGGGAGGGGCATTGGTCATGAGCGGATCCATAAAAGGTTAGTTGTCGAACGGCCAGCGGGAATCGCCATCGGCCACAGGCACATAGCGCTGGCCGTTGTAGTGCAGCACCTGGCGCACGCGACGGGTGCGTTCGGTATCGGTGTCGCTGCCAGCGGCGCTCTCCACGGTAGACACGTTGGCTGTCAGCACGATGTCCGCATAGCCGGCATGTCCCTGCGGCGCCATGCTCACGCTCAGATTGGCGACGTCGGTGATCACATCGCCCTTCCCCAGACTGCACGGCTTGCCTCTCACACGTCGCCATGCATAGAGATCGCGCTGCAGCACCGGGCGCAGGCTGCGCCCCTCGCGCACCAGCAGGGTCAACGCCTGATTGCTGTAAAAATCCGGGCAGCTGGGCCCGCGCGCAGCACTCCGCACCACCACGCCGATCGCGCGCACGCCCTTGGCCAGGTCGTAACGCGCGGTATCCAGCCGCAGGCTGTCGGCAGCGAGTTCGAAGGCGGCGTCCTCGCCCATTGCCTGCGCGTAGAACGCCAGCACCTTACCGCTGGCGGCATCGAGCATGGCCACGCGCAACTCAAGGTCGCGCTCGCCAGGCACGGCCTCCGCGTCGCCAGCAAATGCGAGTGCCGCCAGCCGGATCGCCGGGTCGTTCGGCCACGGCTTGCAGGCCTGGGCCACCAGACGGTCGACCGGCAGCGTGGCGGCAGCGCCGCCCACGACGCCGGACGTTGCAATGGCCGCAACGGCAGCCACGTCACCGGCGTCGCAGGTTGCGGCCGCCGATTGCGCCAACGCCGGGCACGCAAGCAGCGCAGCCCACAGCCCCAACCCGACACTGGCACCGCGTACCGCTAGCTCAGGCCAGTGTCCCGGACGCATCGTCTTACTTGACGCGCGCCGAATATTCGCCCGAACGGGTGTCGACCTTGATGATCTCGTCCTGGTTGACGAACAACGGCACGCGTACCACTGCGCCGGTTTCCAGCGTGGCCGGCTTGCCGCCGCCGCCGGAGGTGTCGCCGCGCACGCCCGGGTCGGTCTCGGTGATCTTGAGCTCGACGAAGTTCGGCGGCTGCACCCAGATCGGCGCACCGTTCCACAGCGTCACGATGCAATCTTCCTCGCCCTTGAGCCACTTGTCGGCGCCGCCCATGCCGGCCTTGTCGGTCTGCACCTGCTCGAAGGTTTCCGGGTCCATGAAGTGCCAGTACTCGCCATCGCTGTACAGGTAACGCATGTCGGTATCGACCACGTCGGCCACTTCCACGTCGTCGGTCGCCTTCATGGTCATTTCGACCACGCGGCCGGACTTGATGAAGCGGTACTTCATGCGGGTGAAGGCCTGGCCCTTGCCCGGCTTGACGTATTCGGTCTCGGTGATGACCGCCGGCTCGTTGTTGACCAGGATCTTCATGCCGTTCTTGACGTCGTTCATGCCAACAGTGGCCATGGTGCAGCTCCTCGATAAGACCACGACCTGCCACAGGCCGTGGCAGGTCGGATTAGAATGGGGCGCCCGCCGCAACCGGCGGGCATTGGTTTTGTGACCGCATATGATACCCGCAGCCCCCCTCGCCTTGCAGCCATCTCCGCCTCCCACCCTGCAGCCGCCACGCTGGCAGCAGCAGTGGCGCGACGCCGTGCGCGACCCGCGCGCGCTGCTGGCGCTGCTGGGCCTGGACGCGCAGGCGGCCGGGATCAGCGACGCAGCCGCCGCCCAGTTCCCGCTGCGGGTGCCGCAGGCATTCGTGGCGCGCATGCGCCGTGGCGACCGGCACGACCCGCTGCTGCGCCAGGTGCTGCCGCTGGACGATGAAATGCGGCTGGTGCCGGGCTTTGGCCTGGATGCGGTCGGCGATGGTGCCGCCAAGATCGCGGACGGCGTGATCCAGAAATACCGCGGACGCGCCTTGCTGATCGCCACCGGCAGCTGCGCGGTGCACTGCCGCTACTGCTTCCGCCGCCACTTCCCGTATGCCGAGGAAACCGCCGCGCGCGACGGATGGCGCGACGCGGTCGCCGCGATCGCGGCCGACCCCGGCATCGACGAAGTGCTGCTGTCCGGCGGCGACCCGCTGTCGCTGGCCACCGGCAAGCTGGCCGAACTCACCGACGCGCTGGGCGCCATCGGGCATGTCAAACGCCTGCGCATCCACAGCCGGCTGCCGATCGTGCTGCCCGAGCGCGTCGATGCGCCGCTGCTGGCCTGGCTGCGCAGCCTGCCCTGGCCGGTGGCCTTCGTGGTGCATGCCAACCATGCCAACGAATTCGACAGCGCGGTGGACGCCGCCATGCGCGCCCTGCGCGAGGCCGGTGCGCAGCTGCTCAATCAGGCCGTGCTGCTGCGCGGCGTCAACGACAGCGTGGACGCGCTGGCGGCCCTGAGCGAACGCAGCTTCGCCGCCGGCGTGCTGCCGTATTACCTGCACCAGCTCGACCGGGTTGCCGGCGTGGCGCATTTCGAAGTGGACGATGCCCGCGCGCGCGCCTTGCACACCGAGCTGGCCGCGCGCCTGTCCGGCTATCTGGTGCCGCGCCTGGTGCGCGAAATCCCCGGCGATACCGGCAAGCGGCCGCTGTAACCAAGGGCGCCACACACGGGACCCGTAGGAGCGCACCCGGGCGCGACGAAGCATTACCGATAACGCCCGTCGCGCCCAGGTGCGCTCCTACGCCGATCAGCCGGCCGCGATCAGCTTGACCAGATCGGCCGGGCTCAGCGGGCGGCTGAACCAGTAGCCCTGGCCCAGGTCGCAGCCGCGCTCGCGCAGCAGGTTGAACTGCGCTTCCTGCTCGATGCCCTCGGCCACCACCGTGATGCCCAGCGAATGCGCCATGCCGATGATGGCCGTGGTCAGCGCCAGATCGTCCGGGTCGCGCTGCAGGTCGGCGATGAAGCTCTTGTCGATCTTGACCCCATCCACCGGCACCTGGCGCAGGTGGCTCAGGCCGGAGAAACCGGTACCGAAGTCATCCAGCCAGACCTTTACGCCGGTGCGGTGCAACTGATCGAGCAGGCTGGCGGCCATCATTTCGTCGCCGATCACCGCCGTTTCGGTCAGCTCCAGATGCAGCCGCGCAGCCGGCAAGCCGGACTCGGCCAGGCACTCGGCCACCGTGTCGATCAGGTCGCCACTGCGCAGCTGACGCGGCGAGACGTTGACCGAGATGAACAGGCCATCGCCCACCACCGGCCATTGCGCCGCTTCCAGGCAGGCCGCGCGCAGCACCTTGGGGCCGATCACCTCGATCAGGCCGCTCTGCTCGGCGATATCGATGAAGGTGGACGGCGCAATCGTGCCCAGCGCCGGGTGCTGCCAGCGCAACAGCACTTCCACCCCCACCAGCACACGGTCGCTGGTGCGGTAGATCGGCTGATAGACCAGCCGCAACTCATCGCGATCCCAGGCCCCGCGCAGCTCGTGCTCCATGTGCACACGCCGCTCCACCGCATGATCGGCGGCGCGGCTGTAGAAACGATGGCAGTTCTTGCCGGCGACCTTGGCCTGATACATCGCAATGTCGCCGTTCTTCAACAACCCAGTGGCATTGCTGGCATCGTCCGGGAACAGCGTGATGCCGATCGAGGTACCCAGGAACACCTCCCGGCCCTGCACGTTCAATGGGCGGCTCAACTCGTGCACCAGCCGGTCGGCGAGCTGGGCGGCGAGCAGGCTGACATCGCCGTTCTGCAGCAGGATCACGAATTCATCGCCACCGAAGCGCGCCAGGATCGCATCGTCGCCGCCCAATGCGCCGACCGCGCGGCTGATGCGGCTGGCGAACTGCAGCAAGGCCTCGTCGCCGGCCTCGTGGCCCAGCGTGTCGTTGACGCGTTTGAAGTCGTCGATATCGGCAAACAGCAGCGCCAGCTTGCTGTCGGTACTGCGGGCGGTGTTGAGCAGATGATCCAGGCCTTCGCGAAATCCCAGCCGGTTGGTCAGGCCGGTCAGCGCATCGGTGTAAGCCATGTGGCGCACCTCGCGATCGTGCCGGGCGATGCTCTCGCTCATGCGGCCGAAGGCGGAGATCAGCTCGCCGATCTCGTCGTTGCGCGGATGCGGCGGCAGCTGCACCGCATAGTCGCCACGCTCGATCTGGCGCGCGGCCGCGGCCAGCAACCGCACCGGCGCCACCAGGGTGCGCTGCACATAGATGGCCAACAGCACACCCAGCGCGACCAACGCGGCCAGCAGCACCAGCAGCCAGCCCAGATCGCGCTTGCCGATCGCGTTGAGGTTCTGCACCAGGGTCAGGTTGGCGCCGGATTCGATCCTGCGCACCCGCTCAAGCGACATGCCCACGCGGACGCCGCCGATACGCTGGTCGCCGATCTTGATCGGCACGGTCACGTCCAGCACCTCCGGCGAGGACTGCAACACCATGGCGCGCGCCGTCACCGCCTTGAAGGCGAGCGGGTCGGTCATGGCCTGACCGTAATGCTGCAGGTTGGGCGAGCCGTCGTGCACCAGCCGGCCGCGTCGGTCGAACACCAGCACGTAGCTCACCACCTGCTGCCGCGCGGCATTGCGCACCAGGGCCCCCACTGCGCCCAGGTCCGAGTAGTACAGCGGATTGGCCAGACCGTTCGCCAGCTCGGTGGCCAGGGTCTCGCCGCGCGTGCGCAGGCTGCGATCGAACAGCTCGTGCAGGATCTGCGCACTGAGCCCGCGCACCTCGCGCTGCATCGCGCTCTGGCGCTGCAGCAGCGACGCCAGGATGGCACCGACCAGCAACAGCGTCAGTGCCATCACCAAGAGAAAGCGTGCCTGCAGCCCGAAGCGCATCTGAGTCATTCCACGTGATCCCTGACACGTCGCAACCCGGCGCTCAGCGCATCCAGGCGCCGGCGGCTGGCCTCATCCAGCGGGTGGAAGGCGGTGGTGCCGAAAAAGCGCTTCAAGGCCGGCCCGGCCTTCGGATCGGAGGCCGCCTGCAGCAGCACCACGCGCAGCCGCCGCTCCACCGCCGGGTCCATGCCGGTGCGCACCATCTCCACCGCGCGCGGTACCGGCGCACTGCGATGCACGATGCGGAAGTCGCGCTTGAATACCGGTGGCAGGTGGCGCTCGTCGTCCCAGTCGGCATTGCTGAAAGCACCCGCATCGATCAGGTGCTGATGCACGAACGCGGCGATATTCAATTTCGACCCGACCATCAGATAACCCACCGAGCCCGGCACCCGGCTGTCGTCCGGCGACAGCAGCACATCGCAGGCGATGCCATTGCGCACCAGCTCCAGCATCGGCAGCAGATAGCCGCTGGTGGAGGAGGCGTTCTGCAATGCCAGGGTGTGGCCGCGCAATTGCTTGAGCGACTGGATCGAACTGTCGCGGCGGACGAAGAACACCGTGTGGAACTCGCGCAGGCCATCGCGCTCGGTCATCACCAGCGGGTGCGCACTGCCGCGCTGTTCCAGCAGCATCGCCGCACCGGTGGTCTCGCTGACCCAGTCGACCCGGCCACGCCGCAGGTAACTGGACATCTGCCGCGCATCCGGCGCCATCAGGATTTCGCCACGGCGGATACCCACCTCGCGCATGCGCGGCACCACGTAATCCAGCAAGGGCTTGAGTTGCGCGTAATGCGTGGCGGGATCGTCGCTGATCCGTCCAAGCACCAAGACCGGGGAAGGCGCCGCCGTCGCCGTCGCGGCCAGGCCTGCCCCCGCCAACAGCCCGCAGGCAATCAGACACCATCGTAGACCGCGCAAAACGGACACTCCCCTAGAGCCGCCGACAGCCTAGCCGAATCTTTCGAGATGTGACAGACGTCAGCTTCCGGCGCGCTTTGCCAGCATGGCCATGCGCTGCGCATCGGACAGAATACCGCGCAGCAACCGCACCTCCTGCTCGCTCATGTCCGCGCGCAGCAGCAGCCGCCGCAGCTTGCGCATCGCCGACTCCGGCGCGCGCCCCTTGTGGAAGTCGATCTCGTCCAGGGTGTCGCCCAACTGGCCGAACATGCCCTCCAGTTGCGCATGGCTGGCCGGGCCGTCGCGCAGCGCGCCGCCCGTTGCAGCCGCTGCCGGGGCCGGCTCTGCGTCGCCCGCCGCCAGCTGCGCCAGCCGGACTTCGTACGCGACCACCTGTACCGCCGCCGCCAGGTTGAGTGAGCTGAACGCCGGGTCGGAGGGGATATGCAGCGCCGCGTGGCAGAGCTGCAGCTCGTCGTTGGTCAGGCCGGTACGCTCGCGGCCGAACACGATCGCCACCTCGGCCGGTTCGCTGGCCTTGGACCAGGCGCGGCGCGCGCCTGCGTCCGGTGGCAGCTCTTCCAGCGCGACCCGGCGCGCACGCGCGGTGCAGCCGATCACCAGGGTGCAATCGGCCACCGCCTCGGCCAGGGTGGCGAAGATCGGCGCCTCGCCGAGCACGTCCTCGGCGCCGGCCGAACGCCGATAGGCGTCTTCGTCGAGCGCACGCTCCGGCGCCACCAGCACCAGGCGCGACACGCCCATCGTCTTCATCGCACGCGCGGCGGCGCCGATGTTGCCTGGGTGCTGGGTGCCGACAAGAACAAAACGGATGCGCTGGCTGACGGACATGAACGGAGATTAGGGAGCGATTCGGCCGTAGATGGTAAACTGCGCGGCCGGCTTTGGTGCCGGACCGCTCTTTTACCTTCGCCATTTTCGATTCTGCCTTCACGGGAGCTTTAACCATGCAGAAACCCGCCGTCACCGTCATGGTCAAAGCCGCCCGCCTCGCCGGCAATGTGCTGTTGCGCGGCATCAACAAGCTCGATGCGCTGAATGTGGTGCAGAAAGGCCGCATGGACTACGCCAGCGAAGTCGATGCCGATGCCGAGAAGGTCATCATCAAGGAACTCAAGCGCGGCTACCCCGAGTACGCCGTGTTCGGCGAGGAAGGCGGCGTGCAAGGCGGCAAGAGTGGCCGCTACACCTGGGTCATCGACCCGCTGGATGGCACCAGCAACTACCTGCGCGGCTTCCCGCATTACTGCGTGTCCATCGCGCTGGTGGAAAATGGCGAGCCGACCGATGCGGTGATCTTCGACCCGTTGCGCAACGAGCTGTTCACCGCCAGCCGCGGCGCCGGCGCAGTGCTCAACGACCGTCGCATCCGCATTGCCGAACGCAAGGACCTGGAAGGCGCCATGGTCCACACCGGCTTTCCGCCGCGCGAGCGCGCACGCATCAGTGCGCAGCTGAAGTGCGTCGATGCGCTGCTGGTGCAGGCCGAAGACGTGCGTCGTACCGGTTCTGCCGCACTGGACCTGGCCTATGTGGCCTGTGGCCGCGCCGATGCGTATTTCGAAGCCGGCGTCAAAGCCTGGGACATCGCGGCCGGCGTGCTGCTGGTGCGCGAAGCCGGTGGCCGCGTCTGCGACTACAAGGGCGCCACCCCGCCGCGGATGGACAACATGGGTCCGGAAACGCAGCAGATCGTGGCCGGCAACATCAAGATCAGCGACGCCCTGCAGAAGGTCATCGTCAACACCGGCTACGCCCGCGAGTTCGACGCCAAGTTCTGATCTCTGCCTGAGAGCCGAGCTCCAATCGCCGCCGACAACGTAGGAGCGCGCCCGAGCGCGACGGGCTTTCCCGGTAAAGCCTCTCGCGACCAGGGTCGCTCCTACAACAGCGTGCAGCAAAACACAGAAGGCCGGGATCGCTCCCGGCCTTGTACGTTCCAGCTCAACCCCAACCAATGGCGCCGCACGATGTAGGAGCGCGCCCGAGCGCGAGGGGCTTTCCCGGTAAAGCCTCTCGCGACCAGGGTCGCTCCTACATCACAGCGTGCAGCAGAATGCACAAGGCCGGGATCGCTCCCGGCCTTGTACGTTGGATGTCACTGGTAGAGCGCTACACAGGATTCAGCGCTCAAGCAGGACGTCAGGCGATCGCAGCGTGGTAGCGGCGCTCGACTTCTTCCCAGTTCACCGCGTTGTAGAACGCGCCGATGTATTCCGGGCGGCGGTTCTGGTACTTCAGGTAGTACGCGTGTTCCCACACGTCCAGACCCAGGATCGGAGTGTTGCCTTCGAACAGCGGGCTGTCCTGGTTGGCGGTGCTCTCCACCACCAGCTTCTTGTCCGGGGTCACGCTCAACCAGGCCCAGCCCGAGCCGAAACGGCTGACGGCGGCCTTGGTGAAGGCTTCCTTGAACTTCTCGAAACCACCGAGGTCCTTGTCGATCGCCTTGGCGACCTCGCCCTTGGGCTCACCACCGCCATTGGGCGACAGCACGGTCCAGAACAGCGAATGGTTGGCGTGGCCGCCACCGTTGTTGCGCACCGGCCCCTGCAGGTTTTCCGGCAGGCTCTTCAGCTTGGACACCAGCTCTTCCACCGGCAGATCGGCGTACTCAGTCCCTTCCAGCGCCGCGTTGACGTTGTTGATATAGGTCTGATGATGCTTGGTGTGATGGATTTCCATCGTCTGCGCATCGATGTTGGGTTCCAGCGCGTCGTAGGCGTAGGGCAACTGCGGAAGGGTGTAAGCCATGGGTGTCTCCTGGACGTGCCGCCCGGCGAAGACCGGGCGTTGCGGGGTAGATGGTAAGGACGGCGGCGGCGCTTACCAAGGGTGGTGGCAGGGAAACTTCATCCCATCGCATGCCGCGTCGTGTTCGCTGCACACCTTGCACCATGCCCCGGTTACTTGGGCGTGAACCGGACCGGCGCAGCTATGCATTCAAAGTCGACACAGTCGGGCAACGGCATACTTGCCCTGCCTTCCATACCGTCGCTTCCGGAACGTTTTCATGCGCAAGCCCGCTTTGCTGATCGTCGCCATCGTGCTGCTCGTGGCCGGGTTGTGGGGCATGCGTGCGCTGCAGACGCCCAAGCCGCACTTCGCGCCGCAGCTGAGCGCGCCGATCGCCGCGGCGGTACCGGCCGAACGGCCATCCCTGCAGCACGAGTTGCCGGGGTTCCTGCCGACCGAAGCGATGGCCACGATCGTGCTGATCCAGCGCGGCGGCCCGTTCCCGCATCCGCAAGACGGCAGCGTCTTCGGCAATCATGAGCAGCACCTGCCCGCGCGCCCACGCGGCTACTACCACGAATACACCGTGGAAACGCCAGGCAGCCCCGATCGCGGCGCGCGGCGCATCGTCACCGGCGGTACGCCGCCGCAGGCGTGGTATTACAGCGACGATCATTACCAGAGTTTCAAATCGTTCCAGGGCCCGGCCCCGGAGCGCACGCCATGAGCGCAGGCGACTTCGCGCTGGATCTGTCCGACCCGCAGCAATCGGGCGTCTACCAAGCCGACACCGACGATCTGGACACCATGGCCGCGCTCGCCCGCGATGCCGGCCTGCACATCCTGCGCGTGGACCTGGCCGGTTGCAGCGACAAGCACAGGTTGCTGATGCGCCTGGCCACCCAACTGGACTTCCCGGCCAGCTTCGGCCGCAACTGGGACGCGCTCTCCGATGCCTTGCGCGACCTGGCGTGGCTGCCGGCAGCGCAGGGCTATGCGCTGCTGATCGACGGCGCCGACGCACTCGCGCGCACTGCGCCGAACGACCGCGACACCTTGCTGGATATTCTCGACCAGGCCGCTACCGCCTGGGCCACGCGCGGGCACACGTTCGCGGCGTTCGTGGCACCTGCCAGTGCCTGCGACTAGGCGCGGTCTGCAAGACCAGCCTGCGATCACGGAACAGGCCAAGACCGACACTGCGCGGGCGATCGGTGAGTGGCGGCGGGCATCTATCTCGCGTTTTACCTGACGCGCGGCCCCAACGCCTGCCACCGCGTCATGGATCTGTGGTGCCAGCTATCGGCACCGCACCTCCACAGGGCCGGCATGCAGTCGCGCGCCGGCCCGATCGTCAACCATCCAGTTCGCTCCAGCGCGCGAACGCCGCATCCAGCTGCGCCTGCGCGGCGCCCAATGCGGCGGTGTGCGCGGCCATCGCCGCACTGTCGCGCTGATAGAAGGCCGGGTCGTTCATGGCCTCGGTCAGTGCCGTGACCTGCTGCTCCAGGGTTTCGATCAACGCCGGCAACTGCTCCAGCTCACGCGCGTCCTTGTAGCTGAGCTTGCGCTTGGGCGCGGCATCGGCCGGCACCACAGCCGCCGCCGGCGTGGTCGCCGCCGCCGTTGCCGATGCCTTGGCAACCGCCATCGCGTTGGGTGCAGGGGTGCGACGCTGACGCAACGAATCGCTGTACCCGCCGACGTAATCGCCGATCAGGCCCTCGCCTTCCATCACCAAGGTGGAGGTCACCACGTTGTCGAGGAAGTCGCGGTCGTGGCTGACCAGCAACAAGGTGCCGGTGTACTCGCCGAGCAGCTCTTCCAGCAGTTCCAGCGTTTCCACGTCCAGATCGTTGGTCGGTTCGTCCATCACCAGCAGGTTGGACGGCTGCGCGAACAGGCGTGCCAGCAGCAGCCGATTGCGCTCGCCACCGGACAGCCGGGTGATCGGCGCACGGGCGCGCTCGGGCGTGAACAAAAAGTCCTGCAGATACGCATGTACATGCTTGCGCTTGCCGTTGATCTCGATGAAATCGCGGCCTTCGGCCACGTTCTCGATCGCGCTCCAGTCCTCGCGCAGCGTGGAACGGTATTGGTCGAAGTAGGCGATCTGCAGATTGGTGCCGATGCGGATCTCGCCGTGCTGCGCCTGCAGATCGCCCAGCAACAGCTTGAGCAAGGTGGTCTTGCCGCTGCCGTTGGGACCGATCAGACCGATGCGGTCGCCACGCTGGATGATGGTCGAAAAATCCTTGACCATCGTGCGCGCACCGAATGCGAAGCCGACCTCCTTGGCCTCGATCACCTTCTTGCCGGAGGACTCGCCCTGCGAGACTTCCATGCGCACGTTGCCGGTCAGGTCGCGGCGTTGCACACGCTCGTTGCGCATCGATTCCAGACGCCGCACGCGGCCTTCGTCGCGGGTGCGCCGCGCCTTGATGCCCTGGCGGATCCAGATCTCTTCCTGCGCCAGCATCTTGTCGAAGCGCGCATTTTCCTGCGCCTGCGCATTGAGCCGCTCTTCGCGGCGGCGCTCGTAATTGGCCCAGTCGCCCGGCCAGCTGGTGACCTGGCCACGATCGATCTCGACGATGCGGGTGGCCAGCGCACGCAGGAAGCGCCGGTCATGGGTGACGAACAACACGCTGCCGTTCCAGTTCTTCAGGAACGACTCCAGCCAGTCGATGGCTTCGATGTCCAGGTGGTTGGTCGGCTCGTCCAGCAGCAGCACATCCGGCGAGGACACCAGCGAGCGCGCCAGCAGCACGCGCCGCTTCATGCCGCCGGACAGCCGCGCAAACTCCGCATCGCCGTCCAGTTCCAGCTTGGTCAGCGTTTCGCTGACGCGCTGATCCAGCGCCCAGCCTTCGGCTGCATCGATCTTGGCCTGCACCTTGCCGAACGCATCGGCATCGAACACCTCGGCATGGCTGAGCTGATGGAACTCGGCCAGCCAATGACCCAGCTCGCCCAGGCCGTCGGCCACCACGTCGAACACGCTGCCGCCGGTGCCCTGCGGCACTTCCTGCTCCAGCCGCGCGATGCGCACGCCCTGTTGCACGCGCACTTCGCCGTCGTCGGGCTTGAGCTCGCCGGCAATCAGTTTCATCAAGGTCGATTTGCCGGCGCCGTTACGGCCGATCAGGGCGATACGCTCGCCCGGCTCGATCGTGAGGTCGGTTTTTTCCAGCAACAAGGGGCCGCCGACGCTGTAGTCGACGCTTTGCAGAGTGATTAAGGGCATGCGCTGATTGTACGGGAATCGGGAATGGTGAATCGGGAATGGAAAAAGCCTCGCCGTTGCGATTCCCCATTCCCCACTCCCGATTCCCGCTAAAATGCGCCATGAACGAATTCTCCGCGCTGCCGCTGTCGCCGGCCCTGGCCCCCGGCATCGACGCCCTTGGCTACACCGTCCTCACTCCCATCCAGGCGCAGAGCCTGCCGCCGATCCTGCAGGGGCTGGACGTCATCGCCCAGGCGCCGACCGGCAGCGGCAAGACCGCCGCCTTCGGGCTGGGCCTGCTGCAAAAGCTCGATCCGGCAGTGACCCGTGCGCAGGCGCTGGTGCTCTGCCCCACCCGCGAACTGGCCGACCAGGTCGGCAAGCAGCTGCGCAAGCTGGCCACCGGCATCCCCAACATGAAGCTGGTGGTGCTCACCGGCGGCATGCCGCTGGGCCCGCAACTGGCCTCGCTGGAAGCGCATGACCCGCAAGTGGTGGTCGGCACGCCCGGCCGCATCCAGGAACTGGCCCGAAAGCGCGCCCTGCATCTGGGCGGCGTGCGCACGCTGGTGCTGGACGAGGCCGACCGCATGCTCGACATGGGCTTCGAGGAACCCATCCGCGAGATCGCCAGCCGCTGCGACAAGCACCGCCAGAGCCTGCTGTTCTCGGCCACCTTCCCGGACATCATCCGCACGCTGGCGCGCGAGATCCTGAAGGACCCGATCGAAATCACCGTCGAAGGCGCCGACAACGCGCCGGAAATCGACCAGCAGTTCTTCGAGGTCGACCCGACCTACCGGCAGAAGGCCGTCGCCGGCCTGCTGCTGCGCTTCAATCCCGAATCCAGCGTGGTGTTCTGCAATACCCGCAAGGAAGTGGACGAAGTGGCCGGCTCGCTGCAGGAGTTCGGCTTTTCCGCGCTCGCGCTGCATGGCGACATGGAACAGCGCGACCGTGACGAAGTGCTGGTGCGCTTCGTCAACCGCAGCTGCAACGTGCTGGTGGCCAGCGACGTGGCCGCACGCGGGCTGGACGTGGAAGACCTGTCGGCCGTGGTCAACTACGAGCTGCCCACCGATACCGAGACCTACCGCCACCGCATTGGCCGTACCGCACGCGCCGGCAAGCGCGGGTTGGCGCTCAGCCTGGTGGCCTCGCGCGAGACCGGCCGCGCGCAGGCGCTGGAAGCCGAACAAGGCCAGCCGCTGACCTGGTCGCGCGCACCGCTGGCCACCGCCCGCCCCGCGCAGCTGCCGCAGGCGGCCATGACCACGCTGCGCATCGATGGCGGCAAGACCGACAAGCTGCGTGCCGGCGACATCCTCGGCGCACTGACCGGCGAAGCCGGGCTCTCGGGCGCGGCGATCGGCAAGATCGCGATCTACCCCACGCGCTCCTATGTCGCCATCGCCCGCGCGCACGTCGCCAAGGCACTGGCTCATCTGCATGCGGGCAAGATCAAGGGCCGCCGGTTCCGGGTCAGCAAGCTGTAACCAAGCTGCGGCAGAGATCCTGCCGACCAATCGATCGCGCGGCGGCGACAGCACCCGCCGCGGGATCCACAGGGATGCGCACGCTGGCACACATGGGCGATCTGCACACGGCGGCACGACCGTTGCGCCGGTTTGCAGGCCGTCAGAGCAGCGAGACGCGCAGTCGGAAAGAGGCCTGGATCAATAGCTCAGCGTGGCCAGCAGCGGTACATCGTTGGCCCACTTCTCGCGGCCCTGCAGCGCCAGCAGCTCGACCAGCACCGCCGCGCCGACCACTTCCAGTTCCAGCTGTGCGGCCAGACCCAAGGCCGCGCGCAGCGTACCGCCGGTGGCCAGCACGTCGTCGACGATCAAGACACGGGCACCGCGCGGCAACGCATCCTCGTGCATCTCGATGCGATCGGTACCGTATTCCAGCGCATATTCCTGGATCAGCGTCCGCCCGGGCAGCTTGCCGGGCTTGCGTACCGGCACGAAGCCGGTGCGCAGTTCGCGCGCCAGGGCTGCTCCCAGGATGAAACCGCGCGCTTCGATGCCCAGCACCGCATCCAGCGGCGTGGTGCGCCAGGGCTGCGCCATTTCGTCCAGCGCGGAAGCGAAATCCGGGCCGTCGGACAGCAGCGGCGTGATGTCCTTGAAGACGATGCCCGGCTTGGGAAAATCGGCGATGTCGCGGATGCGCTCGGACCATTGATTGGGTCCGGAAGAATGGGTGCCGGCGCAGCGGGTGCAGTCAGTCATGGTGGCAGTGGCATCAGGGCCGGTGGGGACGCCCCTATTCTAGGCTGCGCGGCCTGACGACGCTGGGTTTACGACATACCTGCATCTGAGCGCGTCAGGAACTGCACGACAGCATCGAGCAACCGGCGCGGTCGCGCGCCCAGTCCGGCCGCCGCGCGGCAAACGCGTCGCGGCCCGGCTGGTAGTCGTAGGGCCGGCGCATGACCTCCAGCAATTCCTGCACGCCGGATGGATCGCCCTGCTCGGCCAAGTCGATCGCCTGCTGCGCCAGATAATTGCGCAGCACGTAACGCGGGTTGGCCAGGCGCATGCGTTCGCGCCGCGCATCCGGCGACAGCGTGTCCTGCTGCAGCCGCTCGGCGTAGCGCTGCAGCCATTCCTGCAGCTGCGCGGCATGCGCGAGGCGCTTGTCCTGGTCGTAGAACGCCTCGTGCAATGGATCCGGATCAGGATTTTCCTGCGCGAACGCGATCAGGCCGCGGAATGTCAGCGTCATGTCCATCTCGGCGTCGAGCATCAGCGCGCGCAGCGCATCGATCAACTGCAGATCCTCGTCGCGGCAGTCGGCCAGGCCCAGTTTGGCAGCGGTGTCGTGGCGGTCGCAGGCCAGGTAGGTATCGCGGAAGCGGTCCAGGCCCTGCTGCAACCGCGCCTGGTCGGCAAACAGCGGCGCCAGCGCCTGCGCCAGGCGCCCCAGGTTCCAATAGGCGACCTGAGGCTGGGTGCCGAAGCGGTAGCGACGCCCCTGCGCGTCGGTGGTGTTTGGCGTCCAGTCCGGGTCGTAGTCGTCGACCCAGCCATAGGGGCCGTAATCGATGGTCAATCCCAGGATCGACATGTTGTCGGTATTCATCACCCCGTGCACGAAGCCCACCCGCATCCAGTGCGCCACCATCACCGCAGTGCGCTCGCAGACCTGCGCGAACCATGCCGCGTACAACGCCTCACCGGCACCTTCCAGCTGCGGGAAATCGCGCGCGATGGTGAAATCCACCCATTGCCGCAGCAGCGCAAGATCGCCGCGCGCACCGGGCAACTCGAAATTGCCGAAGCGGATGAACGAGGGCGCCACCCGGCACACGATCGCGCCCGGTTCGCGCTGCGGCCGGCCGTCGTAGAACATGTCGCGCACCACCGCATCGCCGGTGGTGACCAGACTCAGCGCGCGTGTGGTCGGCACACCCAGATGATGCATCGCTTCGCTGCACAGGAATTCGCGAATCGACGAGCGCAGCACCGCCCGGCCATCGGCCCCGCGCGAGTAGGGCGTCGGGCCGGCGCCCTTGAGCTGCAGCTCGTAGCGGCCGCCATCGACCCCGATCGCCTCGCCCAGCGAGATCGCCCGGCCATCGCCCAGCTGGCCGGCCCAATGCCCGAACTGGTGGCCGCCATAATTGACCGCCCATGGCTGCATGCCCGGATACACCGCATTGCCGGCAAACACCTCGGCAAAGCGCGCACTGCCGATCTCCGCGGCGTCCAGCCCCAGCCGTTGCGCGACATCTGCCGAATACGCCAACAGGCGCGGCGCGGCGACCGGTGTCGGCGCCACCGCCGACCATGCGGCGCGCACTTCGCGGCGGCGTGGACCTTGTTCCGGATCACCAGGCAGCTGCTGGCGCAGGCGGTTGTCAAATTGCAGGGTCGTCATGGCTGCCAGCGTAGGCCAACGACAATGAACTTCGCATGGGCAACCACGCATCCGGCTTTGCGCACGTACCGTATCTTCGATCAGCTGGCCGCCAGCAAGCGGACTCGTCCTGCACATGCTGGCGACAACCACAGCGTTATTCCTCCCTGCCCTTCGACAGACATCGCCCATGCCTTCGCGCGCTTATCGCTGGTTTCGCCCCGCCCTCCTGTTGCTCGGTTCGCTGACGCTGACCGCCTGCAGCAGCGTGTTCTTCGGTGGCATCAACGCCGCATCCAGCCGCGACGGCATCGTCGAGCATCGCGACCAGGTGTTCGATGCGGCGCATGATCTGGCACTGGACGTCTACCAGCCGCGTGGCGCGGTGGATGCACCGGTGGTGGTGTTCTTCTATGGCGGCACCTGGAAGCGCGGAACGCGCGCCAACTATCGCTGGGTCGGGCGTGCGCTCGCGCGCCAGGGCGTGGTGGCGATGGTGGCCGACTATCGCAAGTATCCGCAGGTGGGGCCGCAAGGCTTCATGTCCGATGCCGCCGCTGCCACCGGCTGGGGCTATCGGCATGCCCACGCCTATGGCGGCGACCCGACGCGCCTGGCGGTGATGGGCCACTCCGCCGGTGCGCATATGGCCGCGCTCCTGGGTACCGATGCGCGCTGGCTGCAGACGCAAGGCCTGCAGCCCCGCCAGCTGTGCGGGGTGGTGGGGCTGGCCGGGCCGTACGATTTCCTGCCCACCAGCGACCCGGAACTGGTGGAGATCTTCGGCGAGGCGCCGCAGACGCAACAGCAGTCGCAGCCGGTGCACTTCGTTGGCGGCGATGAACCGCCGATGCTGTTGCTGCACGGCGATGCCGACCACGTGGTCGAGCTGCAGAACAGCACCTCGCTGCAGCAGGCCCTGCAACGCACGGGGGGCACGGCCGAGTTGAAGATCTACCCGGGCATGGGCCATCTCGGCCTGGTGCTGGCACTGCGCAAATCACCCGAGCGCTCGCCGGTGCTGCGCGACACGTTGCAGTTCCTGCGGCAGTGTCGGGCGCCGTGATGGGGCGGTAACGGATTGGGGAGCCGGGAGTCGGGAGTCGCCAACCCTGGCAGGACACCGTCAAGGCACGGTGACCTGCAGCTTCTGTGGGCGCACGGTAGACACGGCGACCGCAATGTCACCCGGCCGGCTTGCGCCCCATCAGCGCGAACGGGCCGCCCTTCTTCAACGCGGCCTGATATGCCGGGCGCGCTTCGATGCGCGCGAGAAAGGCACGCAGCCGTGGATAGCTCTCCAGCCCGCCGCCGCGTGCAGCAGCCGCCTGCACCGGGAAACTCATCTGGATGTCGGCCGCAGTGAAACGCTCGCCGGCAAACCACTCGCGTGCCTGTAGCGACTGCTCCATCCAGTCCAGGTGCAGCTTGAGCTGCGGACCGACAAAGCCCGCCATCGCCTTGTCCACGATGGCGCGTGCGATCGGCTTGGCGAAGAACGGCATCGGCGCACTGCGAATGCGCCCGAAGATCAGGGTCATCAGCAACGGCGGCATCGCCGAGCCTTCGGCGTAATGCATCCAGTAGCGGAATTGCAGGCGCTCCGGCGACTCCAGCGGGCGCGGCGACGGCGACAAGGCGCACTCGGTGTCGTAGCGTTCGGTCAGGTACTCCAGGATCGCGCCGGACTCGGCCACGGTCAGATCGCCGTCGACGACGATGGGCGACTTGCCGAGCGGATGAATGGCGCGCAAGGCCGCCGGTGCCAGCATGGTCTTGGGATCGCGCTCATGCCGGACGATCTGGTACGGCAGCGCCAGTTCTTCCAGCAGCCACAGCACGCGCTGGGAACGGGAATTGTTGAGATGGTGGACAGTGATCATGGCAGGGACTGCGCGCGGAAAGCACCTATGCTACCGAGCCGCGTGTCGTCGCTGCGCTCACCTGCGCGGGTCGATCTGCCCGGCTCTAGCGCATCGATCAGATCGCGCCCAATAAAAAACGCCGGTCGCTTGCGCGACCGGCGTTTTGGCAACCTTACGGTTGCAGACGGATTAGACCGCCTGCACCTGGTCAGCCTGCATGCCCTTCTGGCCCTGCACGGCGACGAAGGTCACCTTCTGGCCTTCCTGCAGCGACTTGAAGCCGGTGCCCTGGATGGCACGGAAATGCACGAACAGGTCCGGGCCGCTTTCCGGGGTGATGAAGCCGAAGCCCTTGGCATCGTTGAACCACTTCACGGTACCGCTCTGACGATCTGACATTTACAAACTCCTGAACTATAGATGGATAAATCGCAGCGTCCGAAAAGCCGGAGCTGAGACTGAGTTGCAGGCGTTGGTAAAGCGGAACGATGAAGCGAGATCTGTAACGATCCGGCTGCATCAGGCCACGATTCACGGTGACCCTTGCAAACACAGTGCGTGCACAGTACTCGTGTTCCCAGCAAAAAGCGACACCCTGCGTCAAATTTTTTACTGTCAGGCCGGATCCGACCACCTGTCAGGCCCTTTCCCTCCCGATTTCAGCACATGAATACGCCTCCCCCGCCGTCCCGCCCGCAGATCTGGGTCGATGCCGACGCCTGCCCGGCAGTCATTCGCGACATTCTTTTCCGCGCTGCCGCACGGACCGGCGCGGCCGTGACACTGGTCGCCAATCATTTCCTGCAGACCCCTCGCCTGGCGCATGTGCGTGCGCTGCAGGTCCCCGGAGGGCCGGACGCGGCCGACGACCTCATTGCCGGACGGGTGGCTGCGGGCGACCTGGTCGTCACCCAGGACATCCCGCTGGCTGCCCGCGTCCTGCAGGCCGGCGCGGCCGCCGTCAGCCCGCGTGGCGAGCCGTTTACCAGCGACAGCATCAACGAGCGCCTGTCGGTACGCGGCTTTCTGGAGGAACTGCGCGGCGCCGGCGTCGTCACTGGCGGGCCTGCGGCCCTGCATCCGCGCGACCGTCAGGCATTTGCCGCCCAGCTGGACCGCTGGCTGGCCGAGGTGGCGCGCAGCTGAGCGCCGCACGCCGGGGTTGCAGCGGGGGCGTATCATGGGCGCCCTTTGCAACCGGCATCCTGATGGCCCTTACCGCCACCGTCCGCAGGGCGGAACTCCAGATCAGCGACATGGACCGTGGCTACTACGCCAACCATTCGTTGACCCTGGCCCAGCACCCCTCCGAAACCGACGAACGCCTGATGGTGCGGCTGCTGGCGTTCGCGCTGTTTGCCGACGACCGCCTGGAATTCGGCCGCGGCCTCAGCAACGAGGACGAACCCGACCTGTGGCGGCGCGACTACACCGGCGACCCGGACCTGTGGATCGACCTCGGCCAGCCGGACGAGAGCCGCGTGCGCAAGGCCTGCAACCGCTCGCGCGAGGTGGTGGTGATCGGCTACGGCGGCCAGGCCACCGAAACCTGGTGGAAGAAGCATGCCAACGCGCTGGGCCGGCACCGCAACCTGCGGGTGCTCGAACTGGAGTCGCAGGCCACCGAAGCGCTGGGCGCGCTGATCCAGCGCGGCATGCGCTTCGATGTGATCATCCAGGACGGCGAGGTGCAGATGCTGGCCGACCACGGCAGCGTCACCCTGACCCCGATGGTGCGGCAAGCTCCGGCCGAATGAGCACGCGTTGCGACGTGCTGGTCGTCGGCGCCGGCGCGGCCGGACTGATGAGCGCCTTCACCGCCGGCCGGCGCGGCCGCCAGGTGCTGGTGATCGACCATGCCAACAAGGTCGGCAAGAAGATCCTGATGTCCGGTGGCGGGCGCTGCAACTTCACCAACACCGGCACCACCCCGGGCAACTTCCTCTCGGCCAACCGCCACTTCTGCAAGTCCGCCCTCGCCCGCTACAGCCCGCTGGATTTCGTGGAGATGGTCGAGCGCCACGGCATCGCCTATCACGAGAAAGAGCTGGGCCAGCTGTTCTGCGACATCTCGTCCAAGCAGATCGTGCGCATGCTGCTGGACGAATGCGACGCGGCCGGCGTGCAGGTGCGTACCGACTGCAAGGTGCATTCGGTGCAGCGTGACAGCGATGGCTTCACCGTGGAGACCAGCCAGGGACGCGTGCAGGCGCAGTCGCTGATCGTGGCCACCGGCGGGCTGTCGATCCCGAGCATGGGCGCCAGTGGCTTCGGTTACGCGCTGGCCCAGCAGTTCGGCCACACGCTGTTGCCGACGCGCGCCGGGCTGGTGCCGCTGACCTTGAGCGGCAAGCACCAGGAGCGGCTGCAGGATCTGTCCGGGCTGGCGGTACCGGTCCAGGCGCAGTGCAACGGCGCCAGCTTCCGCAACTTCATGCTGATCACCCATCGCGGCGTCAGCGGCCCGGCCATCCTGCAGATCTCCTCGTACTGGCAACCCGGCGACGAGCTGCGCCTGGACCTGCTGCCGGGCCAGGACGCCGCCGCGTGGCTGCGCGAACAAAAACGCCAGCGGGGCGCCACCGAGCTGCGCAACGTGCTGGCCGACGTGCTGCCACGGCGGTTTGCCCAGCGCCTGTGCGAGGTGTGGTTGCCGGACAAGCCGGTCCGCCAGCTCGACCCGCCGCAGTTGCAGGCCGCCGCCGACCTGCTGGCCGCCTTTCCGCTGATCGCCAGTGGAACCGAAGGCTATCGCACCGCTGAAGTAACGCTGGGCGGTGTCGATACCCACCAGGTCTCCAGTGCGAGCATGGAGTCGCGCCTGGTGGCCGGCCTGTACTTCGTCGGCGAGGTGCTGGATGTGACCGGATGGCTGGGCGGCTACAACTTTCAGTGGGCATGGGCGTCCGGTCACGCCGCCGGGAGCGTAGCCTGATGCGACGTCCTCAGGCGGAAACGTGGCCTGAGTCTCACCCCGGCTGCGGCCTTGTCCACAGACATGGACGCAGTCGAGTTCCTTCGTATATTAAAGCCCGTCGCCAGGGAAACGCGCATGCAAAAAGGTAAAGATCTCACCCTCCGCTTGATGATGGTCGACGACAGCGTCGAAGGCGCAGAGGCGATCGTGACCGCGTTGCGCAACGGCGGCATCGCGGTGCGCCCATCGCGACCGCAGACCCCGGAAGAGCTCGCCAGCATGCTGTCGGGGCAGATCGACCTGGCCCTGTACGGGCAGGCGCTGCAGATCCCGATGACTGTGTTGCAGCAGCAGATCGCCGGCAGCGGCAAGGACATCCCGATCATCCTGCTGGCCGAGCGGATCGAGGAAGACGCGCTGGTCGAGGCCGCCGCGCATGGCATCCGCGCCATCGTGCTGCGTCATCGCCCCGAACACCTGCTGGCGCTGGTGCGCTCGGAATGGGCCGACCTGCAGGCACGCCGCGGGCTGCGCCGCATCGAGGCACAGATGCGCGAAACCGAACGGCGCTGCGATGCCTTGATCGCCTCCTCGCGCGACCCGATTGCCTATGTGCACGAAGGCATGCATATCCGTGCCAACGAGGCGTACCTGGACATGTTCGGCTTCGAGTCGTTCGACGATGTCGAGGGCGTGTCGCTGCTGGACATGATCGCCGCGCAGTACGTCGACGATTTCAAGCAGTTGCTCAAGGCGATGTCCAAGGGCGAGCCGCCGCCGGCGCAGTACAAGGTCGACGCGCGCCGGCTGGAAGGCGACACCTTCCCGGCGACGATGGAGTTCGCCACCGCCACGTATGAAGGCGAGCCGTGCATCCAGGTGGTGTTCCGCCGCCGCGAGGAATTCGACCCGGAGCTGGCGCGCGAGGTCGAGGACCTGCGTCAGCGCGACCAGGTCACCGGCCTGCTCAACCGCCCCGCCTTCATGGTGGCGCTGGAACAGGCGGTGGCGCGCGCCGGCCGCAGCGAAGGCCAGTCCGGCTTCCTGCTGATCGAGCCCGACCATTACGCGCGCCTGCTGCCCGAGATCGGCCTGGATTCGGCCGACGCGCTGATCGCCGCCCTGGCCGCGCATGTGGCCAGCGTGACCGATGACAGCGTGGTCGCCGCGCGTTTCGGCGAGCACAGCTTCGCGTTGCTGATGGACGGCAATTACGCGCGCACGCACGCATTGGCGGAACTGGTGCGCGACGCGTTCGCGCAGCACGTCTTCAGCATTGGCGCGCGCTCGGCCACGGTGACGGTGAGCATCGGCGGCGTGCAGATCGGCGAGAAGATCGCCAGCATCGGGCAGGTGCTCAACCGCGGTACCGAGGCGGTACGCACCACCGCCGAGCTGGGCGGCAATGCAGTCAGCATCTACGACCCGGCAGCGGCCGACCGGGCCGAAGAGGAACGCATCGAACGCTGGGTGCAACAGCTGCGCGAGGCACTGGCCGGCGACGGCTTCCTGCTGCATTACCAGCCGGTGCTCAACCTGCAGGGCGAGCCGCTGGAGCTGTATCAGGTCTTCCTGCGGCTGGAGCGCAACGGCGAGATGATGTCGCCAAACGCCTTCATGGCGATCGCCGAAGAACACGATCTGATCACCGAGATCGACCGCTGGGTGGTGGCGCGCGCGATCCGCCAGCTTGGCGAGCGGCAGCGTGCGGGACACGCCACGCACCTGCTGGTACGCATCGGGCCCAACTCGTTTTCCGATCCGCAGATGGTCGACATCATCCGCGAGCAGCTGGCCGTGTATGGCGTGCCGGGCGAACGGCTGTGGTTGCAGACGCCGGAATCGAAGGTGTTCACGCACCTGCGCAACGCCCAGCAGTTCCTGGCGGCGGTGTCGGCGATGGGCTGCAAGGTCGGGCTGGAACAGTTCGGCTCGGGCCTGGATTCGTTCCAGCTGCTGGCGCATTTCCAGCCGGCCTTCCTCAAGCTCGATCGCGGCATCACCGGCGAAGTGGCCTCGGCCCGCGAAAGCCAGGAAAAGATCCGCGAGATCACCTCGCGCGCGCAGCCGGCCGGCATCCTCACCGTGGCCGAGTTCGTGGCCGATGCGCAGTCGATGAGCAGCTTCTTCAGCGCGGGGGTGGACTATGTGCAAGGCGATTTCGTCGCACCGACCGGGCCGTTGATGAACTACGAGTTCGGCTGAGGCCTGCAGCCGCATCGCTGGCACCTCGCGCCAGCCAACAAAAAACCCGCGTGCTGCGGGTTTTTTGTTGGCTGGCGTGAACCAATGCGCCACGCGGGCATCTGGCAAGGCCGTCTTACATCGCCGCACCGTTGGCGGCACGCAACGCGGCGATGCGCTCGGCCAGCGGCGGGTGGCTCAGGAACAGCCGGCGCAGCCCGTCGCCCACACCGCCGGAGATGCCGAAGGCCTGCACCTGCGAGGGCAAGGTGCTCTGGCCGTGGTTGAGCGACAGGCGCTCCAGTGCGGCAATCATCTTGCCGCGACCCGCCAGCTGCGCACCACCGGCATCGGCGCGGAATTCGCGGCGACGCGAGAACCACATCGCGATCATCGTCGCGAACAGGCCGAACACCATCTCCAGCACGAACACGATGATGTAGTAGGCAAAGCCGCGGCCACCATCGCGGTTGCCCGACATGGCGCTGTCGATGATGCCGCCGACCACGCGTGCCAGCACGATCACGAAGGTATTGAGCACGCCTTGCAGCAAGGCCATGGTGACCATGTCGCCATTGGCGACATGTGCGATTTCATGGCCCAGCACCGCCTCGGCCTCGTCCTGGCTCATGTTCTGCAGCAGCCCGGTGGACACCGCGACCAGCGCGTTGTTGCGGTTGGCGCCCGTGGCGAAGGCATTGATTTCCGGGCCGTCGTAGACCGCCACCTCCGGCATGCCGATGCCGGCCGCCTGGGCCTGACGGCGCACCGTCTCCAGCAACCAGCGCTCGGTCGGCGTGCGTGGCTCGGTGATCACCTGCGCGCCAGTGCTGCGCTTGGCCATGAACTTGGACAGCAGCAACGAGATGAACGAGCCGCCGAACCCGAACACGGCCGCCATCACCAGCAGGCCGCTCATCTGCGCAGGATTGACGCCCAGCACCGACATCACGATGCCGGCCAGCATCAACACCGCAAAATTGGTCAGCAGGAACAGGAAAATGCGGTTGAACATGGTGCGATGACTCCACGCGAGCAGGATGACCTGCAGCGGATCTGCGGTCGTCAGCGCTTGAAATCAAGCGATCACCTGACCGACGATTCAGCCGATCATGCCAGCCCTCCTCTACCGCGGCCGCTTCGCGCCCTCCCCGACCGGCCCGCTGCACTTCGGCTCCCTGCTGGCGGCATTCGGCAGCTGGCTGCTCGCGCGGCACGCCGGTGGCCAGTGGTGCGTGCGCGTCGAAGACATCGATCCACCGCGCGCCGAGCCCGGCGCCTGCGAACGTCAGCTGCGCACCCTGGCCGCCTTCGGCCTGCGCCCGGACCTGCCGGTGCTGTATCAATCCGACCGCCACGCGCACTACGACGCCGCCGTCACCAGCTTGCTGGAGGCGGGACTGGCCTTCGAATGCAGTTGCAGCCGCGCCGATCTTGCCGGCATGGGCGGCATCCACCATGCCTGCGTGGCGCCGCTGGGCGCCCGCCGTGCGGTACGCCTGCGGGTGCCCCCACAGCCACCGGTCGGCTTCGACGACGCGCTGCAGGGCCACGTGGTGCAGGACGTGCATGCCGATGTCGGCGACGTGGTGCTGCGCCGCGCCGACGGCTACTGGGCGTACCAGCTGGCGGTGGTGGTCGACGATGCCGCGCAGGCCATCACCGATGTCGTGCGCGGCGCCGACCTGCTCGATTCCACCCCACGTCAGTTGCTGCTGCAGCGCGCGCTGGGCCTGCCGCAGCCACGCTATCTGCACCTGCCGCTGATCCTGGACCACGCCGGCCGCAAGCTGTCCAAGTCGCACGCCGCGCCTGCGCTGGACGATGCAGACCCACAACCGGCGTTGCACGCCGCCTGGGCGGTCCTGGGACAGGATCCGGCGGCATTGCCGCGCCGTGCCGCGCTCGACACCGTGCTGCAGCATGCGATGCAGCATTTTTTGCCGCAGCGGTTGCCCCGGCAGCTGTATCTGGATGCCAACGGACGCGCATCACCGCCCCGGCGTGACTAGAATTGCGCCCCAGCACCGGCATCGGGCCAGGCAGCGCGCCTGTGCCCTGACCGCCATCGTCTTATCCTGTCCATTGGAGTCGTCATGACATCTCGCGTCGTATTGGTCACCGGCGGCACCGGCGGTATCGGCACCGCCATCTGCAAGCGCCTGGCCGACCAGGGCCACCGGGTGGCCAGCAACTTCCGCAATGCCGAAAAAGCCCAGGCCTGGCAGCAGCGCATGCAGACCCAGGGCTACGACATCGCCCTGTTCCGCGGCGACGTGGCGTCTTCCGAGCATGCGCGCGCCCTGGTCGAAGAAGTCCAGGCAGCGCTTGGGCCGATCGAAATTCTGGTCAACAACGCCGGCATCACCCGCGACACCACCTTCCATCGCATGACCGCCGAACAATGGCATGACGTCATCAACACCAACCTCAACTCGGTCTTCAACGTCACCCGCCCGGTGATCGAAGGCATGCGCCAGCGCGGCTGGGGACGGGTGATCCAGATCAGCTCGATCAACGGCCTGAAGGGCCAATACGGACAGGCCAATTACGCGGCCGCCAAGGCCGGCATGCACGGCTTCACCATCTCGCTGGCACGCGAAAATGCCGCGTTCGGGGTGACCGTCAATACCGTGTCGCCGGGGTATGTGGCCACCGACATGGTGATGGCGGTCCCGGAAGAGGTGCGCGCCAAGATCGTCGCCGACATCCCCACCGGCCGCCTGGGCCGCCCGGAGGAAATCGCCTATGCGGTGGCCTTCCTGGTGGCGGAAGAGGCCGCCTGGATCACGGGCTCAAATCTGGATATCAACGGCGGCCACCACATGGGCTGGTAACGTTTGCTGCAACTTCGCGATGCAGCATGAAAAACCCTTGAAAATCATGCTGCGCAGCATTTTTTTGGTGTCCGCTTAAGAAAATAAGGCCTTGCGGCGGTTGCAAGGGCTGCTGCGGTGCGCCATCCTGCGCGCACTATCGTTGTGAGTGAACGTTCCATGGCCGGACTTCGCATCATCAAGAAGTATCCCAATCGCCGTCTCTACGACACGGAAATCTCCAGCTACATCACCATCGAAGATGTGCGCCAGCTCATCATCGACGGCGAAGAATTCGAAGTACGCGACGCCAAGAGCGGTGAAGACCTCAGTCGCGCCGTCTTGCTACAGATCATTGCCGACCGTGAACAGGACGGCGAGCCGATGCTGTCGACCCAGCTGCTGAGCCAGATCATCCGTTTCTACGGCGACTCGCTGCAGGGCTTCATGGGCAACTACCTGGAGCGCAGCATGCAGGTGTTCCTGGATCAGCAGCAGCAGTTCCGCCAGCAGATGGGCAACCTGCTCGGGCAGACCCCGTGGGCGATGATGAACCAGCTGACCGAGCGCAACCTGGAGTTGTGGCAGGAGTTCCAGCGCAACTTCGGCGCCGGTTTCGGGCGTCCGGGCGGCCCTGGTACGCCGCCGCCGGGGGCGAGCGGCATGGGCAGCGGCCCGATGGGCACCGGCACCCACGGCACTGCTGCCGGTAGCGCCGGCACCACCGGCAAGACCCGCAACCGCGGGTAACGCAAGCGCGGCGCCTGGAGCGTGAGACGCTCCACGGCGCCGCCAGTCAGCGGCCAGCCTGCTCCGCGCAGGCCGCGCAGATCCGCTCCACGTGGTACCCACGCGCGCGCAGGCGCTCGACCACTCCATCGCTTCCCAGCAGATGCAGCGCACCGACCACCACCAGCGTGGTCCCGCTCCCTTTGCCCAGCCGCTGTTCCAGCCGCGGCACCCAGCGCGCATTGCGCTCGACATTGATGTCCTGGTACAGCGCCGGATAGTGCCGCCGCATCTGCTCGGCCATCTGCGTGGACAGGGTGTGCACATCGCCATTGCGCCAGGCCGCGTGCAAGTGACGCAGCTGATCCGTGGTGCCGGCGTCGTCCAGCGCCTCTTCCAGCAGCTGATGCTGCTCGGTGGGCGACATGCCGTCGAGCAAGGCAATCTGCTCCTGGGCGCGCTCCAGCCCATCGGCCGGTTTACCCTGGGCTTGCGCCTGCGCCATCAGGTAATGGTCCAGGCCGGCAGCCGGATCCATGCCTTGCCGGCTCATCTCCGCCAGGCTGATCGTCAACGCCACGAACCAGGGCTCCAGTGGCTGCAAGCTGTCCACCTGCATCCCGCGCTTGCGTGCGTAGCTGGTCAGCGCCTGCCAGGTCTTTGGATCGAGTACGTCCTGCAGGCGACGCCCGTCGCTGCGCCGCGCCGCCTGCAGCATGCGGCCGGCCAGTTCGGGCGATTGCGCATCGGACGGCGGCAATTCGAACACCAACCGGTCGGCCTTGGCGAATGCCTGCATCACATCCGGCGACAAGGGGTAATCGCTGGGCTTGAGCACATGGAACGAGCCCAGCAGATACAGCGTGCCGCCCTTGCCATCGACCTTCCACAACAACGGCACCGGCGGACCGGCAGGCGTGTCGTGGCCGGCACGTGCCCAGGTCGGCGCGGCTGCCCCGCCCCACAGCCCCAGCGCGATCACCGCGCCGCAGCACCAGGCGGCCAGCCGGGTGCGCATGCTTGCCTCTACCACGTCGCTGTCTCCACGTCAGTGCGGCACCTTGTAGGTTTTCTCGCCTGCCGATACCGCCAGGTCGATGCGATTTTCCGGCGGCGGCAGCGGACAGGTCGCAAACGGAGTGAACGCGCACGGCGGGTTGTAGGCACGGTTGAAATCCAGGACCACATGCCCGGAGGCGTCGGGCACGTCCAGGTCCAGGAAGCGCCCGGCCGGATAGCTGCCGTGCCCGCTGGTGCGGTCGGCGAACACCACGAACATCGGCCGCCCGGGTTCGCCGATGGTCTGCAGCCGATACGCCTTGCCATCGCGCTCGAAGGCGATGGCCCCGGCATTGGGCTGCTCGCTGCTGATGCCGACGATGTCCACGATCGGAATGGTCTTGCCGACATCGTTGGGCACATAGCGTGCGCTGATGCGCCAGGACGGATCGGCCGGCCAGTACTCCAGCCCGGCGAAGTGACTGCGCGACGGCGCGTCGGCATGCTTGACCCGCAGCGCGTTGCGGTCGCCGCGATGGATCAGGCTCAACACGCCCTTGCCGCCATCGAAATGGATGAAGGTCGGCTGCGGGTCGCGATCGGACTGGAAGCGGATCCGGCCGGTCAGCGGCTTGCCATCGACGCTCAAGGCCGCGCCGCGCTCGGGCACGAACCAGACCGTGTCGGCCTCGGTGGCGACCATGCCCAGCTTGGGCGGCCCGACCGCCAGCCTGATGCCACTGTCGGCGCTGCTGCCGATGTAGTGCGCCTTCAGCGACAGCCAGTGCAGGCCGACCAGGCTGGTCCAGCCATCGGGCGCGCGCAGCTCGGTCAGGCGCGCTTCGCGCCAGGCGGCGTTGTCGGCCAGGAAGGCCTTGTCGAGTGCGGCCGGTGCCGCCGGCGGCGGTGCGTCCTTGCCGCAGCCGGCCAGCGCCGCACACACCAGCGTGCCGAGCAGCCAGCGGTTCCCCCTGTGCAATGCAGCCATCAGCGCCCCCTCAGGAACCAGCGATCGATTTCGCCCAGCGTAAACCGTGCCCAGGTCGGCCGGCCATGGTTGCATTGGCCCGAGCGCTCGGTGATTTCCATGTCGCGCAGCAGTGCGTTCATTTCCGGCACAGTCAGGCGCCGGTTCGCGCGCACCGCGCCGTGGCACGCCATGGTGGAGAGCAGCTCGTCGCGCGCCCCGGCAATGCGCCGGCTCTGGCCATGTTCGCGCAGGTCGCCAAGCACGTCGCGCAACAGCGCCTCGGGGTCGGCATTGGCAAGCAATGCGGGAATGCTGCGCACGTGCAGCGATTGCGGGCCGGCGCGGGTGACCTCGAAGCCCAGGCTGGCCAGCGTGTCGGCTTCGCGCTCGGCGGTGTCGGCCTCGCGCTCGCCCACCGCCAGCGTCATCGGCACCAACAGCGGTTGCGCGTGCAGGCCGATGCTGTCGTGCGCGTTCTTGAGCCGCTCGTAGCCGATGCGTTCGTGCGCGGCATGCATGTCCACCACGATCAGGCCTTCGGCGTTCTCGGCCAGGATGTAGATGCCGTGCAACTGCGCCACGGCATAGCCCAGCGGCGGCACGCCGCTGTCTGCGGCAGTCGCCGGCAGGCCCATTCCCGCGCCCTCGGGCAAGCGTGCCGCCTGCTGCTGCGCGCCACTGGGCGGCGGCGCATACAGCGCGCTATAGGCCGCACGCGCCTCATCCACGCGCAGGCCCAGCGGGGTCTGCGATGGCGTCCACTGGCCGTAGCCGGCACCACCGGCGCCACTGCTGCTGCTTCCGCTTCCGTAGCCTGGACGATCGAGCATGCTCGCCGGCACCGCGCCGGCATCGCCGGTGCCTTCCGTAGCGCTGCTGTTGGGCATCGCGCCGGCGCGCGTCTGCGCCAGCGCGTCCTGCAAGGTGCGGTAGACGAAGTCGTGGATCAGCCGCGCCTCGCGGAAACGCACCTCGTGCTTGGCCGGATGCACGTTGACGTCCACGCGCGCCGGATCCAGCTCCAGGAACAGCACGTAGGCCGGCTGGCGGCCATGGAACAGCACATCGCCATAGGCCATCTTGACCGCGTGCGCGACGCTGCGATCGCGCACCGAGCGGCCGTTGACGTAGAGATACTGCTGGTCGGTACTGGCGCGCGAGTAATGCGGTTGGGCGACCCAGCCGTGCAGCCGCAGACCGGCGCCACTGTGATCGACGCGCAAGGCCTGCCGTGCGAAATCCTCGCCCAGGGTTTCGCCCAGACGCGCATCCGAATACAGGTCGCCCGGCTTGTAGCGACGCGAGGGTTTGCCGTTGTGCGAAACCCGCAACTCCACATCCGGCCGCGCCAACGCCAACGAACGCAGCCACTCTTCGATATGCCCCAGCTCGGTGCGCTCGGCACGCAGGAACTTGCGCCGCGCCGGCACGTTGAAGAACAGTTCGCGCACTTCGACCGTGGTGCCGGGCGCGTGTGCACGTGGCATCACCTCGCCCAGGCGGCCACCGTCGATCTCCAGCGCGGAGCCATGTTCGGCATCGTGGCGGCGCGAAATCAGGGTGAAACGGCTGACCGAGGCGATCGACGGCAACGCTTCGCCACGAAAGCCGAGCGTGGCCACGGTCTCCAGATCGTCCAGCGATGCGATCTTGCTGGTGGCATGCCGCGACACCGCCAGCGGCAGTTCGTCGGGAGTGATGCCGCCACCGTTGTCGCGGATGCGGATCAGCCGCACGCCGCCCTCTTCCAGCTCGATATCCACGCGGGTGGCGCCGGCATCGAGTGCGTTTTCGACCAGTTCCTTGACCACCGACGCAGGCCGCTCGACGACTTCGCCGGCGGCAATCTGGTTGATCAGGATCTCGGGGAGCTGACGGATTGCCATCAGCGCAGGCGCTCGCGCTGGACGCAAGCTGGGCGGAGCATCAAGGGTGTAACAGGCAAGGCAGACGTCGGCACGGCAATCCGGCGGCGCACGGGCGCCGTCATCAAGGAATCAGTGCGGAATGATAGCCGAGCGGCTCAGCGGCTGCCGCCGGCCACGGTGCCGACGCCGGCATCGGCTTCGGCCTGCGCGCGCGCGGCAAACAAGGTGCCTGGCGGTGGCTGGCGGGTGAAGAAGGTATCGATGCCATCCAGCACGGCCGCGGCGATCTTGCGCTGGTAGGCCGGGTCGATCAGGCGACGCTCTTCGTCCGGATTGGAAATGAAGGCGGTCTCCACCAGCATCGCCGGCATGTCGGAGGTGCGCAGCACCGCGAAGTTGGCGCGTTCCAGCTGCGGCTTGTGGTTGTTGCCGATCCGCTTGAGGCCGCCGAGCACGTGCCCTGCCGCATCCTCGGAGGCCTTCATGTGGCCGCTCTGCGCCAGATCCAGCAGCACATTGGCTAGCGTGCTTTCGGTCTGCTGCAGACGCACGCCGCCGACCAGGTCGGCGGCATTTTCCTTGTCGGCCAGCCAGCGCGCGCGCTGCGAGGAAGCACCCTTGGTCGACAGCACATAGACCGACGAGCCGGTCGCACTGCGATTCTCGGCAGCGTCGGCATGGATGGAGATGAAGATGTCGGCCTTGGCGGCGCGTGCCTTCTGCGCGCGCATCGGCAGCGGAATGAACACGTCGGTATCGCGTGTCAGGTAGGCCTTCATGCCGGGTGTGGCGTTGATCTGGCGCGCCAGTTCACGCCCGACGGCCAGGGTGACATCCTTTTCGCGCTTGCCGGTGGGGCCCATGGCGCCCGGATCCTGGCCACCGTGTCCCGGATCGATCGCAACGATCAGCGGCCGCATTCCGGGTGCCATCTTGATCCGCGAGGCCTCGCTGGGCAGTACCGGACGCGGCGGCAAATCGTCGCTGTCCGCCGCGGCAACGCCGCCGGCGGTATTCGGTGTGGCAGTCACGGCATTACCCGACGCGGCGCCCATCGGCGCATTGCCGCCATTCAAGATGGCAGCCGGCGATGCGGCGTTGCCTGTCATCGCGGGTGCTGGCGACGTACCGGCGGTGGCGACGGTGCGATTGGAGGAGTTGCCGGCAGTGCCGGCTGGCGCGAACGCGCTGGTGGTTACCGCGGCCGCGGCCGTGCCTGGACGCGGTGTCGGCACGCCGGTGGCCACCGTCGTCGGTACCGGCGCCGGGGTCACGCTGGGCATGGCCGAGGCAGGGACATACGGTGCGGGCGCCGGCGCAGGCGGCACCACCGACGCACGCTGCGCAGACGCCGCCAACGCAGCGGTCGCGCGGGCCGCCTCGGATTGTGCATTGGCCGGGCGCGGCGGCGGCGTCGCAGGTGTTGTCGGGTTGGCAGCCACCGTGCCGGCGGAGACCGGCGAATCGCCCGGCCACTCGATCACCAGGGTCGACGCACTGCCCAGCGTCTGCATCTGCGGCTTCAACGGCGTGACCGGCGTCGCCAGCTCGAAGACCACCCGGAAGGTGCCCGGCACCGGTTGGCCGGTCCGCACCGAGGTCACCAGGCCAGCTGCGGGCGGCAACTTGAGGCCACGCACACCGGAAGAATCGGGAAAATCCACCACCAGGCGATTGGGGTTGGCCAGCGACAGGGTCTTGAATCCGCCGCTGCCGGCCAGCTGGATCTCCGCACGCGTGCCGGTGGCACCGGTGCTGATACCGACACCCTTGATTTCGCCGGCCCACGCAGCAAAAACCGCCAGGCTGAGGCTGGCGGTCAGGGCGGAAACACAGAACTGGCGGAACCCCGGTGTCATGGCGCTGGATTCAAACACCCGAGCGTGTGAATTGCAAGGTGATTTCCCTTAATAATCCACAACCTGGCGTTCATTGTTGTTGTGAGCCGGCAAAAAGACGCTGCAACTGCGGCAGGCCTGACAGCCGCGTCAGCCAGTCGCGCCCGGGTTGGCTGCGGCCCAGCAGCGTGACGCTGCGGCCCTCGCCATCGACCGCCAGTTCCACGTCCAGGTCCACCGGCGGCAACGCGCCCGCGCCGCGCTCGGGCCATTCGACCAGCCACAGGCTCGCGCTGCCCTCGTCGAGCCCGAGAAAATCCAGTTCCCCGGCCTGCCCGATGCGGTACAGATCCAGGTGCCAGGCCTCGTCGCCGGTGCTGAGCGGATAACGCTCGACCAGGGTGTAAGTGGGGCTGCGAATCGGGCCGGTGACGCCGAGTGCGCGCAGCAGCGCACGAGCCAGTGTGGACTTGCCTGCGCCGAGATCGCCGTGCAGTTGCACCATTGCGCGGGCGGGCCGTACCGCGGCCAGGGCCTGCCCCAGGGTTTCGGTGGCCTGCGCATCGACCAGGTGTGCGCTGAGCTGGCTCATGCAATGGCTCCGGCATTGGCGAGGCGACGCAGTTCGGGCAGCAGATCGGTCGGCAGCAGGCCGCGCTCGCCCGCGCGCGCAGCCGCATCGCCGGCGCAGGCATGCAGCAAGGCACCCAGGCTTGCCGCATCGAACGGCAACCAACCCTGCGCCAGCAAGGCTGCGATCACGCCGGTCAGCAGGTCGCCCATGCCGCCGACCGCCATGCCCGGATTACCGGCGTCGATGATGCGCGGCACTGCGTGCGGCGCGGCGATCACGCTGCCGGCGCCCTTGAGCACCACCACGGCATCGAAACGTTTGGCCAAGGCGTCTGCGGCAGCCAGCCGATCGTGCTGAACCTGCCCGGTCGACATCCCCAGCAGACGGCCGGCTTCGCCCGGATGCGGTGTCAGCACGCGCGGGCCGCGCGTCGGCACCTGGTTGGCGGCCAGCAGGTTCAGGCCATCGGCATCGATGACGACGGCACTGTCAGACGCCAACACGCCGTGCCACAACGGCTGCGCCCAGGCGTCCTGACCCAGCCCTGGCCCCAGTGCGACCACGTCGGCCGCATCGGCCAGCGCGGCGATGTCGTCGCCGGCCTGCAGCGCGCGCACCATGGCTTCCGGGCAGCGCGCCAGCAATGGCGCGACATGCTCGGCGCGGGTGGCGACCTGCACCAGCCCGGCGCCGCTGCGCAAGGCCGCTTCGGCGGTCAGCATGATCGCCCCGCCGCTGCCGAGGTTGCCGCCGACACACAACACGCGCCCGGATTCGCCCTTGTGCGTATTGCGTCGGCGCGGGCGCAACTGCGCGGCCAGGGCGTCGATCTCCCAGCTGTGCGCGGCCGGCGTCAGCCCGTCGAATGCCGCATCCGGCACGTCCAGCGACGCGACTGCGCGCGTGCCGGCATGCTCCAGCGCATCGCCGGTGTAGAGCCCCACGTGCGGCACGATGAACTGCAAGGTGGCGTCCGCGCGCACCGCAGCACCGAAGGCCACGCCGTGATCGGCATCGATGCCGCTGGGCACATCCAGCGCAAACACCGGCACGCCGGCGGCGTTGATGGCATCGATCAACGCGCCGGTCTCGCTGTCGGGCGCGCGGTTGAGGCCGATGCCGAACAGCGCATCGACGATCACATCGGCCTGCGCCAGCGGAGATGGAAACAGGTCGATCGCACCACCCACGCCCAGATAGTCGGTGCAGGCGCGCTGCGCCAGCGGCGCGGCCGGGCCGTGCCCGGGAAGATGCACCACCTGCACCTGGCGCCCGGCCCGCTGCGCCAGGCGTGCCAGCACATAGCCATCGCCCCCGTTGTTGCCGGTGCCACAGACCACCACGATGCGGCGTGCCCGTGGCCAGCGTTCCAGCAGGACCTGCCAGGCGGCCTGCCCGGCGCGTTGCATCAAGGTATAGCCGTCGCCGCCGAGCAGCGTGGTGGCCTGCGTGTCCAGCCTGCGCGCGGCGGCGGTGTCGTAAAGATCGAGCGGTGCGTACATGCCGGGAATTCTATACTTGTCACCATGTCTGCCGTCCTCGCCCGTCCCGACCCCACCGACGCTGCCGCGCGCATCCGTGCGCTTGCGCGCGAGGCGGGCTTCCAGCGCTGCGGCATTACCGGCATCGAGCTGGGCGAAGACGAGGGACATCTGCGCAGCTGGCTGGAAGAAGGCCTGTACGGGACCATGCACTGGATGGCCCAGCACGGCGACAAGCGCTCGCGCCCGCAGGAGCTGGTGCCCGGCACCCTGCGCGTGTTGTCGGTGGGCATGGATTACGGCCGCAAGGACGACAGCGAAGCCTGGAACACCCTGCACGACGGCCGCCGCGCCTACGTGGCGCGGTACGCGCTGGGGCGCGACTATCACAAGCTGATGCGCAACCGGCTGCAGAAACTGGCCGAGCGCATCCAGGGCGAAGTCGGCGCATTCGGCTATCGGGTATTCGTCGATTCGGCACCGGTGCTGGAGCGGGCACTGGCGCGTAACGCGGGCCTGGGCTGGATCGGCAAACACACCTGCCTGATCGATCGCAAGGGCGGGTCGTGGTTCTTTCTGGGCGAGATCTACCTCGATCTGCCCTTACCCATCGACACCCCGGCCACCGCGCATTGCGGCACCTGCACGCGCTGCATCGACATCTGCCCGACCCAGGCCATCATCGCCCCCTACCGGCTGGATGCGCGCCGCTGCATCGCCTATCTCACCATCGAGCACGAGGGCGCGATTCCCGAGCAGATGCGCAAGCCGATCGGCAACCGCATCTTCGGTTGCGACGACTGTCAGCTGGTCTGCCCCTGGAACAAGTTCGCCCAGCGCACCGACGAAGCCGATTTCCGCGCCCGCAACGAGCTGGATGTGGCAACGCTGCCGCAACTGTTCGCCTGGGACGAAGACGAATTCCTGCGCCGCACCGAAGGCAGCCCGATCCGCCGCAGCGGCCATCAGCGGTGGTTGCGCAACATCGCCGTCGGCCTGGGCAATGCACCCGGCACGCCGGAGGTGCTGGCGGCGCTGGAGGCGCGCCGCCACGACGACTCGGAACTGGTACGCGAACACGTGGGCTGGGCGCTGGCGCAACACGGTTTGTAGGTTTGCGCCGGATACGCTCACGCATGCGCATCGCCGCTGCGGGATAATGCGGTGATGGCCGACCGCAACGAACAGATCCTCACCCCCAGCCAGCTCAACACGCTCGCGCGCGACCTGCTGGAAGGCAGCTTCCCGCTGGTGTGGGTTGAAGCAGAGCTGAGCAGCGTCACGCGCCCGTCCTCGGGCCATCTGTACTTCACGCTCAAGGACGCGCGCGCGCAGATCCGTTGCGCGATGTTCAAGCCCAAGAGCACCTGGCTGAAGTTCCAGCCGCGCGAAGGCCTGCGTGTGCTCGCGCGCGGACGCCTGACGCTGTACGAAGCGCGCGGCGACTACCAGCTGGTGCTCGACCACATGGAAGAGGCCGGCGAAGGCGCCCTGCGGCGCGCCTTCGACGAACTGCGTGCGCGCCTGGCCGCCGAAGGCCTGTTCGATGCCGAGCGCAAGCAGCCGTTGCCGGCGCATGTGCGGCGGCTGGCGGTGATCACCTCGCCCAGCGGCGCGGCGGTACGCGACGTGCTCAGCGTCCTGGCGCGCCGCTTTCCGTTGCTGGAAGTGGACCTGTTGCCCTCGCTGGTGCAGGGCGACAGCGCCGCTGCGCAGATCACCTCGCTGTTGCAGCGCGCCGATGCGTCCGGGCGCTACGACGTCATTCTGATCACCCGTGGTGGTGGCTCGCTGGAAGACCTGTGGGCCTTCAACGACGAACGCCTGGCCCGCACGATTGCCGCCACGCGCACGCCGGTGGTGTCGGCGGTCGGGCACGAGACCGACTTCAGCCTCAGCGATTTCGTGGCCGATGTGCGTGCGCCCACGCCGTCGGTGGCGGCCGAACTGCTGGTGCCCGATCAGCGCGAGCTGGTTGCGCGCGTGCGTCGCGCGCATGCGCGCATGGCCCAGCTGCAGCAGCATGCGCTGGCCACTGCGATGCAGCGCGCCGACCGGCTCGCCCTGCGCCTGCGTGCACACAGCCCGCAGGCGCGGCTGCAGCTGCTGCAACGCCGCCAGCAGGATGCCGGACGCCAGCTGCGCGCGCGCCTGACCCAGGTGCTGGAGCGCCTGCAGGCGCGGGTGCAACGGTCGCAGGCGCGCCTGCAGGCGCACAACCCGCAACGCGACCTGGCCACGCTGCAACAACGGCTGCGTGCGCTGCATCCGCAGGCAGCGATGCAACGGCGCCTGCAGCACGACCAGCTGCGGCTACGCAGCCTGGCACGCTCGCTGGAAGCGGTCAGCCCGCTGGCCACCGTCGCGCGTGGCTACGCCATCGTGACCCGCCCCGCCGATGGCAGCGTGGTGCGCAGCGCCGCCGAGGTCAGCGCCGGCGAGCGCCTGCGTGCGCAGCTGGCCGATGGCAGCATCGTGGTGCGGGTCGAGCCGGGCGACGCCTGACACCCGGCAAGACATCACGCGCGCGCTAACCGTGACCGGGCGTCTGCGCCGCCTGCTGCCAACCTTGCAGCAGCAGCCCGGCCAGCACCACCGGATCGTGGTCGAAATGATGCCCGCCCGGACGCGCCACCACCTGCACGCCACGCGCGCGCAGCTCCGGGCACAACGTGTCCTTTTCCTGATCGCCGTAGATGCATTGCAGGCGATGCGCGTCCAGCGACTGGATCGCCGGTTCCACATCACGTTCGGCATCGTTGTGCCAGCCCAGCCAGCCACCGACGCGCACCTTGAAATCGGCTTGATGGGCAAGGCCCAGCAGGCTGACAAACTGCACCGACGCACGTTGCTGCGGCGACAGCTCGGGATAGGCAAACGGCAGCACATCGGCACCGAACGAGTAGCCAACCAAGGCAACGTGCTGGATATGCCAGCGCTGCCGATAGCTTGCGATCACCCGGTCCAGGTCCGCCCCGACCTGCTGCGGCGTACGGCTGGCCCAGAAGTAACGCAGGCTGTTCCAGCCCACCACTGACACCCCCTGCTGCTGCAATTGCGCGGCGATGCCCTTGTCCAATTCGCGCCAGCCGCCGTCGCCGGACAGCATCACCACCATGCGGTCGCTGCCGGGCGCATGCAGTTCGACCAGCGGCAGATCGCCCACACCGTGCGCCTGGGCCGCGAGGAAATGGCCGCGGGTGGCGGCAGCGATCTGCGCGGGGCTGGCAGCGTCGACTAGATCGTCGAGGAAGCCCTGGTTGGCATCGGGCATGTCGCGTGCGCAGGCCAGGCCGCCAGCGCTGGCGCCGCCATCGGCGACAACCGCGCCACCCAGCACGTCGGGCGCGGCCGAGGCCAGCGCCTGCCGCGCCAGCACCGCGCCATCGCCCTGCCCCACCAGGACCGGCGGCAGGAATGCGTCGACATGCTCGGCGCGCAGCAACTTCTTGCCCAAGCGTTCGGCATCGTCGGCCAGGGAACTGCAGGCCGCATGATGGGCGCGCACGCGTTCGCGATAGTTGGCGGTATCGACCACCGCGACCAGCGCGCCGTCGTTGCTCAGCATCTCGGCAAGCCGCTGGCCGTCCTGCGCATGGCCGCTGTCGGGCAACAGCACCACCATGGCCTTCGGCGTGCCTTCCGGACGCAGCACCTCCACCGAGCGGTAATGCCCGGCGGTATTTCCGTCCTGCAGATGCCGCGCCACGGCGTAGCCGCTGCCGCCGATCAGCAGTAGTGCAACGACCCAACGAAACAGTTTGATTCCCCAGCCCATCACCGCAATCCTCGCAAGCGCTGGCGCTTGGACCGCTGCCAGGGTGACCGGTTCCAGCGCGACCACGGCTGGTGTTCGCTGCGGTTAAGCCAGCGCGCTCACCTCGGTGTGTGGCCGCCGCGACGCGGAAGACCGTGCACGTCGTCGTCGATGTCGCGCCCCGAGACGCGGGTATGGCACGCAACATGGCGATCGGCGATCGCTGGCCATGCGGGTGAAACCCGCGCATGCGCATCGGCAATGCAACTGCGCCCTAGATGCCGCGCGCCAGGCGAAAGCCGATCCGCGCGCTGGTGCTGTCCGAATCCTGCGACTGCCGCCAGGCCGCACGCGTCTGCTGCGGCGAATTGGCCCAGCTGCCGCCGCGGATCATGCGCTGCCGGCAGCCGGGATTGAACCACGCCGCACCGTCGGCCGGCGCGCGCCGGTAGCTGGCATGCCAGCAGTCGGCCACCCACTCGCTCAGGTTGCCGCCCATGTCGTGCAGCCCCCAGGCGTTGGCGCGAAAGCTGCCGACCGGCGCCGGGCCCCAGAAGCCATCGCCGTAGCCGACAAAGCCGTTGTTCCAGTGCCGGCCGCTGCGCGAGACATCGTTGCCGCCGGTGAAGTTGCCCGCATCCAGCGGCGGCGAGCCGGCATTGCCCCAGGGATAGCGCCCGGTGGTGCCGGCGCGCACCGCGTATTCGAATTCGGCCTCGCTGGGCACGTGGTAGTGGCGGCCGGTCTGTTCCGACAGCCAGCTCGCATAGGCTTCGGCGTCGCGGATGCTGACGTGCATCACCGGGCTGTTGGGGGCGGCCTGCGCGCCGTTGTAGTCGGACTGCCAATCCACCCCGCTGCGGCGGATGAAGTTGCCGCTGCGCTCGTCGTACACCACCGAATGCCCGCGCCGGGTGGCGCGCGGGCGGGCGCCGGTCGCCTCGACGAACTGGCGGAACTCGGCGACCGTCACTTCGGTGATCGACAACGCAAAGCCGCGCGCGAAACGCACGTAATGCGACGGCCGCTCGTTGTCGGAAGCGCCGGGCTCGGCATCGCCTGCGCCCATCTGGAACGCGCCATGCGGCACCACGATCATCTGCGGACCACGCCCACCGACCTTGAGCCCGTCGGTGAACACCTGCCCGGGGCGGAAGCTGCCGTAATGGGTGGCCAATTCCAGCCGCCGCCGCAGATCGCCGGCCACCGCATCGCCTGGATCAGCGATGCGCAGCACTTCGGCCAGCGTTTCGCCGGCCGCCTTGAGGCCGCGCGGGGAGGTCAGATCGTGCAGGCCGGCGTCGTGCAAGGCGGCGATCTGGGCACGGCGCATGCGCTCGATACGCGCGCGTGCGTCGGCAATGGTCGGGGCGCGCTCACGTACCTGCCCGGCCATCTGCAACCAGTAGCGCGCGCCGATGAAGTCGCTCGCCTCCGCAGCCTGTTCGGCGCGTGCCAGCAGGCCGCTTTCCACCGCAGCCAGCCCCTGGCGCGTGCGCGGGTTGTCCGGATCCAGCTGCGCCGCATCGCGAAAGTTCACCAGCGCCCCGTTGCCGTCCTCGCCCAGCCGGCCGCCGCGCAGATCCTCCTCGCCGGCACGGTTGAAGCTCAGCACCCGCTGCGCGGTTTCCACCGCGCGTTGCAGCGTGCGCACCTTCGGATCCTGCGGAGCGAGCGCCAGCGCCACGATGGCCAGCTCACGCGCCTGTTCCAGTGCACTGTCCTGGCGGTCGGTCTGCTCGATCAGCGCTTCGCCCAGCTCGATCAAGCGACGCCGCGCCTGTTCCAGCCCGCGCCGGCTGGCCGCGTCCTTGCCGCCGGCGCGCTGCTGGATCGCCAGGTACAGCGGAATCGCGTCGTCCGCATTGCGATACAGCCGGTCATCCTGCAATGCCTGGTCGGCGCGCTTGCGCGCCTGCGCCAGCGTCTCGTCGCCCAGGTCCACCGGCGGTGGCTGCCATTGCGCCACGGTCTCGGCGGATTCCTCGCCACCGATGGACACATTGGGCTGGCTCGACGGCGCGGCGGCGGCAGCTGGGGGCGCCGCGGCAGGCGCCGGCGTCGGTGTCCGCGAACAGGCGCACACGCCTAGCGCGAGCAAGGCCCATGCTGCGATCCGGTTACCGCACTCACCCACCACCTGCTCCTTCCAGTGCTCTGCCGCACGACAGGCGATCGCGACGTTAGGCTATTCTGCGCGTTCTGCGCAAACCCTCGCTGTCGACGGAAATCACGTGCCCCATTGGATCACCCACCCCTCCGAGCTGACCGAACGCCTGCAGGCGTCGCGTCCATCCCGCATTGGCCTGGATACCGAATTCATTCGCGAACGCACCTACTGGCCGCAACTGGCGCTGGTGCAGATGGCCATCGGCGAGGAGATCCTGTTGATCGACCCGCTGATCCCGGGCATGAACGAGGCGCTCAAGGCGTGGTTGACCGCCACCGACATCGTCAAGGTGATGCATAGCGCCAGCGAGGATCTGGTCACCTTCAAATGCGCGTGCGGGGTGTTGCCGCGGCCGTTGTTCGACACCCAGATCGCCGCCGCGCTGGCGGGTGTGGGTGGCGGCATGGGCTATCAGAAACTGGTGCAGGAAGTGACCGGCACCTTGCTGAGCAAGGGCGAGACGCGCTCGGACTGGATGCGCCGCCCGCTGTCGCCGGCGCAGCTGGAATACGCCGCCGACGATGTGCGCTACCTGTTCGCCATCCACGACGAACTCACCCGTCGCCTGACCGAGCAGGATCGCCTGGGCTGGCTGGCCGAAGATGCCGAGCGCCTGCTCACCACGGTGGAGCACGACGACGGCGAGCGCTGGCCGCACGTGAGCCTGCGCACCGCGCAGTTCCTGGAACCGGCGGCGCAACGTCGCCTGTTGCGCCTGCTGCGCTGGCGCGACCTGCAGGCGCGCCAGAGCGATCGCCCGCGCAGCTGGATCCTGGACAACGAACTGGCTAGCCAGCTGGCACGGTTTCCGCCGGCTGATCTGGACGCCCTGCTGCGTCAGTTCGACAAGTTCCCCAAGGCGCCGCGCAAGCTCGCCGCCGCCGTATGGGAAGCGCTGAACACGCCGCTGCCCGACGAGGAGCACGCGCCGCTGGCGCAGGCTGCCACCGACGGCAACAAGGCCGTGCTCAAGCGCCTGCAGGATGCGGTGGCCCAGCGCAGCCGCGAGCTGGGATTGCCCGACGGCATCCTGGCCTCGCGCCGGCATCTGGAAACCCTGATCGAGCAACGCAGCTGGCCTGCACCGTTGGGACAATGGCGCCGCCATGCCCTGGAAGCGCAGCTGACGCCACTGCTGGAAGACACTGCGACGCAGTGACGTGGTGCAGCGGTCCTGAGATCACGCCTCCATGCGCCCGCCGCGAGGCGGGCAAAGCGCAGGCGGTTTTCAGCCAGCTTCACTTCCACAGCGCAGCCTGTGGATCAGACCACACACGCCAGCAGCATCCCCGTCGATCGCCGCATCTGAGATGGAGCTCGCGCCATCGAAGCTGGCGCAGTCCATCAGGACATGTTCTGGTCACGAAGCGGTCAGTGTCTGGCCAAGGACTGCACGGATGTGTCATCTCGCCTGGCCTGCTGCTGTATCGTTACGGCCGGGGTCGCCGTGTGCGCAAGCATCTTCGGCGGCCTCGCCAGACACCGCGAACGCGCGAACAGGCCCTGTGAAAGGCCTGGTCACTTCTGCAGGCGCGCACAACGGCCGCCCCCGGGCCACATGCCATAATGACGCGTGTCCATCGGGCAACGTCTCCACCACTTATTCCGAGGCTATACCTCTGTGAGCAATACCACTTCCAAACTGGATTCCATCGCACAAGCCAAAGCCAAGCTGCTGGACGAGCTGCAGAAGCTGGAAGAACAGGAAAAGACCGAGCGCGCCAGCGAGGCATCCTCTGCGCATGCCACCATCGTCTCGCTGCTGGAACAGTTTGCCGGCCACTTCAACACCAAGCAGCGCAACGATATTGCCGCTTACCTGGGCACCACTGCTGCACGCAAGGACGTGGTCAAGAGCGGCCGCAGCGAAGTCAAGCCGAAGTACGAACTGCCGCACACCGGCGAGACCTGGTCCGGTCGCGGCCGCACGCCCAAGGCCTTCGCCGCCTGGGAAGGGTCGGTGTCGTACAAGGAATGGAAGGCCAAGAATCCGGACCTCAAGTTCCCGCTCGTCCGCGAGTGATTGCCGCAGGATCGCGCCTTCGGGAGGCGATCCACGCCGCCGGCCTGCTTGGCGAATCGCGCCACATGTGGGTAGAATCAGGACACGTGGGGCGGTAGCTCAGCTGGGAGAGCGTCGCGTTCGCATCGCGAAGGTCGAGGGTTCGATCCCCTTCCGCTCCACCATTGCTTCAACCGTAGGGCCTCGGAAACGCCATGTTTCCGGGGCCTTTTCGTGTCGGGCGTGTGCATCGGGAGCGCGTCGGCCAGTGCAGTGCCGGTGCCGGTCACGGCCATGTCGCCGGGATCACATCGTGCGCGCTAACGTCCGTCTCATCATCACGCCGGACGCAAGCCATGAACAACAAGCAGAGCCAGCCCGACAAGGCCGCCGACAACCAGCACGGTGTTTCGGAGAGCCAGCAGGATCGCAAACAGGATGAGGCCGCCAAGCAGCGCCCCGGACAGGAAGACCTGCAGGTCCATGACGAACAGACCCGCCGCCCCAAGGGCAACGCCGGCCAGGGCGAATGACCTGCCGAGCAGGGCGGTTTCGCAGCGCCTCAGCGCGGGTTCGCTGGCGCTGCTCCGCCCTGCCCGATGTGGCAAGATCGGCGACAGCCGTCATCCGCCGGGGTGGATGAGGCCTACGCCAACCAGCGCGCGCGATGGGCTGCGACACGCCCTCGCCGCACGCACACCTCCCTCGCCTGACGGCGCCCTGTTCCGGTGGTCTTCGTATGCAGATTCCTGATGCGTCCGCGCTGCAACTCTTCCACGCGACGCTGTTGCCAGGCGATGCCGCCGTAGCGGCGCAGGTACCGGCCAACGAAGACGAACGCCTGGCTGCACTGCAGGACTACCAGCTTCTGGACACCGCTCCGGAGCCGGTCTACGACGAATTCACCTCGATCGCGGCGGCGGTCTGCCGTACGCCGATGGCACTGATTTCGCTGATCGACACGCAGCGCCAGTGGTTCAAGTCGAAGCTGGGCATGGCGCCGAGTGAAACCCCGCGCGAGCTGTCGTTCTGTGCCCACGCCATCCTCGAACCCGATCATGTGATGGAAGTGGGCGACACCCAGCTGGATGCGCGCTTCGTGCGCAACGCGCTGGTCACCGGCGAGCCGCAGATCCGCTTCTATGCCGGCGCCCCGCTGCTGACCTCCGACGGGATCGCGCTGGGCACGCTGTGCGTGCTGGATCGCACACCCCGCCGCCTGTCGGTCGCCGAGCGCGACGCACTACAGGCACTGGCCAGGCAGGTCGTCAACACCATCGAGTTGCAGCGTGCGGCCAGGCTGGTCGAGCTGGACGCATTGCGCGATGACCTCACCGGCGTGTGGAATCGCGCCGGCCTGGAGCAGGCACTGCAGACGCTGGCACAGGGATCGGAGACGGCCGCGTCGCCATCGCTTGCGCTGGCGCTGATCGACCTGGACGGCTTCAAGCGGCTGAAGCTGCAGGCTGGAACGGCAGCAGCGGACGCCACGCTGGTCCAGGCTGCCAGGATGATCGAAGCGCAGCTGCCGGAGACCGCCACGGTGGCGCGGTTGAGCCGCGACCAGTTCTGTGTCGCAGTGCCGGAGACAGCGGCGACCGAGGCCATGGAGATGATCGAGGCCGTGCGCAGGGCGATCGAAGCGGCGCGCTGGCCAGCCGGTGCACTGACGATCAGCGCCGGCCTGGTCGAGGTGGCAGCCGGTGCGTCGCTCGACAGCAACGCCTTGCTGGCGCGTGCACGGCACGCCCTGCAGGGCGCGATCGGCAAGGGACGCAACTGCGTGCGTCGCTTCGATGGCTGGCATCGGCAGGACTGAGCGGCAGACCACACCCAGGTCTGAGGAGGTCGGTCACCAGTGCGCGGATCGCCCCGGCCACGCAGCCTCGGGCGGCGTGGTCGATGCCGGTGTCCGGCTGCAGTCGTTGCGGTTGCGGATGCGGTGCGTACGCACCCGGGAACGCTTCCTTTAGTGGCTGATCACACGTGGCGGGCCGCCGCCCGGCGAGTCCGCAGCCGTGTTGGTGGGCTGCGCCTGGCCAGGCTCAGGCTGCCAAGGCATCGGTGTTGCCGGCAATTTCGTCCACCTGCAGCACCTGGTCCATCTCCAGCAGCACCACGAAGCGCTCGCCCACCTTGCCCATGCCGCGCAGCAGGTCGCGGCGGATATGCGTGCCGAATGACGGCGCCGCTTCGATGTCCTGATCGGCCAGTTCGATCACCGCGTTGACCGCATCGACCAGCACCCCGATCACCTGCGGTCCCTGCGCCTGTTCGGTGGCCAGGATTACGATGCAGCTGCGTTTGCTGATCGCACTGTCGGCACGCCCGAGCCGCGCCTGCAGGTCCACCACCGGTACCACCGCACCGCGCAGATTGATCACCCCGCGCACGCAGGCCGGCATCGACGGCACCGGCGTGGGCGCGCGGTACTGGATGATTTCGCGAATGCCAACAATGCTGATGGCGAAGATTTCACCATCCAGCTGGAAGGTCAGGTACTGGGCTGCCGCAGCGGCGTCGCCAGGCATCACATCGGGGGTCTGTGCAGTCATCGATCGGTCTCTCAGAAGCGGGCGAACTGGCCTTCGTCCGGGCCCTCGGACATCGCATAGGCAGGCGCCGCGGTGCTGCGCCAGCCGCGCGTTCCGGGCGCACGTGCCGGGCCTGCGGCCGCCACCTTGCCGCGCTTGGGCGGGGTGCTCGCAGGCCCCTGCCCGCCCAGGCGGAAGAACGCCATGCTCTGCTGCAGCTGCTCGGCCTGCGCGCTCATTTCCTCGGCGGTGGCGGCCAGTTCTTCCGATGCACTGGCGTTCTGCTGGGTGGTCTGGCTCAGCTGCACCACCGCCGAATTGATCTGGCTGACGCCGGAGGATTGTTCCTCGGACGCTGCGGAAATCTCCTGCACCAGGTCCGAGGTGCGCTTGATGCTAGGCACGATGGTGTCGAGCAGACGGCCGGCACGATCGGCCAGTTCGACGCTGGAACTGGCCACCTCGCCAATCTCCTGCGCGGCCACCTGGCTGCGTTCGGCCAGCTTGCGCACCTCGGCGGCCACCACGGCAAAACCCTTGCCATGCTCGCCGGCGCGCGCCGCCTCGATCGCCGCGTTGAGCGCGAGCAGATTGGTCTGGTACGCGATGTCGTCGATGATGCCGATCTTCTGTGCGATCTGCTTCATCGCCTGGGTGGTGGCGACCACCGCTTCGCCGCCTTCGATGGTTTCTTTGGCGGCCTGCGTGGCCATGCCATCGGTGATGCGGGCATTTTCGGTGTTCTGGCTGATCGATGCGGTCATCTGTTCCAGCGAGGCGCTGGTCTCTTCGACACCGGCGGCCTGTTCGCTGGCAGCCTGCGACAACGATTGCGCGGTGGCACTGACTTCTTCCGACGCGCTGGCCAGGGTTTCGGCACTGGTGTTGACCTCGCCGACCACCTGCGACAGCTTCTGCACCATCGTGCGCATCGCTTCGAGCAGCTGCGCGGTCTCGTCGCGGCCATGCACGTCGATGCGCATGGTCAGGTCGCCTTCGGACAGCCCGTTGGCCACCGTCACCGCGCGGCGGATCGGGCCGGTGACGCTACGGCTGATCACCACGCCGAGAATCGCGCCGAGCAGCACGCCGCCGCAGATGATGGCGATCAGCAGCTGGGAGCTGCGCGTGTGGATGCTGCCGGCTTCGGCATTGGCCGAGGCGGCACTGCGCTCGCGCAGCCCGCTCAGGTCGGTCATCAGGCTATCGACTTCATCCGAGCTGGCACGCACCGCACGCGAGAGTTCGGCCAGTTCCGGGTTGGCGTCGCGCAAGGCTTCGCGGTTGGCGGCGTCGATGAAGCGGCCGCGCTCTTCCAGATATTTCTGCCAGGCGCGGTCGAATTGCGCCAGCTTGTTCCTGCCTTCCTCGGTCTGGAAACTGGGCCGCGCGCGCGTCATGTAGTCGACCACCTTGGCGGTGTACTTGTCGATGTTCTGCACATGCGACTGACGCTCTTCGGCGCTGCTGGCCAACAACAGGTTGGCGCGTGCGCGGCCGGCGTAGATGAGGTTGATATTGGCCTCCTTCACGTTCGACAGGCCGAGCAGCTCGCGCTGGTACAGCGAGGTCGACAGGTCGCTGATACGACCGGAGTTGGAATAGCCCACCCAGCCGATGCATGCACCGATCGCCGAGACGATCAGGAACGCCACGATCAGCCTGGTTCCAATTCTGAAGTTGCCTAACATTGGGAAGTTCTCTTGAGATGGTGCATGTGCGACCTGCAGTGCAGGGTCGCCCGGTGGCGTGATGCGGATGCCGCTCGCTGCGATGCGGCTTGTCTAACCAATCGCTAATGGCTATCGGCGACGCCAAAACGCGCTTGAGACACAAACGGTGCTTAACCGCGTATTCACGCCATCGGATATGCGCTTTTGTGACCGGTCACGCGCTCGCAGGGCCGGGCATTCAGAAAATTCCTACCCCCGGATTGATGCCCGGACAGTCCGCAGCGACATCACGACTGCACGGTTAGGCTTGGCGCATGTCGCCACAGCCACTTCCACGCAGCTTCTATGCGCACGATGCCCGCCAGGTCGCACCGCGATTGCTCAACAAGGTGCTGGTCAGCGCGGATGGGCGCCGCGGCCGCATCACCGAGGTCGAGGCGTATTGCGGCAGCGAAGATCCGGCCGCGCATTCGTTTCGCGGCATGACCCCGCGCACGCAGGTGATGTTCGGCGCACCGGGGCATCTGTATGTGTATTTCATCTACGGCATGCATTGGGCGATCAACGCGGTGTGCGGTGGTGCGCCCGGGCATGCGGTGCTGATCCGCGCGCTCGAGCCGCTGGCCGCAATCGCCGCCATGCAGGCCGCGCGCAGCGCCGCCCCGCTCAAGACCTTGACCACCGGTCCCGGTCGCCTGGCCCAGGCATTTGGCGTGAACGCCGCGGACAACGGGCTGGACCTGACCGACGCGCGCGCACGCCTGTGGATCGAGGACGATGGCCTGCCGCCGCCATCCGGGCCGCTGGCAACGCCGCGCATCGGCATCCGCAAGGCGATGGATGCACCATGGCGCTGGGTGGTGCCCGATAGCCGCTATCTGTCGCGTCCGCTGCCACGGGCGACAGGCGCGCGCGCGGTGCTGCCGGGCGACTGAGCCAGCCACTGCTCCATCGGCGTCTGCTCGGCAGCGCCAGGCCCACGCTGCAGCAGGCGCAGGGCCTGCTCGGCCTGCTCGTTGCTCAGGTCCTGCAGCGGCTGGAAGCGATCGGCCGCCCATACCGCCATCGGCAGGCCATCGAGATAGGCCACCCGATTGCCGGGCACGCGCGCGACGCGCTCGCCCGGCAGGAGGCTGCCCAGCAGATTGCTCGGGTCGCTCGCGCTCACGCACACCCACTGCTGCGGCAAGGCTTGCGCACGTACGCGGCGCAGGGCGGCGATCGCATCGGGCAACGCGAACTGCTCGCCGGACAGGCCGGCGATGAAACGCCCGCCACGGATTTCGCCACGCGCTTCCAGGCGTTGGTACATGCGCAGCAATTCGCGCCACGGAGGCAACCATGCCGCCTCGCGCTCCAGCAGCCGCCAACAGACCACGCCGTAGCGACGCAACAAGGTGTGCGCCACATGTTCGAGCATGTCCTGATGACGCTCGCCGGCTTCGGCCAGCGGCAACTCCGGCAGCGCGCGCACCGGCGCCCAGCGCCCGGCATCGCGAATGCCCAGGGCACTGGCGCGGCGCCGGTGGCGCGACAGCGCCGAGGGCCGCTTGGACGCCGGCACCAGCAACGCGCGCAGCCCGGCATAACTGTCGCAATGCGCACGCCCGCGCATCACCAGTTCGCTCAGGGCATCTTCCAATTCGGTGCTCATCAGCCGGGCCGCATCGGCAATCTCATCGAAGAACAAGGCGCCTTGCTGCTGCAGGACCTCCGCCACCCGTTGCGCGCGCGAACCCAATGGTGCGTCGTCGCCATCGCGTGCCAGGCTGCTCCAGCGTTGCGCCGCGCGGCGCGGCAGCAGCACGATCGGCGTGCTGCGCAGCGCGGCACCGCCACGGCCACCGCCGGGCCGCAGCCGCGCCCACACGGTGCGCCCGGCAGTGCACAGCTCGTCCAGCCAGGCCGGTTGGTAGTCGCGCACGCGTGCCGGCAGCAGCTCGCTCTCCCACAGCACTGCGGGGGCCTCGAAGCCTTCCAGCTGCCCGACCACGCCGGCCAGTGCGTCCGGCCCTGCCACACGGCTGGCGCCATCGACGTGCTGCCACTCGAACAGGAACCGCGCGTAATCGCGCTGCGCCACCGGCTCGATCTCGCGGCGTAACCGCCCCAGGGTATAGCGATGGATGCGCGCCAGCAGATGACGTTCGCACCATTCTTCCGACTGCGCCTGCGCGCTGAAGTGGCCGGCCATGACATAGCCCTCGCGCTGCAGCGCGGCCAGGGCAAGCACGATCTCGGATTCGGGCAGGCGCAATGCGCCGGCCAGGGCCGGCACCTGCGCCGGGCCGACCGCAGACATTCGCCCGCGCAGCAGCTCGCGCACGGCCCAGTCGCGCTGCCAGTCGGCAACGCGGCAATCTGCCGGCGCCTGTAGCGGCGGTTGGGCAACGGCATGCGGATACAGCGGCACAAACCAGTCGATGCGCTCGGCACTGATCCACAACGCGGGCACCCCGTCGAAGGCAAGACAACTGGCGCGCCCATCGCCGGCGAGTGCAGCCAGCCACGCCTGCCATTGCGCATCGCCGGCTTCATCGACCGGAAGCACACCGAGCCCGACCAACGCCTCGTGCATTTCTTCGGCATCGCGCGGCTGCGGCCAGGCCTGTTCACGCACCGAGGCGATGGCCTCGGGATCGAGCTGCCCCAGGTCGTCACTGCTCTGCGGCGTATAGCGACGGCTCTGCACGGCCTGGGTGCGGCGCTCCTCCAGCGGTGCGTCGTCCAGGAAGGCATACGGCCGCGCATTCAAGGCTTCGGCCGCCAGCGGCGACGGTGCCGCCAGATCGCGCGCCACCAACGTGATCGCGCCCGACTCCAGCCCGCGCAGCACTTGCAACCAGCCCTCGCTGTCCATGGACTGATGCAGGCAGTCTTCCAGTGTCTGCGCCACCAACGGGTGGTCCGGCACCTCGCGCTCGCCGACCAGGTTCTCCGCGCAGGCGACCTGGTCGGGGAACACGGTCGCCAGCAGATCCTCCGACTTCATCCGTTGCAGTTGCGGCGCGACCTTGTGGCCGCCGGCAAAGCGCGGCAGCGCCATCGCATTGGTCGCATTCCAGCGCCAGCGCACGCCGAACAGCGGTGCATCCAGCAGCGCCTGGATCAACACATGCTCGGCCGATGACGAATGCAGGTAGCGGGCCACCTCCTCCAGCGCAAAACTGTGGCTGGTGGACAGCGACAACACGATCGCATCCTCGGTCGCGGCGGCCTGCAGTTCGAAGTTGAAGGTGCGGCAGAAGCGCTTGCGCAACGCCAGTCCCCAGGCACGGTTGATGCGGCTGCCGTACGGCGAGTGGATCACCAGCTGGGTGCCGCCACTGGCATCGAAGAAGCGCTCCATCACCAGACACTGCTGGGTCGGCATCGCGCCCAGGGCCGTGCAGGCATGGGCGAGATAGTCGACCAGTTGGCGTGCAGCTTCCACCGACAGACCCAAGACGTCGTGCAGCCAGTCGCAGGCGGCCTGATGTGGCGGGCTCTCCAGCCGCACCGCAATCTCTCCGCGCAGGCGCGACACCGCCGCCGACAATTCATCGCTGCGCCCGGGCGCCTCGCCCAGCCAGAACGGGATATTCGGTGGCGCGCCCTTGGCATCTTCCACGCGCACGCGCCCGGCATCCACACGCAGGATGCGGTAGCTGGCATTGCCAAGCTGGAACACATCGCCGGTAAGACTTTCGACCGCAAAATCCTCGTTCACCGTGCCGATCTTTTCGGCCTGCGGCTCCAGCACCACGCTGTAGTCGCCGGTTTCGGGAATGGTGCCGCCGGAGGTCAGCGCGGTCATGCGTGCGCCACGCCGCGCATGCAGGCGCCGATGCACCGCGTCGCGATGCAGGTAACCCGCACGCGGCCCAAGCCGTGTGCTGAAGCCGTCGCACAACATGCGCACCACGTCGTCGAAGCTCGCACGGCTCAGCTGCGCAAACGGCCAGGCACGACGCACCAAGGCGAACAGCGCGTCTTCGTCCCAGTCCTCGCACGCGGCCTCGGCCACGATCTGTTGCGCAAGCACGTCGATCGGCGCCAGCGGCATGCGCAAGGCGTCCAGCTCACCGCGGCGCACGCTGTCCAGCAGCGCGGCGCATTCGACCAGCTCGTCGCGGGTCTGCGGGAACAGGCGCGCCTTGGGCGTGCCGCCGACCTTGTGCCCGGAGCGTCCGGCGCGCTGCAGGAAGGTGGCGATCGAGCGTGGTGAACCGAGCTGGCAGACCAGGTCCACATCGCCGATATCCAGACCCAGTTCCAGCGATGCGGTGGCCACCAGCACGGTGAGGTCGCCGGCCTTGAGCCGCTGCTCGGCCAGCAGACGCGTTTCGCGCGACAAGCTGCCGTGATGGGCGGCGACGCGCTGCTTGCCGAGCAGATCGCCAAGATGGCGCGCAGCCCGCTCGGCCATGCGCCGGGTATTGACGAACACCAGCGTGGTGCGATGCTGCTCCGCAAGCCTGGCGACATCGGCGTAGACCTGCAGCCACTGATCGTTGGACATCACCACGCTCAGCGGCGTCGGCGGCAGGGCCAGCGCCAGATCGCGCTTGCGGGTGTAGCCGATGTCCACGATCTCGCAAGGCGGCGGCTGGCCGGCATCACCCGCCCCGACCAGGAACTGCGCCACGGTCTCGATCGGCTTCTGCGTCGCCGATAAGCCAATGCGGGTGATCGGGCGCTCGGCCAGCCGCTGCAGCCGCTCCAGGGTCAGGCTCAGGTGGCTGCCGCGTTTGTCCGCCGCCACCGCGTGGATTTCATCGACGATGACGGTGCGCACATGCCGTAGCGCATGGCGTCCGGAGGCCGAGCCCAACAGCACGTACAGGGACTCCGGCGTGGTCACCAGGATATGCGGCGGCGTGCGGCGTGCTTGCGCCCGCTCACGTTGCGGGGTGTCGCCGGTACGCACCGCCGTGCGCACTGCCACGTCCGGCAGGCCGCTCGCGACCAGGGCCGTGCGGATGCCCTGCAACGGCGCATCCAGATTAAGGTGGATGTCGTTGGACAGCGCCTTCAGCGGCGAAACGTAAACCACGCGGGTTTCATCCGGCAGCGCGCCGCCGTTGGCCAGGCCGTCGCGGATCAATGCATCGATCGCCGCGAAGAACGCCGTCAATGTCTTGCCCGAGCCGGTGGGCGCGGCTACCAGCGTGTGGCGTCCGGCCTGGATCGCCGGCCACGCGGCAATCTGCGCCGGCGTGGGCGCGGCGAAAGTCTGCGCGAACCACGCAGCCACGACAGGATGGAACTGCTGCAGGACAGGATGCATAGGCGATACCGCAGGCCGTGATGCCAAGCCAGGACCGACGGCGCGTGGATTCAAGGGGGTGAGTTCAATGGATGGGGTTGCGCTGCGCCCCACACAAGCCAGCCGCAGCAATGGCGATGCATCATGAAATCGGAGGACGACCGGCGCGCGACCTCGCCGGCGGCCAACGCAACACTGCGGCCCGGCGCGACGATTGTCGACCGGGCGCGTGCCATGGCACATTGACGCCCATGCCCAGCTTGATTCTCTTCATGATTGCCGGCGCCGCGCTGTACGCGTTCTGGAACTCCTCGCGTGCCGCAGCCGAACGTGCCGACATCCTCGGCCGCAACGCCTGCCGTGCCGCCGACGTGCAATGGCTGGACCAGAGCGTGCATTCCACCAACCTGCGCATCTGCCGCAAGCCCAATGGCTGGCTGGGCTTCGAGCGGACGTTCCGGTTCGAGTATTCGCACGATGGCATCGACCGGCATAGCGGCCGCCTGGTGCTGCGCGGCGATCAGCTGATCGCCTTTACCGGACCGCAAGTGGCCACGGTGACACCGCTGAGCCCGGATCATCAGCGCCTGAACTGACCGCGATCTGGTCGCTGTGGACGCATGCAGGCGCCTGGCCTGCAGGCGGCGACCGAAGACCAGCGTCCTGCAGCGCATTCAAGAAGCCGCCGCAGTGACTGCAACCGCATCTGTCGGTGCCCTCATTCGACCGCGGCGCACACACCACGCGTACCTGCCGCGGCACCGCACGGGCGCGCGGTGCGCGCCCGTCGCCGGTTACTTGACCACGCGCAGATGCGGACGCTTGCCGGCAGCCGGCGACTCGTCCGGCGTGGGCGCGCCCGGCGGCGGCGACGCACCCGGATCCGGCGGTTCGGTGCTGGTACCAGGGATATCGTCCGGCAAGGCCATGCCCTGCCCCGTCTCGCGCGCATATACCGCCAGGACGGCGGCCATCGGCACCATCACCGGATAACTGACGCCGCCAAAGCGCGCGGTGAATTGCACGCTTTCGTTGTCGACCTGCAGCCCGACCACGGCGCGCTCGGCGATGTTCAGGACCACACGGCCGTCCTTGACCGCACTGGCAGGCACCTGCACGCCGGGCAGTCCTGCATCCACCAGGACGTGCGGCGTCATGCCGTTGTCGTTGATCCATTCGACCAAGGCCCGCAACAGGTACGGGCGATGGCTGGTCATGCGGGGGAAATCTTCGCTCATGGCATCATTTTACCCGCACACGGCCCGCAGCGGCGGCTGCGCGATGCGGCGTCGGTCTGTTGGCATACAGCCGTCGCATCAGCCTGGCAGGTCGCGCAGTTTCTTTTCCTGATCGGTCAGGCTGCGGATGAAGCCGGGATTGCGGAAGATCCGGTTGCCGTAGTCTTCGATCGCCTTGCCATCCTTGGGCAGCCCGATCTCCAACGCGTCCAGTCGCCAGATGATCGGCGCCATTGCGCAATCGGCCAGACTCATTTCCGGATTGAGGAAGAACTTGCTGGCCTTGAACAGCGGCACCGACGCGGTGAGCAGTTCCTTCAGGCGCTTGCGGCCGGCTTCGGCCTGGGTCTTGTTGCCGAGCTGGATGGCCTGCACCTGCGGCACCCAGTCGTGCTCGATCCGCAACATCGCCAGACGCAGGCGCGCGCGCGAGAGCGGGTCGACCGGCATCAACGGCGGATGCGGGTAGCGCTCGTCCAGGTATTCGCTGACCACCGATGCGGCGTACAGCACCAGGTCGCGTTCGACCAGGGTCGGGACCGAATGATAGGGATTGAGATCGATCAGATCTTCCGGGGGATTTTGCGGGTCGACCGGCACCAGGTCGTAGGTCACCCCTTTCGCCGCCAGGACCAGACGGACCCGGTGGCACAACACGTCGTCGTTGGACGAAAACAAAGTCAAGGTATTCCGCATACGCACACTCGTCGCCATTCAAGGCTCTCCGACGACCGGAATCCGCCGGCCGCATCGGCGCGGCCGGCCCAACGCCGACCGTCACCACGGTCCTTCGAGTGTGCAATCACGTCACGCAAAAGCCAAGGGTGATAGGGCCTCAAAAACACCAACTGGCCATATTGTGGCAATCAATGTCGGGCGCGGCCGGCGATGACGCGTCATCGGCAGGTGGGTCCGCGGCGGATCTGCGGATTCTGTGCAGGCCCTTGCACGCCCACCATCGCGAGACACGCCGCAAGTACGTCCTCGACGCTGCGAGTTTGCTGCCGGGCCCTTGCCCGCCCACCATCGCAGGACACGCCGCAAGTACGTCCTCGACGCTGCGAGCAAGTACGTCCTCGACGCTGCGAGTTTGCTGCCGGGCCCTTGCCCGCCCACCATCGCGGGACACGCCGCAAGTACGTCCATGTAGGCTCCGGCGCGGCATCCATGCCGCTCAGGGTCCCGCGACGGTGAGCGGGCAAGGACCAGTCGAGATGGCCGGTGTGCATGGGAAGAGCAGTGCTGGAAGCGCCTCGTTTGATCATGAGCAGCGGCTCCACGTCTGATGCACACCGCACGACAGACGGCTTTTCGGATGAGCGCCGACCAACTGTCTGGTGGGTGTCCTTGCCGGTTGCGGGACCGTGTGGCGGCATGGATGCCGCCACACGGTCCCGCAAGGGACGGGTTCACGGCGTGTCCCGCAAGCGGTGAAGGCGCCGCGCCCTCGACGTTGCGAGTGTGCTGCAGGGCCCTTGCCCGCCCGCCGTCGCGGGACACGTCGCAAGTACGTCGATGTAGGCTCTTGAGTCGATCTAGGCTCTTGAACGGCGTCCATGCCGCTCAACGACTGCGCCACCGCCGACGGACGCGGCCCAGGCCCGGAACTGGCATATAGCATGCGCACCCCTGCCCTGCGCAGCGCCTGCATGCACCGGGCGATCGGTTGCTATTCCTGGGCGGCCGCGGCATTGCGCGGCCGCTTCGGGTTCACCGCACGATCAATGCACGTCCTTCCAGTATTCCTTCTTGAGCAAGTAGGCAATGAAGGTGAGCAAGGCCAGGAACAGGATCACCCACACGCCCATGCTTTGCCGTTTCAGCGCCGCCGGCTCGCCCGCGTACTCGAGGAAGTTGGCGATGTCGCGCACGGTCTGGTCGAACTCCACCGGCGCCTGTCGCCCGGGCTGGCCGAGCTTGAGCGCCTGCACCGGCTTGTCGCCGGTCGCCTTGTCGGGCGGGCCGAACTGCGCCTGTTGCAAGCCTTGCAGCTCCCACAGCGGGTTGGGCATGGACGCATTCGGGAACAACTGGTTGTTCCAGCCCAGGGGGCGGGTCTGATCCAGGTAGAACGACTTGAGGTAGGTATAGACCCAGTCGGTGCCGCGCACGCGGGCGATCAGGGTCAGGTCCGGCGGCGCCTTGCCGAACCACTTGGCCGCCGCATCGTGCGGCATGGTGCCTTCGATGTGTTCGCCGATCTTGGCGCCGGTGAAGTTGAGGTTGGTCATGACCTCTGCTTCGCTCAAGCCCAGATCGCTGGCCATGCGCGAATAGCGCAGGTATTTCAGCGAGTGGCAGCCGGAACAGTAGTTCATGAACAACTGCGCGCCACGCTGCAGCGAGGCACGGTCGCTCAGGTCATTGCCGGCCTGCTGCACCGCACCGCCTTCGGCCGCGATCGCACCGCCGCCAATGAACAGCCCGCACAGCAGGGCGACCAGGCGCGACGTCCATGACCTCACGTTGGAATTAGTCATGGGTGGTCACCCGCTCCGGCACCGGCTTGGTCTTGTCCAGCCGCGTCCACACCGGCATGGTGATGAAGAAGGCGAAGTAGAGGAAGGTCAGCACGCGCCCGACATAGGTTTCGTGCGCGTCGGTGCCGGGGCCGGAGCCGATCACGCCCAGCCACACGAAGCACACCACCAGCACGCCGAGCGCGACCTTGGAGATCCAGCCACGGTAGCGGATCGAGCGCACCTTGGCCCGATCCAGCCACGGCACCAGGAACAGGATCGCGATCGCCGAGAACATCACCAGCACGCCGCCGAGCTTGTTCGGCACAACCCGCAACATCGCGTAATACGGCGTGTAGTACCAGACCGGCTTGATGTGCTCGGGAGTCACCAGGCGATTGGCCTCGGTGAAGTTGTCGTGCTCCAGGAACAGGCCGCCAAACGCCGGCGCGAAGAAGATGATGAAGGCCGCGATCAACAGCAGAAAGCCGACCCCGACCAGATCTTTGACCGTGTAATACGGGTGGAACGGGATGCCGTCGGCCGGCTTGTGCGCGTCCCAGCGGTTGCCCTTCGGCCCCTTCTTGATGTCCACGCCATCGGGATTGTTGGAGCCCACTTCATGCAGCGCGCCGATGTGCAGCACGATCAGCAGCAACAGCACCAGCGGCAGCGCGATCACGTGCAGCGCGAAGAAGCGGTTGAGCGTGGCATCGCCGGGCAGGTAGTCGCCCATGATCCATTCGGTCAGCCCGTTGCCGATCACCGGGATGGCACCGAACAGCGAGATGATGACCTTGGCGCCCCAGAACGACATCTGTCCCCATGGCAGCACGTAGCCCATGAAGGCTTCGGCCATCAGCACCAGATAGATCAGCATGCCGAGAATCCACACCAGCTCGCGCGGCTTTTGGTAGCTGCCGTACATCAGCCCGCGGAACATGTGCAGATACACCACGATGAAGAACAGCGAGGCGCCGGTGCTGTGCATGTAGCGGATCAGCCAGCCCCACTCCACGTCGCGCATGATGTATTCGATCGAGGCGAATGCATCGGCGGCGCTGGTCTTGTAGTGCATCGTCAGGAAGATGCCAGTGACGATCTGGTTGACCAGCACCACGATGGCCAGCGAGCCGAAGTAGTACCAGAGGTTGAAGTTCTTCGGCGCGTAGTACTCGCTGACATGCTTGCGATACATGGGCATCAGCCCGGGCGCGCGTTCGTTGACCCAATCGAACACACCGTTGGCGGTACGGACCAGGATATTGCTCATCAGGCAGCCCCCGTGCTGTTGGCCGACGTACCGGCACCATCGGGATCGACGCCGATCACCAGGGTGTTGTCGTCCACGTAGTGGTGTGGGGGCACCAGCAGATTGATCGGTGCCGGCACGCCATCGAAGACGCGGCCGGACATGTCGAAACGCGACTTGTGGCAGGGGCAGAAATAGCCGCCCTTCCATTGCGGGTCGTAGGGCTCGGGGCGGATTTCGGCGACCATTTCCGGCGAGCAGCCCAGATGCGTGCACAGCCCGACCAGCACCGAGATGTCGGACTTGATCGAGCGGTATTCGGGATTCTTCAGTACATAGTCCGGCTGCTGGTCCTTGTTCTCGGACTTGGGATCCTTGAGCCGGTCATCCAGCGATGGCAGCGCGTCGAGCATCGCCTTGGAGCGCTTGACGATCCAGATCGGCTGACCGCGCCATTCCAGAACCAGCCGTTGCCCCTCCTGCAAGGCGCTGATGTCGGCAGTCACCGGGGCACCGGCCAACTTGGCGCGTGCACTGGGATTCCACGACTTCACGAACGGAACTGCGACAAATCCTGCTCCGACCGCACCGACCACGGCCGTTGTCGCGGTCAAGAACCGACGACGCCCGATATCCGCAGGTGCGTTAACCCCATCGTTGGCCATCCGGCTCTCCGATCTTGATTAGGTAGCGTGAGGCTGCCAACGGCTGGCGGGGGGTCCAGCCGCGATGAATCGACCGCAGTGTAGCGGAACGCTTAATACACAGACAACGCAATGTACGCAGTCGGACCGGCGCAGTGCAAACACCGGATGCAGGTGCGCGCCGATTGCATCACGTGCCAGCCTGGCACAGGACCGACAGCTGTGACGCAGTGCTGGCATCGACCCTGTACCAGTCGAAGACCTGCTGCGCGTGGGCTGCGGCATCGCGCAGCCGCGAAGGCTGCCTGCGCGACGTGGTGGCCGCCAGACATCCGTCCCGACTGGTTGCAGTCAAGGCAGGCCGAAGCGGGCAGCGCATGCGTGCGAAGGCACGCAGCTCAGTTGGCTGCCGTGGCCTGCCCACGATAGCGTCCGGCCAGCAGGCCGACGCGTTGCACGTAGCGCTGGGTCTCGCTGTAAGGCGGCACGCCACCGTAGCGATCCACCGCGCCCTCGCCGGCGTTGTAGCCGGCAGCAGCCAGCGTGAGATCGCCGTTGAAGCGCTTCAGCAACCACGAAAGATATTGCACGCCACCGCGAATATTTTGCGTTGCATCATAGGCATCGCTGACCCCGAAGCGGCGTGCGGTCCCGGGCATCAACTGCATCAGCCCCTGCGCGCCGGCACGACTCAGTGCCAGCGGGTTGTAGGCCGACTCGGCATGGATGATCGCGCGCACGATCGCCTCTTCAACCCCGAACTCGCGCGCGGCCGCAGTGATTTCCTGCTGGTAGGCGTTGGTATTGAGCCGGATTGCGCCGAAATTGACGCCCGGCTTGGCTCCGCAGGCGTAGCAGGTTTCGATGAAGCTGTAGTGGATGGTGCGCAGGCCCTGGATGCTGGCGACCTGGCGCGGGCGCGCACTGGTGTAATGGCGCACACCGTCTTTCATGTACGAATAGACCTGCCCGCTGACCACCCGGCGCGGATTGACCGCGACAGCAGCGGGCGGCTGCACGATCGACGTCTCCGACACCGGCTGCGCGCGCGGCCTCAGCTCCGAGGCGAGCTCGGCAGCGCGAGGAGGCGGTTGGCTGGCCGGCTGGCTGATGATCGTGGCCGGCGCACCACTGTCGATCGTGGCGCTGCTGCGCGCCGGGCTGGCGACCACGCCCGGCGTCGGCCGGAGCGTGGACGGCGCGGCGCGGCGCGCGGACCGGTCCGGGGTGTAGCTGCTGATGACGCTGCAGGTCGCCCCGCTCTGGCGCTTGCTCAGGTAGCTGGTGATCCCGTCGCCGCTGACGCACTTGTACAAGGTGCCGGCGCTGGCCGGCGCCGCCGACAACGTGACAACTAGCAGCCCCAGCACTCTTGACATCCCCTTCATGCGGCGGAGTGTCCCAGCTTGGCCCGGGCTTGCCAAGTGGCTGCCGCGGTTATCCGGGCAGTTGCTCCAGCCGCGTCCGCAACGCGTTCAGCGCCTGGGTCAGGGGCGCGCGCACGACGTCCGGGGAGATCGCATCGAAAGGTAGATCGAGCAGCAGCAGGTTGGCCGCCAGCGCCGGCATGCTCGGTGCGCCCAGGCCCAGCCAGCAATGTGCCGGCCCGTCGGCTTCCAGCGCGCCCAGCCAGGGCGGGATGCGCGCGGCGAGTGCATCCAGCGTGCCGTGCAGGCGTACCCGCGCCCGACACGGAAACGGCGACTCGCCGATCGCCTTGCGCAGGAGTTGCAGCGGCTCCTCCGGCAACGCGCGCGCGGCGAACCGGGCGCCGGTCGCGCTGGCCTGGTCGATCCGGTCGGCCCGCAGGGTACGCCAGTCCTGACGCTCGCAGTCCCAGGCCAGCAGGTACCAACGCCGCCCGTAGTTCACCAGCAAGGCCGGTTCCACGCAGCGCGTGATCGGCACGCCGGAATGCCGCCGATAGTCCAGCCGCAGCGTGGCCCGGTCGCGGCAGGCGCTGGCCAGGTGCGCCAGCAGTGCCGTATCCACCAGGGCACCGGCGTCCTCGGTGATCGGCAGACTGGCCGTGGCCGCATGCGCGGCACTGGCACGCTGGCCGCTGCGCCGCGGCAACAACGGATCAAGCTTGCGCAGCACCCGCGCCGCCGCCGCATCCATGCCGCGCATCACCGGAGCCGCTGCGCGCAAGGCGATCGCCACGGTCAGCGCTTCGTCCTCTTCAAACAACAGCGGCAGGGCCGCAGCGCCCTGCCCCAGCTGATAACCGCCTCCGGCCCCGGGCGCGGCCTGCACCGGGTAGCCCAGTCCGCGCAAGCGCTCGACCGCGCGCCGTACGCTGCGCGGATGCAGTTCCAGGCGCTCGGCCAGCGCCGCACCGGACCAGGTCCGGCCGCCTTGCAGCAGGGCGAGCAGACGCAACAAGCGGGCAGCGGTCGAAGCCATCGCGCCACCGTATTGCGGACAGGAACTGTCCGCAATGGCTGCGTAGGATGGCGCTGGCACCGCGGCCCATGCCTGCCGCCTCCACCAAGGAACCTGCAATGTCCGACCAGCGCCACATCACCCTGTTCCACAATCCCCGCTCGCGCTCGCGCGGCGTGCTGGTGCTGCTGGAAGAGCTCGGCGCCAGTTACGACCTGCAGATCGTCAATCTGGAAAAAGGCGAGCAACTGACGAGCCAATACCTGGCGATCAACCCGATGGGCAAGATTCCGGCGATCCGGCACGGCGACAGCGTGGTCACCGAGCAGGGTGCGATCTACCAGTACCTGGCCGAGCTGTATCCGGAAGCCGGCCTGTCGCCGGCCCCGGGCGACGCCGATCGCGGCGCCTACCTGCGCTGGCTGGCCTTCTACGGCTCGGCGTTCGAGCCGGCGATCATCGACCGCGCGCTGAAGCGCGACGCGCCGCCGCGCGCGATCTCGCCCTACGCCGACTGCGACACGGTGCTGCAGGTGATCGATGCGCAACTGGCCAAGGGCGACTATCTGTTGGGCGAACGCTGCAGCGCGGCCGATGTGCTGTGGGGCGGCGCGCTGGGCTGGATGCTCGATTTCGGCCTGATCGATCCGCCTGCCAGCACCCGCGCCTACATCGCCCGCATGGCCGACCGGCCGGCGTTTGCACGTGCCGAGGCGACCAACGCCAAGGCCTGACCAGGCGGACGGGCCCGGCGCAAGCGGGTAAACTGTGCGGCTATCTTCTACCCGCCTGGAATAAGCGCCATGCCCGGGACATCCGTTTCCGACCTGTCCGCAGCCACCGCCGTGGACGCACCTGCCCTGTTGCCGCTACCGGTGGCCCGCCCGTCGGCGCCTGCCGTGGTGCGCGGCAAGCTCTACATCAAGACCCACGGGTGCCAGATGAACGAGTACGACTCGGCCAAGATGGCCGACGTGCTCGCCGCCTCCGAGGGCCTGGAGCTGACCGACAACCCCGAAGACGCCGACGTGGTGCTGGTCAACACCTGCTCCATCCGCGAGAAGGCGCAGGAAAAGGTGTTCAGCCAGCTCGGCCGCTGGAAGGCACTGAAGGCCGGCGGCAAGCCGGTGATCATCGGGGTGGGTGGCTGCGTGGCGTCACAGGAAGGCGAGGCCATCGTCAAGCGCGCGCCGTACGTGGATCTGGTGTTCGGCCCGCAGACCCTGCATCGCCTGCCGGAGCTGATCCGCGCGCGGCGCGAATCGGGCAAGTCGCAGGTGGACATCAGCTTTCCGGAAATCGAGAAGTTCGATCGCCTGCCCGAGCCGCGTGCCGATGGCCCGTCGGCATTCGTGTCGATCATGGAAGGCTGCTCCAAATACTGCTCGTTCTGCGTGGTGCCCTACACCCGCGGCGAGGAAGTCAGCCGGCCGTTCGAGGACGTGCTGGTGGAAGTGGCGCAACTGGCTGCGCAGGGCGTGCGCGAGATCAACCTGCTCGGCCAGAACGTCAACGCGTATCGCGGCGCGTACGGCGCCGATGCCGGCGATGCGGCGCAGTACGCGGATCTGGGCTTGTTGATCCGCACCATCGCGCAGATCGACGGCATCGGCCGTATCCGTTTCACCACCTCCCATCCGCTGGAATTTTCCGATTCGCTGGTGGATGCCTATCGCGACGTGCCGCAGCTGGCCAATTACCTGCACCTGCCGGTGCAGGCCGGCAGCGACCGCATCCTGTCGGCGATGAAGCGCGGCTACACCGCACTGGAATTCAAGTCCAAGATCCGCAAGCTGCGCGCGGTACGCCCGGACATTTCGATCAGCTCGGACTTCATCGTCGGCTTTCCCGGCGAGACCGAAGCGGATTTCGAAAAGACCATGAAGCTGATCGAGGACGTGGGCTTCGACCAGAGTTTCTCGTTCGTGTATTCGCGTCGTCCCGGCACGCCGGCATCGGACCTGCAGGACGACACGCCGGAAGCCGTCAAGCAGGCGCGGCTTGCCCGCCTGCAGGCGCAGATCAATGCGCACGCCACGCGTATCTCGCAGTCCATGGTCGGCAGCGTGCAACGGGTACTGGTGGAAGGCCCGTCGCGGCGCGATCCGAACGAGTTGACCGGCAAGAGCGAGAACATGCGCCCGGTGAATTTCCCCGGCAACCCGCGCCTGATCGGGCACTTCGTCGATGTGTTGATCACCGAGGCGATGAGCAATTCGCTGCGTGGCCTTATCCAGGTGGACGACAGCGAAAGCTGATGCCGCATAGGTGCCGGGGCGCGGGGCGCCACGGCATGCATCGCGTCGTGCTTACTGGAAGGTACGCGCTGGTTGGTCACTGGTCTCGTATCCAGCGGCCGGACACGCGATGCTGCGTCTGCCTGCCATCGTTGTTGCGTTGCTTTGCGTGGCTGCGTGCGTGCAACACGCTGGCAATTGCGTTGAGGTCACGCGCGTCGTGCCTCGCACCTCGATCGTCGGCAAGCACGCAGCTGATTGCTTGCCGCACTGCATTCGCCGATCGGCGCTCCAGCATCTGCGCGCTACTAAGCCGTGGTCGGTCTAGGTCAACAACGGCGCGCACTGCTCGCATACGCCAGGCATGGTCGTGATCGCGCACAGCAACGACACCGACGTTCCTGGTCACACAGCGCGCAAGGCAAGTGATCAAAATTTCACCACTTGTCTGCAACGCCTTGCGGCATAAGGCGTGCGAGCACTTACCCACAGGCTTTGCCGAATTCGATCCACACCGCTTGTGGACAACCGCCATCGCAGTGGTGATTTTTTCGCCATGCCCCTGCCGGACCTTGTGCGAGTAGGCACCACGATTTTTATCCACAGGTTAGTGATGCGTGACTCCACAGCGATTGTGGAAAACCCGCGCACGCCGCCGGCCCCGGCCAGACCGGGTGATTGCAGTGGCCCGGCGTGTTGGTGGGATCACGCGCTGCGCGCTACCCTCGTCTGCCGCCCAACCGACCAGCGCATGCGTGCGCGGTCCGATCCGACCATGAACTCACCTGCACATCGCGACTTCACCCTGGAACCCGACGACATCGAGCGCCTGGCCAATCTGGCCGGCCCGTTCGACGCGCACCTGCGCCAGATCGAACTCAAGCTCGGCGTGGAGATCGCCAACCGCGGCAACATCTTCCGCGTCACCGGCCCGGAGCCGGCGGTCACCGCCGCGCAGTCGCTGCTGACGGCCTTGTACGAGGAGGCTGCCGCCACCACGTTCGACAACCACGCCATCCACCTGCGCGTGAACGATGCCAATGTCGAGCACGTGGTCGATCGTTCCTACGTGGCCCAGGACGTGGCGATCAAGGTCAAGCGCGGCACCGTGCGTGGCCGCGGCGCCAACCAGGCCAAGTACCTGCATGCGATTGCCACGCACGACATCAATTTCGGCATCGGCCCGGCCGGTACCGGCAAGACCTTCCTGGCTGTGGCCAGCGCAGTGGAAGCCTTGAACGAATCGCGCGTACAGCGCCTGATCCTGGTGCGCCCGGCGGTGGAAGCCGGCGAGAAGCTGGGTTTCCTGCCTGGCGATCTCAGCCAGAAGGTGGACCCGTACCTGCGCCCGCTGTACGACGCGCTGTACGAGATGCTGGGCGTGGAAAAGGTGGTCAAGCTGCTGGAAAAGAACGTCATCGAGATTGCGCCGCTGGCCTATATGCGTGGCCGCACGCTCAACGATGCCTACGTGATCCTGGACGAGGCGCAGAACACCACCATTGAGCAGATGAAGATGTTCCTGACCCGCCTGGGCTTCGGCTCCACCGCGGTGGTCACCGGCGACCTGACCCAGATCGACCTGCCCAAGCACGTCAAGTCCGGCCTGCGCGACGCCATCGAGGTGCTGCGCGATGTGGACGGCGCCAGCTTCACCTTCTTCGAGGCACGCGACGTGGTGCGCCACCCGCTGGTGCAGCGCATCGTTACCGCGTATGAAAAACGCGATCAGCAGGACGCTGCCGCCAAGCAACAGCCTGAGTGAGTTCGCGCCCTGTGAGCCTGGTGCTGACAGACGCAGTCGTCGCCGTCGCCGGGCATCCCGATCGCGTGCGGTCTGGCTGCATGACCAGCAAGGATTCGTTTCAAGCTTGCGGGTGCGGGATTACAATCGCGGCTGCGGGCGCGGCCCGATCGGAAGTTCGAGCTACCGCGTGGCCAACGGGCCTGCGGTGATACTGCTGATCACGTGCACGCACTGACCCCAGCCCAGGAAACTCTCGCCATGACCCGTGGACCTGTCCGCCTCGACGTCGCTGTCAGTTATGCGCTGCCGCGCGCCGGCCTGCCGTCGGCGGTGAGTTTTCGCAAATGGGTGGCGGCCGCGCTGAAGGGACGCATCCGCGAGGCCGATCTGGCGGTGCGCATTGTCGATGAGAAGGAAGGCTGCTCGCTCAACCACCATTACCGTGGCAAGGATTACGCCACCAATGTGCTGAGTTTTCCGGCCGAGTTGCCCGAGGGCCTGCCCAAGGGCATCAAGATGCCGCTGCTCGGCGATCTGGTGATCTGTGCACCGGTGGTGGCGCGCGAGGCCGCCGAACAAGGCAAGTCGCTGGCCGCCCATTACGCCCATCTGACCGTGCACGGCACCTTGCACCTGCTGGGCTGGGATCACGAGGACGACAAGGAAGCCGACGCGATGGAGCAACTCGAACGCGAGATCCTGGCCGATCTCGGCATCGACGATCCCTATGCGGGAGAGCACTGATGCGGGCCTGTGTCGCCACCGCGGTGCTGTTGCTGGCCTGCTCCGGCGCCTGGGCCCAGACCGCGCCGGTGCGTCCGGACCTGCCGGCCCTGATCGAATGCCGCCAGCGCATCGGCGACTTCAACGCGCTGGCGCCGGTGCTGGCCGACCCGCTCAAGGCGGTGGCGCTGGGCTGGACGCCGCTGGAACAGGCCAACCTGTTCATGACCGAGTACACGCTCAACACGCCGATCAGCGTGTTCGGCCACCGCACCACCCATATCGCGTTTTCCGGCGCCAGCGTCATGGCGCTGCTGGACCTGCCCGACCCGCGCCCGCTGGCCAAGCAGCTGAACCTGGAACTGGGCGTGGATAACGCCGACAAGGTCATGTACGGCCGCGAGCTGGTCAGCGAAGACACCACCAACCCCAAGACCGGCGAGGCGATGATCGAATCGATCGTGCTCAGCGTCTCCAACGTGAAGTCACATCCGGGCAAGACCGTGGTCGGCTGCGGCTACAGCCTGGACCTGCCCTGACGCGGGGCCCGCCCCGCCCCGTCTACAGCGCCTTAGCGGCTTCCTGTTAGACTGCCTGCTATCGCCTGGTTTGCCGGGTGCCGCCCCCCGTCACGATGTCCGAAGACGACAGTAGCCAATCCCAAGAAACACCCGAAAAACGCCGTAGCTGGCTCGAGCGCCTGAGCGCTGCCTTCTCTGGCGAGCCCCATACCCGCGACGAACTGGTCGCGTTGCTGCGGACCGCCGAGCAGGACGGCCTGATCGCCGCAGACACCTTGCGCATGATGGAAGGCGCGATTTCCGTGTCCGAGCTCACCGTGGGCGATGTGATGATCTCGCGCTCGCAGATGGTCTCGCTGCCGGTGGAGGCGCGTTTCATCGACCTGATGAAGCAGGTGGTGGAATCGGGCCATTCGCGCTTCCCGGTGCACGGCGAGAACAAGGACGAAGTGCTCGGCATCCTGCTGGCCAAGGATCTGTTGCGCGGCGTGGTTGCCGACAACGGCCCCGGCAATGTGCGCGAACTGCTGCGCCCGGCGGTGCTGATCCCCGAGTCGAAGAAGCTCAACGTCCTGCTCAAGGAATTCCGCCTGTCGCGCAACCACATGGCCATCGTGGTGGACGAGTACGGCGGTGTCGCCGGGCTGGTCACCATCGAGGACGTGCTGGAGCAGATCGTCGGCCAGATCGACGACGAGCACGACGATGCCGAGGAAGAGAATTCGCTGATCGCCATCCAGGCCGACGGCCGCTATGTGGTCGATGCGCTGACGCCGATCGAGGACTTCAACGAGCGCTTTGGCGCCGACTTCCCCGATGACGAGTACGACACCGTCGGCGGCCTGGTTACCGATGCGATCGGGCATCTGCCGGAAACCGGCGAGGAGCTGACGCTGGGGCGCTTTGCGTTCCGCGTGGCCAAGGCCGATGCGCGGCGCGTGCACGCCTTCCACGTGACCATCCTGCCGCCAGACCCGCAGGACGACGCTTGAACCTTTCGCACCGCATGACTGCTGCAGCAACAGGCCGCGGCAGGGTTCGGCGATGGGCGGCGTCCTGTCTGCTGCTGTTGCTTGCACTGCTGGTGGCGCCTGCCGCCGTTGCCCAGGTCGCCGATCAGGCCCCTGCCCAACCGGCTGCGTCGGCACCGCGTGTCGGCGTGGTCACCATGCAGCCGGGCGAGGTGTTCTTCGAGCGCTTCGGCCACGATGCCATCGTGGTGGTCGATCCGGTCACCGGGCAGGCCACCTCCTACAACTTCGGCTTCTTCGATCCCAGCGAGCCGGATTTCGTTCCGCGTTTCGCGCGTGGCGAGATGATGTACTACCTGGTTGCGTTGCCGCTGGACGAAGACCTGCAGCAATATCGCGCGGTCGGCCGCGGCGTCAGCATCCAGTGGCTGGATCTGCCACCGGACCAGGCGCGCGCGCTGGCCGACGGGCTGGCCGTTCGCAGCCGGCCCGAGAACGCGCGCTACCACTACGATTATTTCGTGGCCAACTGCGCCACGATGGTCCGCGACACGCTGGACCGGGCGATGGGCGGCGCATTGAAATCGCAACTGGCCGGGCGCTCGCGTGGCAATACCTACCGCAGCGAGGCAGTACGCCTGGCCTCTCCCGCCCCGTGGATGTGGCTGGGCTTCGACCTGGGCCTGGGGCCGTACGCCGACCGCCCGTTGTCGCGCTGGGAAGAAGCCTTCGTACCGATGCGGCTGGCCGACAGCCTGACCCAGGTGCACAACAGCGCCGGCCGCCCTTTGGTGCAGTCCACGCAGGTGCTGTTGCCGCATCGCATCGCACCGGAGCCGGCCGAACAGCAACGGCACTGGTGGCCATGGTTGCTGACCGGGTTGATCGTCGCCGCCGGCGTGCTGGCGCTCGGTCGCCGGCAGCGCGTGCTCGCCGCTTTCGCCCTGCCGTACTGGCTGCTGTGCGCGATCGGCGGCGGCCTGCTGGTGTATCTGTGGGGCTTCACCGTGCATCAATCGGCCTGGGCCAATCGCAACCTGCTGCTGGTCAACCCGCTGTGCGTGCTGCTGTTGGTCGGCGGCATCGCCCTGCTGCGCGGGCGCCGGCCCGGACGCTGGTTCGAAGTGCTGCGCTGGGTGGTCGCCGGCTCGGCCCTGCTGGCCCTGCTGATCCACTGGCTGTCGTTCCAGGCGCAGGACAACCTGCAATGGGTGCTGCTGCTGTTGCCCATCCACACCGCGCTCGCCATCGCCTTGCGGCGGCGTGACTTGTCCGTGCGCACGCGCTGATCCAGGATGCGTCCATGAACCACCACGGCCGCCATCCGGACAACCCCTCCTGCGTCATCACCTGTGCCTATTACGACGGTGAGGGCGAACGCCACGACATCAGCCTGGAGCAGATCAGCGACGTGCTGCAGCGCCCGGATGGGTTCGTCTGGGTGGGGCTGTACGAGCCGCAGGAATCGGTACTGCACAAACTGCAGGACGAGTTCGGCCTGCACGATCTGGCCATCGAGGATGCGCTCAAGGCGCACCAGCGCCCCAAGGCCGAGAGCTACGGCAACTCCCTGTTCGTGGTGGTCAATACCGCGCAGCTGGTCAACGAGCGCATCCGCTACGGCGAGACGCACGCGTTCCTGGGCGCGCGCTTTCTGTTGACGGTGCGCCATGGCGCATCGCTGTCGTATACGCCGGTGCGGCACCGGGTCGAACGCGAACCGGCCATGCTGCGCATGGGCGCCTCGTTCTGCCTGTATGGCGTGCTCGATTTCGTGGTCGACAATTATCTGCCGATCATGGACGAGTTCCGCGACACGCTGGAAGGCCTGGAAAAGGACATCTTTGCCGACAACTACAAGCGCGAAACCGTGGTGCGCCTGTACGAGCTCAAGCGCGAACTCAACAAGATGCGGCTGGTGGTGGCGCCGCTGCAGGACGTGCTCTCGCACCTCAAGCGCAACCCGGGCTCGCTGATCCACGACGAAGTCGGCATCTACCTGCGCGACGTGCTCGATCACGCGGTGCGCATCAATGACGCCATCGACACCTTGCGCGAGATGCTGGGCACCGCGCTGAGCGTCAACCTGTCGATGGTGACCCTGGCCCAGGGCGAGACCGTCAAGCGCCTGGGCGCCTGGGCCGCGCTGCTGGCCGCCCCCACCCTGATCACCAGCTGGTATGGCATGAACTTCACCCACATGCCCGAACTGGACAAGCGCTACGCCTACCCGCTGCTGGTCGCCGGCGTGGTCGCCTCGTGCCTGGTGCTGTATCGCCTGTTCAAGCGTGCGCGGTGGCTTTGAGGCCGCGTTGCGGCCTGGGAATCGGGATTCGGGATTCGGGAATGGGTAGAGCAGGTTTTTCTGACTGCTGAGTGTTGGCTTGGCACAGAGCTGCTGGAGGTTCCCGCACTGCACGTACTGCAAGGCGCGCTGGTACTGGCTGGTTTGAAGGCGTCGGCATCATCGTGGGCTGCCCGTACCCTCATCCGCCCTTCGGGCACCTTCTCCCGAGGGGAGAAGGAAGGCCTGCTTTTACGAATCCCAAATCCCGGATCACCAATCCCGGCCATCAAGCCACATAGATGGTCTTGATGTTCATGAACTCGTGGATGCCGTGCTCGGCCAGCTCGCGGCCGAACCCGGAGCGCTTGATGCCGCCGAACGGCAGGCGCACGTCGCTCTTGACCACCGAATTGACGAACGCCGCGCCGCACTGCAATTGCTGCGCCACGCGCTCGCCGCGCTTGGCATCGGAAGTCCACACACTGCCGCCCAGGCCGAAGCTGGTGTCGTTGGCCACGCGTACCGCCTCGGCCTCATCGCGCACGCGAATCACCGAGGCCACCGGACCGAAGAATTCTTCCTCGTAGGCCGGCATGCCCGGGGCGACGTGATCGAGAATGGTGGCCGGATAGCCGGCATGCGAACCAGGTACCGGTTCGCCGCCCAGCAGCACCTTGGCACCTTTTTCCACGCTGGCTTGTACCTGCTTGTGCAACTCGTCGCGCAGATCCGCGCGGGCCATGGGCGCCAGCGTGGTGCCCTCCTGCTGCGGGTCACCGAGCACGCGCTTGGACGCGGCGGCCACGAAGCGTTCGATGAAGCGATCGGCGATGGCGTCCACCACGATGAAGCGCTTGGCGGCGATGCAGGTCTGCCCGCTGTTGTCGAAACGCGACTGCACGGCTGAAGCGACGGTGTGCTCCAGGTCGGCGTCTTCCAGCACCACGAACGCGTCGCTGCCGCCCAGTTCCATCACGCACTTCTTCAACTGATCGCCCGCATTTGCAGCCAGCGACCGCCCGGCGCGCTCGCTGCCGGTCAGCGTCACCGCGGCGATGCGATCGTCACGCAGCACATCTGCGGCCTGATCGTTGTCGATATGCAGCACGTCGAACACGCCGGGCGGAATACCGGCGGCATCAAGCACCTGCTTCATCGCATCGGCGCAACGCGGCACATTGCTGGCATGCTTGAGCAGCGTGACATTGCCGGCCATCAGCCCCGGGGCGAGGAAACGAAACGCCTGCCACAGCGGGAAATTCCACGGCATCACCGCAAGCACGCAACCCAGCGGCTCGTAGCGCACATAGCTGGACTGCGCCTCGGTCGGGATGTCGCGCGGTGCCAGATATTCGGCCGCATGCTCGGCGTAATAGGCGCAGGCCTGTGCGCACTTGTCGACCTCGGCCAGCGCCTCGTGTCGCAGCTTGCCCATCTCGGCGGTCATGATGCGCTGCAACTCGTCGCGCCGCCGGGTCAGCTCGTCGCCCACGCGCCGCAACAGCGCGCCGCGCTCGGCCAACGGCAGCGCCGCCCACTGCGGGAATGCCTTGGCGGAAGCAGCCAGGCGCGCTTCGATGCCGGCGGCGTCCAGGATGTGCTGGGTGTGCTCGACCTGGCCATTGGCCGGGTTGACGGTGTCGTAGGACATGACGGTCTCCTGTTACAGGCCCGTCATGCTAGTCGTCGGGAAGTTGCAGCCGCGTCACAACCGCAGCAAATCGCTGCAACGCTGTGTTTACCCACGCCGCGACGCAATGCCGCACCTCCATCGCACCGCTCGCGGATCACTGGCAACCGGAGCAACGCTCCCAGCCACGCTAACGAAAGCGGCCCTGCCCTGTCCCGACCGTCCCACCGCACAAAAATGCTCTAGCATTCGGCACTTGGCAGCTTCATCCATTCACGGAAGACCACCACGATGCGCCGGGATCTGATTGTTCTAGTTGTACTTGGCATCGGCGCCTGCCTGCCGGGGTGCGCCGTCCTGCAGGACATGCTGCACGGCCCGCGTCCGGGTCCGAACGGATTTGTCACCGTGAGCTGCACCAACACGCTGCCCAATCCCAGCCAACCCTGCGAGGAACAGGCACTGCGGGCCTGCTCGGACACTGCCATCCGCCAATTCGTTACCGCGCACTCGTCGCCGAACATGGTCACGATCTATCCGAGCAAGCAGAAATCCAAGGACGACGGAAAGAACAAGGACAAGGATCGCGCCGACGAACAACCCAAGGTCGAGCAACAGGGCTACGACATCAGCGCCGAGTATCAGTGCTACCTGACCAAGCCGCAGCCCTGGGACAGCGGGTACACGCCTCCGGCCAGGTAACAGCGGCCCAACCAACTGCCGTGCCCGGCGTCCGGTGGCCGCATCAGGCGTCCGCAATCGGCGTGCAGCCATCGTGGATGTCGGTGGCGTCGGCGTTCGCAGCCGTCTGGCCGCCGCTGGTGGCGATGCATTCGCCACACTCATATTGGTGCCTGCTCAGGAAGCAGCTTGCAGCGCCAGTTGCGCATCGCGCTGGCGGCGTTGTTCGCTGCGCGCCAGCAGCCACCAACCGATCGCTGCGGCGACCGACACCGCCAGCACCATCAGCGTGGCAAGCGCGTTGATCTTGGGGCTGATGCCCAGCCGCACCGACGCGAACACCTTGATCGGCAAGGTGGTCGAACTGGGCCCGGCCAGAAAGCTGGCGATCACCACATCGTCCAGCGACAGCGTGAACGCCAGCAGCCAGCCTGACGCCAATGCGGGGGCGATGATCGGCAAGGTGATCAGGAAGAACACCTTCAACGGTGTCGCGCCCAGATCCATCGCCGCTTCTTCCAGCGAGCGATCCAGTTCCTGCAGGCGCGAGGAGATCACCACCGTCACGAACGAGACGGTGAAGGTGACATGCGCCGCCCAGATCGCCACCGCGCCGCGCGGTGCGATGCCGAGCACGCCGCCCATCGAGACCAGCAACAACAGGATCGACAGGCCGATGATCACCTCCGGCATCACCAATGGCGCGGTGATCAGCGCACCGAACAGGGTCTTGCCGGGGAAACGCCGCATGCGCACCATCGCCAGCGCCGCCATCGTGCCCAGCAGCGTCGATGCCCCGGCGGTCCAGAACGCGACTTCCAGGCTGACCCAGGCCGCATCCAGCAGCTGGCGATCGCGCAGCAATTCGCCATACCAGCGCGTGGAAAAGCCGCCCCACACCATCGCCAGCCGCGAGGCGTTGAACGAGTAGACCATCAGCAACAGGATCGGCAGGTACAGAAAGCCGAAGCCCAGCGCGAGCACGCTGCCACCCAGCACGCGACCACCGCGCGAGGCGCGCATCATGTCAGCCGCCCTTCCAGCTCGCGCTGCTGATACCGGTGGAAGAGCACGATCGGCACCAGCAACAGCAGCAACATCACCGTGGCCACCGCAGCGGCCACCGGCCAGTCGCGATTGTTGAAGAACTCGCCCCACAGCACGCGGCCGATCATCAAGGTGTCCGGCCCGCCCAGCATTTCCGGAATCACGAATTCGCCCACCGCCGGAATCATCACCAGCATGCAGCCGGCCACGATCCCGTTGCGCGAGAGTGGCAAGGTGATGCGCACGAACGCCTGCCACGGCCGCGCGCCTAGATCGTAGGCGGCTTCGAGCAGGCGCCGATCGTGCTTGACCAGGTTGGCGTACAACGGCAGCACCATGAAGGGCAGATAGCAGTACACGATGCCGATATAGGCGGCGAGCGGCGTGTACAGCAACTGCAGGGGCTGGCGGATCACTCCCAGCGCCAGCAGCGCCTGATTGAGCAATCCGTTGCCGTCGAGGATGCCGATCCAGGCGTAGACGCGGACCAGGAACGAGGTCCACGACGGCAGCACCACCAGCATCATCGCCACGTTGCGCGTGGCCAGCGGCAGCCGCGCAATGACATAGGCCATCGGGTAGCCGATCAACAGCGCAAGCACGGTCGACAACGCCGCGATCCGGATCGAACTCGCATACGCCGCCAGGTACTGGCTGTCGTGCAGCAGGACCAGATAGTTGCCCAGATGCAGCTTGACGCTCACCGCGCCATCGGCCGCGATGGCGAACAGCGGCGTGTACGGCGGCATCGCGGTGGCGCGCTCGGCGAAGGAAATCTTCAGCACGATCAGGAACGGGATCGCGAAGAACACCAGCAGCCACAGATACGGTGCGGCGATCACGCCCCAGCGCGCGCCCGGCACTGCTGCGCGGAACAGGCGGCGCATCATGCTGTGAGCACCACGCCGTCGTCCTCGCCCCAGCTCAGCCATACGGTGTCGCCCCAGGTCAGTGCTTCGCTGGCCCAGCGCTGCCGATTGGCGAAGTTGGCCATCAGTTTGAAGCCACCGGGCAGGCGCACGTGGTAGACCGAGTGGCTGCCGAAATAGGCGATGTCCTCGATCACGCCCTGCGCCTTGTTGCAGGGCTGGGCGGGTTCCTCCTTGCCGATGACCAGTTTTTCCGGACGCAGCGCGAACGCCACCGCCTGCCCTTCGAAACCGGTGATGCCATGGCCGACCCGGATACTGGCGTCGAATGCCGGGGCCTTCAGGCTGACGTGGTCCGGTTTGTCCTCGACGATGACCGCATCGATCAGATTGACCGAGCCGATGAATTCGGCGGCGAAGCGGTTGGCCGGTTGTTCGTAGATTTCGTCCGGGGTGCCGACCTGCTGGATCCAGCCCTGGTCCATCAGCGCGATGCGGGTGGCCATGGTCATGGCCTCTTCCTGATCATGGGTGACCATGACGCAGGTGACGCCGGAGGTCTCGATGATGTTGACCAGCTCCAGCTGCATCTGCGAGCGCAGCTTCTTGTCCAGCGCGCCCATCGGTTCGTCCAGCAGCAGCAACTTGGGCCGCTTGGCCAGCGAACGCGCCAGCGCCACGCGCTGCTGCTGGCCGCCGGAGAGTTGATGCGGCTTGCGCCTGGCCAGGCTACCGAGCTGCACCAGCTCCAGCATCTCGCCCACGCGCGCCGCGATTGCGGCCTTGGGCAGGGCTTCCTGCTTCAGTCCAAAGGCGATGTTCTGCTCCACGCTCATATGCGGAAACAGCGCATACGACTGGAACATCATGTTGATCGGCCGCTCGTACGGCGGCAGCGCGTCGATCGGCTGGCCATCGAGGACGATGCGGCCCTTGGTCGGCCGCTCGAAGCCGGCCAGGCAGCGCAGCAAGGTGGACTTGCCGCTGCCCGAGCCGCCCAGCAACGCGAAGATTTCGCCCTTGCGGATCTGCAGGCTGACTTCGTCGACCGCGACGACGCCGTCGAACTCCTTGCGGACCTCGCTGATGCTCAGATAGGCGTTGTCGCCAGCGGAAAGCGGCGCCGCTGCGGCCTGGGTAAGTGCCATGAACCCTCTCGTTTGCGAAGCGTGGCCCGGCAATGACTGTGCACCGCAAGACGCCGGGGCCGCCAGTGCCCGGTGCGAATGTCGGCACCGGTCCCCTTCAGTTCAATCGCGTGCTCTGCCACCAGCACCCTGCCAGGACCAGCGTGCCCATGCCCGCCGCGACCGGTCGCGATCAGCGTGCCTCCTGCACCGGCGCGCTCCAGCCCAGCCCCAGGCTCTTCTGCAGCGCGACGTAGTTCACCAGCAACTGCACCTGCGCCTGTGCGGCAGCGTCCTGCGCCGACAGCTGCTGGCGTTGCACGTCGAGCAGATCGATCGACGAGGTGGCACCGGCATCGCGGCGTTGCTGCATCAACCCGGCCGAACGCGTTGCCGAGGCTTCGGCCTGCCGCGCCACCACCAGTTGCTTGCGCGCCGAGCCGAAACGCGACAATGCAGAGTTGGCGTCCTGCAACGCCGCCAGCACCGCACCCTCGTAGGCCGCCTCGCGGCCGGCGTTGCCGGCACGCGCCTGCTCCACCTGTGCGCGGGTCTTGCCGAAATCGAAGATCGACCAGCGCAGCATCGGCACCGCCAGCGTGGTCAACGCGTCGGAATTGAAATCGCTGGGCGAACCGGCCACCCAGCTCAGGCCGCCCAGCAAGGTCACTTGCGGGAAATAGCCATTCAACGCCTCGCCGATCTGCGCGCTGGAGGCCGCCAGCTCGCGCTCGGCCTTGCGCACATCGGGGCGGCGACGGATCAGGGCGCCGGCATCGTCCACGCGCACCTGCGTGGGCAGCATCGGCAACGGCTGCGGCGCGCGCAACTGCGCATCCAGCGCGCCGGGCGCGCGCCCCACCATCAGCGCCAGCTGGTCCAGCGCTTCCTGCGATTGCATCTCCAGCGGCAGGCGTTGCGCTTCCTGCTGCTGCACCTGCGTGGCGATCTGCTCGACCTGCAGGTCCGAGGCCGCGCCACGCGCGCGGCGCTGCTGGGTCAGGCGCAGGGTCTGCCCGATCTTGTCCAGGTTGGCATCGGCGATCGCCAGCCGTGCCTGCAGGCCGCGGTAGTTGAGGTATACCTGCCCCACTTCGGCCGCCAGCTGCACCTGCGCATCGGCCAGCTCGGCTTCCGAGGCCTGCGCCTGCGCCAGGGCGCCTTCGGCGGCGCGACGGCGCCGGCCAAAGAAATCCAGCTCCCAGCTGGCATCGAAACCGGCGCTGTAGATCTGGGTCTTTTCCAGATCCAGCGCCTCGCTGCCCTGGGCCGGTGGCTGGCCGTTCTGGCCATTCTGCAAGCCGCCCAGCGTATCGACGATGGTCTGCGGCGGCTCGGCATACGCATACACCGCGCTGGCATTGAGCTTGGGCAGGCGCTCGGCACGGCGCTGGCTGGCCAGCGCGCGGTTGGCGCGCAGCCGCGCCTGCGCCGCGCGCAGGTTGGGGCTGTCGGCCAGGGCCTGGGTGACCAGCTGGGTGAGGGTCGGATCGTGCAACTCCTCCCACCAGTGATTCAGCGGCGCGGCAGCGACCACGTCGGCGCCACTGGCGCGATGCAATGCGGGCGCCTGCATCGCCGCATCGGCCACTGCCGGCGCCTTGGTGTAGTTGGGACCCAGCATGCAGCCGCCGAGCAGGACCACGCTCAACGCCGCGGCCAGCGGCATGCGGACCAGGCGCATGGAATCAGTGCATTGCAAGGTGCGCCCCCTTGGGTAACGGCTTGAGCAAAAAGGCCAGCGGAATCGTGCAGACCACGATCACGCCGAAGATCCAGAACAGATCGCTATAGGTCATCACCAGGGCCTGCTGCTGCACCAGGCGCGCCAGCTGCGCAACCGAGCGAATGGCCGCCTCGCCGCCGGCGCTGCCCTGCATCTGCGCGGTCAGGCCGGAAAGAAAATCCTGCGCGCGCGAGGAATTGGCAGTGATCGCACTGCCGATGGTTTCGGTATGGAAGGTCATGCGGCGCTCCTGGAAGGTGGAGATCAGCGCAAGCCCCACCGAGCCGCCCAGGTTGCGGCCGGCATTGAACAGGCCGGACGCATCGCCGGCCAGCTCCGGCGGCACCGAGGAGATGGCCGCCTGGTTCAGCGACATCATCGCCAGCGCCAGGCCACAGCCCTGCAACAACTGGCCGGCGACAAAATGCATGCCGACGGTGTTGGCGGTCAGCGACAGATTGGCAAAGCAGGCCGCGGCAAAACAGATCAGCCCGGCGATCACCAGGATGCGCACGTCCACCACCTCCAGCAGCTTGGGCATCATCGGCATCAACAGTACGGTCGGCAGGCCCGACAGCAGCAGCACGTAGCCGGCCTGCTCGGTGTTGTAGCCGGAGATCACCGCCAGGAACTGCGGAATCATGTACATGACGCCGAACAGGATCATGCCCACCGCCATGATCATCACGAACACCGCGCCGAAACTGCGATGCAGCAACAGTGACAGGTGGATCACCGGCGGCCGTTTGCGGAACTGGCCCACGACCAGTGCAGCAAATCCGCTGAGCGCGATCACGCTGAGCGTGTTGATCTCGCTGGATTCGAACCAGCGCTCGCGCTGGCCTTCTTCCAGCACCACGGTGAGCCCGCCCAGGCCGGCGGTCAGGCCGTAGATACCCAGCCAGTCGGCATTGAGCAGGCCGGCCCAATCGCCTTTCTCATGCTTGAGGCCGAGCAGCAGCAAGGCCACCAGGCCGACGCAGATCGGCACGTTGATGAAGAACGCGTAGTGCCAGCTGACGTTTTCGGTAAGCCAGCCGCCGAGCAGCGGGCCGATCACCGGGCCCATGATCACGGTCATGCCGAACAGGGCGGTGCCCATGGTCTGCTGGCTGGGCGGCAGGCGCGTGGCGACGATGGTCAGCGCGGTGGGAATCAGCGCGCCACCGGCCAGGCCCTGCCCCACGCGGCCGATGATCATCATCGTCAACGAGGTCGACAGCCCGCACACCACCGAAAACGCGGTGAACATCACCGCGCAGATCAGCAGGAAGTTGCGCAGGCCCAGCGTGCGCACGAACCAGCCTGTCAGCGGGATCATGATGATCTCGGCAACCAGATACGCGGTGGAGATCCAGGTGCCTTCGGTGCCGCTGGCGCCGACCTCGCCCTGGATGGTGGGCAGCGCCGCATTGACGATGGAGATGTCCAGCGTCGCCATGAACGAGCCGATGGTGCCGGCCAGCACCGCCAGCCAGGCGCCCGGCTCGGCCTTCTCGCGTTGCGCGCTGCCGCCGGCACGCGGGCCGGTGGCTGCCGCTGCACTCACTGCGCGCGCTCCTGCGCCTGCACGCGATCGGATTCCTCCTCGGCCCGTTGCTTGGCGTCCTTGGCCGAGCGCGTGTCCACGGTGACCTCGACCGACATGCCCGGCACCAGCACCTTGCGCGCCTCCTCGCCGGCCAGCACGCGGATGCGCACCGGCACGCGCTGCACCACCTTGGTGAAGTTGCCGGTGGCATTTTCCGGCGGCAGCAGTGCGAACTGCGAGCCGGTCCCCGGCGACAGGCTCTCGACCTTGCCGTGCAGCGTGACGCCCGACAAGGCATCGACCTCGATTTCGGCCGGCTGGCCAGGACGCATCAGGCCGACCTGGGTTTCCTTGAAGTTGGCGATCAGGTACAGCGATTCCTGCGGCACGATGGTCATGGTGCGGGTACCCGCCCCGAGGAACTGGCCGACCTGCACGGTCTTGTCGCCGACGCGGCCGTGGATGCGGCTGGTCAGCAAGGTGTCTTCCACCGCCACGCGGGCCTGGTCGGCGTCGGCAGTGGCCTGCTTGACGCCGGCCTGGGCCTGTTCCAGTTGCGCGTTGCTGGCCAGGATCTGGCTTTGCGCACCCTTGGCCTGCGCCTGCGCGGCCTGGTACTGCGCGCGTGCGCGTTGCAGTTCGTGCTGCAGGCTTTCCTGGTGTTCGTGGGTGTCCGCGCCGGAGGCGGCCAACGGCGCGAAGCGCTTCACTTCGGCCTGGGCAAACGTCAGGCTCGCCGCTGCCGAGCTCACCTGGCTACGTGCCTGCACCAGCGCCGACTCCTGTGCGGAGACATTGGCGGTGGCAGCGGCGATATCGGCCTGGCGCGCGGCGATCGCGGCTTCGGCCTGCTGCAGCGTGGCCTGGTAGGTACGGTCGTCGATCTGCAGCAGCGGCTGGCCGGCCTCCACGATCTGGTTGTCGCTCACCATCACCTTGGTCACGTAGCCGCTGACCCGCGGCGCCACGGCGACCGAATCGGCCTGCAGGTAGGCGTTGTTGGTGTCCTGCATGTAGCGGCCCTTGATCAGGTAATAGGCCAGCCAGATCACCAGCAGCACCACCACCAGCACCCCGACCACGATCAGCGTCCACTTGACCTTGGGATTCTTCAACGGCGAGGGCTTGGGTGGCTCCTGCTCGTCGTGCGCGCCGCTGCCTTGCGCATCCGTGCCCGAAGGCTGGCCGTCGTTGGACTGCTGGTCGTGATTGCTCAAGGTGGGGTGTCCTGTGTCGTGGGCGAGGCGCGCGCGACGACGGGGCCGCATCAGCGGTTCGGCGAAGGCGGCGCAACCATACAATTATTTGAACCGCCCGGTACAGATTGCGTGATGACCGCAGTCAGCGTCCGCTCGGACTTCCGGACAAACGCCGGCAGACGCTCCTACAGGAATAAAACAGTGATGGCGGCTGTCAGCGCCCGGTCTTGATCTCGGTCCACAGCCGCGTATACAGGCGGTCCACCTCGGGCGGATTGATCGCATAGGTGAACATCCGGGCGGTCACCTCCGGCGGCGGGTAGATGGTGGGGTCGTTGCGGATCGCCGCGTCCACCAGCGGCGTGGCGGTGCGCACCGGGTTGGCGTAGTGGATGAAGTTGCTGTTGGCCGCGGCTACCTCCGGCTTCAACAGATAATTGATGAAGGCGTAGGCGTTGTCCGGGTGCTTGGCGTCCTTGGGAATGGCCAGCATGTCGAACCACTGCGGCGCGCCTTCCTTGGGGATTGCGTAGGCCACCTTGATGCCGTTGCCGGCTTCCACCGCGCGGTCGCGCGCCTGGATGATGTCGCCCGACCAGCCCACTGCCAGGCAGGTGTTGCCGTTGGCCAGCGAGGTCACGTACTGGCTGGAATGAAAGTTCTGCACATACGGGCGGATCGTCTTGATCAGCGCGGCGGCCTTTTCGATGTCGGCCGGTGCGCTGCTGTGCGGATCCAGGCCCAGGTAGTTGAGCGCGATCGGAATCAGGTCCGAGGGCGTGTTCAGCAGGGTCACGCCGCAGTCCTTCAATCTGGACAGGTTTTCCGGCTTGAACACCAGATCCCAGCTGTTGGCGACCTCGGTGCTGCCGAAGATCGCCTTGAGCTTGTCCACGTTGTAGCCGATGCCGGTGGTGCCGATCATGTACGGCACGCCATAGGCATTGCCCGGATCCTGCGTGGCGATGCGCCGCATGATGTCCGGGTCCAGATTGGCCAGATTGGGGATCTTGCCCTTGTCCAGCGGCAGGAACACGCCGGCCTGGATCTGCCGGCCGAAGAAGTTGAGCGTGGGCACCACCACGTCGTAATCGCTGCCACCGGCGAGCAGCTTGGTTTCCACCATCTCGTCGCTGTCGAACACGTCGTAGGTGACCTTGATGCCGGTGCTCTTTTCGAACGCGGGAATGGTGTCTTCGGCGATGTAGTCCGAATAGTTGTAGACATTGAGCACCTTGGCCTGCGCCTCGGCGTCGCCGGGCGCATTGCGGCCGCCGCAGGCGGCCAGCAAGGTGGTGGACAGCGTCAGGGCGAGCAGTCGCAGCGTCATGCGGGTCTCCAGGGCAGCGCGATCAGGGCGGACCGGTGTACGGCCGGTCGGAGGTCCAGCCTACCCATGGTGTTTGTGTTTGCACAGCGTGGCGTGGCGCAATTCCCGCGTGCACTGCGGCAGGCGGGCACGGCCGATGCCGGAATCGCACCGGCCCGCCGCCCTTTGCACATGCGCGCGAGACCTTCAGCCTCGGGAGCTGCGCCGGCAGGGCTTACGCCGCGCCGACGCCCAGCGCCTGCGCGGTATCGTCCAGCGCCGCCCAGGCCTTGTCGAACAGTTCGTCGACCTGTTCGCGGGTGATGATCAACGGCGGCGACAGCAGCATGGCGTCATGGGTGGCACGCAGGATCAGCCCGCGCCGCAGCGCGAAATCGCGGCACAGGGCGCCAACCCGACCGCGCTCGGGAAAGTAGACGCCGCGCTGGCGTTTGTCCGGCACCAATTCCAGTGCCCCGACCAGCCCGGCGATACGCGCCTCCCCCACCAGCCGGTGTTCGCCCAGCTCGGCCCAGCGCTGCGCCAGATACGGTGCGATGTGGGTGCGCGCGCGTTCCACGATGCCCTCGTCCTGCAGCAGGCGCAGGTTCTCCAGCGCCACCGCCGCGCAGACCGGATGCCCCGCATAGGTGCCGCCATGCGCCAACTCGCCGCCCTGCGCCTTGAGCACACCGGCCACGCGATCGTTGAACATTGCCGCTGCCAACGGGATGTAGCCGGAGGTGATGCCCTTGGCCAGCGTCATCACGTCGGGCTGGAAGCCAAAATACTCCGCACCGAACCAGGCACCGGTACGCCCGAACCCGCAGATCACCTCGTCGGCCACCAGCAGCACGTCGTAACGCCGGCAGATACGTTCGATTTCCGGCCAGTAACTGCGCGGCGGGATGTACACCCCGATCGCGCCCATGATCGGTTCGCCGATGAACGCCGCTACGTGTTCCGGCCCGAGCTGCAGAATCCGGTCTTCCAGCCGACGTGCCGCCAGCAGTCCGTAGGCCTCGGGGTCCATGTCGCCGCCATCGCCGAAGTGATACGGCGGCGCGATGTGGTGGATATCCGGGATCGGCAAGCCGCCCTGCCTGTGCATGCCTTTCATGCCACCCAGGCTGGCACCGGCCATGGTGGTGCCGTGGTAACCGTCGTGACGGCCGATGAAGATGCGTTTTTCCGGCTGCCCCTGCACCGCCCAGAAATGCCGCACCAGGCGCAGGATGGTGTCGTTGGCCTCCGACCCGGAGTTGGCGAAGAACGCGTGGTTCAGATCGCCCGGCGCCAGCTCCGCCAGCTTGGCGGCCAGATGGATGGTGGGCTCGGTGGTGCACTGGAAGAAGCTGTTGTAGTAGGCCAGCTGTTCCATCTGCCGCGCTGCGGCCTGCGCCAGCTCGGTGCGCCCGTAGCCCACATTCACGCACCACAAGCCGCCGAACGCATCCAGCAGCTTGTTGCCCTGCGCGTCCCAGACATACACGCCCTCGCCGCGGGTCAGGATGCGCGTGCCCTGCTCGGCCAATGCCGCGTTGTCGTTGAACGGATGCAGGTGATGGGCGGCATCGAGTTGCTGCAGGGTTTTCAACGCGGTGGGGTGCACGGCTTGCTCCGGGAGGTGGCTCACGCCAGTGGCGCGAATGCAGTGGCGTTATAAAAAGCAGCTGGCGCAGAACGCGTCGGACGCCAGCAGTGCACTTGGGTTCGAGCCATTGCCAGACAACCTCCCCTCATCCGCCCTTCGGGCACTTTCTCCCGATGGGAGAAGGGAACGGTGCGGCACGCTGCGCGAGGCGCATACGCCTTATACATTCAACAACAGGAACTCGCGCTCCCACGAACTGATCACCCGGAAGAAGGTCTCGTATTCCTTCCGTTTCACCGAGATATAGGCGCGCACGAAGCGCTGCCCCAGCATGTCCTGCAAGGCCTCGCAGCCCTCCAGTCCGTCCAGTGCCTCGCCCAGCGAGCGTGGCAGATCGTAGCCCTGCTCCTTGCCGTTGCTGCTGATCGGCGCAGTCGGCTCGAGCTTCTCGCGGATGCCGAGCAACCCGCAGGCCAGGGTCGCCGCCATTGCCAGATACGGGTTAGCGTCGGAGCCGGCAAAGCGGCTTTCCACCCGCATGTTCTGTGGTGCATCGATCGGCACGCGCAGCCCGCAGGTGCGATTGTCGAAGCCCCACAGCACATTGCTCGGCGAGACCTCGCCGAACATCAGCCGCCGGTAGGAATTGACGTTGGGCGCCAGCAGCCCCATCGCCATCGGAATGTACTTCTGCAGGCCACCCAGATAATGCGCGAAGGTGTCGCTGAAGCCGCCCTCGCGTCTGCCGCTGAACACATTCTTGCCGGTGCCGGCATGCAGCAGGCTCTGGTGGATGTGCATCGCACTGCCCGGCTCGGTCTCCATCGGCTTGGCCAGGAACGTCGCATAGACGCCATGCCGCAGCGCGGCCTCGCGCATGGTGCGCTTGAACAGGAACACCTGGTCCGCGCGCGAGAGCGCATCGGCGTGGGTGAAGTTGACCTCCAGCTGCGCGGCGCCGGATTCGTGGATCAGCGTATCCACGTCCAGCTCCATCGCATCGCAGTAGTCGTACATCAGGTCCAGGATGGGGTCGAACTCGTTGACCGCATCGATCGAATACGACTGCCGCGCCGTCTCCGGACGCCCCGAGCGCCCGGCCGGTGGCAACAACGGGAAATCCGGATCGGTGTTCTTCTGCACCAGGAAGAATTCCAGCTCCGGCGCCACCACCGGTTGCAGCCTGGCTTCGGCATACGCCTCCAGCACGCGCCGCAGCACATTGCGCGGGGCAAGCTCATGCGGTTGGCCATCCTTGGTGTAGCAATCGTGGATGACCTGCGCGGTGGGATCGGCCGCCCACGGCACCATGCGCACGGTGGACGCGTCCGGGCGCAGATGCATGTCCGAATCCGATGGCGAGGTCAGCGCGTAATAATCGTCCGGGAAATCGCCGGTGACGGTGGTGGCGAAGATGCCCTCCGGCAGCCGGGTGCCGTAGTCGTGCGAGAACTTGTCGGCCGGAATGATCTTGCCGCGTGCATTGCCGGTGATATCCGGCACCAGGCACTCGACCTCGGTGATGTGGCGCTCCTTGAGCCAGCGGCGCAGGGCGCTTTCGGGCTGCTTGGGCGTGGACGTGCGCGAACGTGTGCGGATGGACATGCAACCTCACTGACCGCGTCGGGCGGCATATTGGCGACAGGCCTCGCCGAAGGCCTGGAAGATGGCACGGTAGAACGGATGCTGTGTGACACGCCACTCCGGGTGCCACTGCACCGCCAGCAGGAAGCCCGGCCCGGGGCCGCGAAAGGCTTCGATCAGTCCATCCGGCGCGGTCGCCTCGATCAGCAGGCCGTCGGCCAGCCGCGCAATGCCCTGCCCGTGCAGCGAGTTCACCGCCACCTGCGCGCTGTCGCTGATGCCGGCCAGCAGGCCGCCGGCATGCAGCTGCACCGCATGCGCCGGGCCGTACTGCGCGTCCAGTGGCGCGGTACGGTCTTCGCGGTGATCGGCCAGACCGGGCACCTCATGCACGCGCTGATGCAGACGCCCGCCCAGCGCTACGTTGACCTCCTGCAGCCCGCGGCAGATCGCCAGCACCGGCAGGCCGCGCGCAAGTGCCTGCGGAATCAGCCCGAGGCTGGCGGCATCGCGCGCCGGGTCGTGCGGATTGCCCTCCCAGCTCGGCTCGTCGCTGTAGTGATGCGGCTCCACATTGCTCACCGCACCGGTCAGCAGCAGGCCATCCAGGCGATCCAGCCAGACGCCCGCATCCAGCGCCGGCTGCAGGCTCGGCAACAGCACCGGCATTGCGCCGGCCGCGTCCACCACCGCGCGGATGTATTTTTCGCCGGTGGCCAGAAACGGATGCGGCCCTTGCTGGATGCGATCGGTCGGCAACCCGACCAGGGGAACGACAGCCATGCGGATATCCCGGTTGTACGCGGCAGGGAGACGGGTGCGCTCGCCGTCAGGCAGGCGCAGGAAATGTGCAGGCCACAGGGTGGCGCGTGTTTGCAATCGTGCGTGGCATTGCATGCTCCGATCGCGACGCAACGTCAGCGTGTCTTCGCCACGGGTTGAGGGTGTGTCGTGGATGCCTGCGAACTTACCGCGCAGCCAGCGGCATTGCCAGGGTCGGCACGCGCACGATTGCGAAAGATCACGTGCGCTTTGCTAGTCTGGGCAGCGACCCTGCAGGTGGTGCCCATGGTTTCCGAGAACTCCGTCGCGTGCTTGCCCGCCACCGATGCCGCCACGCTGGCGCGGATCGATGGCTGCGAGGCGGTCGACCTGCTGTTGCCCGACACCAATGGCGTGCTGCGTGGCAAACGCGTGACAGCCGAGGTCCTGGGCAAGATCTATCGCGACGGGGTGTGCCTGCCGATGTCGCTGATCGCCACCGACATCACCGGCAATACCGTCGAGGAAACCGGGCTGGGCTATGCCATCGGCGATGCCGATCGCATCTGCCGGCCCATTGCAGGCTCGCTGCGCCCGGTGCCGTGGGCACCGCGGCCGATGGCACAGCTGCTGCTGGCGATGCATCAGCCGGACGGCAGCGTGTTCGAGGTCGCGCCGCGTGCGGTCCTGCAGCGCGTGCTGCACGGCTTCGCCGCGCTCGGCCTGACACCGGTGATTGCGGTGGAACTGGAGTTCTACCTGTTCGATGCGGTGCCCGATGCACAGGGGCGTCCGCAAACACCGCGCGACCCGCAGACCGGTGCGCGCAGCGACAGTACCCAGGTGTATTCGCTGCAGGACCTGGACGACCAGCGCACGTTCACCGACGCGGTCACCGCCGCCTGCCGGCAGCAAGGCATCCCGGCCGACACCGCCGTGGCCGAGTACGCGCCCGGCCAGTTCGAAATCAACCTGCAGCATCGTGCCGATGCGGTGGCCGCCTGCGACGAGGCACTCCTGCTCAAGCGCACCATCAAGGCGATTGCGCAGCAGCAGGGCAAGCTCGCGAGCTTCATGGCCAAGCCGTTTCCCGACCAGGCCGGCAGCGGCCTGCACCTGCACGTGAGCCTGCTCGATGCCGACGGACACAACGTGTTTGCCGGCAGCGTCGCTGCACCTGCCGACCGCCTGCGCCATGCCATCGCCGGCCTGCAACGGCATGCGGAGGCCTCGTTGCTGATGTTCGCACCGCACGCCAACAGTTACCGCAGGTTCGTCAGCAACGCCTTCGTGCCACTGGATGCGAGCTGGGGCTTCAACAACCGCACCGTGGCGCTGCGCATCCCGCACAGCGATGTACGCAACACCCGCATCGAACACCGCATCGCCGGCGCCGATGCCAACCCGTACCTGGCCGCCGCCGCCGTGCTTGCCGCCATGCTGGACGGCCTGCAACACCCCGGCGAACCCACCGCGCCAGTCACCGGCAATGCCTATGCGCAATCGGTGTTCCGGCCGCGCACCTGGCAGGGCGCAGTGGATGCATTCGGCGCCAGCGACTTCGTCGGCGCGCAGTTCGGCAGCCAGTTCCAGCATGTATTTGGCCAGCAGAAACAGCGCGAGCTGCTCGACTACCAGGCGCTGGTGCCGGATCTGGACTACGCCCGATATCTGCGAATCGTCTGATGGACGGCCCGGGCACGCCCCTGCCGCCTGCCGATCCGCCGGGCAATGGCTATCCCGACAGCTGGTACGCGCGCAGCACGCCGCCCTTGCCGGAGCAACCGCGCCTGCAGGGCGCCGCACGTGCCGATGTCTGCATCCTCGGCGCCGGCTACACCGGCCTCACCGCCGCGCTCGCCCTGGCCGAGGCCGGCTACTCCGTCATCGTGCTGGAAGCCAGGCGCATCGGCTGGGGCGCCTCCGGGCGCAACGGCGGCCAGGCCATCGTCGGCTACGGCTGCGAGCAGGAAACCCTGGAAGCGCTGGTCGGCGATGCCGACGCGCGGCTGCTGTTCGACTTCTCGCGCGACGGCATGCGCCTGCTGCGCGCGCGCATCGCGCGTCATGCCATCGCCTGCGACTGGCGCGACGGTCACGCCCATGTGCCACTGAAACCGCGCCAGGTGCAGGCCCTGCAGCACGGCATCGTGCGGATGGCCGAGCGCTATGACTACCCGCTGGAATGGTGGGACCGCGCGCGTACCCGGCAGGTGCTGGACAGCCCGCTCTACCTGGGCGCGATGTTCGACCCGGCCAGCGGCCATCTGCATCCGCTGGCCTACGCACTGGGCCTGGCACGCGCAGCGCTGGCGGCTGGCGTGCGCATCCACGAGGCCTCGGCGGTGTCCCGCCTGGAACATGGCGCGCGCGTGACGATGCAGACCGACCAGGGCAGCGTCAGCGCCGACTTCGGGGTGATCGCCGGAAACGCCCTGCTGCAGGGCATTTCCACAACGCTGGAAGGCCACATCATGCCGGTCGGCACCTATGTCGGCGCGACGCCGCCGCTGGGCGCAGCCCGCGCGCGCACGCTGATCGCCAACGACATGGCGGTCGCCGACACCAACTGGGCACTGGATTATTACCGGCTCAGCGCCGACCACCGGCTGCTGTTCGGCGGGCGCGCCAGCTACTCATCGCGCCCGCCCCCCGGGCTGGATCGCTTGATGACCCGGCGCATGCACATGGTCTTTCCGCAACTGCACGACGTGCCGCTGGAAACGCTGTGGGGCGGTTACGTGGACATCTCGCGCAATCGCGCCCCGCACTGGGGACGGCTGGGGTCCAACGTGTATTTCGCCCAGGGATTCTCCGGGCATGGCGTCGCCGCCACCGGGCTGGCCGGCCAGGTCGTCGCCGAGGCCATCGCCGGCCAGAGCCGGCGGCTGGACGTGTTCGCGCGCATCCCGCATCAGCCTTTTCCCGGTGGACGCCTGCTGCGTACCCCGCTGCTGGTGGCCGCGATGAGCTGGTACCGGCTGCGCGATGCATTGTGGTGAGAGGGGCGCGGTCTTGGGCACTTTGAGACGCGGCGCTCAAGTTTTGGCGAACCGGGCCGTTAGCCGGTAGGACGGTTCGATCCGCACGGCCAGCCGATGTCCCCAGGTACCCTACATCGCAATAGCGAAAGCGCAGTCCTGCCGCAACGCGTGTTGCTGGTGGAGAACTCGCGCACCTTCACCAGCATGCTGCGCGAAGCCATCGAGCAACGTGTGGAACTGCCGGTCACGGTCGTGTCGACCCTGGCGGAAGCGGCCCGCGTATTGGACGAAGAAGACGGTTGGTTTCTGGTTCTGACCGGTCTGGTGCTGGTGGACGGCGACCGCGACAAGGTCGTGGAATTTTTCCTTTCGCGCAAACTGCCCACCGTGGTGGTCAGCGGCGTCTATGACGAGGACCTGCGCCAGCGCGTGCTGCAGCAGCAGATCATCGATTACGTGCTCAAGAACGCGCCCGGCAGCATCGAGTATCTGGCCTGGCTGGTGCAGCGCCTGGAACGCAACCGCCGCATCGCGGCGCTGGTGGTGGACGATTCGCTGTCTGCACGGACCTATGCAGCCGCGTTGTTGTCCATGTACGGCTACCGCGTGGTGCTGGCGGCCGACGGCGCGGCCGGCCTGCAGGCGATCGAGCGCGATCCCGGTATCCGCCTGACCATCGTCGACCAGGAAATGCCCGGTATGGAAGGGGTGGAATTCACCCGCCGGCTGCGCGCGATCCGTTCGCGCGACAAGGTCGCGGTGATCGGCATCTCCGGCAACAGCGATTCGTCGCTGATTCCGCGCTTCCTGAAAAATGGCGCCAACGACTTCCTGCGCAAGCCGTTTTCGCGCGAAGAATTCTTCTGCCGCGTATCGCAGAATGTGGACCAGCTGGAACTGATCGGCACGCTGCAGGACCTGGCCACCCGCGACTTCCTCACCGGCCTGCCCAACCGGCGCTATTTCCTGGAACAGAGCCAGCGGGTGATCCCCACCCTGCTGTCGCAGGAGCAGACGGTCACCGCGGCGATGCTGGACATCGACCACTTCAAGCACATCAACGACACCTGGGGCCACGAAGCCGGCGACCAGGCGCTGCGGGCGGTGGCCGCATCGGTCTCCAGCCATGCGCGGCCGCAGGATCTGGTGGCACGTTTCGGCGGCGAGGAATTCTGCCTGCTGGTGCCGGGGCTGGATGCCGCCAACGCCACCAGTTACTTCGAAACCCTGCGCGAGCGCATCAGCGCGCTGCGCGTGCGGATCGGCAATGAAACCCTCAGCATGACGGTGAGCATCGGCGTGTGCATCGCTACCGAAGACGGCCAGTCGCTGCACCACCTGCTGGGCGAAGCGGACAAATACCTGTACCTGGCCAAGGCCGGCGGTCGCAACCAGGTGCGCCTGGCCAGCTGAGCCGCGTTGGCTCCGCCGCCGCGCTGGCTAGGTCGAAATCGCCGATGCCGAACGGCGCCGCATCGCACGTGCGGCCATCAACGCCACCAGGCTCAGTACCGCAGCGCCGCCCAGATACTGCCCCACCGCCTGCACGCCGAAGCGTGCGGCTAGTTGCGTGGCCACGTACGGCGCAGGCGCCGCACCGAGAATGCTGGCCAGGTTGAACGACAGCGAGGCACCGGTGTAGCGCACCTCAGTGGGATACAGCTCGGCCAGCAACGTGCCGCAGGGGCCGTAGGTCAGGCCCATGAAGAAGAAGCCCAGCCCCAGAAATGCCAGTACCTGCAGCGGGTGATTGGCCTGGAACAGCGGCGCGAACGCCAACCCGAACGCAATGATCGCAACACTGGCCAGCATCATCGCCAGCGGCGCACCATGACGGTCGCCAAACCTGGCCGAGAGCGGGATGCCGATCGCGAAAAACACGATGCCGGCCATCTGCAACAACAGGAATTGCTCCTTGTCGTAGCCCAGGGTCTTGGTGCCGTAACCCAGCGCGAATACCGTCATCAGATAGAACAGCACGAAGGTGGCGAACGCGCCCAGCGTGCCGATGATCAGCGCCGACCAGTGCTGCGAGATCACCGTGCCCAGGGGCAGGCGCACACGGGTCTTGCGGTCCAGGGCCTTCTGGAAATCCGGCGTCTCGGTGATGCTCAGGCGTACCCACAGACCGGTCAGCACCAACAGCGCGCTGGCCAGGAACGGCACCCGCCAGCCCCATTGCATGAACTGCGCATCGTCGAGCACCGCGCCCATGCCGAGAAAGGTGCCGGTGGACAGCAGAAAGCCCAGTGGCGCACCCAACTGCGGAAACATGCCGTACCACACGCGCTTGCCCGGCGGTGCATTTTCGGTGGCAAGCAGCACGGCCCCGCCCCACTCGCCGCCCAGACCCAGGCCCTGGCCGAAGCGACACAAGGCCAGCAGCGCTGGTGCGAACACGCCGATCTGGGCGTAGCTGGGCAGCAAGCCGATCGCCACGGTGGACAAGCCCATCGTCAGCAGCGCCGCCACCAGGGTGGCCTTGCGCCCGATCCGGTCGCCGAAGTGGCCGAACACCGCCGAGCCTACCGGCCGCGCGACGAAGGCCACTGCAAACGTCGCCAGCGACTGCAGCATCGCCGCGCTGCCATCGCCCGCCGGAAAGAACAGGGTGGGAAACACCAGCACCGCGGCGGTGGCGTAGATATAGAAATCGAAGAACTCGATCGTGGTGCCGATCAGGCTGGCGAACAGCACGCGCGCAGGCGAATTGATGGGAGCAGCGGGCGGCGCGGCAGCAGTCATCGTTGATCGGCTTCCAGACAAGACAGGACAGACGATTCTGGCAGATTGCAGCAAGGGTTTGCGCAGGCCCACCGGTGGGCAAAAAGTTACAGACGTGACCTCCGGCCGAGGTGGGCCATGTCAGCCTCAGTTCTGGCAGTGACCGACAGCGCGCGGCGCGTTCTCTTCACCGAGGATTGATCGCGCCGAAAATGCGTCGGTTGCAGAGCGGCGGGTCTGCGACTTGGCTGTAGAGCTCTTGTCTGCTCGCCACAGCAGGACGTGCCGCAAGTCCGCTCTGGGTATATCGCTAACTCCCGAAATTCCGCTTATTTTAGGGTGGTCGTCAGACAATGCGGATAGATCACTGACAGAGCGGTTGGTCAGCTATTTGGCTGCAAGGCCCTTGCCGGCCCACCATCGCGGGACACGCCGCAAGTACGTCCATGTAGGCTCCGGCGCGGCATCCATGCCGCTCAGGGTCCCGCGACGGTGGGCCGGCAAGGACCAGTCGAGATGGTCGGTACGTCACGTAGAGCAGTGCTGGGTGCGCCTTGTTCGATCGTGAAGCATCGCCTCCACGTCTGATGCGCACCGCGCGACAGACAGCTCTTCAAACGAGCGCCGACCAACTGTCTGGTGCGGTGTCCTCGCCGGTTGCGGGACCGTGTGGCGGCATGGATGCCGCCACCGAGCCCCCAGGGACGGGTTCACGGCGTGTCCCGCACGCGGTGGGCCCGTCCTGGGGGCTCGACGCTGCGAGTGTGCTGCAGGGTCCTTGCCCGCCCACCCTCGTAGGACACGCCGCAAGTACGTCCGTGTAGGCTCTTACGCGGCATCCATGCCGCGTAAGGTCCCGCGACGGTGGGCGGGCAAGGACCTGTCGAGACACTCGGTGTGTTTGGCTGCAAGCAAAGCACGGCCTGCGTTGTTCGGATCAGGTTGCGTCTGATCAAGCTTCCGTGCAGGTGAAGAGGCTTCAGTCTCCCGCCTTCCTCAGCCGGGAACTGACAGCAAGTTGCTCAGTCGCCGTGCGGCGCCTGTGCCATTGCACGCTGCGCATGCGCAGCGCGCCCGGCATCCGTCAGCACCGCGAATTGGCGCTCGCCGCGCGCTTCCACCTGGATCCAGCCCGGACCGGGGTGACCGTCCAGGCTGGCGCTGCCCAACCACGCCAGGGTGCGCAGCAGGACGCTCATGCGCACGCCCAGCTGCTTGCACAACCGGGCCAGCGACACGCCCTCCGGCGTGTCGGCCAACGCAACAAGCAACTGCGTGGTGAGCTGTGGATCAGCGGACAAGCACCGCTCCGATGTCGCGCGGCGCCGCATCGGCGGTTTCGGCGCGGTGCGGCAGCACGATGACCGGAATCGACTTGGAGGTGGGCGTACGCGCTTCGTCGGCGAAGCTGGACAGCGGCACCAATGCGTTGGTTTCCGGGTAGTACGCTGCCAGGCAGCCGCGCGGGATGTTGTAGTCCACCAGCAGGAAGCGGCGTGCCTCACGATGCACACCGTCCTCGCACAGGCTCTCCAGGTCCACCCAATCGCCGGCCTTCATGTTCAATGCCGCGATGTCCGCACCATTGATGAAAAGCACGCGGCGCTCGCCGAACACGCCGCGGTAGCGGTCGTCCAGCCCATAGATGGTGGTGTTGTATTGATCGTGCGAGCGCGTGGTGGCCAGCGTAAACACCATCTGCCCGGTGTGGCTGCGGCGTGCGCGGTGGATCGGGTTGTCGGTCGGCACCGCGTGTGGCTTGAACACCGCGCGCTTCTCGGGCGTCACCCACTGGCGATCACGCGCGGTGTTGGACAGACGGAAACCGCCCGGCACGCGCACGCGCTGGTTGAAGTCGGCAAAGTCCGGGAAGACCTGTGCGATCAGATCGCGTACGCGGTCGTAGTCGCCCACCAGCCAGCGCCAGCGGATCGCGCTGCGCGCGCCCAGCGTTGCCTCGGCCAGGCGTGCCACGATCGCCGGCTCGGACAGCAGGTCCGGCGAGGCCGGCGGATTGATGCCGGCCGACAGGTGCACCATGCTCATCGAATCCTCCACCGTCACGCCTTGCGGGCCCGCGTCCTGGATGTCGATTTCGGTACGACCCAGGCATGGCAGGATCAGCGCATCGCGGCCATGCACCAGGTGGCTGCGATTGAGCTTGGTGGTCACATGCACGGTGAGTTCGCAATTGCGCAGCGCGCGATGCGTGGCGTCGGTATCCGGCGTGGCCGCGGCAAAGTTGCCGCCCATCGCGAAGAACACCTTGCCGCGCCCGTCCAGCATCGCTTCGATCGCACCAACGGTGTCGAACCCGTCTTCGCGCGGCGGCGCAAACCCGAACAGCGTCTGCAGCTTGTCCAGGAAGGCGGCCGGCGGTTTCTCGTAGATCATCATCGTGCGGTCGCCCTGCACGTTGCTGTGCCCGCGCACCGGGCACACGCCCGCGCCCGGCCGGCCCAGATGGCCGCGCAGCAACAGCAGGTTGGTGATCATGTGGATGGTGGCCACCGAATGCTTGTGCTGGGTGATGCCCATGCCCCAGCAGGCAATCACGCGCTCGGCATTGAGATAGAGCTCGCCGGCCTTGCGCAGCGCGGCCTCGTCCAGCCCGGACTCTTCGATGATGGTGTCCCAGGATTCGCCATGCACCTCGGCAGCGAAGGCCTCGAAATTGGCGGTGTGGGCGTGGATGAATTCCAGGTCCAGCAAGCGCGGCGTGCCATCGCGCTGGGCCTGCTCGTCGCGCTCCAGCACATGCTTGATGATGCCCTTGACCGCGGCCAGGTCGCCGCCGATCTTGAGCTGGAAATAATCCGAGGCGATGCGGGTGGAGCCGTTGTGCAGCATCTCCAGCTTGTCCTGCGGGTCGGCGAACTTTTCCAGCCCGCGTTCGCGCAACGGATTGAATGCCGCGATCGCCGCGCCGCGCTTGGAGGCCTGCCGCAACTCGCCGAGCATGCGCGGGTGATTGGTGCCCGGGTTCTGGCCGAAGATGAAGATCGCATCGGCCAGTTCGAAGTCGTGCAGCGACACCGTGCCCTTGCCCACGCCGATCTGCGAACGCAGCGCAGTGCCGGACGGCTCGTGGCACATGTTCGAGCAGTCCGGGAAGTTGTTGGTGCCGAACTCGCGCACGAACAACTGATACAGGAAGGCCGCTTCGTTGCTGGTGCGCCCGGAGGTGTAGAAGATCGCCTCGTCCGGCGATGCCAGCCCGTTGAGGTGCCCGGCAATCTGCGCAAACGCCGCGTCCCAGCTTACCGGCACGTAGTGATCGGTGGCGGCGTCGTAACGCATCGGCTGGGTCAGCCGGCCCTGCCCTTCCAGCCAGTAGTCGCTGTATTGCGACAACAGGCTGACGCTGTGCGAGGCAAACAGCTCCGGCCCGGCGCGGCGTGCGGTGGATTCGGCGGCAACGGCCTTGGCGCCGTTCTCGCAGAACTCGAAGGTGGAGGTGTGGTCGCGGTCGGGCCAGGCACAGCCGGGGCAGTCGAAACCGTCCGGCTGGTTGGCATGCAGCAGCGTCTTGGCGCCCTGCACCGCGATGTCCTGTTCCATCAGGTGCTTGGCCACCGAGCGCAGTGCGCCCCAGCCGCCAGCGGGATTGTCGTATTGCTGGATGGTCTTCTTGCTCATGCGGGCTCTCCCACGGCGACGCCCAAGTCCAGGCGCTGCGGATGGCTGTAAACGACACAATCGTGATTGCGGGCAAACCCGATCAGGGTCAGTCCCGCACTGTCGGCCAGGCTGATCGCCAGCGCGGTCGGCGCCGAAATCGCTGCGAGCAGCGGGATCCGGGCCTGCGCGGCTTTCATGGCCATTTCGTAACTGGCGCGGCTGGTCACCACCGCAAATCCGTGCGATGCATCGACGCGCGCGCGCGCCAGGGCACCGATCAACTTGTCGAGCGCGTTATGCCGGCCGACATCCTCGCGCACGTAACGCACCACACCCTGCGCATCGGCCCAGCCGGCGGCATGCACCGCGCCGGTCTGCGCGGCGATCGGCTGCTGCGCATGCAGCGCATCCAGTGCACGCGCCAGGGTCTGCACATCGATCTGCAGCGCGGACTGCAGCACCGGCGGCACACGCAGCACCGCTTCGATCGATTCGTTGCCGCATACCCCGCAACCGCTGCGCCCGTCCAGGTTGCGCCGCCGCTGGTCCAGCGCGGCGGCACGCCCGGGCGGAATCTCGATCTGCAGCGAGGCGCCCTCCAGGAACGTCTCCACCGCCGTCACCCGCAAGTCCTGCGGGTGCTCGACGATGCCTTCGCTCAGCGAGAACCCGAGTGCGAAATCCTCCAGGTCCTCCGGCGTGGCCATCATCACTGCGAACGGCACGCCGTTGTAGTGGAAGGCAACCGGCATTTCGGCCGCCACCATGTCCTGCACCGTGGCGTTGCGGCCGCCGCGGTGGCGGACGACCGTGCGCACCACACTGCCGGCGCGCACGGAACGGGAAGACAGAGTGGTCATCTCATCTCAATGAAACAGCACGAAGGCTTTCTGCAGCGTGACCCAGATGCCCCAGCACATCGGCACGCCAACGGCCAGCCAAGCCAGCGCGACCAGCGCGGGATTGCCGCCATGCCCGATGCGCGCCATCTGCTCCGGCGGCAGGATCGCCTTGCCGCTGCGGTCCACCTTCTCGTGCGCCAGCTGCTTCTCGCGCGCCAGTTCGTCAGGCGTCATGAAGTGACGCGCGGCCACCGGACGCACCAACAGGTTGCAGATCAGACCGAGCACCAACATGCCGGCCAGGATGTACATGGTGGTGTTGTAGACCTGTGACGGCGGGCTGCCGTGGGCCAGCTGGTACTCACGCATGTAGCCGACGACCACCGGGCCGAGAATGCCGGCGGTGGCCCAGGCGGTCAGCAGGCGGCCGTGGATGGCGCCCACCATCTGGGTGCCGAACAGGTCGGCCAGATATGCCGGGATGGTGGCAAAACCGCCGCCGTACATCGACAGGATGATGCAGAAGATGCCCACGAACAGCGCGATGCCGCCCACGCTGCCGGCCGACGGTGCCGCCGCATACAGGCAGATGCCCAGCACGAAGAACAGCGTGTAGGTGTTCTTGCGGCCGAGCTTGTCGGACATGCTGGCCCAGAAGAAGCGGCCGCCGATGTTGAACAGGCTGAGCAGGCCGGTGAAGCCGGCCGCGATGGCCGCGATGCTGGCCAGCTGCGCCGTATCCAGGCTGCCGAAGCCGGCATCCACCCCGATCAGGCGGCCGCCGAACACTTCCTGCAGCATCGGCGAGGACATGCCGATCACGCCGATACCGGCCGACACGTTCAGGCACAGCACGCCCCACAGCAGCCAGAACTGCGGGATGCCCCAGACCTTGCTCACGTGCACGTGGTTGGCGGTGATCATGGCGTTGTTGCTGGCCACCGGCGCGGTCCAGCCGGCCGGGGTCCAGCCGCTCGGCGGCACGCGGTAACCGAACGCGCCGGCCATCATGAAGACGAAGTACAGCGCCGCCATCACCAGGAAGGTTTCCATCACGCCCACCGAGGTCGGCGTGGCGAAGTGGCGCATCAGCGCATCGGCCAGGGGGCTGCCGATCATCGCGCCGCCACCGAAGCCCATGATCGCCATGCCGGTCGCCATGCCGCGGCGGTCCGGGAACCATTTGATCAAGGTCGACACCGGCGAGATGTAGCCCAGGCCCAGACCGATACCGCCGATCACGCCCGAGCCCAGCCACAGCATCCAGATCTGGTGGAAGTGGATGCCGGCCGCCGATATCACCAGCCCGCCGCACCAGCACAGCGCCGAGACCACACCGGCCTTGCGCGGGCCGGCACGTTCCAGCCAGCCGCCCCAGACCGCCGCCGAGCAGCCCAGCAGCACGAAGAACAACGTGTACATCCACTGCAGTTCGCTGATCTTCCAGTCACAGGTGGTGGCGACCATGCGCGCGAACAGGCCCATGTCGGCCGGGCACGCGATCGCTTCGGTGATGCCCAGCGCCTTGGACAGCGGCAGCCAGAACACGCTGAAGCCGTAGGCCATGCCGATACACAGATGGATCGCCAGTGCGGCCGGCGGTACCAACCAACGATTGAACCCAGGACGCGCGACGATGCGCTCCTTGGACAGCAGGCCGGCGTCTGCGCCGTTGGCGCTCGCCACGGTGGACCCTTGTGTCATTCCCGTTCCCCTAAAAAGTACGATGAAGTGTCCGGAGCGCCTGACGAAACGCCTGCACGCAGACGGTGTCAGTGGCCGCGAAAACGATTGATGGCTGCGATCGATTGACGTGTTGCGATAAGGGCAGCGGCGACTACCAGGCCCAACTGGCACTCGTCTGGCGCATCATCGGCGATCGTTGAATCTTTGCAATGCTTCGGCGCGCCCCGCAGCCGCTCAAACACCCGTCCCGGCCCGCGCCACAAGGCGTTCCCAGAGCTTAGCGGCAGACGCTGCGACTAATTGACTAGTCCGTGCGGATCGGTGCATGCGGGTCCGGAAATCGTGGTCGCCGTCGCGCTCTGCGGGGTGACGGCCGACGCGCGGTGGCCGTAGAGTCGGACGCTCCCCAGCGACGGAGCCCGCCATGCACGACCACCCTCCGCGCGACGACGCGCATGCGTTGCAGGCAGCGGCGCAGCTGGACGCGTTCTGGATGCCGTTCACCGCCAACCGCCAGTTCAAGGCGCGCCCGCGCCTGCTGGCCTCCGCTGCCGGCATGTACTACCGCGATGTCGATGGGCGCCAGATCCTGGACGGCACTGCCGGGCTGTGGTGCTGCAATGCCGGCCATGCACGCGAGCGCATCGTGGCGGCGATCCGCGCGCAGGCCGGCACGCTGGATTTCGCGCCGACCTTCCAGATGGGCTCACCGCTGCCGTTCGTGCTGGCACAGCGGCTGGCCGCGATCGCCCCGCCCGGCCTGGGCCATGTGTTCTTCACCAACTCCGGCTCGGAGGCGGTCGACAGCGCGATGAAGATCGTGCTCGCCTACCACCGCCTGCGCGGCGAGGGCCAGCGCACCCGCTTCATCGGCCGCGAGAAGGCCTACCACGGGGTCGGCTTCGGCGGTATGTCGATCGGCGGGCTGCCCAACAACCGTAAATGGTTCGGCCCCCTGCTGGCCGGCACCGACCATCTGCGGCACACGCTGGATCTGCAACGCAATGCCTACACGCGCGGGCTGCCGGCGCACGGCGCCGAACTGGCCGACGATCTGGAACGCCTGATCACCCTGCATGACGCCTCCACCATTGCGGCGGTCTTCGTCGAACCGGTGTCCGGCTCGGCCGGGGTGATCCTGCCGCCGGAAGGCTATCTGCAGCGGCTGCGCGCCATCTGCGACCGCCACGGCATCGTGCTGGTGTTCGACGAGGTCATCACCGGCTTCGGCCGGGTCGGCGAGGCGTTCGCGGCGCAACGCTTCGGCGTCACCCCGGACCTGATCACCGCCGCCAAGGGGCTGACCAGCGGCAGCGTGCCGATGGGCGCGGTGCTGGTGGCCGATGCGATCTTTGACGCCTTCATGCACGGCCCGCAGAACGCGATCGAGCTCTTCCACGGCTACACCTATTCCGGCCATCCGCTGGCCTGCGCCGCGGCGATCGCCACGCTGGACACCTACGCCGAGGAGAACCTGTTCGACCGCGCGATCACGCTGGGGCGGCAATGGGAAGATGCGCTGCACGGCCTGCGCGGGCTGCCGCACGTCATCGACATCCGCAACATCGGCCTGATCGGCGCGGTCGAGCTGGCCCCGCGCGACGGCGCGCCGGGCGCACGCGGCTACGAAGTCTTCGAGCGCTGCTTCCATGACGGCGGCCTGCTGGTGCGCGTCACCGGCGATGTCATCGCGCTGTCGCCGCCGCTGATCGTCACCCCCGAGCAGATCGGGCAAATGGTCGAAACGCTGGGGAAGATCCTGCGCAGCACTGCCTGACGGCGACGGCACGGGCGCCCGCGTGTACCGTCCGCGCGCAGCCCGGTCAAGCGCGCAAAGCCGGAGCAGGCTCACTACAATGCCGGCCCCGCACTTCCCCGCAGTTGCCGCATGAACATCGTTGTCAAAGAAGAACTCAAGGCCTACATCGACCCGTTGACGCCCGACGAGCACGAGGCGCTGGAGCGCAGCCTGCTGGCCGAGGGCTGCCGCGATGCACTGGTGCTGTGGGGCGATGTGCTGGTGGATGGCCACAACCGCTACGGCATCTGCCAGAAGCACGGCCTGCCGTTCCAGACCGTGCAGAACCCGCGCTTCCAGTCGATGCAGGACGTGCAGCTGTGGATGATCGAGCAGCACCTGGGCCGGCGCAGCGTGTCGGACTTCCAGCGTGGCGTGCTGGCGCTGCGCAAGCGCGAGATCCTGGCCGCGCGCCAGCGCAGCCAGCGCGATGCCGACGCCGCGGCGGAAGCGCCGGTGGTCACCGACGATGACCAGCCCGCCGCCGGCATCGACCACGGCACCGTGCAGGCCGCCGCCGACAGCGACAGCCCGCCGTGGGAAGAGACCTCCACACCGGTCAGCCGCGCCGAGCTGGCGCGCGAGGCCCGCCTGAGCAACAACCAGGTGGTGATGATCGAGCGCATCCACAAACAGGCCGCCCCGGAAGTGGTGCAGGCGGTCAAGGCCGGCGAGATTTCCATCAGCGCCGCCGCTGCCGTGGCCACCCTGTCTGAGGACGAGCAACGCGCCGCCGCGCAGGCCGGCAAGGCCGAGCTCAAACAGGCGGCCAAGCGCGTGCGCGACGCCAAGCGCAAACCCAGGCCCGACGAGGCCGAAGGCGGCGAAGCCGAACGCCGCGATGTGAAAGCCCTGCAACGCCGCGTGACCGAACTGGAAAACGAAAACGCCGCGCTGCAGGCCAAGGTGACCGCGCTGCAATCACAGCTGGAGCGCCTGCGCGGCTGAATACCCGACAGTGCATCACCGTAGGAGCGCACCCGGGCGCGACGCGGCTGTCCCGGTAACGCCATCGCGCTCAGGCGCGCTCCTACAAAACGATCGGCCGCTGCACGAATGGCGACCGCGATCGCTGCAACCACCCGTAGGAGCGCACCCGGGCGCGACCGGGCTGTCCTGGTAACGCCGTCGCGCTCGGGCGCGCTCCTACAAAACCGATCGGCCGCTGCGCGAATGGCGACCACGATCGCTGCAACCACCCGTAGGAGCGCACCCGGGCGCGACCGGGCTGTCCTGGTAACGCCGTCGCGCTCGGGCGCGCTCCTACAAAACGATCGACCGCTGCGCGAATGGCGACCACGATCGCTGCAACCACCCGTAGGAGCGCACCCGGGCGCGACACGGCTTTCCCGGTAACCCCATCGCGCGCAAGCGCGCTCCTACCGAACCGATGACGCCCGGCCGTGGACATGCCCTGCTCCGGCGACTGGGTACACTTCGGACATGGAACCCAGTCTCAGCACTCCTCGTCCCGTCGATCCCCGTCGTGCCCAGCTGCAGCGCATGAAGCTGTTGGCGGTGGCCCTGCTGCTGGCCATGTTCGCCGGCTTCGTCGTCAGCCACCTGATGGGCGAGCAAGGCGTCTGGGCCTGGGTCTCGGCCTTCTGCGAAGCGGCCACGGTCGGCGCATTGGCCGACTGGTTCGCGGTGGTGGCCTTGTTTCGCCGCCCGATGGGCCTGCCGATCCCGCATACCGCCATCCTGCCGCGCGGCAAGGACCGTCTGGCCGATGGCCTGGCGGTGTTCGTGCGCGACCAGTTCCTCGCCCCGGATGCGTTGATGGACAAACTGCGCGTGTTCGACCCGGCCAGCCGCCTCGGCGAATGGCTGGCCAAACCCGAGCAGGCGCGCATGCTCGCGCAGATGGCGCGCAGCTGGATGCTGCAGGCGTTGGAGCTGCTGGACGAGGCTGCGGTGCGCCGCGCGATCCAGCGCTTCGTGGTCGACCGTCTGCGCAAGTGGAATGCCGCCGCCACCGTCGGCGATATCATGGCCCTGCTCACCACCGATGGCCGGCACCAGAAATTGCTGGACGAGGTGCTGCTGCGCCTGGGCGAGTGGCTGGACCAGGAGCAGGTCAAGACGCGCGCCTCGGCGTTGATCGTGCGCTACGCGCGGCGCGAGTGGCCCAAGCTGGTCGGCACGGTGAACTGGGTCAAGCCGATCGAAGAGATCGGCGACAGCCTGGCCGACCGCATGGCGCGTGCGGCGATCGAGGAGTTGCAGGACATCCTCAAGACGCCCGAGCATCCAATCAGGCTCGACTATGAAGCCTGGCTGCAACGCTACATCGCGCGCCTGCGCGACGAGCCGGCAATGGCCGAGCGCGTGGAAGAACTCAAGCAGCGCGCGATCGAACATCCGGCCCTGCAGGACTACGTGCAAGGGCTGTGGGGCGAGATCCGCGATGCGCTGCGCAACGACCTGGCGCGTGAGGAATCATCGATGGCCGCGCACATGGAGCGTTCCATGCAATCGCTCGGCCAGGCATTGTCGCAGGATCCCTCGCTGCGTGAAGCCCTCAACCAGCACATGTTGCAGGCAGCCGACAAGCTCACCACACGCTTGCGCGCATCGGTGACCGAGCATATTGCGTCGACGGTGAAAAGTTGGGACGAACGTCACCTCGTCGAACAATTGGAATTGGGTGTCGGACGCGATCTGCAATACATTCGGTTCAATGGAACGCTGGTGGGCGGACTGATCGGTCTTGCCCTTCACGCATTATCGATCTGGCTGGCGTTCTGATGCATTGGCAATGACGTTGATCGCCCACCGGAAGCACGTGCAGACACGGGGAAGACCGCACGCATTCTGATGATCGTCAGGCGCCACCACGAAGCCGACCTCACTGTCGGTCAGCACACCGGGCACGCAACAGGCAAGGCAAAGGGACACAAATGCCGAATGGCCGCTGGGATCTGCGCAGGAAATACGGGCGCCGTGCGTCGATCGGGGCCCTGCTGATTCTCGCCGCAGGTTTGATTGCCGCCATTTTCGCCGGCCTGTCGCTGCAGCGACATAACGACCTCGAGCGCGAGCAGCGTTTCAACTACGTCGTGCGCACGCTGACCCGCAATATCAGCGAGCGCATGTATACCTTCGAACACGGGCTGCGCGGCGCGCGCGGCGCGGTGATCGGCGCCGGCAAGGAGATCATCAGTCGCGACCGCTTCACCCTGTACAGCCGCTCGCGCGATTACACGCGCGAGTTTCCCGGCGTGCTGGGCTACGGCTACATCCATCGCGTCGCGCCCGCCGACGAAGAGGCCTTCCTGCAGGCCGCCCGTGCCGACGGCGCACCGGACATCAAGCGGCGGCCGCTGGAGCCCTGGGACGGCGAGCGCTACATCGTGCTGTATTTCGAGCCGGAGTCCTCGGGCAATCGTCCAATCGGCCTGGACATCGCCTCCGAGCCACGTCGCCGCGCCGCCGCACTGCAGGCCGCGCGCAGCGGCCTGCCGATCATGACCTCGCCGATCTCGCTGTCCGGTTATCGCATTCCCAGCGAGAGCGGATTCCTGGTGCTGCTGGCCGTGTATCGCGAAGGCATGCCGCTGCAGACGCCGCAGCAGCGCATGGCCGCCACCAGCGGCTGGGTGTATGCGCCCTTCAGCGTCGAGCAGATGGTGCAAAGCACCCTGGGCGAGCGCGACGACCTGGCACTGGACCTGTCCGACAGGAACGAGCCCACCCACAATTTCTACCGCAGCGGCACGCCGTCCAGCGACAGCGCAAGTCGCCCGCCGGTGATCCAGCAGCTGCAGATCTACGGCCGCACCTGGATCATCACCGCCCACCCCACCGCCAGCTTCCTGGCTTCGCTCAACCAGACCTCGCCATGGCTGATGGGCGGCCTGGTGCTGGGCGTGTCGGTGCTGCTTGCGGCATTGCTGGTGCTGTATTTCAGCAATGGACTGCGGCGCGAGGAAGTGCTGCGCAAGCAGATGGAGCTGGCGGCGCTGGTCAGCCATTCCAGCGAAGCCATCGTCGCCGAAACCCCGGACGGAGACATCACCCACTGGAATCCCGCTGCCGAAGCGATGTTCGGCTACAGCGCGGACGAGGCGATCGGCCAGAACCTGACGATGCTGCTGTCGCCGCAGCCGTATGCGATTGCCGACATCGCGCACGCCGACGAACACCAGTCGGTCGATGCCTCCGCGGCGCAAAGCATGCGCCATCGCGACGGGCATCTGGTGCATGTACTGGCCAGCAAGGCCCCGATCATCGAACGTAACGACACCCTGAGTGGGCATTCGCATTTCTTCCGCGACATCTCCGAGCGGGTGCGGTCGCACCAGCGCATCGTCGCGCTCAACGCATCGCTCGAACATCAGGTCGCCGAACGCACCAGCGAACTGATGAAGTTCTCCGCGCTGCATCGGGCGATTCTGGCGCATGCCGGCTTTGCCATCATCGCCACCGACTCCGCTGGCTTTGTCACGCTGTTCAATCGGGCCGCGGAAAAACTGCTGGGCTACAACGCCGACGAGGTGATCGGCCGCCGCAAGGCCGGCCAGTTCATCGAGCCCGAGGAATTGCAGCAGCGCGCGCACATGCTCTCCGAGCAGGCCGGCGCGCCGGTGGCGCACACCCTGGAGGCGATCGCCGCGCTGACCAGCCTGGGCCGCAGCGACACCAGCGAATGGACCTACGTCAGCCACGAAGGCCGCCGCCTGCCGGTGCTGCTGACCCTGAGCACGCTACGCGACGACAACGACCAGGTGATCGGCTACCTGGGCATGGCGGTGGATCTGACCGAGCAGAAACTGCACGAGAAACAACTGCGCCTGGCGATGGACGCGGCCAAGAGCGCCAACCAGTCCAAGTCAGATTTCCTGGCCAACATGAGCCATGAGATCCGCACGCCGATGAACGCGATCCTGGGCATGCTGTACCTGCTGCAGCGCAGCGAGCTGCCCGCTGCGGCGCAGGACATGGTGACCAAGATCGATCGCTCCGCGCGCTCGTTGCTGGAAATCATCAACGACATCCTGGACTTCTCCAAGATCGAGGCCGGGCGCATCGACCTGGAACGCGCACCGTTCGACCTCAATCAACTGTTCGACAACATCGCCGACCTGATGCGTTCCTCGCTCAGCACCAAACCGGTGGAAATGATCGTCGAACCGCTGCCGCGCGACTGCCGCTGGTTGCTCGGCGATGCGCTGCGCATCAACCAGGTGCTGGTCAACCTGGTCGGCAACGCGATCAAGTTCACCGAGCAGGGCGAAGTGGTGCTGTCGGTACGGCGGTTCCCCAGCGGCGATCCGAACAAGTTCAAGCTGTTGTTCTCGGTGCGCGACACCGGCATCGGCATCTCCAAGGAAAAGCAGAGCCTGATCTTCTCGCCGTTCCTGCAGGCCGACACCTCCACCAGCCGGCGTTACGGTGGCAGCGGCCTGGGCCTGACCATCAGCCGGCGCCTGATCGAGTTGATGGGCGGCGAGCTGGAAGTGGAAAGCGTGCCCGGCCGCGGCAGCGAGTTCTATTTCGTGATCACGCTGGAGAAAGCGGCCCCGCCGCCGGCCCAGCGCGAGCTGCCCGCGCTGCCGCCCGAAGCGATGCCGCGCGTCTTGATCGCCGACGACCACGATGCCGCGCTCAACAACCTGGTGCGCATCGCCACCGAACTCGGCTGGCGCGTGGATGCGGTCGCCAGCGGCCAGGCCGCCTTGCAGGCGATCGAACAGGCCAGCGAGCCCTACGACATCTTCCTGCTCGACTGGCGCATGCCCGATATCGACGGGGTGGCGATCGCGCGGCAGATCCGCGCGCGCGCCGTGCCCGGCCCGCATCCGGTGATCGTCATGGTCACCGCGTACGAGCGCCGCCTGCTTGAACAGCACCCGGAGCAACAGGATCTGGATGCGGTCATGACCAAGCCGGTCACCAGTGCAGCGCTGCACCGGCTGATGGAGCAACTGGTCGACGCACGCCCCGGCGCGCGGCCGGTGACGCCCACCTTCGTGGCGCGCCGCCTCGAAGGTGCGCATCTGCTGCTGGTGGACGACAGCGAGATCAACTGCGAAGTGGCCCAGCGCATTCTCGAGGGCGAAGGCGCCATGGTCACGGTCGCCCACGATGGCGAGCAGGCCGTCAACACGCTCAAGCGCGCCCCGGAGCTGTTCCAGCTGGTGTTGATGGACGTGCAGATGCCGGTGGTCGATGGCTACGAAGCCACGCGGCGGCTGCGGCAGATCCCGGCGCTGGCCAGCCTGCCGGTGATCGCGCTGACCGCCGGCGCCTTTCGCCCGCAACAGGAGAAGGCGCTGGAAGCCGGCATGAACGGTTTCATCGCCAAGCCCTTCAATGTGGAGGAACTGGTCACCGCCATCCGCCATTTCCTGCAGCCCGGCGTGCGGCGCATCCCCTCGCTGCCGCACGAAGCCGACGTCCATGCCGGCCCCGAATGGGAACATGCCGACCCGGAGGTGCTGGATGCAGCACGTGCGCGCAGCCTGTGGCGCGAGCGCGAGCCGTACGAGCGCTATCTGCTCAAACTGCTGCGCGACAACCCCGACCCGGCCGAGACCGCAGCCGAGCATCTGCGCCGCAATGAGTTGCCGGCGATCGGCGCGCTGGCGCACAAGCTGCGTGGCGCAGCCGGGTCGCTGGCCTTGCCGGCCCTGGCCGGTGCCGCCAGCGATCTGGAGACCCGCATCGAGGAAGGCCACGACATCACCTCGGCGCTGATCGCGCTCAAGGACACCATGCAGCGCACCACCGCCGCGATCCATGCCTTCCTGCAACACGCCAGCAGCGACGAGGCGGCAAGTGACGATGCGGTCGCGCTGGACGCAGACAGCGTGCAGATCCTGGAAGCGGCCCTGGGCAGCGACGATGCCGACAGGATCGACCACGCGCTGCTGATCTGCGCGCCACGCCTGCCGCGCACCCTGCAGGAAGGACTGCAGCGTGCGGTGGATGATTTCGACTTCCGTCGCGCCGAGGCCACGCTGCGCGACTGGCAAGCCACTCACCTGCACTGACCGGTCGCCACGCAGGTCGCAAGGAGTCTTCATGGCGCATCGTCCCCTGCTGTGTGTCGACGACGAATCCAGCAACCTGGCCACCCTGCGGCAGTTGCTGCGCGACGATTTCCCGCTGGTGTTCGCCAAGTCCGGCCGCGAAGCGCTGGAGGCGGTGCTTCGCCACACGCCGTCGTTGATCCTGCTGGATGTCGAGCTGCCGGACATGGACGGCTATGCGGTGGCGCGCACGCTCAAGCAGCAACCGGCCAGCGCGGCCATCCCGATCCTGTTCGTGACCTCGCGCAACAGCGAGCACGACGAGCGCACAGGCCTGGAAGCGGGCGCGGCCGACTACGTCAGCAAGCCCTACTCGCCCGCCCTGCTCAAGGTCCGCATCGCCACCCAGTTGAAGCTGGCCGAAAACGCGCGGCTGGCCCAGCAATACCGCGATGCGATCCATCTGCTCGGCACCGCCGGGCAGGGCCAGGATGCCGACACCGGCGCCCATATCTGGCGCATGGCCGCCTATGCGCGGGTGCTGGCCGAAAAGATCGGCTGGCCGGCGCAACGGGCGCAGTTGCTGCAGGATGCCGCGCCCCTGCACGATGCCGGCAAGATTGCGGCACCCGGCGGCATGCTGCACCCGTCCGATACGCTGGACGAACACGAACGCTCGGTGGTGCGCCAGCATCCGCAGGTCGGCCACGCCCTGCTGCGGCACGGTCGCGGGCCGGTGTTTCAGCTGGCTGCGGAGATCGCGCTGCATCACCACGAATGCTGGGACGGCAGCGGCTATCCCACGGGCCTGGTCGGCGATGCCATTCCCGAATCGGCGCGCATCGTGGCGGTGGCCGATGTGTTCGATGCGCTGTGCGGACGGCGCGCCTACAAGGCGCCATGGACGGTGGAAGACGCCATGCGCAAGCTCGACAGCATGGCCGGCAAGCAACTGGAGCCGTGCCTGGTGCAGCATTTTCGCGAAGCGTTGCCGCAGATCCTGCAGATCATGGACGCCTGGGACGATCCGGCCGCACAGCGTTGATCCACACGATGCGTGCTGCGGCCGCTCGCGGCGTCTCGCACCAACAGGGAGCTGTTCTTCTCCGGTCGGGGGAGAAAGACGAGCGCCAATGCATCCCTTCTCCGGCCGGGAGAAAGGTGCCGGTCGGGAGAAGGATGGGTGCCGGTGCTTCCCTTCTCCGGCCGGGAGAAAGGTGCCGGTCGGAAGAAAGATGCGCGCCGGTGCTTCCCTTCTCCCCCCGGGAGAAGGTGGCGCGTAGCGCCGGATGAGGGACGCCCAGCCTGGCGACCGACCAGTCATCCCGACTCGCCACACCAATCAGCCACCCGCGCCGCCCGGAACAACGCTGACGGCGATCCGGACGCCAGCGCAGCTCCCACAGCATCCCAAGACAGCCCCGGCGCACCCATCTCCAGACACACGCACTGTTACCCCCGCACGCTTGAACCCCGCTGCGCAGCGGCGGACAATACCCATGTTGCGCCGCACAACACCGTGCGACGCGGGCCGGCCCGATCGCCATCTGTGCGCCACCGCTGCGGCCCCGCAACCGAGAGTCCGATGTCCTCCAGCGTGTCCGAGGCCGGCGTCACGCCGCCGCGTTATCCCGATTACCGCATCATCTCGCTGATCCTGGCCTGCGCCATCTTCATGGAGCAGATGGATGCCACCGTGCTGGCAACCGCGTTGCCGACCCTGGCACGCGACTTCGGCGTTGCCGCGCCGGCAATGAGCATCGCCATGACCAGCTACCTGCTGGCGCTGGCGGTACTGATTCCGGCCAGCGGCGCGATCGCCGACCGCTTTGGCCTGCGCCGCGTGTTCGGCGCGTCGATCTGGGTGTTCGTCGGCGGCTCGATCCTGTGTTCGCTGGCCGACAGCCTGCCAACCATGGTCGCCGCGCGCGTGCTGCAAGGCGCCGGCGGCGCGATGATGGCCCCGCTCGGCCGGCTGATCCTGCTGCGCACTGTCGAACGCCGCCATCTGGTGTCGGCCATGGCCTGGACGCTGGTGCCGGCCTTCATCGGCCCGATGCTCGGCCCGCCGCTGGGCGGATTGTTCGTCTCGTACCTGGATTGGCGCTGGATCTTCTACATCAACGTGCCGATCGGCGTGGCCGGTTTCCTGCTGGTGCGCCGTTTCATTCCGGAAATCCCCACCGAGTCGGCCCCGGCCCGCTTCGATCTGCGCGGTTTCGTGCTGTGCGGTACCGCGTTGGGTTGCCTGTTGTTCGGCCTGGAAATGGTCAGCCAGCAGGACGGCATCGGCACCGCGAGCTGGCTGCTGGCCATCGGCGCCAGCGCAGCGCTGGGGTATTTGTGGCATGCCCGCCACCACCCCGCTCCGCTGCTGGACCTGAGCCTGCTGCGGATCGACTCGTTCCGCTTATCGGTGATCGGCGGTGCGCTGATGCGCATCACCCAGGGCGCGCATCCATTCCTGCTGCCGCTGCTGTTCCAGATCGGCTTCGGCATGAGCGCCGCGCACAGCGGCCGCCTGATCCTGGCCACCGCACTCGGCGCACTGCTGATGCGCAGCATCACTCCGCAGTTGCTGCGCCGCTTCGGCTATCGCAACAGCCTGATCGGCAACGGCGTGCTCGCCAGCCTGGGCTACATGGTGTGTGCGTTGTTCCGGCCCGACTGGCCGCCGGCGCTGATGTTCGGCCTGCTGCTGTGCTGCGGCGCCTTCATGTCGTTCCAGTTCGCCGCCTACAACACCATCGCCTACGAAAATGTGCCCGCATCGCGCATGAGCCGCGCCAGCAGCCTGTACACCACCTTGCAGCAACTGATGCTCTCGGTCGGCGTCTGCGCCGGCGCGATGATCCTCAAGCTGGCGATGCTGGCCGGCGATCACACCCAACCGGCGCAACGCGATTTCTCGCTGGCGTTCTGCGTGGTGAGCCTGATCTCGCTCAGCGCCACCTGGTGGCACCTGCGTTTTGACAAGGACGCCGGGCAGGAACTGAGCGGGCACCGGGCGTCCAGCGGCTGACACCACCACCGCGCAGCCGGCGGGCCTGCGCGAGCGTGACCTGGAATCGGCACGCGTCAGCAGCAAAACGCCGGTGGACAGCCCACCCCGGTCAATTGGACGGCTGCAGCGACGACAGGATCTGGTCGCGACACACCGCAATGATTTCGTCGGCCAGTGGCGAGGCGTTCGGGCACGCCCGCGACAGCACGATGGCGCCGATGGCATGCGCCATCATGCCCAGGTTGCTGGCGCGCTCGGCCGCAGCCTGCGCAGTGCCGGGCGCAGCCCCGCTGCGGTCGAGCGTTGCCAACAGGTTCTCGACCCCGGCAGCAAACGCGTCGCGCACTTCCTCCGGCTGGCGCGCGGCATCGGCACCCAGCGCAGCCATCGTGCAGCCGGTGGCAGGGCTGTCGCGATGTTCGCGCGACAGATAGGACGTCACGAAATCTGCCTTGTCCACCTGCTCGGTCTGCGCGGCGGTATTGGCCAGGCCGCAGGCCGCCGACTCGGCCATCAGGTCCGCCTTGGAGCGGAACTGCTTGTAGAAGCCACCGTGGGTGAAACCTGCAGCAGCCATCAGATCGGCGATGCCGATCCCTTCATAACCGCGCTCGCGAAACAGCACCGAGGCCGTCTCGACGACGTGCGCCCGGTTCGCCTGTGCCTGTGCCTTGGTCACTTTCATCGTTGGGACACTCCGTGGTGATGCGACATGGGAAAGCGAGAGCGTACATTGATGTTGACCGACATCAAAGTGTTGACATCTTAGATTTTGATCGTAATCTTTGCCACTTCCTGCTGTCCGAGCCCCGTCGATGACCCACCCTTCGCTGTTCGAACCCTATGCACTGGGCACGCTGACCCTGGCCAACCGCATCGTGATGGCGCCGCTGACCCGTAACCGTGCGGGCGCCGGCCTGGTGCCGAGCGCACTGGCAGCCACCTATTACGCCCAGCGCGCCTCGGCCGGCCTGCTGATTACCGAGGCCACCCAGGTCTCGCCCCAGGCCCAGGGCTACCAGGACACCCCCGGCCTGTACACGCCCGGGCAGATTGCCGCCTGGCGCGCGGTCACCGACGCCGTGCATGCCAACGGCGGGCGCATCTTCGTGCAGCTGTGGCACGTCGGCCGGGTGTCGCATGTCGACCTGCAGCCGGGCGGCGCGGCACCGGTTGCGCCGTCGGCGATCCGCGCGGCGACCAAGGTGTTCGTCAACAACGGCTTTGCCGATGTCTCCGAACCACGCGCGCTGGAGCTGCACGAACTGCCGGGCATCGTCGACGACTTCCGCCAGGCCGCGGCCAATGCGATTGCCGCCGGCTTCGACGGCGTCGAAATCCACGGCGCCAATGGCTATCTGCTGGAGCAGTTCATCAAGGACGGCGCCAACCAGCGCACCGATGCCTATGGCGGCTCGATCGAAAACCGCGCGCGCCTGTTGCTGGAGGTGGTCGCCGCAGTAAGCGAGCAGATCGGCGCCGATCGCACCGGCGTGCGCATCTCGCCGGTATCGCCGGCAAGCGGCATTTCCGGCAGCGATCCGCAGCCGCAATACGACTACATCGCCGAGCAACTCGACGCGCTGGGCATCGTGTATCTGCATGTGGTCGAAGGTGCGACCGGCGGCCCGCGCGATGCGGCCCCGTTCGACTATGCCGCGCTGCGCAGCAAGTTCACCCGCACCTACCTGGCCAACAACGGCTACGACCTGGACCTGGCCAACGCCCAGGTGCGCGCAGGCAACATCGACCTGGTGGCCTTCGGCCGCCCGTTCATCAGCAACCCGGACCTGGTCCAGCGCCTGCGAACCGGCGCAGCACTGGCGCCGTTGAATCCGGCCACCCTCTACGGCGGTGGCGCCGAAGGCTATATCGACTACCCGTCCCTCGCCGGCTGAGGCTGTCTCGCCTGGCGCCCTTCATCCACTCTCATCAAGGAATCCTGCATGTCCACGCTTCCCGCTGTCCTCATCACCGGCGCCTCCACCGGCATCGGCGCCGTCTACGCCGAGCGCTTCGCGCAACGCGGCCATGACCTGGTACTGGTCGCACGCGACAAGGCCCGCCTGGATGCGCTGGCTGCGCGCCTGCGCGATGCACATGGCGTCAGCGTCGATGTGCTGCAGGCCGACCTGACCCAGGCCGCCGATCTGGCCGCGGTGGAAACCCGCCTGCGCGAGGATGCGCAGATCGGCATCCTGATCAACAACGCCGGCATGGCGCAGTCCGGCGGCATCCTGCAGCAGGACGCCGCGGCGGTCGACCGCCTGATCGCGCTCAATGTCACCGCGTTGACGCGCCTGTCCGCCGCCGTTGGGCCGCGCTTTGCACAGTCCGGCAGCGGCGCGATCGTCAACCTCGGCTCGGTGGTGGGTTTCGCTCCGGAATTCGGCATGAGCGTCTATGGCGCCACCAAGGCCTTCGTGCTGTTCCTGTCGCAGGGGCTGCACCTGGAGCTGGGCGCCAAGGGCGTCTATGTGCAGGCCGTGCTGCCGGCCGGCACGCGCACCGAGATCTGGGGACGCGCCGGTATCGACGTCAACACGCTCAGCGACCTGATGGACGTGGGCGAACTGGTCGACGCCGCGCTGGTCGGCTTCGATCGCCGCGAGCTGGTCACCATTCCGCCGTTGCACGTGGCCGAACGTTGGGACGCACTGGATGGTGCGCGCCAGGGCTTGCTGTCGGACATCCGGCAGGCAAACGCCGCCGAGCGTTATCAGCCGGCAGCCTGACCGGCCGAACGACGCTGCTGCCCCGCAGCGCTCGCCACGGTGAGCGCTGCGGACCTGCATGGAGACGGCACGCAGCCGCACGCGTGCACGGGTTCGATGGATTCACATGGGCGCATGTGGCGATCAGGCGGCAGGCATCGCTCTGCCAGCGCAGGGGTGAAGGCGGCCGGGGCCCGCGTCGTACCCGGCCACCCATCCCTACAACCACGGCATTGGACTGGAACCAGATGAAAGCACTCACCTTCAAACGCTACGGCAAGGCTCCCGGCATCGGCTTCAGCGAGCTGGCCCGCCCGACGCTGCAGCCCGACGAACTACTGGTCGAGGTGCATGCCGCTGGCGTGAACCCGATCGACAACATGATTCCCACCGGCATCTTCAAACCCGTGGTGAAATTCGAGCTGCCCGCCACGCTGGGCAGCGACGTGGCCGGTATCGTCATCGAGGTCGGCAACCGCGTCACCCGCTTCAAGCCGGGCGATGCGATTTTCGCCAGCGTGTTCGATCTTGGCCGCGGCACCATCGCCGAGTATGTCGCGGTACCGGAAGGCGCCGCAGCGTTGAAGCCGGCCAACCTGGAGTTCGTGCAGGCGGCATCGCTGCCGATGGTCGCACTCACGTCCTGGCAGGCCCTGAAGGAACGTGCCGGACTGCAGCCCGGCCAGAAGGTGTTCATTCCTGCCGGTTCCGGCGGCATCGGCACCATCGCGATCCAGTTGGCAAAGCACCTCGGCGCCACTGTCGGCACCACCACCAGCACCGGCAATGTCGCGCTGGTGAACAGCCTTGGCGCAGACGAGGTGGTCGACTACAGGCAACAGGACTTCGAGACCGTGCTGCGTGGCTACGACGTCGCGCTGGGCACGATGCGGGGCGATACGATCGAAAAATCGCTCGCCATCCTCAAGCCCGGCGGCAGGATCGTATCGCTGGTCGGGCCGCTGGACGCGGCCTTCGCGCGTGCGCGCCGGCTCAACGTGGTGCTGAGAGTCGTTTTCGCCATGATGAGCCGCAAGATCATCCGCCTGGCGAACAAGCGCAACGTCGCCTACGGCTTCCTGTTCGTGCGTCCCGATGGCGCGCAACTGGCGAAGATCGGCGAACTGCTCGAAGCCGGACGCATCCGCCCGGTCATCGACAAGGTGTTTGGCTTCGACCAGGCAAAGCAGGCGCTGGAATATCTAGCCCAGGGCCGCGCCAAGGGCAAGGTGGTCGTCAAGATCAGATAAGGCAGTGAACTGGTCACGGCAATCGGTGCAGACCCACGCACGCGAAAGGTCGCCCCGACGGCGAATGCCATTCAGTCACTGATGACCACACTATCGCGGTATTCGTGCGCAGGTCGCCATCGATGAGCGCCACCTGCGCTGTATCACTCAATCGCTAAACCTTGAGCGCAATTCGGTCCAGCGCATCCGGGTCTCCCGCCAACAACGCTGCTCGCAGCCAGGATGCAGGAAGTCCGACGCCGTTCGATGACCGACGTTCGCACTGCACCTTACGGTGCAGCTGCAAGACGTTCCTGCAACGCATGCAGCGAATCTTTTCCCGACGCAGCCAGCGCACGCGACGCGTAGAGCAGGCGATCAGTGAGCTCGCCACCCAGGCCAGGTTGACCCGCCTCGCGGGCCGCCTCACCGGCGTGCAGCATCTCCAACACGCCCTGCAGCCCGAGCAAGCAGTGATCGATATGCGCGCATTTGAGAGCCAGGCCAAATTGCATCGGCAGATCGGACCAATGCAGGCCGTTGGTGGCTTCCGCACCACGTGACTCGGACAGGCGACGGAAGAACACGTCCTCACGCGCATCACCATGATCGGCCACGGTATGGGCGGTCGGCTGCGAGGCGGTTGCAGTAGTGGCCGAATGGGCAGGATTGGTACGCGGCATGAGGATCTCCTTGGATAGTGGAGAGCACCGCCATCGTTGACCGGCGCTCGTGCGCCTTGGATTTCGGGCTTCCACACCCGTCTGCAGGATCTACTGCAGCTAGGCGATACTCATCGGACTATTCGAGAGTGTCAAGAAGCCTGGGATTGTTCACCTACTCGCGTGCGTTGTCTGACATGCCTCTGGAATGCAGACATGCTCACAGAAAGGCAGCGCGCGTGTCGTAGCTGACCGGATGTGGACCACGCGATTGGCCGACACCCGGACGACGCATCGGGCTCGCGATCGTACGGAGCAATTCCGCACGTAAACAAGGGGACCCTTGGGCCGCCTTGTGCATGGGCAGACAACTCCATAACTGCGTCAGCTCAGCCTAGGTGATGACGAAGCACCTGCTCCGCCATCACCTCGCTGCACGTCGTTACATCCCGTGCGACGCCAACTGGCCCAACCGCTGCACCGCCACCGACACGGTCGGGTAGTCCAGCGTCTTCTGCTCGGCCACATCGGCCAGCATCGCCAGGGTGAAGCGCAGGCTGGAATCGTCGCGCGCCAGCCAGTTGGCCACCTTGTCCTCGGCACTACTGCCGGGCAGGGTCAGCACCTGCGCCACCAGTGCGCGCTGATGCGCGGCCAGTTCGTCGCGCAGCACACCACGTGCCACTGCATGCCAGCGGCCGTTGACCTCCAGCGCGTCGATCTGCTCGAACAGCCATGGCAGGCGCAGCGCTTCGCCCAGGCGGAAATGCACCTTGGACACGTCCACCGGCTTGAGCTTGCGGGTGCGCGCGGTTTCGATGATGTCGAAGGCCGGTTCCAGGTAACGCAACTCGCACAGCTGTTGCGCCAGTTGCGGCGGCAGGCCCTTGTCCTGCCATTCCTGCACGCTGGCCTCGTACTGCGGGCGCTGCGCATCCGACAGCACACCGGAAGCGACCCGGATGTCGTTGAACGGGCCGTGGTAACGCTCCACCGCCGCGGTGATGCCCGGCATCTGGCCCGGACGCAGCAGCAGCCAACGCACGAACGAGCGTTGCAGGCGCCAGATCACTTCCAGTGCATCGATCTGCACCGACTCGGGCACCTTGCCGTCCAGCGCGTCGATCTGCGTCCACAGCGCGCGTGCATCCAGCGTCTCGCGGCTGATGGTATAGGCCTTGGCGACCTCGGCGATGCTGCGGCCGGTGTCTTCCTGCATGCGCATCAAGAAGGTGGCGCCCATGCGGTTGATGGTGGTGTTGGTCACCGCGGTGGCGATGATCTCGCGCTTGAGGCGGTGACGCTCCATCGCATCGGCGTACTTCTTCTGCAGCGGCTGCGGGAAGTAGCGCTGCAGTTCCTTGGACAGATACGGGTCTTCGGGGATATCCGATTCCAGCAGCTGCTGGAACGCCACCAGCTTGGAGTACGACAACAGCACCGACAGCTCCGGACGCGACAGGCCCTGCCCGCGCGCCTTGCGTGCGGACAGTTCGGCATCGGAGGGCAGGAACTCGATCTGGCGATCGAGCAGGCCCTGCAGTTCCAGCGTGCGGATGAAGTGCTGCTTGGAGCCCAGGCGCTTGACGCTCATCCGCTCCATCAGGCTGATCGCCTGGTTCTGGCGGTAGTTGTCCCACAACACCAGGTCGGCCACTTCGTCGGTCATCGACGCGAGCAATGTGTTGCGCGCGTCGTAGGTGAGCTTCTTGGCCTGCACCATGTCGTTGAGCAGGATCTTGATGTTCACCTCGTGGTCGGAGGTGTCCACGCCGGCCGAGTTGTCGATGAAGTCGGTGTTGAGCAGCACCCCGGCCTGCGCGGCCTCGATGCGACCGAGCTGGGTCAGGCCGAGGTTACCGCCCTCGCCCACCACCTTGCAGCGCAATTCGCCGCCATTGACGCGCAGGCCGTTGTTGGCGCGGTCGCCCACATCGGCGTGCGACTCGCTGGACGCCTTGACGTAGGTGCCGATGCCGCCATTCCAGAACAAATCCACCGGCGCCTTGAGGATGGCGTTCATCAGCTCGTTGGGCGAGAGCTGCTTGATGCTGGATTCCAAGCCCAGCACCTCGCGTACCGGCGCGCTGATGTCGATGGATTTGAGCGTGCGCGGATAGATGCCGCCACCGGCGCTGATCAGCTTGGCCTCGTAGTCGGCCCAGCTGGAACGCGGCAGCTTGAACAGGCGCTCGCGCTCGGCGAACGAAGCGGCGGCATCCGGATTGGGGTCCAGGAAGATATGCCGGTGATCGAACGCGGCCAGCAGGCGGATATGCCTTGAGAGCAGCATGCCGTTGCCGAACACGTCGCCGGACATGTCGCCGATGCCGACCACGCTGAAATCCTGGCTCTGGCAATCGCGCCCCATCGCGCGGAAGTGGCGCTTGACCGACTCCCACGCACCACGCGCGGTGATGCCCATGCCCTTGTGGTCGTAGCCGACCGACCCGCCGGAAGCGAATGCATCGCCCAGCCAGAAGCCGTGGTCCAGCGCCAGCCCGTTGGCGATGTCGGAGAACGTGGCGGTGCCCTTGTCGGCCGCGACCACCAGGTACGGGTCGTCCAGGTCATGGCGTACCACCTGCGGCGGCGGCACGATCTTGCCGCCGACGATGTTGTCGGTGATGTCGAGCAGGCTCTGGATGAACAGCTTGTAGCAGGCGATGCCTTCGGCCTGGATCGCGTCACGGTCGCCGCCCACCGGGGAGCGCTTGACGTAGAAACCGCCCTTGGCGCCGACCGGCACGATGACGGTGTTCTTGACCATCTGCGCCTTGACAAGGCCCAGCACCTCGGTGCGGAAATCCTCGCGCCGGTCCGACCAGCGCAGGCCGCCACGCGCCACCGCGCCAAAGCGCAGGTGCACGCCTTCCACCCGTGGGCTGTAGACGAAGATCTCGCGGTACGGACGCGGCTTGGGCAGATCCGGCACGATCGAAGAATCCAGCTTGAAGCTGATGCAGTGCCCGTGCTTGCCGCTCTTGTCGGTCTGGTAGTAGTTGGTGCGCAGCGTCGCGTCGATCACGCCGATGAAGCTGCGCAGGATGCGGTCCTCGTCCAGGCTGGAAACGCGGTCCATCAGCTTCAGCAGCGTGGCGCGCGCAGCCTCCTGCTGCGCATCGCGGTCGCTGCCGCGCGCCTGCAGCACCGGCTCCAGCGCCTTGAGCGTGGCCTCGTCGCCAGCTGCCAGCACCGACAGTTCCTCGCGCAGGCGTTCCTGCCCGGCAACGATCTGCGCCTTGGTCTCGCTGCCGGTGGACGGATCGAAGCGCGCCTCGAACAGTTCCACCAGCAGGCGTGCCAGCAGCGGATAGCGGGTGAACGTCGCCTCGACATAGGCCTGCGAGAACGGCACCGCGGTCTGCAGCAGATACTTGCAATAGCCGCGCAGCAGCGCGACCTGGCGCCAGTGCAGGCCGGCCGCCAGGATCAGGCGGTTGAAGCCGTCGTTCTCGGCATCGCCGCTCCAGATCCGCTCGAAGGCTTCGCCGAAACCGGCGTCGGCGTTGGCCGCATTGATCCTGCCGGAGGTCGATTCGACCTCGAAATCCTGGATGTAGACCGGCGTCTCGCCGACCTGCAGCCGGTACGGCCGCTCGGAGATCACGCGCAGGCCCAGGTTCTCCATCATCGGCATCGCATCGGACAACGGGATGTCGTCGAGCTGGCGATACAGCTTCAGGCGCAGGCCTTCGCCGGCGTCCAGCCGCACGCCGTCGTCGCGACGGATCTCCTGCAGGCTCAGATGCAGGTCATCCGGGCCTTCCAGTGCCGCCAGATGCTCGACGTCGGACACCGCCGATTCGATCGACGAGTCTTCGATATAGCCGGCCGGCAACGCACGCCCGAAGTTGGCCGCCATGCGCAGGCCATTGACCTCGCCATGCCGCGCCACCAGCGCCTCGCGCAGGGCATCGCGCCAGTTGCGCAGCAGATGCGCCAGCCGCGATTCGAGCTCGGTGGTGTTGAATTCCAGCGCCTCGCCACTCTTGGGCCGCACGATCAGGTGCAGCTGCGCCAGCGGCGATTCGCCCAGCACCACGCTGGAATCGATGTATTCGCCGTGCAGCGCCTCCTTCAGCAAGGCTTCGATGCGCAGCCGCACATCGGTATTGAAGCGCTCGCGCGGGATGTACACCAGCGCGGAAATGAAGCGGCTGTACTTGTCGCGGCGCAGGAACATGCGGCTGCGCACGCGCTCCTGCAGGCCGAGGATGCCGATCGCGGTGCGGTACAGCTCTTCCTCGTTGGACTGGAACAGCTCCTCGCGCGGCAATGTCTCCAGAATGTGCCGCAGTGCCTTGCCGCTGTGGCTGCTCGGGGTCAGCCCGGACTTGCTCATCACGTATTCGTGGCGCTGCCGCACCAGCGGAATTTCCCACGGGCGGCGGTTGTAGGCGCTGGAGGTGAACAGGCCCAGGAAGCGCTGCTCGCCGACGATGCGGCCCTTGGCATCGAATTCCAGGATGCCGATGTAATCCATGTAGCCGACCCGATGCACGCGCGAGCGCGCATTGGTCTTGGTCAGGATCAGCGCGTCCTTGAGCTTGGCCGAGGTGTTCAGGCCATGCGCCGCCAGCGTGGTCACCGGGCGCGCCGGCGAGGTGTCGCGGCCGCGCATCAGGCCCAGGCCGGTTTCTTCCACCGGCGCCAGCACGTCCTGGCCGTCCTGCTTCTCCACGCGGTACTCGCGGTAGCCGAAGAAGGTGAAGTGGTCGGCGGCCGCCCAGCGCAGGAATTCCTGCGCCTCGTGGCGGCTGATGTCGTCCATCGGCAGGCGGCGGGTGGCCAGGTCATCGGCCAGCATCACCATCTTTTCGCGCATCGACGCCCAGTCGTGCACGATCGCGCGCACCTCGGCCAGCACCTTGCGCACGGCCGCTTCCACCTTGGGCATGTCGTCGGCAGGCTGGCGGTCGATCTCCAGCACCATCAGCGACTCGCTCTTGCCCTCGCCCACCGCGGTCAGCTTGCCGGCCTTGTCGCGCGCAATGCGCAGCACCGGGTGGCCGAGCACGTGCACGCCGATGCCCAGGTCCGACAGCGTCATGCTCACCGAGTCCACCAGGAACGGCATGTCGTCGTTGACGATCTGCAGCAGCGTGTGCGGCGACTCGTAGCCGTGACTCTTCAGGGTCGGGTTGAACACCCGCACATTGACCGTGCCGGCCTTGCGCGTGCGCGCAAACTCCAGCATGTCGGCCGCCAGGGCCGCCCACTGTTCGGGTGGGTGGTTGGGGAACTCGTCCTCTTCCATGCGCCGGTAGAAGTCGGCTGCAAACAGCTGCACCTCGGACTGGCGGGCAGCCGGGTAGCGCTTGCGCAACGCGGCAAAGACCGGCTCCAGGGTGACCGCCTGCGGCGCGGTGGCAAGCACGGGGACGGCATGTTCGGCGACCGGTGTGACCGACGTCGTGGACGATTTCGAAGCAGCTTTCTTGGCTGTCATGAGAGCGCTGGGATGCTCGGTGGAAAACCTGAATTGTACCGGCGCCGGATGAAGGCGCCTTGCTGCATAGCGCAAATTCCCGGGGCCGGCGCCGGCCCCGGACGCGGCATCCAAGCGCTACCCGACTGTAATTCCTCGGACGGCGGCCGATTGGCGGCCGCGCATCGGCCTGCCGGACCGCCACAACCGGCAAAGTCGGGCCCGGCGCTTGGCGCACAAGGCGCTGTACAGACAGAATTGCGACCGTCAAGCCTGTTTAAAAACTAAACTGGACGGTATAGTCTACCGCCATGACCCCCCGTTCCCACCGTGCTTCCCGGCGCTCGGATTGCGATCGCCGCATCCATGCGGCTGTGCATACGCTGCTTGCCGAGCGTGGCATGCGGCTGAGCATGGATGCCGTGGCCGAGCGTGCCGGTTGTTCCAAGCAGACGCTCTATAGTTACTACGGTTGTAAAGAAAACCTGCTGCGCGATGTCCTTCAGGACCACGTGCATCTGGCCACGGTGCCGCTGGGCACCGCCTCCGGCGAGTTGCGCGAGGATCTGCTGGCCTTTGCGCTGGCCCATCTTGACCGCCTGAACCGGCCCGATGTGCTACAGACCTGCCGATTGGTGGAGGCCGAATCGCACCGGTTTCCCGACCAGTCGCAGCAGATCTTCCAGGACGGGGTCGTCGGCATGCAGCAGCGCCTGGCGCAGCGCTTCGAACAGGCGATGCAGGCCGGCCAGCTGCGCCATGACGATCCGCACTGTATGGCCGAACTGCTGTTGAGCATGATCGTCGGTCTGGATTTCGACCGGCAACGCTTTCAGGTACCCCACCGCGCCGGCCTCCCCGCCAGGCAGCAGTGGGCGCAGTTCGCTGTCGACACGTTCCTGCGCGCCTTTGCCGCGGTCGCTGCCACGCCTTCGCTGTCCCCGCTTTCCTTTCTCACTTCAAGACCCTAACGGAGTTCCTCCTGATGATCGCCCCGCTCCGCACATTCGGCCTGGCCTGTGCCATCACCCTGGCGCTGGCTGCCTGCAGCAAGCCCGAACAACAGCAGGCGCCGCCGCCGCCGGAAGTGTCGGTGCTGGAAATGAAGCCGCAGACCCTGCCGCTGGAACGCGACCTGGTCGGCCGCCTGTCGGCATTCCGCTCGGCCGACGTGCGCGCACGCGTGGACGGCGTGGTGCTCAAGCGCCTGTACACCGAGGGCACCGACGTCAAGGAAGGCCAGCCGCTGTTCGAGATCGACCCGGCACCGCTGAAGGCCACGCTGCTGCAGGCACAGGGCCAGCTGGCCGCCGCCGAGGCGACCTACGCCAATGCCCAGGTCGCCGCCAAGCGCGCGCGCAGCCTGGCCCCGCAGCAGTACGTGTCGCGTGCCGACATCGACAACGCCGAAGCCACCGAGCGCTCCTCCCGCGCCAACGTGCAGCAGGCACGCGGCCAGGTCGAGTCCGCCCGCATCCAGCTCGGCTTTGCCAGCGTCACCTCGCCGATCACCGGCCGCGCCGGCATCCAGCGCGTGACCGAAGGTGCGCTGGTCGGCTCGGGTGAGGCCACCCTGCTGACCACGGTCGACCAGATCGACCCGCTGTATGTGAACTTTGCGATGAGCAGCGAAGAGCTCGCCGCCTTGCGCCAGGCCCAGAGCAGCGGCAACGTGCAGCTCAGCGGCGATGGCAAGTCCACCATCAACGTGGAACTGGGCAACGGCACGCAGTACCCGCACCCCGGTACGCTGGACGTGTCGGCGGTGACGGTGGACCCGAGCACCGGTGCGGTGTCGCTGCGCGCGACCCTGCCCAACCCGGAACAGGCACTGCTGCCGGGCGCGTTCGTGACCTTCAAGGCCAGCCTGGGCCAGCGCAACAACGCCTACCTGATGCCGCAGCAGGCCGTGCAGCGCGATGCCACCGGCGCCTACGCGCTGGTGCTGGGCAAGGACGGCAAGGTGGTGCGCAAGAATCTCACCGTCGACGGCCAGCAGAAGGGTCAGTGGATCGTCACCGGTGGCGTGACCCCGGGCGATCAGGTGATCGTCGATGGCGTGCAGAAGGCCAAGGAAGGCCAGCCGGCCAAGGGCGTGCCGTGGGATCCGAACAAGCCGGCGCAGGGCGGCCAGCCGGGTGCACCGGGCGCGGCTCCCGCCGCCGCCCAGGGTGGCAACACACAGGCCGCACCGGCAGCCGACAAGGCCGACGCGGCGGCACCGGCCGCGCAGGAACAGTCCAAGCCAGACGCTGCGGCGCAGCCGGCCGACTCCCAGTCCAAGCAGCAGTAACGGAACCCGGACATGCCTAAGTTTTTTATCGAACACCCTGTCTTTGCCTGGGTGGTGGCGATCCTGATCTCGCTTGCGGGCGTGATCTCGATCCTGAATCTGGGTATCGAGTCGTACCCCACGATCGCCCCGCCGCAGGTCACCGTCACCGCCAACTTCCCCGGCGCCAGCGCCGATACCGCCGAAAAAGCGGTGACCCAGGTCATCGAGCAGCAGCTCACCGGTATCGATCACCTGCTGTACTTCAACTCGTCCTCGGCCGCCAACGGCCGCGTGACCATCACGCTGACCTTCGAAACCGGCACCGACGCGGATATCGCCCAGGTGCAGGTGCAGAACAAGGTGTCGCTGGCCACGCCGCGTCTGCCCTCGGAAGTCACCCAGCAGGGTGTGGTGGTGGCCAAGGCCAACGCCGGCTTCCTGATGGTGGCCGCGTTGCGCTCGGACAACCCGTCGATCAACCGCGACGCGCTCAACGACATCGTCGGCTCGCGCGTGCTCGAGCAGATCTCGCGCGTGCCCGGCGTGGGCAGCACCAACCAGTTCGGCGCCGAGTACGCGATGAACATCTGGCTGAACCCGGAGAAGCTGCAGGGCTACAACCTGTCGGCGACCCAGGTGCTGACCGCGGTGCGTAACCAGAACGTGCAGTTCGCTGCCGGTTCGGTGGGCGCCGACCCGACTCCGGAAGGCATCAGCTTCACCGCCACCGTGTCGGCCGAGGGCCGCTTCAGCTCGCCGGAACAGTTCGAGAACATCATCCTGCGCACCGACAACAACGGTGCCACGGTGCGCTTGAAGGATGTCGCGCGGGTCACCGTGGGGCCGAGCAACTACGGCTTCGACACCCAGTACAACGGCAAGCCCACCGGCGCCTTCGGCATCCAGCTGCTGCCGGGCGCCAACGCCCTGAACGTGTCCGAGGCGGTCGGTGCCAAACTCGACGAGCTGCAGCCGACCTTCCCGCAGGGCGTGACCTGGTTTGCGCCGTACGAATCGACCACCTTCGTGCGCATCTCCATCGAGGAAGTGATCCACACGCTGGTGGAAGCCATCGTGCTGGTGTTCCTGGTGATGCTGCTGTTCCTGCAGAACTTCCGCGCCACCGTGATTCCCACGCTGGTGATTCCGGTCGCGCTGCTGGGCACGTTCTTCGGCATGTACATGATCGGCTTCACCATCAACCAGCTGACGCTGTTTGCGATGGTGCTGGCGATCGGCATCGTGGTCGACGACGCGATCGTGGTGATCGAGAACGTCGAACGCATCATGAGCGAGGAGCACCTGGAGCCGAAGGCGGCCACGCAGAAGGCGATGACCCAGATCACCGGTGCAGTGGTGGCCATCACCGTGGTGCTGGCGGCGGTGTTCATCCCCTCCTCGCTGCAACCCGGCGCCTCGGGCGCGATCTACAAGCAGTTCGCGCTGACCATCGCCATGTCGATGGGGTTCTCCGCGTTCCTGGCGTTGAGCTTCACCCCGGCGCTGTGCGGCGCGTTCCTCAAGTCCACCCACTCGACCAAGAAGAACTGGATCTACCGCACCTTCGACAAGTACTACGACAAGCTGGCGCATCGCTATGTCGGCGTGGTCGGCCACACCCTCAAGCGCTCGCCGCCGTGGATGATCGTGTTCGTGGTGCTGGTGGTGCTGTGCGGCTTCCTGTTCACCCGCATGCCGGGCAGCTTCCTGCCGGAAGAAGACCAGGGCTTTGCAGTGGCCATCGTGCAGCTGCCGCCGGGCGCGACCAAGATCCGCACCAACGAGGCGTTCGCGCAGATGCGTGCGGTGCTGGAGAAGCAGCCGGCCGTGGAAGGCATGCTGCAGATCGCCGGTTTCAGCTTCCTGGGCTCGGGCGAAAACGTCGGCATGGGCTTCATCCGGCTCAAGCCGTGGGAAGAGCGTGACGTCACTGCCGAACAGTTGATCCAGCAGCTCAACGGTGCCTTCTACGGCATCAAGGGCGCGCAGATCTTCGTGGTCAACCTGCCCACCGTGCAGGGCCTGGGCCAGTTCGGCGGCTTCGACATGTGGCTGCAGGACCGCTCCGGCGCCGGCCAGCAAGCCTTGACCCAGGCGCGCAACATCGTGCTGGGCAAGGCGGCGGAAAGGCAGGACACCATGGTGGGCGTGCGCCCGAACGGCCTGGAAGACGCACCACAGCTGCAGCTGTCCGTGGACCGTGTGCAGGCGCAGTCGATGGGCCTGGACGTCAGCGATATCTACAGCTCGATCCAGCTGATGCTGGCGCCTGTGTACATCAACGACTACTTCTCCGAAGGCCGCATCAAGCGCGTCAACATCCGTGCCGACGACCAGTTCCGCACCGGCCCCGAGTCGCTGCGCAGCTTCTTCAGCCCCAGTGCGACAGCAGTCGGTGCCGATGGGCAGCCGGGAATGATTCCGCTGAGCAATGTGGTCAAGGCCGATTGGACCTTCGCCTCGCCGGCGTTGAACCGCTACAACGGCTATTCGGCGGTGAACATCGTCGGCAACCCGGCGCCGGGTGGTAGCTCCGGCCAGGCGATGACGGCGATGGAAGAGATCGTCAACAACGATCTGCCGCCGGGCTTCGGCTTCGACTGGAGCGGCATGTCGTACCAGGAAATCATCGCCGGTAATGCGGCCACGCTGTTGCTGGCGTTGTCGGTGGTGGTGGTGTTCCTGTGCCTGGCCGCCCTCTACGAGAGCTGGTCGATTCCGGTGGCGGTGCTGATGGTGGTGCCGATCGGTGTGCTGGGTGCGATCACCTTCTCGATGCTGCGTGGGCTGCCGAACGATCTGTACTTCAAGATCGGCATGATCACGGTGATCGGCCTGGCGGCGAAGAACGCGATCCTGATCGTGGAGTTCGCGGTGGAACAGCGTGCGGCAGGCAAGACGCTGCGCGAGGCGACGCTGGAAGCGGCACACCTGCGCTTCCGCCCGATCCTGATGACCTCGTTCGCCTTCATCCTGGGCGTGCTGCCGCTGGCCATCTCCACCGGTGCCGGCGCCAACTCGCGTCACTCCATCGGTACCGGCGTGATCGGCGGCATGGTGTTCGCCACCGTGCTCGGCGTGATCTTCATCCCGCTGTTCTTCGTGGTGGTGCGCCGCATGCTGGGCGACAAGCTGGACGAACAGTCCAAGGACTACCTCGCGGCACAGGGCGACGCCGGAAGCCATCGTCCGGATCGTTGATCTGGGACATGGCGTAGAACGAAAAGCCCCGGCACTGCCGGGGCTTTTTTTTGGGTTGCGCAACCGTGATGCCTCGTAGGAGCGCACCCGGGCGCGACGGGCGTTACCGGTCATGCCCGTCGCGCCCGGGTGCGCTCCTACGGGTGACGGGGATTGGTGACATACGTGCTCGGGCAAGACCTGCACTACGCGATCCGCAACACTCGCCAGGCACTTGTAGGAGCGCCCCTGGGCGCGATGGCTCTACCGGTAACGCCAGTCGCGCCCGGGTGCGCTCCTACGGTGGGGTGCGGGGGCCGGTGGAGCCGCGCACCACGCAGCGGCCGGTCATCACCATGCGGCGGATCGGCAGCTGCGGGTTGCCCAGGCGTTCCAGCAGCAGCGACATCGCTGCGCGGCCCATGTCCTCGACCGGCTGCTCGACCACGGTAATGCCGGGCTCGACCAGGTCGGTCCAGCGCTCGTTGTCGAAGCCGGCCAGGGCCAGGTCGTCGGGCAGGCGCAGACCCGCGGTGCGGGCGGCCTTGAGCGCGCCCATCAACAGCAGGCTGTTACTGGTGACAATGGCCTCGGGCCGGTCTGCACCGGCCAGCCATTGGCCGACTTCGGCGATCGCCGCTTCGGCGGTGGGCGCCACTTCGCGGTAGGCCGGCGTCAGCCCCGGCGCGCGCATCGCGGCCAGATAGCCGTTGCGGCGCTCGGTGGCGGTGGTACTGGTGCCGAACAGCCCGCCGATGCGCCGATACCCCTGCGCCTGCAGGTGCGCAACCAGCTCGCCCATGGCCGCAGCGTTGTCCAGCACCACACTGTCGTAGCGGCTGCCGGGGCTGGCACGGTCCACCAGCACGGTCGGGTAGTCCAGCACCAGCTCGTGCATGCGCCCGACCGTGCTGCGGGTTGGCGCGAAGATCAGCCCGGTGATGCGTTCTTCCTGCATCAATTGCAGGTACAGCGCCTCGCGCTCGGGGTCTTCGTCGGTGTTACACAGGGTCACGCGCATGCCGGCACGGTAGGCCACCTCCTCCACCGCGCGGATCAGCGCGGTGAAGTACGGGTTGCGGATGTCGGCGACGATCACCCCCAGGATGCCGGACTGCTGGGAGCGCAGGCGTCGCGCCATCAGATTGGGCCGATAGCCGGTCTGGCGCACCGCCGCCTCGACCTTGGCCCGTACCTCCTCGCTGACCGGACCGGTGCCTAGCGCGCGCGAGACCGTCGATTTGGAAACCCCGGCCACGCGGGCCACGTCGTTGATGCTGATACTCACTGGGACCGTTCCCGCTCCATTTGCGCACCTGCAGCCAGGTGCGGTGCCTGATCCGATGCTAACCCGAAAGCACTACGCCGTTTTTGTGCAGCGCACATTGACCTGTAACGTGGGAACGTTCCCACTATACTGCCCAGCCCGTTCCCATCCCGGAGTCCGTCTTGTCCTCTCCGTCGCCAGCCGCCCCCGTCACCCCCGAACTCGTGCGTCTGCGTGCGCATGCCCGCGACAAGGACGATGCCATCGCACAGGCTGCCCAGTTGCTGGTCGCCGCCGGCTGCGTGGCGCCGGGCTACGACGCCAGCATGCGACGCCGCGAAGGCCTGGCGAACACCTTCCTGGGCCATGGCCTGGCGATCCCGCACGGCGTTGGCGAAGACCGCCACCTGGTGCGCCGCGACGGCATCGCGGTGCTGCAGTTGCCCGAGGGCGTGGAGTGGAACCCGGGCCAGACCACCCGGCTGGTGGTCGGCATCGCCGCCCAGTCCGATACCCACATCACCTTGCTGCGCCGGCTGACCCGCCTGATCCAGGACCCGGCCCAGCTGGAAGCACTGTTCACCACCGACGACCCCGGCGTGATCGTGGCCGCCCTGACCGGCGACCGTGCGCCCGACACCAGCGCCGCACCGGCCACCGACCTGGCCGAAAAATTTGACTGGACCATCGCCTACCCCAGCGGCCTGCACGCGCGCCCGGCCACCCGCTGGGCCGAGACCGCACGCGGCTTCTCGGCGCGCGCCCAGGTACGCGCCGGCGACCAGGCCGCCGATGCCAAGAGCCTGGTCGGGCTGCTGCAGCTCGGCCTGCGTGCCGGCGACAGCATCACCGTCTCGGCCGAAGGCCCCGATGCCGCCGCGCTGCTCAAGCGCCTGCGCGCGGTGATGGACAGCCTGACCGCGCAGGAAAAGGCCGATGCCGAACGCGCCGCGCAACGCCGCGCCGCCCCGGTGGTCGGCTGGACGCCGCCGCAGGCACAGCCGGCCATCGTCGGCATCGGCGCCAGCCCGGGCGTGGCGATCGGCATCGTGCACCGGCTGCGTGCGGCGCAGACCGAAGTGGCCGATCAACCGGTCGGCCTGGGCGATGGCGGCGCGCTGCTGCACGACGCGCTGACCCGCACCCGCCAGCAGCTGGCGGCGATCCAGGACGACACCCAGCGCCGGCTCGGCGCCTCGGACGCGGCGATCTTCAAGGCCCAGGCCGAGCTGCTCAACGACACCGACCTGATCACCCGCACCTGCCAGCTGATGGTCGAAGGCCACGGCGTGGCGTGGTCGTGGCATCAGGCGGTGGAACAGATCGCCTCGGGCCTGGCCGCGCTGGGCAACCCGGTGCTGGCCGGCCGCGCGGCCGACCTGCGCGATGTCGGCCGCCGCGTGCTGGCCCAGCTCGACCCGGCCGCCGCCGGCGCCGGCCTGACCGACCTGCCGGAGCAGCCTTGCATCCTGCTCGCCGGCGATCTGTCGCCGTCGGACACCGCCAATCTGGACACCGCACGCGTGCTCGGCCTGGCCACCGCGCAAGGCGGGCCGACCTCGCATACCGCGATCCTGTCGCGCACGCTGGGCCTGCCGGCGCTGGTCGCGGCCGGCGGCCAGTTGCTGGATATCGAAGACGGCGTCACCGCCATCATCGACGGCAGCAGCGGGCGGCTGTACATCAACCCGTCCGCACTCGACCTGGATGCGGCGCGCACGCATATCGCCGAGCAACAGGCCATCCGCGAGCGCGAGGCCGCGCAGCGCGCATTGCCCGCCGAAACCACCGACGGCCACCACATCGACATCGGTGCCAACGTCAACCTGCCCGACCAAGTCGCGATGGCGCTGACCCAGGGCGCCGAAGGCGTCGGCCTGATGCGCACCGAATTCCTGTTCCTGGAAAGCGGCACCACGCCCAGCGAAGACGAGCAGTACCAGACCTACCTGGCGATGGCGCAGGCGCTGGATGGCCGCCCGCTGATCGTGCGTGCGCTGGACATCGGCGGCGACAAGCAGGTGGCGCATCTGGAGCTGCCGCACGAGGAAAACCCGTTCCTGGGCGTGCGCGGCGCGCGCCTGCTGCTGCGCCGCCCGGACCTGCTCGAACCACAGCTGCGGGCGCTGTACCGCGCCGCCAAGGACGGGGCACGGCTGTCGATCATGTTCCCGATGATCACCTCGGTGCCGGAGCTGATCAGCCTGCGCGCGATCTGTGCGCGCCTCCGTGCCGAACTCGACGCGCCCGAGGTGCCGATCGGCATCATGATCGAAGTGCCCGCCGCCGCCGCGCAGGCCGACGTGCTGGCGCGGCATGCGGACTTCTTCTCGATCGGCACCAACGACCTGACCCAGTACGTGCTGGCGATCGACCGCCAGAACCCGGAGCTGGCCGCCGAAGCCGACAGCCTGCACCCGGCGGTGCTGCGCATGATCCGCAGCACCATCGAAGGTGCGCGCAAACACGACCGCTGGGTCGGCGTGTGCGGCGGCCTGGCCGGCGATCCGTTCGGCGCCAGCCTGCTGGCCGGCCTGGGCGTGCAGGAGTTGTCGATGACGCCCAACGACATCCCGGCGGTCAAGGCCCGCCTGCGCGGCACCGCATTGAGCGCGCTGCAGCAGCTGGCCGAGCAGGCATTGAACTGCGAAACCGCAGAGCAGGTGCGCGCACTGGAAGCGCAGCGCGAGGGCCAGGCATGAACCTGCACGCCATCACCGTCACGCTGAACCCGGCGATTGACCAGACCATCCAGCTCGACAGCCTGCAACCGGGCGCGGTGCATCGCGCCAGCAGCGTGCGCAACGATGCCGGCGGCAAGGGCATCAACGTGGCCGCGTGCCTGGCCGACTGGGGCAGCCAGGTCGCCGCACTCGGCGTGCTCGGGGTCGGCAATGCCGGCGTGTTCGAGGCGCTGTTCCGCGAGCGCGGCATCACCGATCACTGCCAGCGCGTGGCCGGCGAGACCCGTACCAACCTCAAGCTGGTCGAGGCGCGCAGCAACGACACCACCGACATCAACCTGCCCGGCCTGCGCCTGGGCCAGCCGCATCTGCAGGGCGTGGCCGACCACCTCGCCCCGCTGCTGCGGCCCGGCCTGCCGGTGGTGCTGTCGGGCAGCCTGCCGGCCGGCCTGCCGGACGACAGCTGGGCGCAGCTCCAGGCCCAGGCCGGCGCCGCCGGTGCGCGCGTGCTGCTGGACACCAGTGGCGCGCCGCTGGTGGCCGCGCTCGGCGCCGCACGCCAGGCGCTGCCCTACGCAGTCAAGCCGAACCGGCACGAACTGGAAGCCTGGACCGGCCGCCCGCTGGCCGACCGCGCCGCCCTCAGCGCCGCCGCGCACGAACTGATCGCCCGCGGCATCCAGCTGGTGGTCATTTCGATGGGCACCGAGGGCGCCCTGTTCGTGCAGCGCGACCAGCGCCTGATCGCGCGTCCGCCGCGCCTGGCGCAGGGCAGCAGCGTGGGCGCCGGTGACGCGATGGTGGCCGGCCTGGCCGCCGCGCTGCTCGACGACTCCACCGATCTGGAACAGTGCGCCCGTCTGGCGACGGCGTTCTCGGTCAGCCGGCTGGAAAGCGGCGATGCGCGCCGGCTGAACCCGCAGCAGGTACGCAAGCTCACCGGCGAGGTCGTCATCGACCAGCTCTCCTAGCAAGGCCGGCGGCGCGCCCGGTGGGAACACCACCGCAATGCGCCCGGGTCTTGCGCAAGACACCACGTATCCCGCCGGCGCTCGCCGGCGACCGAACAACGCAGGAGATTTGCATGTCCTCTTCCATCGTGGTCATCGCCGCTGGCGACCGCAGCACCGAAGCCGTCCTGGCGGCCGAAGCGCTGCGCCGCGCGGCCACCGCCGCCGGGCGCAGCGTGACGATCGAGATCCGCAGCGACCAGGGTGTGCTCGGCGCATTGCCGGGCGACCTGGCCAGCGGCGCCACCCAGGTGCTGGTGATCGGCGACGCCGATGCCGACACCGCCCGCTTCGGCGATGCGCAGCTGCTGCGCCTGAGCCTGGGCGCGGTACTCGACGACCCGACCGCCGCAGTGCACCAGCTCGCCGCACCGGCCGCCGCGAATGCATCGGCTGCCGCAGCAAGCGCAGGCGCCGGCAGCAAGCGCATCGTCGCGATCACCTCCTGCCCCACCGGCATCGCGCACACCTTCATGGCCGCCGAGGGCCTGCAGCAGGCAGCCAAGAAGCTCGGCTACCAGATCCGCGTGGAAACACAGGGCTCGGTGGGCGCGCAGGACGCACTGACCGACGATGAAATCCGCAATGCCGACCTGGTGCTGATCGCCGCCGATCGCGAGGTCGACCTGGCCCGCTTCGGCGGCAAGCGCCTGTTCAAGAGCGGCACCAAGCCGGCGATCAACGATGGCCCGGCCTTGATCCAGAAAGCGCTGGCCGAAGCCGGCGTGCACGGCGGCGCGGCGCCGGTCGCAGGCGCCGCCAGGGCTGAAAACACGGGCAACGGCCGCACCGGCGCCTACAAGCACCTGATGACCGGCGTGTCGTTCATGCTGCCCTTCGTCACCGCCGGCGGCCTGCTGATCGCCTTGGCATTCGCGCTCGGCGGCATCTATGCCGGCGACGATGCGCACCAGGGCACGCTGGCTTGGTCGCTGTTCCAGATCGGCGCCAAGGCCGGCTTCACCCTGATGGTGCCCGCGCTGGCCGGCTATATCGCCTACTCCATCGCCGACCGCCCGGGCATCGCGCCGGGCATGATCGGCGGCCTGGTCGCGGCCAACCTCAATGCCGGCTTCCTCGGCGGCATCATCGCGGGCTTCATCGCCGGCTACGGCGTGGCCGCGCTCAACCGCTACATCCGCCTGCCGCGCAACCTGGAAGGACTCAAGCCGGTGCTGATCCTGCCGGTGCTGGGCACGCTGCTGGTCGGCCTGGCGATGATGTACGTGTTCGGCCAACCGGTGGCCGACCTGCTGGCCTGGCTCACCGCCTGGCTGCGCGGCATGCAGGGCAGCAGCGCGCTGCTGCTGGGCCTGTTGCTCGGCGGGATGATGGCCTTCGACATGGGCGGGCCGGTCAACAAGGCCGCCTACGCTTTTTCGACTGGTCTGATCGCCAGCCAGGTCTATACCCCGATGGCCGCCGCCATGGTCGCCGGCATGACCCCTCCGCTGGGCATCGCGCTGGCCACCTGGGTGTTCCGCAACCGTTTCACCGTGGAGGAGCGCGGCTCGGCCACCGCCGCCGGCGTGCTCGGGCTGGCCTTCGTCACCGAAGGCGCCATCCCGTATGCCGCGCGCGACCCGCTGCGCACCATCCCGGCGCTGGTGATCGGCTCGGCCGTGGCCGGCGCGATCTCGATGACCGCCGGTGCCGAGTTGAAGGCACCGCATGGCGGCATCTTCGTGCTGCTGATCCCCAACGCGGTGACCCACCTGCTCAATTACGTGCTGGCCCTGGTGGTCGGCGTGGTGGTCACCGCGGTGGCGCTGCGCCTGCTCAAGAAGCCGGTGGCCGACGTGGTCGCCTGACGGTCGGCCACCTCGCCATTGCCGCTTGCCGTCCGCGCATGCGCCACGCCTGATCGCCGCCCCACTCCATCCCTGACTGGTTTCACCGCTGCGCTGCGCACCTTCGTGCGCGGCCGGCGGCTTGCCCATCCCCTAGCTGTCGCGTTCGCCACCTCGGCCACGCCTTCCTTCGTTCGGAGTCCTGCCATGACCGTCCTCGCCCCCCGCCATGCCCGTCCCCGCCTGCTGTGCCTGTCGCTGGCACTGGCGCTGACCCCGCTCGCCCACGCGCAGGATGCCGCCGATGCCTTCAAGCTCAAGCTGGGTTACACCGGCGAAGCGGCGTCGATGATCGATGGCGGCCGCAAGAACGGCGACGCCTATGCCGGCCAGCTGATGGTGGGCACCGACGTCGACATGGACCGCCTGTTCGGCTGGGGCGGCGCCACGGTCAAGCTGTACGTCACCAACCGCCACGGCACCAACCTGGCCAATAGCAGCATCGGCAACAGCACCTCGGTGCAGGAAATCTACGGCGGCCAGGGCACGCGCCTGGCCAACTTCACCCTGCTGCAGAAACTGTTCGACGACCGCCTGGAACTGGAAGCCGGCCGCAGCGTGGCCAACATCCACTTCCTCGGCTCGGACCTGTGCCAGTACTTCCAGGGCAACTCCGCCTGCGGCAACCCCACCTTCGTGTTCCGCACCAGCAACTTCACCTACTGGCCGGTCTCCAGCTGGGCCGCGCATGCCACCGCCTGGGTCACGCCCAAGGTCTACGTGCATGTGGGCGCCTACGAGGTGAACCCGGTGCAGGCCCAGGATGGCCAGCACGGCCTGAAGTGGAGCACCGACGACACCACCGGCGTGGTGGTGCCGTACGCGGTCGGCTACAAGAACAAGGGCGGCGACGGCAGCATGGCCGCGATGTACGAACTCGGCGGCTGGCAGGACAACTCCGACTACACCGACCCGCTGCGCGACCGCAACGGCAACCCGGCCGTGCTCAGCGGCCTGGGCTACGAGAACAAGCAGGGCCGCTCGGGCATGTTCGCCCGCTTCGAACAACAGGTCACCAACCCGGATCCGTCCGGCGCCCGCGGCCTGACCGTGTTCGGCGCCATCCTCAAGAGCACCGGCGGCCAGGCGATCGAGGACCACTTCGTGCAACTGGGCCTGGTGCAGAAAGGCACCTTCGCCAGCCGCCCGCAGGACAACATCGCCTTTGTCATCACCCAGCAGAAATACAGCGACGAGGCCATCGAAAACCTGCGCCTGGCCCGCGCCTCTGCCGGCGGCACCGGCACCCCGGCCGACAACCAGATCATGATGGAGCTCAGCTACGGCATCCAGGTCACCAAGCGCCTGCGCATCGCCCCGAACCTGCACTACGTGATCAACCCCGACCAGTTCAACGAACCCACCCGCACCAACGATCTGAAGAACGCGTTGATCGCCGGCATGCGGATCGACTGGAATCTGTGACTCATAGAGGCTGCGCGCGTTGCGCGCATGCTTGGCGGGCACCACTGTCTGAAGTGAGTGGCGGGTGCGTTGCATCTCACTGCAGTGCAACGCATTGCGTCGACTCGGTTGGCCTGGGCATTTGCCTGTAGCCGACGGAGTTCGATGAACCGCGCAGGAGCGCGCCCACACTCGATGAGGCTTTGTCGGCCGCCCTGTCGCGCGCAAGCCAGTCGCTGGACACGCAAGGTCACGCGACGGCGGACGCCGAAGCTGTAATGACCCACCACTGCCTAACGCCTGAATTAAGCCGTGCCGTGAAGCGGCGTCGGCTTGAATGCGTTGTTAGGTGGTGAGCTCAGTGAAGAAGGTGAGCCTGTTGCCGTCTGGATCAGCTACTAAGATTTCGCGAGTTTTCCATGCGGTGTTGCGCGGCGAGCCAGATTGAACAAGTCCCGCTGCTTGGAACGTCTGATGGCACTCGTCTACATCTGGAACAGCAAAGTAGACGGCGCCACCGACCTGACAGTCGTCTGCGTGCTCTGTTAGGAAAATCGATTGGTCCCCGCGAGTAAGCTGTGCAAAGACCGGAAAATCTGGCTCGTGCCGATGCTCCCAATCGACAGTGAATCCAAGGCCCTGAACGTAGAACGGGAAACTGGCGGAAGCGCTGGTTACCCGAAGGACGGGGGTCACTGTCTGAGTCACGATGATCTCTCCTTGCTGCCTAACGCCTGAGTTAAGCCGTGCCGCGAAGCGGCATCGGCTTGAACGAATTGTTAGCCAGCACTCTCTTCATTTGGACCCAAGCCAATGACGTTCAAAAGCATTCTCCCAAGTGGAGTTGTGCTGGGCGAGTGGTACGCGAAATTTTTAGTGAATGCGTCGATCTCGGGCTGCTTATTGCGATCTAGCCTAAGATTTCGTTGAAGCAATCCAAGGCTTTCCAGGTGTGATTTGTAGCTCTCTTGGAGAGTGTGCCGGTCTTGTTCGACTTGGGGTGCGCCGATGTAGGCCCTAGCCGGCTGCAAGACTGATTCGTGGGTCTTCCAGAAATCATCTGGAGCGCCGATATATGACCCAATGAATGAACGAAGCCAGATTATTTCAACGTCGTTAATCTCACCGAGAATTCGAAGAAGATGACGAGAGTCGTTTTGGCTTTCTTCCTCTTCCGTAAGGCTGTGTGCAACTAGAGAGGCTAGGTACTCTCTTCGCTCATCGCTTGTCGAGCGTGCCGCCTGTCGCATTGCTTCTTCTGTGAGTTCTGCAAATTTTTCGTCAGAGAAACGACGATGAATAAAATTCTCTTCCAACTGGTTGATTCGCCTATCCAACGCGGCGGCAAATTTTGAGATTCTTTCAATTCTTTGATTAGGAATGACTGTGCCGGCTAGTTCAACCAGCAGCGATCCAGCAAATGGGACTGCGCCAAGAATCGACTTTGCGCCAGCTGCTACGTAGTCGATTGCTTTGTTCTTGATTTCGGAAGGACTGGAAGAGTCGTCTGTCATGTGCTGGCTAACGCTGGAAATAAGCCGCGTGCCGCAGGCATGTCGGCTTGATTGACTGGTTAGGCCGAGACGGCCCAACGAAGATAGCCGGCAGGGCTTGCGAGCCAGCAGGCTGATTGTCTTGTGCTGCGTCCGATGCAGAGCTTGCCACGTTGACCGTCCGATGAGGTGACCTGCCAAGTGTCAGCTGGCGGATTGGTTAGTGCAAGCGGCGGCGCCATGCCGAAGAAGAAGCCACACGCCTAACGTTTGACATGAGAAGCTCGCTCCGGCTTGCTGGGGCGGGTCCTCTCGATGGAGGGGTTAGGCATCTGCGGGGCGCGGCGGGAGCGACTTGTTGAGTAGCTCCATGTGCGGTAGCGCCTGCGCAAGGAGCTCAGCCCACTTCTTGTGGGCTTCAAACGCAGACTTGAAGTCGGGTGGATGAGTATCTGAGACTAGCGAGAAGAAGGAGCCACCAGCCATCGTGGCTACCTTCGTGCCAGGCGGAAGCTTAGACGTCCGCGCTCTCATGTCTTCTGAAACAACAGATTGAATTGCGGCGCCGCAGCGATCCTTTAGCGCTTTTGTAGTGCGTAGTACCTCTGCGTAGACCTTGGTACAGAAGTCGTCTACTTCGGTGGGCGTAGGAATCTGGCCTTTGTGAATCACGGCATTGCGAAACTCAACTATCTTCTTGCTCGGCGCGTAGGCTGTGCCAAGGACAAGGCGATGCATCGTGAGAAAGGCACCCAGCTGACGTTCGGACTGGCGAGACATCTCTGAAAATACCGCTTCTATGTCTGATGCTGGCAGCCCTTGATGGATAAGCATCGTCCGCGTGCAGAACTCAAAGAATCGCTCTAGAGCTGCAGAGAAGCTCGCGGCTGCTTCCAGCGTGAAACCTGCCGCCAGCGCGGCAGCACCAGACTCAAGCAACACCTCAAACTTGAGGCTCTGAAGCATCAGCATGGAATCGTGCCCACGCGAGCATCTGATGGGCGCTAGCCTGTCCTCGTAGTAGGGCGCAAAGATTGGCTCGAAACTGGGATATCCGAGTTCTTGCTGGCATGAAATGCAGGATGCGAAGACTCGCATGGGGGGCTTCCAGATGCCTAACGCCTGAATTAAGCCGAGCCGCGAAGCGGCAGCGGCTTGAATGAATTGTTAGGGCTCACCCGCGCACGACGTCCCACTCTGTCTTAAGGACAACTTGGGCGTTCTTGCGGAGTGTGACCAAAATTGCGCTCGTATCATCGATCGCCATGTAAGCATCAAATGCAGATTGGATGAGGCCGGCGAGAGCCATATGTAGGTCTTCTCGCGGATTGAGCAATAGGAAGAGCTTTTCTCTGAGACGAATTGCTTCTTTGACCCGAGCGAGATCCTCCAGCTCTTTGCGCTCTTTGTCCGGCTCGGGGTCCTGTGCTGATGGTGCGCCGTACCACCTATTGATGCTTAAGTGGGCGCTGTAGTTGCTCAGGGTATCGCGCAGATCGTTTATCCAAGCTTGGCGCATTGGCCCGATCATCTGGTTCTTGCTCGTACGAGCAGCAAGAAATGGAGAAGCCACCACCGCGACCAAGGCGGTTGTAGCAGCGATGATGGACGCGATGACCTCGGCTTGCATGAGTGAGCCCTAACGCTTGAATTAAGCCGAGTTGCGAAGCAACTTCGGCTTGAATGAGTTGTTAGGCAGTGAGTGGCCGCGAAGGTTGGATGGTGCAACCCTGCTCCCCAGCACTGCCGCCTGGGCCGAATGTGCCACAGCTTGCGGGATGGAGCTTGACCAGCGGTGCCCCGGCGCGTGATGTCCCCGAAGCCAAATGCAACGGGCGCAGCGCGGGAATGACGCGCCAGGGCAAAGCGCCGAACCTACCGCTACCAGAAACCGTGATGACTGCTGCCCGGAGCCGACGGTGTGCATGCCTGCGGACTGACCGAAGCCGGACTCATCGATTGATCTGCTCCACCACCGCCTAACGCCAGAGTTAAGCCGACGCTGCGAAGCAGCGGTCGGCTTGAACGAACTGTTAGGCCTCATCCGACAAGTGAAGTGAGTCCCTGATACAAAGCCATTCTTCCCACGCTAGATCCGCGTCTATGTCGTCGTAGCCGCGTGCTTTGACCATTGCCTCATAAGCTGATTTAGGAAGAGCGATGCAGGTCGAGTTATCACGTGCCTCAATCACCTCAGCTTTTGTGAGTGCGGAGCCCTTTTCCTGCTCCAGGCGAAGGAGAACAGCTACTAATGCCGGGACTGGTGTGATGATTAGCTCTTCTTCGTCACTCATGTCGCCACCCTTGAGGCCTAACTACTATTTGGACCGCCGAAATGCGGTGTTGCGCTGAGTATCTTCGATCGCTGGCGCTTTGTGAATTGGGGAATCCTAGCCGGGTCACGGGATCACACGATGGCAAGCGGCCGCGACCATGCGGATGCTTGCGGTGTTATCCAGCAAGGAGGCAGGCGTATGAGATACACCCCAAAAACATTCGCGTAACAGCACTTCCACCGCTCTGGCTACTCAATCGGCTGCGCGACCGCCTGCGGATTCGGCACTACAGCCTGCGCAGCGAGCAGGCTTATCCGAGCCGGATACCGCGCTTCATCCTGACCAGCGGCAAGCGCCATCCGGCGCAGATGGGCCAGGCGGAGGTCGAGGCGTTCCTCACCCGCTTGGCGACCGATGCGCAGGTGACTGCGGGCACACAGAATCAGGCGTTTGGCGGCGCTGTTGTTTCTCTACTGCACGCACTGCGTATCGATGAGCATCACGTGCCCGACGAAATTCCTAGTTTTCACGATCTTGAGTCGTGGCGTCACACTGCACAACCTTGCAGTCACGACGCCCACCGCCAGAAACGAAAAAACCGCGCAATGCGCGGTCTTTTCGTCACACCTTTTGCCAACCGATCAAGGACGACGCGCCAGCGCCTCCACGTCCTTGGCCTTGGGCAGCAGATCCTGCTTGGTCACCGCAAACGGCCCGATGCTCAGCATCGGCACTGCCACGATCACCGAGGAGATCACCACGATCACCGCGCCGATCATGTGCGTTTCGGCCAGGCCTTCCATCGACTCGCCGCCGTAGATGTACAGCGCCAGCGCCGACAGGAAGAACATCACCGCGGTGATCACCGTGCGCGACAGCGTCTGGTTGATCGAGCGGTTCAGCACTTCCAGCGGCTCCACCCGCAGCGCGCGGAAATTCTCGCGCACGCGGTCGAACACCACGATGATGTCGTTGATGGCAAAGCCCATCACCGACAACAGGCCGGCCAGCACGGTCAGGTCGAACTCGCGGCCGGTCAGCGACACGAAGGCCACCGTGACCAGCAGGTCGAACAAGGCGGTCAGGCTGGCGACCACCGCGAACTTCCACTCGAAGCGGAAGGCGATGTAGATCAGAAAGCCCACCAGCATGAACACCGTGGCGTACACGCCGTTCAAGGCAAGGTCCTTGCCGACCTGCGGGCCGACGAATTCGCCCGGCTGCACGGTGGCGGGGTTCTGCTCGGTGCTGACGGCCTTGCGCACTTCTTCGGCCACGCTGCTGGCGGCATCGTCGCGGTTGTTGTGCTGCTCGCGCGCCTGCAGGCGGATCATCACTTCGTTGCCGCCACGTGCGTTCTGCACCTGGGCGTTCTCGAAGCCGGCCTTGGCCAGCTGCTCGCGCACCTGGTCCACGTCCACGGTTTTCTGGAACGAGGTCTGCACCAGCGTGCCACCGGTGAATTCCAGCGCGTAGTTGAAGCCCTTGCCGACGATGACGCCGACCGAGGCCACCGCGATCACCAGCATCAGGATCAGCACCGGCTTGCGCAGGCGCATGAAGTCGATCCTGGTGTCGTTCGGGATCAGATGAAGCGGAAAAATTTTCATTGAAAGATCTTCCTAAAAAGTCCGCACATGGATGTGCGGGCTCTTGCGAGGGACTCGCATTAAATAGCGACGGTCTTCAGCTTCTTGCGACGGCCATAGATCAGCACCGCCAGCGCACGCGACACGGTGATCGCGGTGAACATCGAGGCGAAGATACCGATCATCATGGTCAGCGCGAAGCCCTTCAACGGGCCGGTGCCGAACGCGTACAAGGCCACCGCCACGATCAAACCGGTGAGGTTGGCGTCCAGGATGGTGCCACCGGCCTTTTCGTAACCGGCGGCAATCGCCGATTTGGCCGGCACGCCCAGGCGCAGCTCCTCGCGGATACGCTCGTTGATTAGCACGTTGGCGTCCACCGACAGGCCCACCGACAGCGCCAGGCCGGCAAAGCCCGGCAGCGTCATGGTGGCGCCGAACAGCGACATCACCGCCACCACGATCAGCAGGTTGAACAGCAGCGCCACCGAGGTGATCGCGCCGAACACGCGGTAGTAGATGGTGAAGAACACCAGCGTGAACAGGAACGAGTACACCACTGCAGTGACGCCGCGCTCCACGTTCTCCGCGCCCAGGCTCGGGCCGATCACGTATTCCTCGACGAAATCCATCGGCGCGGCCAGCGAGCCGGATTTCAGCAGTTTGGCCAGGTTTTCGGCCTCGGTCTTTTCCAGCCCGGTGGTCTGGAAGTTCTTGCCGAACACGCCGGCAATGCGGGTCGGCGACAAGGCTTCTTCCTTGACCCGCACGCTGCGCACTTCCTTGCCGTCGACCATGGTCACGGTGGGGATGCGCTCGATGTAGACCACCGACATCAGCTTGCCGACGTTGGCGCTGGTGTAGTCGAGCATGCGCTGGCCGGCGACGTTGTTGAGCGTCACCGCCACCGCCGGCATGCCGTTCTGGTCGGTGCTGACGCTGGCGCTGACCATCTGGTCGCCGGTCACCAGCGCGCGCTTGTTCAGCAGCACCGGTGCGCCGGTATCGCGCACGCGGTAGACCTTGGCTTCCGGCGGGATGCTGCCGCTGCGCACCGCGTCCTCGGCATTGCCTTCGACCACCGCGCGAAATTCCAGCGAGGCGGTGGCACCGATCAGGCGCTTGGCCTCGGCGGTGTCCTGCAGGCCGGGCAGTTCGACCACGATGCGGTCTTCGCCCTGGCGCTGGATGGTCGGTTCGGACACGCCCAGCGCGTTGACACGGTTGCGCAAGGTGGTGAGGTTCTGCTCGATCGCGCCGCTGGCGATCTGCTTGAGCTCGGCCTCGGGCACCTTCACCGAGATGTTCTGGCCGCTGACGTCGTAGGTCAGCGTCGGCTGCGACTTGGCCAGCGCGGTGCGCGCGGCGTCGACGCTGGCGCCTTCGCTCAGGCTGACCTGGATGCTGTTGTCGCCGCGGCGCTCGACCGAGCGATAGGCGATACGGCCATCGCGCAGCGTGGTGCGGATGTCTTCGGCAAAGCCGTCCAGGCGCTTTTCCAGCGCGGCCTTCTGGTCCACCTGCATGGCGAAATGCACGCCGCCGACCAGGTCCAGGCCCAGCACCATCGGGCGGCCGCCCAGCTTGGCCAGCCAGTCCGGCACGGTCGAGGCCAGATTCAGCGCCACCGTGTAATTCTCGCCCAGTTGCTGGCGCAGCACGTCGTTGGCGCGGGTCTGTGCCTGCAGGCTGGGCAGGCGCACCATCAGGCTGTCGCCCTCCTTGGTGACGGCCTTCGGCGTGATGCCGGCGGCCTTGAGGTCGGCGTCGATGCGGCTGCGCAAGGCGTCGTCGAGCTGGGCACCGCGGCTGGCGGTGATCTGCACGGACGGGTCCTTCTGGTAGATGTTGGGCAGCGCGTACAACGCACTGACCGCCAGCACCAGCAGGATCAGGAAATACTTCCAGCGAGGAAATTCGAGCATTGCGACAGTCCCGCGCGACACCATCCCGGCGACGCGCCTAGCAGTGAAAACGACTTCCAGCGGCCAACACAATGTCGCCAGCGGTCGTCAGGTGGATGCGGCGGTGCGCGGAGCGGAGCGATGCGCGCCGGTTCGCGGCACCGACTGCGCCCACCTGACAGCGGGCGCAGCAGGTTGGCTGCCGCTTAGTTGGCAGACTTCAGCGTGCCCTTGGGCAGCACGTGGCCCACGGCACTCTTCTGCACGCGGATGCGCACGTTGTCGGCCACTTCCACGGTGATGAAGTTGTCGCCGATGTCGGTGATCACGCCCGCCACGCCGCCGGAGGTGATGACTTCATCGCCGCGCGCCAGCTTGTCCAGCAACGACTTGTGCTCCTTCTGGCGCTTCATCTGCGGGCGGATCATCAGGAAATACATGACCGCGATCAGGATGATCGGCAGCGCGAAGGTGGACAGGCTTCCCATCGGGCCGGGCGCCGGCGCACCGCCAGTGGCCTGCGCCTGGGCGACGGGGATCAGGAAATCGAGCAGATTCATTCAGTGCGTCCTAGTTTTGGTGCCAGCGCGCCAAGCAGCCCGCTCGCTATTCAGGTACCGCCGGAGCGGAACAGCCGGGAATTATGCCATGCAGGTTCCAAACCGTCCGCGCGGGGCGCGGACGGCCGGTCTCAGCTGGTTTCCCCCGGCAACGGCGGCGTGGTGGCGCCGCGTGCCGCATAGAAGGACCGCCGGAACTGCGCAAAGGTTCCCGCCGCGATGGCCGCGCGCAGGTCGGCCATCAGCTTCTCGTAGTACCAGAGGTTGTGCAGGGTGCCCAGCATCGGCGCCAGCATCTCGTTGCAACGGTCCAGGTGGCGCAGATACGAACGCGTGTAGCCGCTGCTGCAGGCATGGCAGCCGCAGCCCGGCTCGATGGTGTCCAGGTCGCGCTCGTACCTGGCGTTGCGGATGCGCACGGTGCCGAAGGAGGTGAAGTAATGCCCGTTGCGCGCGTTGCGGGTGGGCATCACGCAGTCGAACATGTCCACGCCACGCGCCACGCCTTCGACCAGGTCTTCGGGCCGGCCCACGCCCATCAGGTAGCGCGGGCGCTCGGCCGGCAGGCGCGGATGCAGGTGTTCCAGCATCGCATTGCGCTCGTGCTCCGGCTCGCCCACCGCCAGCCCGCCGATGGCGTAACCGTCGAACCCGATGTCCTGCAGCCCGTCCAGCGAGCGGCTGCGCAGGTCCGGATGCACCCCGCCCTGCACGATGCCGAACAGCGCCGCATCGTTGCCCAACCCGTCATGCGCCTGCCGCGAGCGCTGCGCCCAGCGCAGGCTCAGCTCCATTGAGCGCCGCGCCACCTCCTCGGTGGCCGGGTACGGCGTGCACTCGTCGAAGATCATAACGATGTCCGAATCGAGCACCTTCTGGATCTGCATGCTCTCTTCCGGGCCCAGGAACACCCGTGCGCCGTCGGTCGGCGAGGCGAAGGTGACGCCCTGCTCGGTGATCTTGCGGCGATGGGCCAGCGAAAACACCTGGAACCCGCCCGAATCGGTGAGGATCGGCCCGTCCCAGCGCGCGAACCCGTGCAGCCCGCCGTGGTCGCCGATCACCTCCAGACCCGGGCGCAGATACAGGTGGAAGGTATTGCCCAGGATGATCTCCGCACCCAGCGCGCGGATCTGCTCGGGCAGGATGCCCTTGACCGAGCCATAGGTGCCCACCGGCATGAACGCCGGCGTCTCGACGGTGCCGCGCGGAAAGGTCAGGCGCCCACGGCGGGCATGGCCGTCGGTGGCTTGGAGCTGGAACTGGAGTCGGGACATTGAGGGGCCGGGATTGGGGATTCGGGATTTGGGATTGGCAAGAGCGGGAAGGCGGTGAGCGGAGGGCCGTTACGAATCCCCACTCCCGAATCCCCAATCCCTGCTCCACAACAGCATCGCATCGCCATACGAAAAGAAGCGATAGCGCTGTTCGATGGCGTGTTGGTAGGCGGCGAAGATGCGCTCGCGGCCGGCGAAGGCCGAGACCATCATCAGCAACGTGCTTTCGGGCAGATGGAAGTTGGTGACCATCGCGTCGACGCTGCGGATGCGGTAGCCGGGGAGGATGAAGATCTGGGTTTCGCCGGCAAACGGCAGCAACTCGCCCTCGGGCGCGGCATCGGTGATGCGCCAGGCGCTTTCCAGCGAGCGCACCACCGTGGTTCCCACCGCGATGACGCGGCCGCCACGCGCACGCGTGCGCCGCACCTGCTCGACCAGCGCGGCGCCGACGTTGAGCCATTCGGTGTGCATCACGTGCTGATCCAGCGCGTCCACGCGCACCGGCTGGAAGGTGCCGGCGCCCACGTGCAGGGTGACATGGCCGAACTCCACCCCGCGCTCGCGCAGGCGAGCCAGCAATGCCTCGTCGAAATGCAGCCCGGCGGTGGGTGCGGCCACCGCACCCACTTCGCGCGCGAACACGGTCTGGTAGCGCTCGCGGTCTTCCACCCCCGGCTCGCGGCGGATGTACGGCGGCAGCGGCAGGCGCCCGGCCTCCAGCAGCCAGTGCTCCAGCGGCGTGGGGATCTCGAAGCGCAGCAGGTAGAACTCGCCGTCACGGCCCAGCACCTCGGCCTGGCCGCCGGCATCCAGCGCGATCCAGCTGCCGGCCTTGGGCGACTTGCTGGCGCCGATCTGCACGCGCGCCTGCCGCTCGCCCAGCAGGCGCTCGATCAGGATTTCCACCCGCCCGCCGCTGGCCTTCTGCCCGAACAGCCGCGCCGGGATCACACGGGTATCGTTGAAGATCAACAGATCGCCCGGCTGCAGCAACTCGGGCAGATCGCGCACCTGCCGGTCGACCAGCGCCTGCGGCGACGGCGGCACCACCAGCAAGCGGCTGGCCGCACGCTCGGCCAATGGCGCCTGGGCGATCAGCTCGTCGGGCAGCGAATAGTTGAAATCGGACTTCTTCAAGGCCGCAGGATGTGTTGGCTGAGGAGCCGGCTATTGTAACTGCGGCGGAGAATGGAGATTCGGGAATCGGGAATCGTAAAAGCGGGCCAGTCTGCGCCGTATGAGTTTCGGCCCTCGGATCTGGCTCTTACGATTCCCCATTCCCCACTCCCGATTCCCGCCCCTCACCGCTCGAACTTCGTCGACAAAATGATCGACGTCGTCGTGCGCTCCACGCCGTCGATCGCGCCGATGGCGTCGGTGAGCACGTCCATCTCGTTGACGCCGCCGACCACGCCCAGGGCGATCAGGTCGTAGGCGCCGCTGACCGAATGCAGCAGGCGCACCTGCGGGATGTCGCGCAGCGCCTTGACCACCGCGGGCATCTTCTTGGGCAGCACGGTGATCAGGATGTGCGCGCGGATGCGGCCCTGTTCGTAGGCATCGTGGGTGCGCACGGTGTAGCCGCTGATCACCCCGTCGCGCTCGAGTTTGTCGATCCGGCTCTGCACGGTGGTGCGCGACAGCCCAAGCCGGCGCGCAATCTGCGCGGTGGAGGCGCGCGCGTCCTCGCGCAGCAGCGACAGCAGGCGTTCGTCGGAGGGAGTGATTTTCACTTTTCGCCTAAATGGTTCGTCGATTCGACGAAAATACCCCACTTCCTGCCCGGATTCACGCTGCCAAACGCCGATCTTCTGCCGATAATAGAAAGGGAACGCCACCTTGCAGGAGATGCGCCATGTCCGTCCTCGCCCCGCTCGCCCCGTTGCGCGCCCATGCCGGCCGCCGCCTGACCGATGGCCTGGACGATGCCAGCATCGCGCGCCTGGCCGCCAGCCACCCGGATCTCGCACACGCCATCGAAGCGGCCGCTGCCGAGTACGCGCTGGTGCGCGCCGAGGCCGCCGACCTGCTGGACCTGGACGAAGACGCACAGATCGGCGTGGTGCAGGACGGCTTCATCAATTTCTACGCCGACGATGCGGTGACCCCGTACGTGGCGCTGGCCGCGCGCGGCCCCTGGGTGATCACGCTCAAGGGCGCGGTGCTGTACGACGCCGGCGGCTACGGCATGCTCGGCTTCGGTCACACCCCCGCGCCGGTGCTCGAGGCGATGGCGCGTCCGCAGGTGATGGCCAACGTGATGACGCCGAGCCTGGCGCAGCGCCGGCTCGACCGTGCGCTGCGCGCCGAGATCGGGCATACCCGCGGCGGCTGTCCGTTCGCACGCTTCATGTGTCTCAACTCCGGTTCCGAAGCAGTCGGCTTGGCCGCGCGCATCGTCGATACCAACGCCAAGCTGCACACCGACCCGGGCGCGCGCCACGCCGGTGCCAGCATCAAGCGCGTGGTGGTCAAGGGCAGCTTCCATGGCCGCACCGACCGCCCCGGCCTGTATTCCGATTCCAGCCGCAAGACCTACACCAAGTACCTGGCCAGCTACCGCGACGAAGACTCGGTGATCGCGATCGCGCCGTACGACGTGGCGGCGCTGCAGCGCGCCTTCGACGAGGCCGCGCGCAATCACTGGTTCATCGAGGCGGTGTTCCTGGAGCCGGTGATGGGCGAAGGCGACCCGGGCCGCGCATTGCCGGCCGCGTTCTATGCCGCCGCGCGCGAACTGACCCGCCTGCACGGCAGCCTGCTGCTGGTGGATTCGATCCAGGCCGGCCTGCGCGCGCACGGCGTGCTGTCGGTGGTGGATTACCCCGGCTTCGAGCAGCTCGACCCGCCGGACCTGGAGACCTACTCCAAGGCGCTCAACGCCGCGCAATACCCGTTGTCGGTGCTGGCGGTGACCGAACACGCTGCACAGGTGTATCGCAAGGGCACCTACGGCAACACCATGACCACCAATCCGCGTGCGCTGGATGTCACCTGCGCCACGCTGGCGTTGTTCACTCCGCAGGTGCGCGAGAACATCCGCACCCGCGGCGCGCAGGCGATCGCCAAGCTGCAGGCACTGCAGTCCGAGCTGGGCGGCCTGATCACCAAGGTGCAGGGCACCGGGCTGCTGTTCTCCTGCGAGCTGGCGCCGCAATTCAAGTGCTATGGCGCCGGTTCCACCGAGGAATGGCTGCGCCATCGCGGCGTCAACGTGATCCACGGCGGCGAGAATTCGCTGCGCTTCACCCCGCACTTTGCGATGGACGAAGACGAGCTGGACCTGCTGGTCGGATTGATCGGGCGTGCGCTGAAGGAAGGCCCGCGCCAGAGCCAGGCCGAGGCGGCCTGAGCGCTACCGATACGCATGGCGAGCAGTCGCCAGCGGGAAGCGGACGGTGCGCAGGAACGTCGGTCACCGAGCGGTACACGCCGATGCGGAGCACCGGCCCGCGCCCACCGGGCGGCCAGAGCGATGGTGGTGTAGACCGCTCGACTTCAAGGCGACGCAGGCAGTGCATGCGCGCCTGCGGAACAGGCGCGGCCACTCCCGGGCAACCGCCACGCGCCGTCGGCGCTGCGCGCGGCGGGGGTGCTGCCTGGCCCGGTCAGATCGGCACGGCGCTCAGCTTGCGACGCAGGTAATTGGTCACTGCCCGGCGTGGCGACTTGCCGCGCCAGGACGCCCAGCACAGATGCGAGCCCACCGCGACCGTGCCGCCACGGTGGCCGAGCCCGAACCAGGTGCGGTCGGGATGGAACGCATCGCGCGCCGGAAACACGATGCCGGCAAACTCGCCGGCGTGCGCGTTGTAGAAACGCGTCAACCCGCGCGGGCCGGAAATCATCGGAATCTGCCGATGGTCTTCCAGCGTCTCGGGCGCATGCATGGTGAAGATGTGCTCGATGAAGGCGCGCCAGAACGGATGTCCCGCCTCCGAGCCGAACACCGCATTGCCGATCTTGAACTGCTCGTTGCCGGGCGCGCCCTCTTCGATCGGCAGCACGCATTGCTGTGCCAGCACGTCCGCGCCAAGCGTGCGCAGCAGCTTGTAGTCGGTGTCGAAATAGAACCCGCCATAGGTATGCATGTAGGCGCAGCGGGCGATGTCGGCCTTCATCACACCGAAGCGGATCGCTTCGTAGCGGTCGGCCAATTCCGGGAAGGCGCGACGCATCAGCGCCGAGTTGTCGGCATCGTCCCAGACATGGCAGGTCCAGCCCGGCAGCAGCCGCTGCAGACGGGCCTGGATTTTGCGCTCTTCCCAAAGCAGGTGCTTGGTCGGCGCAGTGAGATGGAACACGTGGGGAATCATGGGGGCTTCTCGGGGCTGGGGGAGGCAGAACCTCCACCGAAGCACCCGCGTCGAAGCCGGCTACCCGGGTGGAGACCCGGTCGGCCCTAACAGTAGTCCCATTATTAGTGTGACGTAATTCACAATTTTAAATGGTTACGCTTACCGTCGATGTGCAAAATCAATGCAGCACCGAAGTTTGCTCACCGGGTCGTCATCCGGAACGGCAGCCTCATCCAGACCAGCTCGCCTGTGCCGCGTTTCCATCATTCCCAGCATCTGTCGGTGCGTCCTTTCAGGGTTGCACTGCGCGGGCAATCGCGTGGTGCGATGCGTCCGGCCTCTTTCTCCACCAGTCGCTTGCCGCCATCGCTGCCGCGCTCCAGTTCGAACGCATCGTAGAGACGCCCGGTGGCGGTGCGCGACTCGTAACGCAAGGTGTGGTTGTCGATGCGAAGCACCTGGTAGAGCTGGGTGTCCTCGCCGACCGGACGCATGGTCTTGCGCGCCATGTCCGAGAGCCGGTACTGCTTGGGCCCGGCCACCGAGACCACGAACACCGGCGTGGCCTGCCCTGCCGTATCGCCGCGCCGGCCGTAGGTGTGGTCGTGGCCCTGCAGCACCAGATCGACCTTGTGGCGGCGGATCACCGGCAGCACCTGCTCGACCAGTTTCTCGTTCTGGCGATCGGCGCGCGGGGAAAAGAACGGCTGGTGGATCAGCACGATCGACCACGGGTGCGGATTGTCGGCCAGTACCTTGTCCAGCCACTGCGCCTGTGCCGGGCCGGTGCCCAGATCCAGAACGGAGGTGCCATCGAGCACGGCGATGCGCACGCCCTGATAGTCGAACCAGTAGCTGGTGCGTGCGGTGGCCGACGGCCCGTTACGCGGCAGCGCGAAGGTCACCGGCCAATGCGTGCCAAGCGTGCGCGTGGCCTGTGGGGTGTCCTCGCCCTCTTCGTGATACTCGTGATTGCCCGGGGCCGGCGCCACCGCGGTGCCTTCCAGCAGCCAGCGCCCGGCGTCGAACCACTCGGCCCATTCGTTGTCGTCCTGGCCGTCCTTGCCGCTGACCAGGTCACCGGCGAACAGCGCCAGCCGCGCATCCGGTGCCGAGCGCCAGGCCTGGCGGATCACCCGCGAGACCAGGCTGAGGTTCTTGTTCTGGGTGTCGCCGAAATACAGCAGCGTCAGCGGCGTATCCGCGGTGGCGGCTGTGCGGAAATGATTCCACGCCCCCCAGGTGTGGTTGCCCTGCACGCGGTAGGCGTACAGCGTGTCCGGCGTCAGCCCGTCGATATCGGCGCGGTGGTGATGCGAGCTGCCGTTTTCGCTGGTCAGCGTGGTGGTGCTGGCGCGGATGCGGCGCGGCGTGCCCACATCGGGCGAGTCGCCGGCAACCACCAGCTCCAGCCACGGCTGGTTGACGCTGGCATCGGTACGCCAGGCCACCGCGAAACCGGTCGCCGCCGCCTGCGCGGGCGTGGCGACGATGCGGTCCGGAAAGCCGTCGGCAACATAGTGGGTGGAGCCGGCCGGCACCTGGGTGTTGGGTTCGGCCGCGCGCTCGGCGGCAAACGATCCAGTGCCCGTCATCGCCACCAGCAACAGCGCGCAAGACAGCGCCGCACGTGCGGCGGTCATGGCGCGCATTCTTTCAAACGCAGCGTGCGCGCGATATCGTGCCAGTCGAAGGCCGCCACCGCCTGGTCGTCGTGCAAGGCGTAGAACACCCCGCCCGGAAAGCGCGCATCGCCACGTTGATCCAGCCACACGCCGTCGGTATTGGCGGTCACCCGGCCGGCGAAGGCACCGACATGCGCCAGGCTCTGGCGGTCGAACACCTGGAACACGCTGCGGTCCTTGAACTGATCGGTGGCGATCCAGTAACCGCTGCCGTCCTTGCATGCAAACAGCGTCATGCCTTCGGCCTGCGCCTTGAACAGGCCGCTGCCGACATTGCGCCCGCGATAGCGTCCGTCCATCCCGTATTCGCGCAACTGCGTGCCCACGGCGACATCTTCTTCGGCAATCATCAGGCGCGCATGGGCTTCGTCGCCGAACACCGACTCGGCGATCCGTATCGCGCCCGCCTCGGTGGTATCGCCGAAGCTCTGGGTCAGGTGCGCTTGCCAGCCCTGCCCTGCGTTGTCCACCTGATAGCGACGGAAACGCTGACCGAGTTCGGCCAGCGGCGGCGGCTCATCCTTGTTGGCCGGCGACATGTAGTTGTCACTGACCACCACCTCGTAGCCGCCGTCGTGCTTGCGCACCCACAGCCCATAGGGCTCGCGCAATTCGTCCTGGCCGAAGCTGGTCAGCGGCTTGAAATCCGGCAGCGAGAACACCTGCACGCGGCGGTTGTCGCGCTCGACCACGAACACCAGATCGTCGACGACCGAAATCCCGTTTGGCCGATCCAGTTTGCCCAAGGCCTTGCCCTTGCCGCCGACCACGCGCAGGCGCTTGCCGCTATCGCCATCGAACACCACCAGCGCATGCGTGGCCTTGGCGGTGGCGATCAACCAGCGGCTGCCATCGGGCGCACTCCAGCTGGCCGGCGAATCCAGGTTGTCCGCCGGCGTCAGCGCGGTGATGAAGGCTTCCGGCACCACTTCGTGCGCCACCCTGGCCTCGCTGAGCAAGGGGTCCTTCAACAGCGCCTCGTCGGCTTCGCGGTCGGCCGGTGCGCTGGCGCAGGCGGTCAGCGCCAGCGTGGTGGCGAGCAGTGTGGTGTGGAGTAACGTGGTGTGGAGCCGCGTGCGCGTTGCGATCACAGTGCCACCTTCAGGCCGAGCGCATAGGTGCGGCCGTATTCTTCGTTCTGCAGCGTGCGCGAGGGCACGCCTTGGTACAGCTCCAGCGGTTCGTCCAGCAGGTTCTGCGCCTCCAGATACAGGCTGACGTGGCTGTTGAATTGGTAGTTCATGCTGAAATCCAGCTGGGTGTGCGGAGCGACGTAGATATCGTACGCGCGGCTTTGGCCGATGGTGTCCAGGTACTCGCTGCGATACACCGCCGCAACGCGTGCACTGAAACCGTATTTTTCGTAGCCCAGGTGCCCGCTGTAGATGCGCTTGGACGAGCGCGGCAAGGTGAAGTCCTCGCCGGCGCGATCGCTCAGGCCGGGATTGAAATCGCTGTCCAGCACGGTGGCGCTGGCGCCGACCAGCAGGCCATTCCAGCCCTCGGGCAGGAAGTCCAGCGCCTGCTGCCAATTGAATTCGGCGCCGCGCACCTTTGCGGTGTCGCCGTTGATCGAGCGCGTCACCTGCAGGTTGGGGAACTCGGCATCGTTGGTGCTGATGGTCTGCACGATGTAGTCGTCGATCGACTTGTTGAACACGCCCAGCGAGATCAGGCCGGTGCTGCCGATGTACTTTTCGAACGACAGATCCAGATTCTTTGAGCGATACGGATTGAGATCGGGATTGCCCAGGCTCACCTCTTCGTCGCCGCGATTGATGCTCACGCGCGGGGAGACATCGCCGAACGCAGGCCGCGACAAGGTCTTGTTGGCCGCGAACCGCAGCACCCAGTCGTTGCCGGTGTCGTAACGCAGATGCAGGCCCGGCAGCACATTGGTGTAGCTGCTGGAGGCTTCGCGCGGCGTCACCGTGGCGGTGCGGCCGTTCTCGGCCACGTCGACCTGGTTGCCGGTGGCGTCGAACTGGGTGTTCTCCACCCGCACGCCGGCGATCATGCGCAGTGCACCGATGTCCCAGGTGCCCATCGCGTACGTCGCAAACACATCTTCGGTGGCCCTGTAGTCGTCCTGCAGCGAGACCTGCAGATTGCTGCCCACGTCCTGCGGACGTGCGCTGTACAGAGTGCCGGAGGTATTCCAGTAACGGCGCATGCCGTCCGAGCCGATGCTTTCGCCCAGCGTGCCGCCGCGATGTTCCGGTGCGGCGGTGGTCCAGTCGCTCAGATCGATTGCCGGGCCACGACGCAGCTCGTTTTCGTCCACGTTGACATCGCGCTCGCGCCAGCGGCCGAGCACGCCCATCTTCAGGCTGGAATGCTCGCCATCGAAGCGCACGTTGACCTGCGCGCTGCGCTCGCTGTCGTCCACCCGCTTGGGCGCCAGCACGAAGCGGTCGAACACGAAATCGTCGTTGCGCTGCCAGCCATTGTCGGAGAACCCCAGGCGCGGAATGCCGCTGTTCTGATCGACCGTGGCCGACAGATCGTCGCCGGCGTAGTTGAAGCGCGCTTCCATCTCATCGTTCACGCGCTCGGTGGTCTTGGTGTAGCCCAGCTTGTAATCCACCGTGGCCGCGCTCAGACGGTTTTCACCGCCCACGCTCAAGGCCATGGTGTCTTCCTTCTTGGTGCGGTAGCGCACGCGCTTGGAAATGGAATCGGCCGGCAGGTCGGCCACGTCGTAGGTGCCATCGCCATTGGCGCTGACCTGCCCATCGGCCAGGCCGAAGATGGTGCGCTGGCGCGTTTCGGCATCGTCGAAGCGGCTGTAGAGCGTACGCAGGTAGTAGCGGTTGTCGGCGTCCGGGCGCCAGTCCAGGTTGAGGTTGGCGCCCATGCGGGTACGCTCGATGAAGTACTTGCGGCGCTGCACTTCACCGGCGAACAGATCGTCGGCCGCACCGCCGTCGAAGCTGTCGTAGGCCACTTCGGTATTGTCCGATTCGAATTCGCGATCCTGGTAGTTCACGCCGACCGCCACACCGAAGGTGCCGTCGAAGATGTCGCTGTAGTTGAACGCGCCCTTGGGGCTGGTCTTGCCCGACAGCGACTGGTGGCTGCCTTCCACCGAGCCGCGCAGCGTGCGGCCATCGCGATCGAAGGCAGAGGTGGACTCGACCTGGATCGCACCGCCGATGGAATCGCCCGGCATGTCCGGGGTCGGCGACTTGACCACTTTCAGGCGCTCGGTCGAGTCGGACGGAATCACGTCCAGCGGCGCCGAGCGCGTGCCGTCTTCCGGCGTGCCCATGGTCATGCCGTCGATGGTGACGCTGTTGAGCGCCGAATCCAGGCCACGGATCACCACGAAGCGCCCTTCGCCCTGGTCGCGGGTGACGCTGACGCCGGGCAGGCGCTGCAAGGATTCTGCAACATTCTTGTCGGGATACCGGCCCAGCGCATCGGAGGCGACCGCATCCTGGATCGCATCGGAACCCCGCTTGAGATCGACCGCGCGCACCTGCGATTCCACCTGCGGGCGCACTTCCAGCCGCTCCAGGTCGACGGCTGCCGCACCGGAGGCGCCGGTTGCCGCTGCCGCACCCTCGGCCGCCTGCGCAAGCGGGCTCCACGTGGCCGCCGCCAACGTCAGCGTGATCGCCAGGCACAGCGGAGTCTTGTTCAACACGGGTGCTTCCCCAATCGGTTAAGAATGGGTGGGCACACTATGTCTACGACGTTTCACTGACATGACATCTGCAAGCACGATCACGCCCAATGTGTGGCGACGCTGCCGCTGGCTGCGGCACACTGTGGGTCTCTCCCGCCTGTCGCTGCCCATGAAAATCGTCGAAGTCCGTCACCCCCTCGTCCAGCACAAGATCGGCCTGCTGCGCGATGCCGCCTTGAGCACCAAGGGCTTCCGCGAACTGGTCACCGAGCTGGGCACACTGCTGGCCTACGAGGCCACCGCCAATCTGGACACCGAGTCGCACGTGCAGCCCGGCTGGGCCGGCCCGGTGACCGTGCAGCGGATTGCCGGCGCGAAAATCACCCTGGTACCGATCCTGCGTGCAGGTCTGGGCATGCTGCCCGGCGTGCTGGCGCTGATCCCGGCCGCGCGCGTGAGCGTGGTCGGCCTGCAACGCGACGAAGAAACCCTGCAGCCGGTGCCCTACTTCGAACGCCTCACCGGCCGCCTGGAAGAACGCGACGCGCTGATCCTGGACCCGATGCTGGCCACCGGCGGCACGCTGATCGCCACCATCGACATGCTCAAGCGCGCCGGCGCGCGGCGGATCAAGGGCATCTTTTTAGTGGCCGCACCGGAAGGCTTGAAAGCCTTGGAAGCCGTGCATCCGGATGTGGAGGTCTACACCGCCGCGATCGACGACCACCTCAACGACAAGGGCTACATCCTGCCCGGCCTGGGCGATGCCGGCGACCGGATCTTCGGCACGCGGGTGGAGTGAGTGTCTGAAGCGACCAAATCAAAAGCTGATGCGCGCTGGACGATTGCCGATCACGCTGGAGCAGCGCGGGTGAGGTAATCGGCGGATTGAAGCCCCTCTCCCCACGGGAGAAGGGTTGGGGTGAGGGTACGGTGTGTCGGTGTTGCTGCCGCTGCCGCACCCTCATCCGGCGCTGCGCGCCACCTTCTCCCGATGGGAGAAGGGAAAATCGCGCTGCCGCCTGGAGCCCGCCGCCTCAGCGCGTGGACGCTTCGATCGCCGCGCTCACATACACCAGCGGCGCGTTCCAGTTGATTGCCACCTCGTTGCTGGCATAACTGCAGGTGTCGTCCAGGTACGACAGCGCCGGCAGCCTGGAGGGATAGGCCACCTTGCAGTCCTTGGCGTCCTGCTGGCCCGGTTGCGGGCCGCCAGCCAGCCAGCCCGGCACCGGCGCGTCGATGCCGTCGGCTTCGGAAGGGCGATGGTGGATATGCAGCGGGCTGCGCAGCCCGACCCCGGTGACGAACGACAGCCCCAACGGATTGCGCCCCAGGATGTAATCCAGCTGCGACTGCGCGGCGTCCAGATACGGCCGCTGCCCGGTCAACCGATAGCCCTGCATCAACATCATCGCGCGGTTGAGCACGACTGCATTACTGCCCCACACAAAATCGGTGTCGGTCATCGCCAGACGCCAGGGCGAGGCCTGCCACTGTTCGGCAAGCCGCTGTGCCAGACCGGTGATCTCATGCGCGATACGAGCGCGATCGGCATGCGGGGTGAGCCGGTCGCGATGTTCGGCCAGCGACATCCAGGCCAGGCCGCCGACGTTGCTCCAGCCCGGCACGCTGGCCGGCACGTTGCGCGCCATCATTGCGTCATAGAAGCCATCCTCGCGCGTGCTCACATACAGCTCGGCCGCGGCCCAGGCGAATTCGTCGTCCACCTGCGCGTCGTCGTAGCCGCCGGTGCGCACATCGTCGGGCTGGCGGTAGATCACATCCGGATGCTGCTGCGCCCACGCCCAGGCACGGCGCGCGGCCTTCAACATGCGTGCCGACGCGCCCGGATACTGCGCGTCGAACGGCGCATACACGCGGCTGGCGGCGGCCATCACCGCGGCAAAATCCAGCGTGGCGGCAGTGGCTTTCATTACCACGTAGCGCTGCTGCCTGGCCTGGTCCGGCATCACCAGCCCATCGAACTGCTTGTCGGTGAGCTTGTGGTACACGCCGCCATCGGCCGGGTCCTGCATGGCCAGCATCCATTCCAGGTTCCACCAGGTCTCCTGCAGGATGCCGGGCACGCCGGGGGCGTCGTCGGGAATGGTCAGCGGCTGCGCCTTGAACAGCGCCGGATACTGCTCGTAGGCGGCCAGCAAGGTGTAGGTGCTGATGCCGGAATTGACGATGTACTTGTTGTAGTCACCGGCGTCGTACCAGCCCTTGGGTGCACGGATCACGCTGTCGGCCGGGCGCGTGGCAGACGCAGCAGAAGGATGGATGCGCACATCGGTGTCCGGATGCCCGGCCGCACGTGCATAGTGCCCGGCGAACTGCGCCGGCAGCGCGGTGCTGGCGCGATTGAAGTAGAACGCCTTGAGCGAGGCATCCACGACGGGCTGGTAGGCACCGGCCGCAATCGGGAATGGATCCGACGCCGGCAAACCGGCGATCTTCACCCGATACGTCCCTGGGGCGCGCAGCGCGGAAAAGTCGGCCACGCGTGCCTGTTGCCCCGCTGGTGCCCAGGTGGCCGCCGGCGACAAGCGGCCCTCCAGCACGCGGCGGCCGTCGGCATCCTCGACCGTGAAGCGGTCTGCCGCTGCCGCAGCGGACGGCGGCAAGCCGACCACCGCCAGCTTGGCCGAGCCCGGCAGATAACCGAGTTGGTTGACGTGGATCGCGGCGCCGGCAGCGGCCGTGCTGCCGGCAGTGCCGGTCGTATCGGCCGCGCAGGCGGCGATGGGCGATGCGATCACCATGGCGGTGAGCAGGGTCTGCAAAATGGTCATGCCACGATGGTCGCCAAATCGATGCACAGCGACAAGTCCAATCCCGACATAGGACACAGCAGCAAACCGTATTGCTGCAGGCAGCCAGTGACCTTCCGGCCCCCACTCAGGCCGGCGCAGACATGCTGCACGTAGTTGTCGAGGTAAGGACACGGTTCGCCGCGCCGCGTGTTCGGCACCTGTGCCGCCTGCGCCGAACCGACAGGCCAGGCCCGCGCCTCAGTGCACGCCGGTTCTCATCGTTGGCCGTGTAATGCCTGCCCCGCCCACGGAGCAGGCCGTGGCACTCACCGTGCAGGTGTCGCCAGCTGGACCTGCGCCTTGCCCACCGGGTTGCGCGGGTCGCTACCGCCGGTGAGCACGTTGCTGCGCTTGTCCCACTCCACCGTCTGCAGATTGCCCCAGACGTGGCTGGAACCGCGGCCGCCCTCGGCGGTGTCGCCAGGCAGCTTGAGCGCATGCCCCATCGCCTGCAGCGCCTTGGCGGTCTGCGGCGAGAACGCGTTGCTCTCGGCCTCGATCACGTCCGGCAGCCACTGGTGGTGATAGCGCGGCAAGGCGCTGACCTGCTGTGCGTCCAGGCCGGCGTCGTAGCCCAGGATGCCGAGCAGCACCATGGTGATGATGCGGCTGCCGCCCGGGGTGCCGATCACCGCGACCTTGTCGGCCGATTCCATGAAGGTCGGCGTCATCGAGCTGAGCATGCGCTTGCCCGGCTTGGGGGCGTTGGCCGCGTAGCCCATCACGCCAAAGGCATTGGGCGTGCCCGGCTTGAGCGCGAAGTCGTCCATCTCGTCGTTGAGCAGCACGCCGGTGCCCTTGGGGATCAGCCCCGAGCCGTACAGCAGGTTGACGGTCTGGGTGGCGCCGACGCGGTTGCCTTCGCCATCGATGATGGAAAAGTGCGTGGTCTCGTCGTCTTCCAGCGGGGTCGGATTGCCCGACAGCAGGTCGCTGGGGGTGGCCTTGTCCGGGTTGATCGTGGCGCGCAGGCCTTGCGCGTAATCCTTGCTGGTCAGCACGCGCTGCGGCACCGCGACAAAGTCCGGGTCGCCGAGGAAGAAGGTGCGGTCGCGGTAGGCGCGGCGCATCGCTTCCACCACCAGATGGGTGCGGTGCGCATCGTCGAGCGTGTCCAGCTCCCAGCCTTCCAGGATCTGCAGCATGGCGGCGAGTGCGATACCGCCGGAAGACGGCGGCGGCGCGGTGGTGATCTTCCAGCCGCGGTAATCGAACTGGATCGGCGTGCGCTGCTTGACCCGGTACCCGGCCAGCTCGGCGGCCTTCCACTGCCCGCCGGCCTGCTTGACGCCGGCCAGCAGCTTGCTGGCGGTTTCGCCCTTGTAGAAGCCGTCAAAGCCCTTGTCGCCGAGCAGCTTCAAGGTGTGCGCCAATTCGGGCTGCTTGAAGATGTCGCCTTCGGCGATGGGCTTGCCGCCGCGCAGATAGACCTCGCGCGTGCCGGGATAACGCTCCATCACTTCGCGCCGCGAGGCATAGCCCTTGGCCATGCGCGCGTACACCGGAAAACCTTCGGTGGCGATGCGGATGGCCGGTGCCAGCGACTGCTTCAGCGGCAGCCGGCCGTGCCGGGTGGCCAGCTCCACCAGCGCTGCAGGCAAGCCGGGAATCCCGGCCGACCAGGGGCCGTTGACCGAGCGGTCGCGGTCCAGCGCGCCCTGCTTGTCGAGGAACTGCGCCTCGCTGGCCGACTCGGGCGCGGTCTCGCGCGCATCCAGCATCACGTCCTTGCCGGTCTTGGCATCGTGCAACAGGAAGAAGCCGCCGCCGCCCAGGCCCGAGCTGATCGGCTCGACCACCGCCAGGGTTGACGACACCGCGATCGCCGCATCGAACGCATTGCCGCCTTCGCGCAGGATCTGCAGGCCGGCGTCGGTGGCCAGTGCGTGCCCGCTGGCGATCGCCGCACCGGGCGGATGCCCCGCCACCGGCGAGGACGCGGCTGTCGCCGGCCTAGCGCCATCGGCCGACCAGGCCGGCGTTGCCAGTACGAAGGCCAGCAGCAACAGGCCGCGCGAAGGAAAACGTCGGGAAAAGATGCTCACGGGGCGGGAGGCTCCTGTTCGTACAGTTCGGGGTGATCGCGCTGCAGCTGCATGAGCTTGGCGAGCAATTGATCGTGGGTTTCCGGGATGTCCGGATCCGGGTCGATGCATTCGACCGGGCACACCACCACGCATTGCGCCTCGTCGAAATGGCCCACGCACTCGGTGCAACGTGCCGGGTCGATCACGTAGATGGTTTCGCCCATCGAGATGGCCTGGTTCGGGCACGCCGGCTCGCAGACATCGCAGTTGACGCAGAGCTCGTTGATCTTCAGCGACATGGCGGCACCACCATGCGATGCGACGCGGCGCGATGCAACGCCAGGCGCTGGAACGCAACGTGCTGCCGGACGCCAACGCGCCCGGCCCGGGGCCAGGCATGGACACCGCCACGCACGTGGTCGGCAACCGGTCCGTGTGGACCGGCCCCGATGGGGTGCGGAATCAGCGGCATGCCGCGATTGCGCACGGCGGCCGGACGCGCCCTCCCGCGCATCCGGCCCGGTACGGCATTACTTGGCTTCAACGAAGGTGTATTCCACGCCCTTGGGCTGGACGATGGCCTGCACGCGGGCATTATCGGCGGCATCGCCGATGAACAGTACGCGCACGCCCTTCATCGAATCCGGTTGCACGTCCTTGAACGCGGCGTCGATCAGGTCGGCCATCTTGGTCGAAGCCGACGAACCGAAGGCCAGCATGTTGCCCGGCTGCACGCCACGCGCGAGTGCGGTCTTGACGCTTTCCAGCTGACGCTCGTAGCTGCCGGCGAATTCAGCATCGGACTCCGGCGGCAAGTAGTACAGGAACGGGCTGTTGGTGGTGGCGCCCAGGTTCTGGCCGACCACTTCCTGCAGGTACTTCTTCCAGCCGGCGTTGTCGTCCTTGGCCGGCGCCTTCAGCGGCGCGGGAGCCGCGGCGGCGGTCGGTGCCGGCTCCTCCTTCTTGCAGGCGGTGACGGCCAGAGCGGCGATCGAAGCGAGCGCCAGCGCGCGCATGGTGTGTTTCATGAAACTCCTCCCTTTGAAAAGCATGTGGTGATGTGACTGCTAGAGAATCAGGCCTGCGCGCGGGCTTGCCGCACCTGCCGCAGGGCTTCGACGACCGAAGCTGGAACGAAACCGGACACGTCCCCGCCCAGCCGCGCGATTTCGCGCACCAGCGAGGACGAGATGAAGCTGTACTGCTCGGCCGGGGTGAGGAACAGCGTTTCCACCTCCGGGATCAGATGGCGGTTCATGCTGGCCATCTGGAATTCGTATTCGAAGTCGGACACCGCGCGCAGGCCGCGCAGCAGCACGCCGGCACCCATGTCGCGCACGAAGTGGGCCAGCAGCGTGTCGAAGCCGCGTACTTCCACGTTGGCATGCGCGGCCAGTGCTTCCTGGGCCAGCTCCACGCGGCGTTCCAGCGGCAGGGCCGGGCCCTTGGAGGGGCTGTAGGCCACGCCGACCACCACGCGCTCGAACAACGGCGCGGCGCGGTTCACCAGATCGATATGCCCGTTGGTGATCGGGTCGAAGGTACCGGGATAGACGGCGGTGCGGCTATTGGCCACGCTCATACGGAAACTACCGGGGTCGGATCGCCGTTCAGTGTAGCAGCGGCCCGGCGGTACAGCGCATAGCGCACCTGCTGGGTGGCGCCTTCGCGGTGCAGGTGCCAGCCGGCCGGCACCTGCGGCGGCAGCTCGACCGGGGCTTCCAGATACAGCCAGGCATCGGCGCTCAGGTGCGCGGGCAGGCGTTCCAGCACGCTGGGCCACAGGCCGGCAGCAAACGGCGGATCGACGAACACGATGCTGGCCTGCGCCACCGGCGCGCGCTCCAGCCAGCGCAATGCGTCTTCCTGCAGCACCTGCACCTGGTCGGCCGCGTCCAGCCGGGTGACGTGCTGGCGCAAGCGCTGCGCCAGGCCGGGGTCGCGCTCGACCAGCGTCGCATGCGCCGCACCCCGCGACACCGCTTCCAGGCCCAGCGCGCCGGAGCCGGCGAACAGGTCCAGCACGCGCGCGCCGGGCAGGCGCGGCATCAGCCAGTTGAACACCGTCTCGCGGACGCGGTCGCTGCTCGGGCGCAGGCCAGGCAGGTCCGGCACCGACAATTTGGTGTTGCGCCAGCGCCCGCCGACGATGCGCACCTGCCCTTCCGCGCCGCGTGGCGCCGGCCGTGCGGGGCGGCTCATCGCCACGCGCCGGGTGCGGGCGAACGGAGGCGGGACAGCGACGGCACGGATGGCGACATGGCTCAGGGCAGGACGGTTGGCCGGCCATGATACCGCCGCGATTGCCGCAACCGCCCTCCCCGACCGGCATCGACGCAGGCGATCTGGCGCGCGCTCGCCTTGAAAAATCCCCACACGGCCTCATCCCCCAGGCCATCGGCCGCGTTGCGGCCTGGGCCACCATGGAGCACGACCCCAATGACCGTTGAAACCGACAAGCAGACGCTTGGCTTCCAGACCGAGGTCAAGCAGTTGCTGCAGCTGATGATCCATTCGTTGTACTCGAACAAGGAAATCTTCCTGCGCGAGCTGGTCTCCAATGCCGCCGACGCCGCCGACAAGCTGCGTTTCGAGGCACTGGTGAAGCCGGAGCTGCTGGAAGGCGGCGGCGAGCTGCGCATCCGCGTGGATTACGACAAGGACGCGCGCACCGTCACCATCGACGACAACGGCATCGGCATGAGCCGCGAGGATGCGGTCTCGCACCTGGGCACCATTGCCAAGTCCGGCACCGCCGACTTCCTCAAGCACCTCAGCGGCGATCAGAAGAAGGACGCCAACCTGATCGGCCAGTTCGGCGTGGGTTTCTACAGCGCCTTCATTGTCGCCGACCAGGTCGACGTGTACTCGCGTCGCGCCGGCCTGCCCGCCAACGAGGGCGTGCACTGGTCCTCGCGTGGCGAAGGCGAGTTCGAGGTCGCCAGCGTCGACAAGCCCGAGCGCGGCACCCGCATCGTGCTGCACCTGAAGGACGGCGAAGACAGCTTTGCCGACGGCTGGACGCTGCGCGGCATCCTCAAGAAATACTCCGACCACATCGGCCTGCCGATCGAGATGCGCAAGGAGCACCACGGCGAACAGGCCGACGCGCCCGCCGAGCCGGAGTGGGAAGCGGTCAACCGCGCCAGCGCGTTGTGGACGCGGCCCAAGTCCGAGATCAAGGACGAGGAATATCAGGAGTTCTACAAGCACGTCGCGCACGATGCCGGCAACCCGCTGGCGTGGAGCCACAACAAGGTCGAAGGCAAGCTGGAATACACCTCGCTGCTGTTCGTGCCCGGCCGCGCCCCGTTCGACCTGTATCACCGCGATTCGGCCAAGGGCCTGAAGCTGTACGTGCAGCGCGTTTTCATTATGGACCAGGCCGAGCAGTTCCTGCCGCTGTACCTGCGTTTCATCAAGGGCGTGGTGGATTCGTCCGACCTGTCGCTCAATGTCTCACGCGAGATTCTGCAGTCCGGCCCGGTGGTCGACTCGATGAAGTCGGCGCTGACCAAGCGCTCGCTGGACATGCTGGAGAAGCTGGCCAAGGACAAGCCGGACGACTATGCAACGTTCTGGCGCAACTTCGGCCAGGCGCTGAAGGAAGGCCCGGCCGAGGATTACGCCAACCGCGAAAAGATCGCCGGCCTGCTGCGCTTCTCCTCCACGCATGACACCACCGGCGCGCAGAGCGTGGGCCTGGCCGATTACGTGGGTCGTCTGGCCGAGGGCCAGGACAAGCTGTACTACCTCACCGGCGAAAGCTACGCGCAGATCAAGGACAGCCCGCACCTGGAAGTCTTCCGCAAGAAGGGCATCGAAGTGCTGCTGCTCACCGACCGCATCGACGAGTGGCTGATGAGCTATCTCACCGAGTTCGACGGCAAGTCGTTCGTGGATGTGGCACGCGGCGACCTGGACCTGGGCAAGCTGGATTCGGAAGAAGACAAGAAGGCGCAGGAAGAAGTCGCCAAATCCAAGGAAGGCCTGGCCTCGCGCATCAAGGCCGCCCTGGGCGACGACGTGGCCGAAGTGCGCGTCTCGCACCGCCTGACCGATTCCCCGGCGATCCTGGCCATCGGCCAGGGCGACCTGGGCCTGCAGATGCGTCAGCTGCTGGAAGCCAGCGGCCAGGCCGTGCCGGAGTCCAAGCCGGTGTTCGAATTCAACCCGGCCCACCCGCTGATCGAAAAGCTGGATGCGGAAGCCGACATGGACCGCTTCGGCGATCTGAGCCGGGTGCTGTTCGACCAGGCCGCGCTGGCAGCGGGCGATAGCCTCAAGGACCCTGCCGGCTATGTGAAGCGGTTGAACAAGTTGTTGCTGGAGTTGTCGGTGTAAGGACCAACACGATGGAATGAAGAGCAAAGGCCAGCATTATTGCCGGCCTTTGTGTTTGAAACAGGGAAAGATATCTAGCGTCGCAGACCGGAATTATCCACACTCGACCATAAGATTCGGAGATGGCATTGTGGGGATCCAGAGCATTGGAGACGGCGGCAACCGTGGTTGAAAACCTCAGCGGTTGCCTGGAAGCCCGGCTTGTAACAAAATGCAGTTTTCCATTCAGTTAAAGCGACAGGATGTCGATGCTGCCCTTGGAGCAATACATAGGAGCGGGCTGTTCTCTCTCGAGGATTAAAACTGGATGCGTATACTTTCGTTTTTTTTGGCGCTCGCGCTGCTAGCGGGGAACGCATTGATCGGCAATGCCTCTGCGCAGACCCCAAATTTCGACCGCATGCCGGCACTGACTAAGTATTCGATTCAGATCAACCTACCTAACACTTTTCCCAGAATTTCAGATGGAACCACGGCCTGCGAAATTGCGATCAATGCATTTCCGAAGTCGGACAATGGCTATATTTACACCAACATCCACTACGTGGAAGACGATTATGCCGGATGTCATCACACCCTTGTGTTTACCGGCCCCAATAGTGGGGGTTATCCGGTAGGGTCGACGATTGATGGACATGGGCAGAACTGGGTTATCCCAGTCCCCGCGTGCCCCGCAAGCTATACGCTAATTCGAATTTATAATCCGGATTCGTGGATCTGCAGCAGACCGATTGGTCAAGCTGATCCGGCCAAGCCAATGCAATGCACGGGGATGAGCGCCGAGGTCGGCAACCCTATTTCATGCTCAGGCGCAAACAAGGTCGAACGTCGATCCGATGCTGTGTCTGCAGATTTTTCGCTCGAGCAAACCTTTTCCTCATCGCCCAGCTCCGGATTATTTCCATTTGGAAAGAACTGGAGCAGTATCGTCACCTCTCGCATTGAAGTGGACAAGCAGAAGACCGCCGCATTTGTCTTTCTGGAGGACGGCGAGGTCGTTCCTTTTCTCAAAGATCCCGGTGGCGCCTGGATGACGCAGTCGGATCTGAGGCACTACCATCTCTCAGAGATCTCAAGAGTCGATGGCTCCCTCGCCGGATGGCAGTTGCGCACTGGAGCGCAGACCAGCGTCTTTGATAGCAGGGGACGCTTTTCCAGGACTGAAAGCTTTGGCGAATTACTGATCTCCGTCATCTACGATGCAATGGGCCAGCCGATCAAGCTTATTGATCGAAAAGGCCGTGAAGCAGTGATTCACTACATGAGCTACATGCAGGCAAGCAGTCTCGACTTACCTGATGGAGGACGCATCGATTACGCATATGATGCGCAGGGGCGCTTGACATTGGCAGGCCCGGCCGGTGATGCGATGGGCTATCGCTATGCAGACAATGATGAGGTGTGGTTGACGGAGAAACTGGATCAGACCGGCACTGTAGTCGGCCGGTATACCTACGATGTTCAGGGGCGCGCGACAGCAACGGGAAATGGCATCGGCGGCAATTACTTCTCTGTGGCTTATGCGGAAAACGGCAATAAAGCGGTCGTCACAAATCCTTTAGGGTCGACCAAGGAGTTCTCTTTCGATGTGTTCAATAACGGCCGGCTACTACGCAGCGCCGTCGATACATGCGTGGATTGTCCGCGCTTGGAAACATCTTACGTATATGGAGATGATGGCTATTTGAGCCGGGCTGATAACGGGACACTAGTAAGAAACTTCAGCCGTGATCAGAACGGACACTTGATTTCCGCCTCGGAAAATAGCTACGGCGGTAGTCATCTCCGAACCACACAAACCGAATGGCATCCTGACCTGTCTGTCCCAGTAACACGGCAAGTGTATGACGCGACAAATACGCTGATAGAACAATCGACCTGGACCTACAACGCCCGCGGCCAGGCACTGAGCTCTTCACGTACCGATCCAGTCGCCGGAACCACCCGAACCACAGCCACCACATACTGCGAACAAACCGATATAGACGCGGGCACCTGTCCGTTGCTGGGACTGGCGACCTCGGTCGACGGCGCGCGCAGCGATCTATCCGACCTGCTGCGCTACACTTATTACGCCACCGACGATAGCACTTGCGCCGCACCACCATTCAGCTGCCCGCACCGCAAAGGCGACTTGTGGAAAGTCACCAACGCCCTCGGCCAAGTCACCGAATACCTCGCCTACGACGGCGCAGGCCGCCCGTTGTCCATCAAGGACACCAACGGCATCGTCACCGACTACACCTACCACCCGCGCGGTTGGCTGACCGCCAGCAAAGTGCGCGGAAGCGATGCGTCCAGCGAGGCCGATGACCGCATTACCCGCATCGACTATTGGCCCACCGGCCTGGTCAAGCAGGTCACCCAGCCCGATGGCGCGTTCACCGTCTTTACCTACGATGCGGCGCATCGGCTGACCGATATCACCGATAACGCGGGCAACACCGTCCACTACACGCTGGACAACGCCGGCAATCGCGTCAAGGAAGACACCAAGGACGCGGCCGGTACGTTGAAGCGCACGCTCTCGCGCGTCTACAACCAACTGGGGCAACTCAAGACGCAGGCCACCGCGGCTAGCGACCCTACCGACTTCGAGTACGACGCCAATGGCAACGTCACCAAGGTGACAGATTCACTGGCAACCGCAACGCAGAGCGAATACGACCCGCTCAATCGCCTCTCGCGCACGCTGCAGGATGTGGCCGGCATCAAGGCCAACACCACCTTCGACTACGACGCGCTGGACAACCTCACCAAGGTCACCGACCCCAAGGGCCTGGATACCAAATACGAGTACAACGGCTTCGGCGATCTGGTGAAGCTCACCAGCCCGGACACTGGCGTCACCAGCTACACCTACGACAGCGCCGGCAACCGCGCCACCCAGACCGATGCGCGCGGCAACACCACCGGCTACGGCTACGACGCGCTGAATCGCCTGACCAAGGTCACCTACCCCACCACCAGCCTCAACGTCACCTACACCTACGACGTGACGCAGACGGCCTGCACGAGCGGGGAGACCTTCACCATCGGCCGCCTGACCAAGATGCAGGACGGCGGCGCCATCACCCAGTACTGCTACAACCGCTTCGGCGATCTGGTGCGCAAGGTGCAGACCAGCAACGGCAAGGCGCTGGTGCTGCGCTACGACTACACCATCGGCGGCCAGTTGCGCCGCATGACCTATCCCGATGGGGCGGTGGTCGATTACGTGCGCAACACCCAAGGCCAGACCACCGAGGTCGGCGTTACCCCGGCCGGTGGCAGCCGACAGGTACTGCTGGGCAACGCCAGCTACTACCCGTTCGGCCCGGCCGCCGGCTGGACCTACGGCAATGGCCGCACCCTCGCCCGCCGCTACGATCTGGACTACCGCCCGCAGGCGATCCAGGACACCCGCCCGGGCGGGCTGGAGGTGGGCTTCGGCTTCGACCCAGCCGGCAATCTCACCGCGTTGACGCCCGCTGGTAATTCCACGCCGGAGATCGGCCTGGGCTACGACGCGCTGGGCCGCCTGACCGGCCTCAAGGACGGCCGCACCGGCACCCTGATCGACGGCTACAGCTACGACGCCACCGGCAACCGCCTCAGCGCCAAGGTCGGCACGGCCACGCAGGCCTACACCTACCCGGCCGACAGCCATCGCCTCAGCGCGGTGGCCGGCGTGGCCCGCAGTTACGACGCCACCGGCAACACCACGGCCATCGGCGGCACCGCGCGCCAGTACACCTACGACACCACCGGGCGCATGACCCAAGCCCGCCGCGCCGGCGCGGTGACCATGAATTACCGCTACAACGGCCGTGGCGAGCAGGTGCGCCGCTTCCTCGGCACCACCAACACTTACACGCTCTACGATGAAGCCGGCCACTGGCTGGGCGACTACGACAGCAACGGCGCGCCCAAGCAGCAGGCGATCTGGCTGGACGATCTACCGGTCGGCCTGCTGGCCAATGCAAGCAAACTGCACTACATCGAACCCGACCACCTGGGCAGCCCACGCGTGGTGATCGACTCCACACGCGATGTGGCGGTGTGGACGTGGAGCTTGAAGGGCGAAGCCTTCGGCAACACCGCACCGAATCAGGATCCTGATGGGGATGGTGCGGCACTGGTGTTGGATATGCGCTTCCCGGGGCAGCGGTACGATGCGGCGAGTGGGTTGAATCAGAACTATTTCCGGGACTATGACCCTTCTACCGGGCGGTATTGGCAGAGTGATCCGATTGGGCTTGCCGGTGGGTTATCCACCTTTGGCTATGTCGGATCTGCTCCGATGACATCACTTGATCCTCATGGACTTCAAAGGGTCAGACCACTGCCGCAACCAGGGCTGGGCGGCTTCCCAGGTGGGTACGGCAATCCGGACAACCCTTCCAATTACGGAGCAAACGGCCAGCCAGTTTACCCATCAAGCCCCTCCTCCGAACAAATACTGGGGGGCATTTTGGGTTCACCGCTGATGAGTTCGCCATACTCCCCCGTGGGTTCTGCGGTTCGCAATTTAGTGGATGCCGCAAATGCCCTTTGCGGAAATGAAAAGGGTGGCTGTCCGCCATGCAAGTTGGTCACGGGCCAAGTTGTCGCAGTGGGAACAATCGGATACCGACATGATCTAGTTCCGCCATCGAAGCCTCACCATCCTTACCCAGGCGATCACTATAATCTTTACCGCGCGAACCAAAACCCCAATAATTGCCAATGCTTCTGGGTCAACATTGGTGCTAGCGACGCCTCTGGCGGTCTGCCACCGCCTGCCGGATCTATACCTTTAGCTGATTTTGTCAATTAGGTGATGTCATGACTTACGAGAGCGGCGAAATTATTTTACTAGGCGACACGGTCTCTCTAGGCTCTGATCTTTACGGGACTGTAGTGGCAATCTTTGATGAAGGGAAATATGCGGAGGAATATCCTGAAGTCGATTGGTCATACCTCGAAAAAGGAGTGTTAGTACTCACAAAGGATGCAGGATTAATTCATGAAAAATCCAATTTAAATTTGAGCCTCGTTTGCAGGAGCGAGCCATAGGTTTTCGAGCCGGATTTGATTCTGACGATCATCATATAGTTGACATCCCAAGCAACCAGTAGCAACCTCTGCCTCAAGGAGCGTAGAAACTCCTCTCATAGCGGTACCCACCTCCGTCAAACTGGTGGGTTTTTTGTGCCTGTTCGCAGGCGCAAGCCGACGCGATGCCTGCGTCGGGAGGGCGGCTAATACAACACTCCTTCGGGAGGAATACGCCCGCCGGCTATGAGCGGTTTCTAACCTCCCGACATCCCGTCGCCGGCCGGCGACGGTGCCTGTTCTTCGAAGGAGGCGTTGTCATGGCAAATGTATCGATACTGCAGATGGGTGGGCGTCGTCGCTCCGTGGTGCTGACGGAGGTGAGGCGATGAGCCGGGCGCCCTCTTCGACCGCCAAGCGATCCAAGCCGAACGCCAGACGCGCCGCTACCGCAGAGCAAGCAGCCACGCCGGTGAAAGATGCGCAACCAATGCAGCTGGTGCCCTCGCCCACGTTCGATGTGGACAACCCCGACGTCGACCGCCGCCACAGGTCTCGCGCGGACGATCTGCCGCCGCGGCCACCGCGCAAGGCGCGCACGCCCACACGCTGCACGGTGGGCTATGCGTTCTACGACGCAGAACCGGGCCGGCCGCACAGCCAGCGCATTCCCAGCGTGCGCTTGCGTGGGATTTGGCTGGAGCAGTTGGGGTTTGCGGTTGGCTGCAAGCTGCAGATCACTGCGCGTAATGGCGAACTGGTGGTGACGGTGGTAGAAGATTCCATACGGTGACGCTGAAAGGCGAGTCTCCGTGCGATTGAAGCGCCACTAGGCTTCGCCTCGTACCCTAACCCCACCCCTTCTTTGTTTTGCGCGCCGGAAAGTTCGTGCGGGGTTACTGTGCGCTTTCACTTTGCCGTCTGTAGTAGACCTCCCCCCCCTCTACAAGACACGCTGCAGCAAGATCGACAGCGCGCAGACTTCGGCGCTTACGCCGACTCCAGCACCCAGCACCCGAACGCAGGCCCGGCCGAGTAGCCGGTTTCCGGTTCGATGCGGATCTGCAGCGTGTCGCGGCCGGCGACCGCTGCGGGCAAGGCGTAATCCACATCGACGAAGTCCAGGCCGCGATTGCCGTCCAGGCGTTCGTTGGCGATGAGCTCGCCGTCGGCGAGGATGCGGAAGCGGCGGCGGGTTTCGTCGCCCCAGTAGCGCAGGCGCAGGATGCGGGCCCGGGCGGTGTTGCGCAGGGTGAAGGCGATGAAGCCGCCGGTGCGGGCGTCGCGGCCGGCGCGGCGGCGGTAGCTCAGTGCGTAGGAGCTTTCGCTTTGCAGGCCGTGGGCCTTTTCGGACGCGTCGTCGCCCAGGGCGATGCGGTCCAGTGCGCGCGTGTCCAGCGCCCGTTGCTTCGCGTCTGCTGCGGTCTGCTCGGCTTGATGCTGCTGCCATGCGGCGGCATCGCGATGCTCCAGGTAGGGCGCACTGCGGCGATCGAACTGGGCGTAGAACGGCGAGAAGCGCCAGTGCTGGTCGCCGTCGCTGTAGTCGAACGCGGCCTGGCCTGCCACCGGCTGCAGGCGCTGCAACACCTCATCGCCGCCGATCAATGCCGGGGCCTTGCCCGACCAGGGTCTTGCCGCATCGCCCAGGTCGGCCGCCAACACCAGCGGCCCGCGCAGCAGCGAGACCCAGGCCGGGTCGTCGGGTGTGGCTTCCAGGCGCAGCGGCATCTGCAACGACAGCGTGAGCATGTCGCCGGCGTGCCAGACGCGGGTGATACGCAGGTAGCCCTCGTTGACGGTGGCATCGACCGGCTGGCCGTTGAGCTGCAGCTTCGGCGACTGCGCCCAGCCGGGCACGCGCAGTGCGAGTGTACGTTGCTCGGCCGGCGCGGCATCGATGCGTAGCGAGGCGCTGCCCTGCTCGGGCATCGCACTGCGCAGGGTCATGTCCAGCCCGGCGGCGTCGCGCACGCTGGAGGGCACATACAGGTTGACGTAGACGCCCTGCCCGTCCTGCCAGTAGATCGAATCGCCGAACTGGGCATGCGCTTCCATGCCGCTGCCGACGCAGCACCAGAAATCGTCGAATGGCGACGACCAGCCACGTGCTTCGCCGGCCAGCATCGGTGTCATGTAGGTGAACATGCCGGTGCGCGGATGCTGCTGCGCCATCACGTGGTTGAGCAGCGTGCGCTCGTAGTAGTCGAAGAACTCGGCCTGCGGGCCCCACTGGTACAGGTGCCGGGTGAGCTTGAGCATGTTGTAGCTGGCGCAGTGCTCGCAGGTCTGCTCGGTGAGAAACTTCGAGATGCTGTCCGGCTGCTGGAAGTACTCACGGTCGCCGTTGCCGCCGATCACGTAGGTATGGTGGTCGGTGACGGTGTGCCAGAAGAAGCGCGCCGCCGCGCCCGAGGCGGCATCGCCGGTGACTTCGTACTCGCGTGCCAGGCCGATCAGCTTGGGGATGTTGGTGTTGGAATGCTGGTGCACCAGCTCGTCGCGCTGGGCGATGAGTGGGTCGAGCACGGCGTGGTGGTGCAGACGCTGCGCCAGCGCCAGCCACTGCGCATCGCCGGTACGCACATGCAGCTCGACAAAGGATTCGTTGAGGCCGCCGAATTCGCACGACAGCACCTTCTGCAGCTGGGCGTCGTCGAGTGCGGCGAAGATGCCTTGCAGATAGCCGGCCAGGCCCACCGCCACCTGCAGCGCCTGCGCATTGTCGCAATGTGCATGCACGTCGAGCAGGCCGGCAAACAGCTTGTGCCAGGTGTACAGCGGTGCCCAGCTGCCGTTGAGGTAGAACGGCGCCGGGTCGATCTTGCCGCGCTTGAGCTCATCGAACACCGCGCGGCCGCTTTCGATCTTGCCTGCGGCATTCTTGCGGGTGAAGCCGGCCACGTAACCATCGCCTGCGTGTGCCTGGCACCGCGCCAGCTCGCCCACCAGATAGGCTGCGCGTGCGCGGCATTGCGCATCGCCAGTCTGCGCATGCATCAGTGCCAGCGCGCTGAGATAGTGGCCCAGCGTATGCCCGGCGATGGTATCCGCCTCCCAGCCGCCGTATGCCTTGGCCTTGGGATCGAGCCCTGCGTACAGCACGAAGTTGTGCAGCAGCCGGTCCGGCTGCAGCCGCATCAGATAGCGACGATTGGTCTGCAGCGCGTCCAGGAACAGCGACGGCGTGAGCCGCACCTGCGCCAGCGGCACGGCGCGCACGCTGCCGGGTTGCGCGGCACTGGCCTGCGCCGGAAACCTCAGGAAACCCGCCGCAACCGCCAGGCTGCTCCAGGCCAGAAAACGGCGCCGTGACAGACTCGGCGCGTGGTCGTCGGGCAACTCGCTTGCATGCATATCCGTCATGGGCTCAGCTTAACTCCTGTCCGCGCGCACAGACCGCGCGCCATTGCGACACACACCTGCGCAGCCGCGAACGCCCGCGAACGCACAGACATGCGCGCGACCGATGACATCTGGCCGCACGCACCGGCGACAAACCGCCCGATCAGAACTTCACCGTGGCACGCGCCCAGTAGAACCGACCCAGCAGATCGTAGGTGGCCACATCGGTATTGGCATTGCCGACGTTGTTGGAGTAGTACAGCGGCGGCTGCTTGTTGGCGATATTGTCCACGCCCACTTCGAAACGCGTGTGCCACGGCTCGACGTTGTAGCCGAGCTGCAGGTTGTTGTAGACGTAGGCGCCGATCTTGCGCACCACCATCGGTTCGCTGGAATCGGCCGACAGGCTCTGGTCCGGGTCCGAACTGCCGATGGCGGTGTGGCCCACATAGCGGATGCGCCAGGTGGCGCTCCAGTCGCCCAACGCCCAGTTCACCGTGCCCAGCGCGCGCCAGCGCGGGAAGTTGCCGTAGGCCTGGGTATAGCGGCCCACGTTGTGGATGGTGACCGAGCTGGGGTCGGTGGTGTCGGGCAGCACGTCGTAGCGGGTGAGATAGGTGCCGTTGAGCCCGGCGCTGAGATTGCCCCACGCGGTGGGCGGCGCGCGATAGGTCAGGTTGACGTCCAGGCCCTTGGCCCACAGCTTGCCCAGGTTGACGGTGGGTTCGGCGATGTAATTGATGGTGCCGTTGCCGTTGCGATGGATCAACGCGCAAAAGGCGCTGGCCGAATTGGCGAAACATTGATTGAGCACGGTCTGCGCCGACACCGTGGTGATGGTGTCTTCCAGATCGATGCGCCACCAGTCCGCGCTCAGCGACAGGCCGTCGATCCACTGCGGGTCGTACACCAACCCCACGTCGTAGGACTTGCCGGTTTCCGGCTTGAGCTGGTACCCGGCCACCGCCGCGCCGGACACCTTGCCCGACACCTGGCCATCGGATTGCTGGTAGCTGCCGTCGGTGGGCACATTGGCGCAGGCCACGCTGTTGCCACCGGTGTAGCCATTGCACGGGTCGTTGACGGTGGCCGCATCGCCGGCCACGCCGGCGTACAGCTCGTTGATGTTGGGCGCGCGAAACACCTCCGACACCGTACCGCGGATCAGCAGGTTCTCGATCGGGCGATATTCCAGCGACACCTTGCTGTTGGTCTTGCTGCCGACCGAGCTGAAATCGGAAAAGCGCGTGCCCAGGGTGATGTTCAAGGCGTTGATGCCGGGCAAGTCCTTCAATAGCGGAAACAGCGCCTCGGCGTAGGCTTCCTTGACGTCGAAACTGCCGGCCAGGGTGGACGAACAGAACTCGATCACCCCGCACAGGCCGTCTTCATCGCCGGTCCATAGCGGGTCGGAGGCGGTGGTCGAGCGCTCCTTGCGATACGAGATGCCGGTTGCCAGGCTGACGGTGCCGGCCGGCAGATCGAACAGCGAGCCGTTGGCATTGGCCTCGAATTGCTTGACCGTGTAGACGCTGGTCACGATCGGGTTGACCACCATGCCCTGCAAGGTGGACAGGTTGGCGCTGTCGTTGAGGTTGAAGAAGTTCAGCGGTGTGCAGCCGGCAATCGCCGCGCCCGCGCTGCCGCACTTGACTGCGCCATCGCTGTCCAGGAACGACGGGCCGATGGCCTGGTTGAACGCGGCATAGTCGAGAAAGCCGTTGTTGATCGACTTCTGTTTGACCTTGCCGTAGTTGAAGGTGGCATCCCACTGCCAGGAGCTGTCGCCGAAGCGGCCGCGCAGGCCGGGGCTGATCTGGAAGTTGTAGGTGTTGTACTGATAACTGCGGTTGCCCAGTACGGTGGCGCGCGTGTTGAGGTCGTTGTAGGAGGTGCCGGTGCTGCGATCGGTGCCGAAGTTCACCCCGAACGGGTTGTAGTAGCTCTGCGACGACACCAGGATGTTGTCGCCGTTGGCGAAGATCGGACTCGGCGCAATGATCGAGGCGGATTCGGTTTTGCTGAACCAGGTGTTGACGTAGCCTTCGACGTTGTCGCTGAAGCGATAGCTGCCCAGCAAGAACGCATTGGTGCGCTTTTGCGGGGTCTGCAACAGGTTGAACGGCTGGTAGTTGTAGGAGTCGGCGCTGGCGTTGTAACAGTGGAAATCGCCCGGGCCGGCACGACCGCTGACGCCGCTGTTGAGGGTGACCCGCCCGCAGCCGTTGGCCTGCGCCAGCTGCGCGGACTGATCCGAGCCATCGTTGAAATTCACGGTACCGGTCGGCGTTGCGGACGAGCCCTGCTTCACCGGTTGCCCGTTGGTCAGTGCGAGCGCGTCCCTGGAATAGTCGCGCGCCGCTGCCGAGACCGGATCGATATTGTGATACGACAGGCCGCCGATCAGGCTGCCGCGCTCCCAGGTCTTGCCGGTGATCAGGGTGAAGTTGCGTCGATTGCCATCGCCTTCGCTGCTGGTGCCGAAGTCGCTGCTGAACTGCACACCGTCGAACTGGCTGCGCAGGATGAAATTGACCACACCGCCGATGGCGTCGGAGCCATAGACCGCGGAGGCACCGTCGCTGAGCACTTCGATGCGCTCGATCATGCTGGACGGAATCGCGTTGACGTCGTTGTAGGCCAGACGAATACCGTTGACCAGCACCAGCGTGCGTTTGTCGCCCAGGCCGCGCAGCGAAATGGCCGACGCACCGGTGCCGCCGCCATTGTTGGTGTAAGGGTTGGTGGCGTTGCCAGCGATCGATGGCAGCTCCTGCAGCAGGTCGCCGACCGTGGCCTTGCCGGTGGCGGCGATCTGTTCCTGGCTGACCGTGACCACCGGGTTGGCGGTTTCGGTATCCACGCGGCGCAGACGCGAGCCGGTAACGACCACGCTGTCCAGCGTTTGTGGGCCATCGCCGTTGTTGCCTGCCTGCTGCGCAGACACGGGAGCGGCGGCGCCCGCAGAGAGCGCCAGCAGCAGTGCGGCGCTGAGCATGCTCGGCAGCGGGCGCGTGGTCGTGCCGGTGGTCCGGGAGAGAGGCAACAGCAACATCGGCATGCAGGGCTCCTGAGTCGTATGGCAGACAAACGATGGGCAACACACGCCCGTGCCGGCGGACACCAGCGCAGGGCAAGATGGATGGCAGACGCGCACGCAGCGACATCTCTCGCCACGGCCGTGCTGCAGACACGCAGACAACCTGCGACGCGCACGACCACCCAGGGTCGCGCAGCAGCGCGTGTTGTCGAAAAAGGTGTTGGTTCCGCACCGGAGGCGCCCATGCGCTCCAGTTTCATCAGCTGGTCACAATGTGCCTGTGCGCATGCGCCACGTCTTGTCGCATTTGGCGACAGCGCATGCGGATAACCGCATGGTTCGCAAATGAACCAGCCTGTGTCGATGCGCTCTGCAGCGATGTCGGCAGCTGGACGTTACGCGCAAAACCAGTGGTGACACACTTTGGGCGATGTATCCCGTGCGACCATCTGCGATGTCGGTCGATCCAGGCATCGCGTGATGCGTCTTCATGCAAGAGTGCACTGAGGGCCGTCAGCGTGCACTGCCCTGCCCGCACTCGTTCAACGGCCGCGGTCTATGCAGTGCCGTCAACCGGTGTGTCGGCAGGCCCGAACCTGGGCTGTCACGGCGTCTGCGTCGGTGTCGCTGCCTGGGTGTGGTTCCAGTCCGGCGTTGGCGATTGCCGCATCCAGCGCAGGAAAAAGTCCAGCAGGCGGCGCTTGCCGTAGTCGCCGCCGGCACCGTGATCGCCGCCAGGTACCACCAGCAGGTCGAAATCCTTGCCGGCCTTGATCAGGCGATCGGCCACCTGCAAGGTGCTGGCCGGATCGACATTCATGTCCATGTCGCCGGTGACCAGCAGCAGATGCCCTTGCAGACGCGCGGCATTTTCCACGTTCGACGATTCGGCATACCACGGCCCGACCGGCCACCCCATCCATTGCTCGTTCCACCAGATCTTGTCCATGCGGTTGTCGTGGCAACCGGAATTGGCCACGCCTGCCACATAGAATTCCGGATGGAACAGCAGCGCACCCAATGCGTTCTGGCCACCAGCCGAGGTCCCGTAGACACCGACACCGCCGTCGATGACGTACCAGGGATACTGGGCGGCAGCGGCCTTGTGCCAGGCAATGCGATCCGGCAGGCCGGCATCCTTGAGGTTGCGCCAGGCCACATCGTGGAAGGCGCGCGAGCGATTGTTGGTGCCCATGCCATCGATCTGCGCGACCGCAAATCCCAGCGCGGTCAGCGCTGGCGTTCGGGTGCTGAACGTCTTGGGGACGAAGGATCCCTGCGGGCCGGCGTAGATGTCTTCGATCACGCGGTAGCGCTGCTGCGGATCCAGGTGTTGCGGGCGCTGGATCACGCCCCAGATCTCGGTCCTGCCGTCGCGGCCGGTGGTGTGGAACGGCAACGGTGGCTGCCAGCCGGCAGCCTGCAGACGACGCAGGTCGGTGCGCTCCACGGTGCGTGCCAACCCGCCGTCGGCACTGCGTCGTAACTCCAGTACCGGGCCAAGATCCACGCGCGAGTACAGGTCCAGATACCATTTGCCATCGGGTGAATAACGCACCTGGTGATCGGCGGCCGCCGGCGTCAATGCAGTGAGCCCGCTGCCGTCCAGACCGATGCGGTAGGCATGGCGGTAATACGGGTCTTCGCCGGGCTGCATGCCGGAGGCGGTGAAATACAGCTGCCCGGCGGCCTCGTCAAGGTAATCGAGCTTGCGCACCACCCAGTCGCCACGCGTGATCTGGCGGATCACTTCGCCGCTGTGGCCGTCGTACAGATAGACGTGCTCCCAGCCATCGCGCTCGGAGGCCCACAGGATCTGCGCGCCGTCGGCCAGGTCGCGCCGCGCGTGCTTGCCGCCGTCTTCGTGCTCGCCGCTGAGTTCGGAGTATTCGATGAAGGTGGGCGAGGTTTCCTCGATCAGCGTGCGCGCGGCGGCCGTGCGTGCGTCCACTTCGATGACCCGATACAGCTGGTGCCCGCGTGCGTTGTATTCGAAGGTGAGCCCGCGGCTGTCCTTCCACCAGACCATCTCGCTCAAGCTGAAGGCATTGGGCAGCAGCGTCATCGCCACCGGATGCGCCGCGCGCGTGGCGATGTCGAACAACACCGGCTGCATCACCGGCAATACATCGCCGGGCTTGGGATAGACCTGCTGATGCAGCTTCGGCTGCAGCTGGTCGGCCGGCGCCGATTCGATGTAATAGACCATGCGCGGCGGTGGCGCCTTGACCCGATACGCAGCCAGATGCTGCGAGTCCGGCGACCACACCACGCTGTCGAGCGCGTAGTAATCATCGGCACTGCCATCGCGGCTGAGCACGCTGCGCGCGCCGCCGCCGACCGGTGCGATGACCAGATTGGCCTGCTCCACCCAGGCGCGCCAGCGGCCATCCGGCGAGAGCCTGGCCTGCCGCTCGCCCTGCTTGAGCGGCAGCCGCATGTCCATCGATTCGGCCTGCAGGTCGCGGTCGGGCACATGCGTGCAGCGATAGCGGGCCAGGTCGCATTGCCAGCCTTGCTTCGCCAGCTGGAAGCCCAGACGCTGCTGTTGCAGCGTGGGTTGTTCCAGCTGCAGATGCGTGGCGTCGATACCTTGCGCACCTGCCTGCGTCAAGGCCACCGCCAGCCGCGCATGATCGAAGGCCAGCGTATTGCGGCCGCTGGCCGCATCCACCAGGCGATACTCGATGGCCGGCGCCTGATTGGCGCGTGCAACGCCACGCCGATACAGGAAATGCCCTGCATCGATCCACACCGGCGCGGTCGGTTGCCTGTCGACCAGCGACGCGTAGTGATCGGACAGGCCGATCGCCTGCGCGTACTGCGCGGGCGTGGGCGCTGGCGTTGCAGCCGCCGCGCTTGCCGACAGCGTCCAGAGTGCAATGCTGAGGCAGCACGCAGCGATGCGGTACCACCGAAAGGTCTGGTGCAGGAGTGGCGTCATGTGTCTATCTGCGGAGATGGCGTGGTCATTGGCTGCGCGTCGTGCACGTCGAGATGGGAGGACGTGCATTGGCAATGGGGTGCATGCCCGAAGCGGCCTGCACACAACGGCCTGCGAAGGCCTCCGTGGTCGATGGCGATCACGGTGACGCGACAGGGCTGGCACGGTCATCGCGCCGACGGTCCATTACGCGTACCAGGCCTGCACCTTCACCGCCGCCGTGCTGCCGGGCAATGCCACACGATCGGCATGCGGGCCCTGCGGACGCGCCGGCCTGCCGTCGACGAGCACGCGGGTAAGCTTCTTACCCTTGGGCACGCGCAAGCTCAACCAGGTGTGCCTGGGAGGCCATTCCGGCAGTTGCACCTCGGCATCGATACGGCCTGCCGCCACGTCAGTGCGCAAGCTCAGCGTGAGCTTGCCCCAGCGTGTGGGCGCCGCGGTGATGCCGACCGCAGCGCCACTGCCCAGCCATGCGCGCGGCAGCGCACGTGCCAGGAACAGCTGCTCGCCTGCGCTGTCGTCGCTGACCAGCATCCAGCGCAGCAGCAACGGGATGGTCATCTGCGCGGGGATGCAGAACAGCGGCATGCCGCCGGTGATGCCGCTGACCTCGCCGGCCGTCCAGCTACCACGCGTATGCACCTGGTAGCGATGCGCATAGACGAACAGCAGATACTCTTCGACGCGGTCCAGCCGCAGCAGCTGTTGCGCATAGCCGTAGGAAATGAAACCGAGCAGATCGCGGCTGCCCGGCTCCGGCGGTGCGATGTTGGCCACCACGCCGATGCTGGTGCCGCCATGGCCGCGCAGGCAATCGACCACCAGGTTGGCCAGGTCGTCGGGCAGCACATCGGCCTGCAGCAATTCTGCGTAGGCGCGGTGCGGCCATTGCTGCTCGCTGGGCTTTTCCTGCAGCAACGATTGGCGAAACGTCAGTGTAGTGCCCGGCAACGGGCCGACATACGGCGGCGACAGATCGCGGCGCACGTTGGCACGCAGGCTGGCGTGCAGCCGTGTGCGCAACTGCCTGGCGCGACGCTGCCATTGCGTGGACAGGCCGGCATCGCCGCCGAGCGTGCTCCAGACCTGGGCAATGTCTTCCCAGCCGCGTATCGTCAGCGCGCTGTTGGCGTAATACGGTTTCCACCACAGCGACGGGTCGGGAAACAGACAGGCATCGGATTCGTTCCAGCCGTGCAGCAGGCCATGGCCATGCGCGTTGCGCGGTAATGCCAGCGCCTGGTCGTGCAGCTCGCACAGCAGCTGCGCGGTGGCGGCGATCTTGGGCAGCAGGCGCCGCAACCGCGCCGCATCGCCGGTGTAGCGCAGATAGCGCGCCAGCAGCGACAGGGTCAGCCCGAACTGCCCGACCTCCGGCCCGCGCATGTTCGGCAGGCCGTCGTCCTGCACGAACTCGTCGAAGTAGTTGTCCAGTACCGCAGCGGCCTGCGCAAAGCGGCCCCATTCCAGATTGGCGTAGAACGAACTGGTGAAGGTGTCCTGGAAACCGTCGTACTCGTTGCCGTAGTAGTCGCGCTCCACTGCACCGTACTTCGGGTAATCGCCACCGGGGCGCACCACCAGCTCACGCGCAAACGCAAATTGCGCCATGGCGTTCCAGCTGGCATCAGGCAGTTGCGCCTGCACCGTGCCGTCCAGGGCCTGCTGCCAGTACGCGGCAAAATCGAGCATTGCTGCGTAGAACTGTTCGGCAGTGGCCGGCTTGCGCGACGGTGCGAAGGCGGGATAGCTGTGGGTGTAATGCACGCCGACGATCTCCCCGCCACGCACATGCATCGTGCGGTGCCAGGTCTGCACCACGAAGCGATCGCTGGCACGCACATCGGCAAACACCAGCACGTCGTACCAGCCATCGGCCTCGCCGTCGCGCCGCATCACCTTGCGCACTCCCGGCATCCAGCCGCCCAGCAGGCCTTCCTCGCGCCGCTTGATCAGCGCCTCGTCGCCCAGCTCGGGGAAGGCGTGTTCGGGCCGCGCGGTGCGGCTACGGCCGTTGGGCAGGATCGGCATGGTGTCCAGGCTTTCGCGCGTGCCGACGAAGGTGGTCCATGGCCAGCGCCCGCCAGTGTCCTTGGGGTCGAGCAGCGAGGCCGGCGGCGGCGCGACATCGCGCACCTGCGCCTCGTCCGGGTCGCCATCGCGCAGCAGGCGGTCGGCGAGCAGATCGGCCTCGGCCATCGCCACCTCGGCCAGCGGCATGCCGAAGTAGGGCTTGCCCTCGGTCGGATAGGCCGGCTCGGTGCGTTTGTCCAGGCGCAGCATGCCGCTGTCGGTCCACAGCGTCAGCGCACCCTGCGGGTCGTCGAGATGCTCGTAGACGGTCCACTGCTGCTGCAGGTGTTCAAAACTGCACAGCTTGCTGCCCACATGCGCGGCCGAGGGCAGCGCCTCAAGACGCGGCAGCGCCGGTGGCGGCAACGGCGCCGGGGTGTGCGGCGTGCCCGGCTTCGCGAGCGCGGCACCTGCGCCCACCGCCGCGGTCGCGGCCATGCCCTGACGCAAAAAGGTCCTGCGGTCCATCGTCGCGCCCTCGAGTGATCTCATCCACATGGTGCGCGACTGCGCACCCTGCGTCTTGTGGCGCGTGTCTGGCACGTGTGCGGAAATCCGCACATAACCGCGCACCGGTCGATCAACGATCGCGCCTGTTGCGCTGCCGTGCCGGTTGGCTGTCGCGTGATCGAGCACCGGCAGTGAGGGCGGCAGCAGCGCTGGCGTGCCGACGGAGCAGCTACCGCGCATCGCCAGCGAGACGCCAACACCAGCCTTGGCGCCATCGACGATACGCATCTGAGCAGACTGCTCCAACCCGCAGGCTGCCGGATGTCGGCTGCAGTTGGTGACGCCCGGCCCTCGCGGCAGCAGTGCAGTGCCTGTCCGTCGCCCCTGCCATTTAGCCGCGTGACTTTCTGGCCACGCCGGCATCTGCGCTGGCAGCCACACTGGCTGCGCCCACGCAGCCTGCCGCGTCGCCAGGTAGCCCCGCAACCAACGCCCACGTACAAGGACCGTCATGCCGCCAGCCTTACCGCTTATCGCGCACATTGCCCGCGCAACAACGCGGCTTCTTGACGCCGCCCCCACGTCCGCCAGGCGGTCAAGACCTCCAGCGCAGTCCTGGCTGTGGCTGGCCTTGATCGCGCCCTGCATCGCCCAGGCGCAGGTGGATCTGTCGCAACTGGATGCCGAGATGGCCGCGCCACGCACCCAGGTGCTGGTACTCGGCAGCGTGCACCTGTCGCAGTTGCCCAAGGGCAGCGATATCCGTGCCGCGCGCCTGCAACCGTTGCTGGACCGGCTGGCCGCCTACAAGCCAGACATCATCACCACGGAGGACTTGTCGGGAGAAACCTGCGACCTGATGCGGCGCCATCCTGCGGTCTACCTGCCCGAGGACACCACGACCTATTGCCCGGGGACCAGCGAGGCCGCGCGTGCCACCGGGCTGGATGTTCCCACCGCCATCGGCCAGGTCCGCACAGCGCTGCGCACCTGGCCGGCCGCGCCCACGCCGGCACAGCGTCGGCACCTGGCTGCGCTGTTCCTGGCCTCGGGCGAGCCGGCGTCTGCGCTGGTGCAATGGCTGCAGCTTGCGCAAGCCGACCAGCGCAGCGGCGATGGCCTGGATGCGGCGCTGGTGGCGCGACTGCGCACGCTTGAACAGCGTCCTGACGAGAGCTACCAGATCGCCGCGCGACTGGCGGCGCGCCTTGGCCTGCAGCGCGTCCACCCGGCCGACGATCACACCGGCGACAACGTTGACCTGGGCGACCCGGCGGCGTATGGCAAGGCGATCCAGGCCGCCTGGGACAAGGCCGCGCCGCAGGCGCGCGGCATGCGCGAGCGCGAGGACCAGCTGGCCAGCGACGGCAAGGTGCTGGAGCTCTATCGCGCGATCAACCTGCCGGCCAGCCAGCAGCTGGCCATCGCGGTGGATTTTCGCGCCGCACTGAGCGAGGCCTCGCCGCAGCGCTACGGCTATCGCTACGTCTCCGGCTGGGAGATCCGCAACCTGCGCATGGTGTCCAACGTGCGTGCCAGCTTTGCCGACCAACCCGGTGCACGTGTGCTGGCGGTGGTGGGCGCTACTCACAAGCCCTGGTTCGACAACTGGCTGGGACAGCTGCAGGGCGTGGATATCGTGGATGCGGCGCAGGTGTTGGGTGCCGACGGAAAGTGAGCGACAGTGAGTACAACGGCTTCAGCGTGACGCTCTCAGTCAAAAGCCTGATTGGTCGAGCGCGCGGTGCCCTCGCCGCTCGTGGGACACGCCGTAAGCCCTTCCCTGGGGGATCGGTCTCGGCATCCATGCCGCCATACGGTCCGCAACCGGCGAGGGCACCGCATCAGAGAGTTGGTCGGTGATTTGGCAAAAATCTGCTTGTTGCTCGGGGTGCATTGGAAGGCTGATCGGAGGCGACGCTCCAAACAACACACGTCATGTTTTGCTCGCGACCTTGCGCGCCGACCATCTCGACTGGTCCTTGCCCGCCTACCGTCGCGGGACCTTACGCGGCATGGATGCCGCGTAAGAGCCTCCATGGACGGATTCACGGCGTGTCCCGCGATGGTGGGCGGGCAAGGGCCCGGCAGCCAGGTAACAGATCAGCCGCTCTACGCTTGCGGGCTGCCCGCACGGTCCTAACACCCGCAGACAAGACAACCGCAATTATCGATACCGGCATGAGCAGCAGCCATCAATTCGCTGACTCCACGAGATGCAGAACGTGAGTCCGGTTTCAGGTGCAGCCAGATGCGGCATCAAGGCGAAGGCCGTGCACTTAATGCACTAGATCGACAACCGGCCTTCGTCAATCCAGGCCCTCAGGTCAGCACATCCAGCAAGCTACCCAGCATCTCGTCGGAACGCCGTAGCGCATTGGCGTTGGCCTGGAAATCGTTGCGTGCCGAGAGCCCCTCGACCAGATCGCTGGCCGGTGCCGCTGGATCGGAGGTGGCATCGACCACGCTGGCTGCCACTCCACCACTGAGCTGCGTGCTGGCTGCAACGGCCTGACGTGGGCTGCCGCCCACCGGCTCGCGCGCCACATTGCTGGCGGCCACCTGCTGGCGCAGTGCAGCGACCTGCATTCCGGAACTGGCGATGCTGCTGATGCTCATGATGGCTCCGGTACGGACACTATGAAAAACCCGATGACACTCGTTTTACCCACCTACCAGCGCGGTGCCGATGCCAGGCACGCCGCACCACCACGCGCACAAACCACCGATTCAGACGAGGTCCGCTTCACGACCACGTGGTCGCTTCACGCACGCTCAATACGTGCCTACCCGCACGCGCAACACCACCGGCACTTCGCCGGCCGCATCCACCCGCCCGAAGTTGAGCCCGTAGTCGGTCTGGTCGCCGTTGAGCTGTCTTTCGACCTGCCAGCGCCCGTCCACGTACCGCCCCTGCTCCACCCGCAACAGTTGTCCATGACGGGTATCGGCTGCGTCGCGGAAAAATTCAATCCGCGCGGCCATGCCGGTGACCAGGAACTCCTCAGGCCCCAGCTGCGCCACCAGCAGCCGGCCGGCGCGGTCGTCGTTACCCGGCAGGATCGCCGGCGCATCGCCCCATAGCGGCGCGCCGAACGACACCTTGGCCTGCCAGTCGCCAAAGCGCAGCGTGCGTTGCGGGGCGCCGGGCTGTTCGGCCACCGCCTGCAGCCGGCCATCGAAGGCGGCCCGGGCGATCACGTGCTGCAGCGGGGCCAGCAGCTTGAAGTTGGCCGCGTGCGCTGCAATCGCGGCGCGGTTGGCTGCGCTGTCCGGGTTGCCATCCATGCCAAACACCGAAAAGCCGATCCCGCCCTGCCCCAGCACATGGAACAGGTATGGCGCCGTCGCCGCTTCGAAGCCGGTCTCCGACACCCAGGCCGGATTGTCCGGCCGCGCGTACTGGCCGATGACCTTGGTGTATTCGTTGTAGTCGCTGGTGTAGATATCGGTGCCGATGAAGTCGATCGACGGGGTGGCCGCGCGCCACAGCGCGAACACGTTCACCGTCGCACCTCCGGACGGATAATCCATGCTCGGGTAACGCTTGCCTTTGTAGCGCAGCCAGGTGTTGACGTAGAGCGGCAGCGGATAGGCGTGCTTGCCGGCCGCGGCCACCTGTTCGATATACGCCGCCGTCGCATGCGCATTGAAGGCTTCGGCCGCCTCGGCACCGAACAGCTGTTGCCAGCTGCCCTGCGGCTTGCCCAGCGCCTGCGCGATCGCGGCAGGCACCGGTTGCGCGAACGCCGCCTCGCCGGCCGGGCCATGGTCGCGCACCGTGCCGATCGCGCCGGGCTCGTTTTCCACCTGCACCAGGATCACCGTGTGGCGGTCGCCATCGACCTTGCGCAGGTGCTGCATCAACGCGGTGAAGGCACGCGCATCGGCCTGCATGTTGGCGGCCACATGCGGCGACAGCACGTCCACCGGTTCGCCATTGGCATCGCGCATGCGCGGGTACGTGGTGTCGTCGCGCTTGATCCACTCCGGCACGTAATGCATCTGGCCGTTCTTCCAGCTGCCGAACCACAGCAAGGCCACGCGCAGGCCGCGCTTGCGTGCGCCGGCGATCAGTGCATCCACATTGGTGGTGTCGAAACGGCCAGGCGCCGGCTCGAACTGCTCCCAGTACACCGGCGCTTCCACCGTGTTGGCATGCAGCGCGACCACCTCGTCCAGCGCCTTGGGCAGCACGGCCGGCCAGGCACTGGAGTTGTGCAGCTGCGCGGCCAACACGGTGTACGGCGCGCCATCGACAAACAGCGCATGGCGGCCGTTCTGGGTGACGAAGCGCGGCAGCTCTTCTGCACTGGCCAGCAGCGGCACGCTGGCGGCCAACATCGCCAGCGACCACAGCAAGGCCGCGAGGCGGCCACGCGGCTGCGGTATGTTCAGGGCAAACACATGCATCATCGCGCCTCCGACGGTAGTGAATTCCAGTGCGGCGTGGGTTCGTTGCGCAGGTGGCGCACGAAGAAGTCGTACTGGCGACGCTGCACATAGTCGATCGGCCCGCTGGAACGGCCCACCGAATGCTCGCCACCAGGCACGTTGAGCAGCTCGAAATCCTTGCCGGCCTTGATCAGGGCATCGACCACCTGCGCGGTGGAGGCCGGGTCCACATTGCTGTCCTGCTCGCCGACGATCAGCAGCAGGTCGCCCTGCAACTTGGCGGCATTGACCACGCCCGAGGCCTGCGCATACCCGGCATCCACCGGCCAGCCCATCCACTGCTCGTTCCAGCTGATCTTGTCCATGCGGTTGTCGTAGCAACCGGCAAACGCCACGCCCACCTTGTAGAACTCCGGATGGCGCTCGAGCGCGCCCAGCGTGCTCTGCCCACCGGCCGAGGCGCCGTAGATGCCGACCCGGCCGATGTCGTAGGACCGATCCCTGGCGGCCAGCGCACGGTGCCAGGCGATGCGATCGGCAAAGCCGGAATCGCCCAGGTTCTTCCACGCCACATCATGGAAGGCCTTGGAGCGGTTGGCGGTGCCCATGCCGTCGATCATCACCACGATGAAGCCCAGATCCGCCTGCGCCTGCATGCCGATCTGCTTGTCGCCACCGGAGTGATAACCGAACGGCCAGAACGTCTTCGGCACGAAGGAGTCGTGCGGGCCGGCGTAAATGTTCTCGATCACCGGATACTTCTTGTGCGGGTCGTAATCGCGCGGGCGCACCACCATGCCCCAGATGTCGGTGCGGCCATCGCGGCCCTTGGCCACGAAGGTCTCCGGCGCGCGCCAGCCGGCCGCCAGCAGCTTGTCGATGTTGCCCTGCTCCACCTGCTGCAGCAGCCGGCCATCGATGGCGTGCAGTTCCATCACCGGCGGCAGATCCGGGCGCGAATAGACATCGACGTAATGCCGGCCGTCCTCTGCGATCGCCACATCGTGATCGGCATCGCGGTGGGTCAGCCGGGTCAACCGGCGGCCGTCGAAATCCACGCTGTACAGCTGCCGGTAGTACGGGTCCCTGCCCGCATCCATGCCGCTGGCGGTGAACCAGATGCGCCGCTGCGCGTCGTCCACGCGCAGCACATCGCGCACGATCCATTGTCCGTGCGTGAGCTGGCGTTTGAACCTGCCGCTGCGGCCATCGACCAGATACAGGTGCCGCCAGCCGTCGCGTTCGGAGATCCACACAATCTCGCTGCCATGCGCGTCCACATCGTGACGAAAGCTGCGGTCTGCATAGACGAAGGTGCGTGCGTCTTCGGCCACGGCCACATGCGCCCGCCCGCTGCGGGCATCCACCGCAATCACGCGCATGTGCTGAAAGCCGCGTTGCACATACTCAAAGCTCACGCTGCGCCCATCCGTCCGCCATTGCAGCGGCGACAAGGAGTACGGCGTGGCAAACAAGGCGTTGTCCACCACCCGCCGCGTGCCATCCACCGCCAGCAGCACCGGCCGTTCCACATCCACCGCATCGCCCGGCTTGGGATACAGCTGGGTGTGCACGAGCGGTTGAAGACGTCCGGCCGGCGCGGCCTCCACGCGGGTGACGCGGCGCGCAGTACCCGGCCGTACCCGATACACCGCCAACCGCTGCGAATCAGGCGACCAGGCGATGCTTTCCGGATCGAAATAATCCTCGGCGCGTCCATCGTCGGTGCGCTGCACGCTTCGGCCATCGGCCACCCGGCGCACGACCAGGTTCCAGCCATCGGCCAGCGCTTCCCATTGCCCGTCGGGCGAACGGCGCGGGGTGGTGTCGGCCGCCACATCCGGGTCGCGTACCACGCCAAAGCCGCGTGGTCGCTGCTGCGACTGCGGTTGCCGGCCGGGGGCATCGGGCGCGCATTGATACGTGGCCAAGCTGCAGCGCCAGGATGCTTCCCCGATGGCGAACACGATCGCGCCGTCTTCGCGCGCGCCTTCCTGCGAGTACGCAAACCGCTCGAACGGCAACGCCAACGCCGCATATGCGGCGCCGGTGGCGGCCTGCAGCGCCTGCGCCACGCGCGCCTGGTCGAAGGCCGGCTGCTTGTGCCCTGTCGCCACGTCCGCGCGAACGAAGGCGAAACCACCAGGCACGGTCTTGCGGTAGTAGAACGTACCGTCGTCCTGCCATTGCGCCGGCCAGGCGACGTTTTCGGTCAGCGTACTCCAGTGCGCGCGCAGGCCGAGCGAACGCTGGTAATCGGGCACCGCGGGCTCCGCCTGCGCAGTGGCGGCGAGCAACAGCATGCAGGCGGCCATGGCGCGCGAGACCTGCACTGCCCATGCGGGACGCCGAGCGTCATTCGCCATCGTCTTCTTCCAGCGCCAGCTCGTCGCTACGCAAGCCGCTGCGCGCGCCCCAGTGATAGATGAAGAACGCGATCACCGCCACGCTCACGGTGTCGAACGGATGCGCGATCCAGCCATGGCCGCCGAACGTGCCGGCCCAGGACACCGCCATCACCAGCACGAAGAACACGATCAGCCACAGCGATGCGCGCACCTGGCGCAGCAGGCGTGCCCTGCCCGCGCGCGAAGGCAGGCGATACAGCACGTACAGCGCGAACGCGAGCACCTGCAGGCCGAGCAACCACGACAGCGTCGGCCAGGTGGACCAATACACGATCAAGGCCGCGACCATGAACGACAGCGGCCCCAGCACGGCAAGGCCACGTACGCGAAACGGCCGCGGCAGCTCCGGCGCGCTGCGGCGCAACGCCGCCACCGTGACCGGCGCCACCGCATAGCTCAGCACCAGCGCGGCCGACACCACGCCGATCAAGGTCTCCCACGAGGGAAACGGCAGCGTCCAGAAGATCGACAAGCCCAGGCTCAGCCACAATGCCGGACGCGGAATGCCCGACGCCGGATCCACCCGCGTCAGCACCGGCAGGAACCCGCCGCTACGCGCCCAGCCATACACCACGCGCGGGGTGGCATTCATGTAGATGTTGCCGGTGCCGCTGGGCGAGACCATCGCATCGCAGATCACCAGGGCGGCCAGCCACGCCATCCCCAAGGCCAACGCGATGTCGTGGTACGGCAGCGCAAACACCTTGTCGATGCCGCTCCAGCCCGGCGCCAGTTGCGCGGCCGGGATGCTGCCCAAAAACGCCAGCTGCAGCAGCACATAGATCACCGTGGACAAGGCCACCGACAGGATCAGGGCGATCGGGATATTGCGCTGCGGGTCGCGCACCTCGCTGGCCACCGACACGATCGGCGTCAGCCCCAGGTAGGCAAAGATGATGCCGCCGGCGGAGATCGCCGCCTCCACCCCGGCCATGCCCGACGGTGCGAACCCGTGCACGCTCAGATTGTCTGCGTTGAAGTGTTTCATCAGCAGCACGATCACCAGGATCGGCACCAGGAACTTGAAGATGCTGACGATGTTGTTGGCCAGCGCAAAGGTCTTGACGCTGAAGTAGTTGAGCAGGAAGAACAGCAGCAGCAGGGCCAGCTGCACCAGCCAGCCCCAGACGCTGGGATGGGTGCCGTTGGGCTGGTTGAGCAGCGGAAACCACGCCGCCGCATATTGCCGCGCCGCTTCCACCTCGATCGCGATCAGGCTGGAAAACGCGATCAGGGTGATGAAGCCGGTCAACGAACCCAGCAAGGCGCCATGCGAATACTCCGGGTAGCGCACCACCCCGCCGGCGCGCGGCAGCGCGGCGCCGAGTTCGCAATACACCAGGCCGAGCAGCAACACCGCAATGCCGCCGAGAATCCACGACAGGATGCCGGCCGGTCCGGCGATGGACGAGACATGGCTGGCCGAGAACAACCAGCCCGACCCGAAGATCGAGCCCAGCCCGATGAAGGTCAGGTCGGTCAGGCTCAGTCGCTTGTGGAACTTGCCTTGCGTGGTCGCACCGTGTGTGGTCATAGCTGGCCCCGGACAAATGAAAGCGCGTGCTGCGGAAGATGGCGTGGTCGTGCGTTGCGTATGGCGGTCAGTGGTTCTGCGATCGTGCGTTGGCGGTCCTGTACGACGGCAGCAACACAGGTCCGGCAAACGGATGCAGGCGCATCTGGCCGCACTCAGTCATCGGCAGCCGCCCCTGGCCCTGCATCGGCGGCATCTGCCGTAGTGCCGTCCGCATAGGGCGAGACACCCCCGTCGGCGATGAAGCGGTCGATGCGCGCTTCCAGCACCGGCAGCGGCACCGAACCGGTCTGCAGCACCGCATCGTGGAAATGGCGCAGGTCGAATTTTTCGCCCAGGGCGGCTTCGGCCTTGCGCCGCAGTTCCAGGATCTTCAGCTCGCCCAGGTAGTAGGACAACGCCTGCCCCGGCCAGGCGATGTAGCGATCGACCTCGGTGGTGACTTCATGCTCGCTCAGGGCGGTGTTGTCGCGCAGGTAGGCCTGCGCCTGCGCGCGCGTCCAGCCCTGGTGGTGGATGCCGGTGTCGATCACCAGGCGGCAGGCGCGCCACATCTGGTAGGTGAGATAGCCGAAGCGGTCATAGGGCGTGTCGTACATGCCCATTTCCTGGCCCAGGTACTCCGAATACAGGGCCCAGCCTTCGCCATAGGCAGAGATGTAGGCGTAGCGGCGAAACTCCGGCAGCCCCTGCGCTTCTGCCGCCAGCGGCATCTGCAGCGCGTGGCCGGGCGAGGACTCGTGCAGCGTCAGTGCGGTCAGGTTGTACAGCGGCCGCGACGGCAGGTTGTAGGTGTTGACCAGATAGATGCCGGGCCCACCGCGCCCGCCGGTGTAGAACGGCGCCAGCTCCGGCGGTACCGGCTCGATCGCGAAGCGTCGGCGCGGCAGCCGGCCGATGTAATCGCCCACCTTGGCGTCCACGCGCTTGGCGATCCAGGCGGCCTGCTTGAGCAACTGTTCCGGCGTCTTGGCATAGAACTGCGGGTCGCTGCGCAGGAACTGCAGGAAGGCCGGAAACACCGCCTGCCCGGCCGGTGCCTTGAAGCCGCTGGCGGCGATGGTCTGATCCATCTGCGTGCGCAGCTTGGCCACTTCCTGCAGACCGATCTGGTGGATCTGCTCGGGGCTGAGATCGAGCGTGGTGAACTCGCGGATCTGCGCGCGGTAGTACGCCTGCCCATCCGGCAGGGCTTCGCCGGCCAGCGTGGTGCGCGCGCGCGGCTGATATTCGTTGCGGATGAAGTCCAGCAGCTTGGCGTAAGCGGGCAGCACCTGCGTATCGATGGTGTTGACCGCCTGCTGCCGCAATTGCGCCTGCACGTCGGCAGGCAGCGTCGCCGGCATCTGCTTGAACGGTGCGTAGAACGGATTGGCCTCGCCCTTTGCCTGCACCACGTCGGCGATGGACTGATCGCGCCCGGTCAGGGTCACCCGGGGCTGGCTGAAACCGCGCGCCAGGCCGGCACGCATGTTGTCGGTGTGCTCGGCTAAATAGCGCGGGATATCGGCCAGCATCTTCAGAAAGCGCTGGTACTCCTCGCGCGTGCGCAGCTTGGCTTCGGCGCTGAAGCCCAGGTCGCTCCAGAACGCCGAGTCGCTGTTGAACGGCATTTCCCAGGCGCGAAAATGCTGCTGGTCCAGCAGCACCAGCAGCTGCTGCCGGTACACCTGGTAGCTCACCTGATCTTCGGCCGGCAACTGCGCTGCCGGAATCGCATCCAGCTCCTTCAACGTCTGTTGCCAGTAGGCAGTGCGCAGTTTTTGCGTGGCCACATCGACCTTGGGCAGATGGTCGGACTGCCTGTCCTGCGTGGCCTGGTTGTCTTCATCCACCGCGCCAGACAGCTGCGCCTGGCGCCAGCGCCATTCGCGCGTGTACAGCGCCTTGAAGCGTGCCGCTGCACTGTCCTGCGTGCTTGCTGCGGGTGCAGGTGCTGCGGCCTGTGCCTGCATTGCGGCGCCGCCCAGGCTGGCAGCAATCAGCACACCCAATGCGCTCGCGCGCCAGACGGTGATGGTGTTCATCCGCGTGCCTCCGGCGCCGCCTTGGCCTGCGCGATCCACTGGCGCACGCGCTGCTGCAGCATCGCCAGCGGCATGGCGCCGCCGCCGAGCACCGCATCGTGGAAGGCGCGCACATCGAAGCGGTCGCCGAGTTCTTTTTCCGCCTCCGCACGCAGCGCAAGAATCTGCAGCTGCCCCAGTTTGTAACCCAGGGCCTGGCCCGGCCAGACGATATAGCGATCGGTTTCGGACTGGATGCTGGGCTCGTCGTCGGACGGATGCGCGTGGAAGAAATCCACCATCTGCTGGCGGTTCCAGCGCTTGTAATGCACGCCGGTATCGAGCACCAGGCGATTGGCGCGCAACAGCTCGCCCGACAGCCGGCCGTAGTCGTTATAGGGGTCCTTGAAGAAGCCGATCTCCTTGCCCAGGCGCTCGGCATACAGCGCCCAGCCTTCGATATAGGCGTTGTAGCCGGCCTGCTGGCGGAACGGCGGCAATGGCAGCGTCTGCGCAAGCGAGATCTGCAGGTGATGGCCCGGCACGCCCTCGTGATAGGCGGTGGTTTCGATATTGACCAGGGTGCGGCTGGCGAAGTCGCTGGTGTTGACCTTCACGATCGCCGGCTTGGTGCCTTCCGGATTGCTTTGCCAGTATTCGGCGCCGGGCGCGCTGCGCCGGAATGCGGGCATCGCCTGTACCTCCAGCGCGGTCTTGGGCAAGTGGCCGAACAGCTTGGGCAGCTCCGGCTGCATCGCGGCGATGTAATCGCGGTACTGCTGCAGGATCTGCTCGCCGGAACTGGCGAAGTGGCGCTTGTCGGTGTCCACCGCCTTGCGGAAGCTGGCCAGGTCGGCAAAGCCCTGCGCCTTGGCGATCACCGTCATCTCGCCTTCGATGCGCGCCACTTCCTTCAGGCCGATCTGATGGATCTGCTCCGGCGCCATGTCGGTGGTGGTCTGGGTATGGATGGCATAGCGATAGCGGCGTTCGCCATCGGGCAGCGACCACAGCCCTTCCTGCGCGCGCCCTTGCGCGGCGTATTCGTCGCGCACGAACGCGGCCAGCTTGGCGTAGGCCGGGCGCACCTGCTGCGCGATCGCGGCCAGCAACTGCGTGCGCAGCGCAGCGCGCTGCTCGGCCGGCACCGCGGCATCGAGCTTTTTCAGCGGCGAGGCGAACGGGCTCTGCTCGCCGGTCAGCGCAGCGATCTTGTCGATCTGCTCGGGCAGGCGCTCCAGCAGATACCGCGGCTGCACCAGGCCGTCCTTCGCGCCCTGGCGCGACACCGCGATCACCTGGTCGATCACCGTCGGAATCGTCTGCAGGCGCTTGATGTAGTCCTGATAATCCTTGGCGTTCTCGAACGGAAACGCATCGCCGTAACCGGCCAGCCCCAGCTGGATGCCGCCGATCGGCTCCAGCGGCATCGCGTAGGTCTTCAGGTCGATGCCTTCCAGCGTGTCACGCAGCTGGCCGAGCATCATCTGCAGGCTGAGCTGGCGCTGCTCGTCCAGCGTCTTGCTGTCGATCGCTTCGAATTGCGTGAGCAGCTCGGCGGTGGCGCTGCGTTCGGCCTGCACCGCTTGAAGCGAATAATCGCTCCAACGGTCGTTGTACCGCTTGTCGCCGATGATGCTGGCGAACTCGGGGTTGTGCTGCAGGTGGTATTGCCACTGCTTGTCCAGCAGCGCATCGAAGGCCTTGGCGGCCTGTTGGCCGGCCGGCGCGGCCGTGGCCGCAGCCGACGTTTCCGCGGCAGGCGGCGCCGGCTTGCAGGCAGTGAACAGGGCGGCGGCCAGCAGGCCGATGGCGACAGGACGCAGGTGGTTCATGCAGTGACTCCAGGATGCAATGGCGGCGGTAGGAGCGCGCCTGAGCGCGACGACTTTTATCGGAAATGCCCGTCGGGCTTTATCGGAAATACCCGTCGCGCCCGGGTGCGCTCCTACGCGTGCGTGGGCCTGTACAGGCTCATGCAAAGGGGTGGTCGATCGCCGGCGACGGCGGCGTAAACCACTGCGCGCCGGCATCGGTGACATGAAAATGGTCTTCCAGACGCACGCCGAACGCGCCGGGCACCACGATCATCGGCTCGTTGCTGGCGCACATGCCCGGCTGCAGCGGCTGCGCATTGCCGCGCACCAGATACGGCGCTTCGTGGATCGCCAGCCCGCAGCCGTGACCGGTGCGATGCGGCAGGCCGGGCAAGCGGTAGTCCGGGCCCAGCCCTGCCGCCTCCAGCACGCTGCGCGCCGCCTGGTCCACTGCTTCGCACGCAACAGCCGGGCGGATCGCTGCAAATGCCGCCGCCTGCGCTGCCTGTTCCAGGTCCCAGATGCGCCGTTGCGCGTCACTGGGCGTGCCGTAGATCCAGGTGCGGGTGATGTCGGAGTGGTAGCCCTGCACGGTGCAGCCGGTGTCGATCAGCACCAGCTCGCCGGCGCGCAGGTGCTGCACGCCGGGAATGCCATGCGGGAATGCGGTGGCATGGCCGAACTGCACGATGCAGAAGCTCGAGCCGTTGTCCGCGCCCAGCGCGCGATGCGCCTCGTCGATGAAGCGCACCAGCTGGTCGGTGCCGATGCCTTCCTGCGCGATGCCGGCAGCCAGCCGCTGCACCAGCAGGGTCATGTCGCATGCCTGCTGCATCAGTGCCAGCTCGGCCGGCGACTTGCACATCCGGCAGCCATCGATGATGGCCCCGGCATCGCGGATGGCCGTGCCCAGGTGCGCGCGCAGGCCGGTGTGCACGGCAAAGGCGATGCCCGGATCCAGCGCCAGTGCATGCGCATGGCGGCCGTCCATCGCCTGCACCACCAGCGCGTACGGGTCCTCGTGTTCTTCCCACAGATACTTGGCGACCGGAACCTGCAGTACCGCATCCAGCGAGCCTTCCTCGAACGAGGGGCAGATCAGCACCGGGTCGCCGTCCAGCGTGAGCAGCAGCGCGACCAGCCGCTCGCTCGCACCCCACGGCACGCCGGTGAAATAACGCAGCGAGGTGCCGGCGCCGATCAACAGCGCATCCACGCCGTGCACGCGCATCAGGCGGCGCGCGCGTTCGATGCGCTGTGCGTATTCGCCCACGGCGATCGGCGCGGCGCGTTGCGTCCACGGCGCCAGTTGCGCGCGCGCCTGCTCCAGCGACAGCCCGCCGATCTGGCCGCTCATGTGCCCGCTCCAAGATCGGCGGTGCTCCACTGCCCATCGACCAGGCGCGCCACCCCGCCTGGATTGCGCTGGCGCAGTTCGGCCGGCAGCAACGCGTCCGGCACCGCGTCGTAGCTGTGCAAGGCGGCAAAGCGGCGGATGGAGCCGGGCATGCCCACCGCGGTGAAGCCCGGATGCCCGGTGCTGGGGAATGGCCCGCCGTGATTCTGCGCCGCACTCACCGCCACGCCGGTCGGCATCTTGCTGTTGATCAACCGCCCCACCCGCGCCCGCAGCACCGGGGCGATGGCCTGCCAGGCCGCATCGTCGCTGCCATCGGCTGCACGATACAAGGTGCCGGTGAGGTTGCCTTCGAATGCCACGGCAAGCTGCGTCATCTGCGCGAGGTCGCGCGCACGCACCAGCAGGCTCACCGGGCCGAAGGCCTCGGTCTGCAGCGCATGCGGATTGGCGAGGAACGCCTGGCCATCCACGCTCAGCAAAGTCGGCGCGTAGCGATAGCCGTCTTCGCCAGTATGTCCACCGGCCAACAGCGCGGCACCGGCAGCGCGCAGGGCCGCCACACCGCGTTGCACGCCTTCCACCCCGGAGTTGGAGAACAGCACCATCGGCAGGGCGGCCTCGAAATGCGCCGTGGTCGCGGCCACGAAGGCATCGCCGGCTTCGCCCTGCGGCACCACCACCACCCCGGGATTGGTGCAGAACTGGCCGCTGCCCAGGGTGCAGGAGGAGAAGAATTCCTGCGCCAGCGCGGCACCGCGTTCGGCCAGAGCGCCCGGCAGCAGGAACACCGGGTTGACGCTGGACAGCTCGGCATAGAACGGCACGCCGGCCGCATCGGCGGCGGCCTTCAGCGCCAGCCCGCCGGCACGGCTACCGGTGAAGCCGATCGCCCCCAGCCGCGCATCGCCGGCCAGTCGCAGGCCGGTCGCGTTGTCGACGTGATACAGCAACTGCACCGCCGCAGCCGGCAGGCCCGCCGCGAGCAATGCCGTGTGCGCGAGCTGCGCCATGCGCTGGCTGGTGGCCGGATGCAGCGGATGCGCCTTGGCGATCACCGGGTTGCGCGCGGCAATGGCCGAGGCGAAATCGCTGCCGGCAATCGCATTGAAGGCGAACGGGAAATTGTTCGGGCCAAACACCACCACCGGCTTGCCCAACGGCGCCAGATGCGAACGCAGATCGGCAGCGGTGTCGATGATGGGCTGGGTCCAGCTGTAGCTGCGCACCGCCTGCGCGGCCTGTCGCAACTGCCCGCTGGTGCGGGGCAGCTCGTTGCCGCGCAAGCGCGTGGGTGCCGGCAGTGCGGTTTCTGCATGGGCAAGCGCCACCAGGGTGTCGGCATCGGCATCCAGCGCGTCGGCGTAGGCGTCCAGGAATGCGGCGATCCTTTCGACCGGCGCCGCCGCAAGCTCTGCTGCAACCGCTTGCGCTGCCGCAATCGCGGTTTCGACATCCTCCGCACCGCTGACCGGAAACTGCGGCCCGATCGCCTCGCCCGTGGCCGGGTCGGCGGCACGGAAGCTGCCGGTGGCGGCGCGGCTAGGTTGCCACCGGCCGGCCAGCAATACCTCGGCCTCCTGGATGGTGGTGGATTGGAGCGTCTCGTTCATTGCGGCACCTTCGGTTGCATGAGGACGGACGCTGCACGCCATGCGGCAGCGGCCGACCAAAAAACGCCGAGGATGCCATGTTGATGCGACACCCTCGGCGACCCGCGTCTCGCTACACCGGCCTCCCCATGCGCGCATGACTCCGTGCGCGTCGCGTATCCAGGGACGTGCGGCGAGACCTCATCGTCAGGACAGTGTGGGCGCAGTGGCGATGGCGTGATCGATGACCTTGAGCGCGGCCTCGCGCTCGGCACCGTCGACCACCAGCCGCGGGGCGCGCACGCGCTCGCTGCCCAGGCCCACCTTTTCCTGCACCAGTTTGATCAACTGCACGAACTTGGGCACGGTATCCAGGCGCAGCAGCGGCAGGAACCAGTCGTAGAGTTCCTTGGCCGCCGGGTAGCCGCCATCGCGCGCGAGTTCGAACAGGCGCACCGATTCCTTCGGGTAGGCGTTGACCAGCCCGGCGATCCAGCCCTTGGCGCCCATGCTCAGGCCTTCGACGATGGCATCGTCCATGCCGACCAGCAGCGCCAGGCGGTCGCCCAGCAATTCCTGCAGCGCGGCGAAGCGGCGCACATCGCCCGAGGACTCCTTCACTGCCTGCAGGTTGGGGAATTCGGCGGCCAGCTCGGCAATCTGCGCCGGGCCGAAGTCGGTCTTGTAGGCCACCGGGTTGTTGTACAGGATCACCGGCAGGTCGGTGGCGGCGATCACCGCGCGCACATGCGCGCCCATTTCGCGCCAGTCGGTGGAGTAGACGTAGGGCGGCAACACCATCAGCCCGCCGCAACCGAGCTCCTTGGCCGCCTTGGCCAGCGCCACCGCCTCACCGGTGGCCAGGCTGGCAATGCCCGGCACCACCGGCACGCGGCCGTTCAATGCGCTGATCAGTGTCTTGAGCACGGCGATCTTGTCCTCCACGCTCAAGGTGGCCGCTTCGCCCAGCGAACCCAGCGGCACGATCGCGGTGCAGCCGGCGTCCACCAGTTGATTGGCGTGCTTGCCCAGGAAGGCGTGGTCGATCTCGCCGGAGGCGGTGAACGGGGTGGTGATGGCCGGCAACACGCCGTGCCAGAACGCAGCAATACTCATGGATGATTCCCTTGCGAGTCGGAAGTGAACGGGTCGGCCAGCGCCGCGAGGCGGACCGGGAACAACGGCGGCCGGCGGCCGGCGTCGGTGGAAAGCGCGGGCGGGCAGCGCCCCAGTTCGGCCAGCGCGGTGCCGCAGACGCGGCCCTGGCAGGCGCCCATGCCGCAGCGCGAGGCCAGCTTGGCATCGCGTGCATCGTCGAAGTTGTCCAGCGCAGCCAGCGGCACGTCTTCGCAGCGGCATACCAGCGTGTCGGGCCGGGCCAGCGTGCGGATGCGTGGATCGAGAGCGAATTGCTGTTGCACTAATTCGGCAAACGCACGCGCGGCACGCCGCCGCGGCTGCAGCCGCAGCGCGGCGTCCGGTGCGTCGGCAGCCATATGCCCGGCCATCGCACCTTCGACCAGCGCGCAATCGCGCCCGCCGATGCCGCAGGCTTCGCCCGCCGCGAACACCTGGGGCACGCTGGTGCGCAGCAGCGCATCCACCTGCACCTGTTGATGCGCGCCGCATGCGTCCAGCCGGCAGCCGAGCAGCTGTGCAAGCTCGGTGTTCGGCACCAGGCCATAGCCCACCGCCAAGTGATCGCAGGCGATACGGACGCGACCGGCAGGGCCTTCGATGTCGATCTCGCGCAGTTGCGTGTCGCCGTGCGCGGCAACCACGATGCTGCCGGCGCGATAGGCCACCGCGCGCAATTGCAGGCGCAACGCCACCGCCTGCGCCGCCTTGCCCGGCCAGCGCCACAGCTGCAGCGCAAACTGCCGCAACGCGGCTGCCGACGTCTGTTCGTGAATACCGAGCACCCGTGCGCCATGCCGTTGCAGCGTGGCCGCACTGGCCAGCAGCAGCGGGCCGCTGCCGGCGACGACCACGCGCGTGCCGGCCAGCGGCCAGCCCTGTTTGGCCAGCGCCTGCGCCGCGCCGGCGCCGGTCACGCCGGGCAAGGTCCAGCCGGGGAACGGCAGCAGCAGTTCGCGTGCGCCGGTGGCCAGTACCAGGGCGGCGTAATGCAGCTGCAGGGAACCGTCCGGGCCATCGGCCAACAGCCAGCCCGGCTGCGCCAGCAGGATCTGCGTGCGCGTCAGCAGCGTGATCGACGCAGCGCCCTGCACCTGCTGCAACAGCGTGCGCGCATCGGCGGGCGCGCCATGCAGCAGGTCGCTGCGCCACACCTGCCCGCCGGCACGCGGCTGCATGTCGACCACGCCCACGCGCATGCCATGACTGGCCGCGGCCTGCGCCGCCGCCAGGCCGGCCGGGCCGGCGCCGATCACCAGCACATCGAAATGCTGCACGCGCTCAGCCATCGGTGCGTACCTGCATGCCGTCGCGCGCATCCACCAGGCAGGCACGTTGCTGGCCGATGCCGTCGATGCGCACCCGGCATTCGAAACACACGCCCATGCCGCACAACGGCGCGCGCGGCTGGCCGCTGCACGATTGCCGGAACTGCAGCGTCGCCAGCGCCACCGCCGCGGCCACGCTGGCGCCGGCCGGCACTTCGACCGCTTGCGCGTCCACGTGCAGGCGCACCGTCGCGCTCATGCGGCGGCACCGTGCACGGCGCGCGCCGGTGCGTACGGGCTCGGGTCGATGGCTGGCGTGCGCCCGAGCAGGCTGTCCACGATCACCCGGGCGCTCCCCAGCGCCGTGGTGACGCCCAGCCCCTCGTGACCAGCGGCCACCCAGACATCGCGCCGCCCGGGCATCGCCCCGAGATACGGGCGCCCGTCCGGGGTCGCCGGGCGCAGCCCGGTCCACACCCGGATCGCCTGCAACTCGCGCAGCACCGGCAGGTACGCGAAGGCGCGCTGCAGCATCTGCTGCAGCACCGGCAGCGACAGCGCGCGGTCGTGCTCGCCGAACTGGCGCGAGGAACCGATCAGGATCTGCCCGGTCGGCCGCGGCTGTACATTGAACGCCACGCTGGTGGCGTCGGCGCCATGCGCCGAATCGGCATAGCCCAGCTCCAGCAACTGATGCCGGATCAGCCCCGGATGCCGGTCGGTGATGACCAGATGGCCCTTGCGCGGGCGCAGCGCCAGCTCGGGCAACAGCTGCGGCAAGGCCACGCCGCTGGCGACCAGTACCGGCCCTGCCAACAGCTGGCCATCGTCCAGACGCACCCCCTGCGCCTGCAACTGCTCCACCCTGCGGCCGGCAAACAGCTGCGCGCCGGCCTTGCAGGCCAGGCTCACCAGATGCCGCGCCACCCGCGGCGGATACACCACGGCCTCGCCGGGCACGCGCATGCCGCCGGCCAGGCCCGGCACCAGGTGCGGCTCCAGCGCATACAACTGGCTGGCATCGATGGCATCGGCCTGCAGACCGGCCGCCGCCAGCCGCGCGATCTTGGCCGGCACCGCCGCCAATTCACGCGCATCGCGCGCCACCCACAGCGTGCCGCAGCGGCTGAACTCGGCTTCGCTTAGTTGTGCGAACCGCTCCCACAGCCGCAGCGAGTACGCCGACAACGCCAGCTCGGCCGGGTCGTCGTCCATCGCCACCAGGTGCCCCATCGCCGCGGCGGTGGAACCGCCGCCGATCGGCCCCGGCTCGACGATCGCCACCCGCAGCCCTTCGCCGGCCGCCGCCTCGGCGCAGGCCGCCCCGACGATGCCCGCGCCCACCACGATCAGGTCGTAACTGCGTCGCGTACCGGCAGCGGCCGGCACGTTGCGGGTGTCGGTGGCTGGCGCATCCGCGGCGGCCAGCGACGCATCGGGCAAGCGGGCGGCCGCGGCAGACGCTGCGCCGGCGTGTCCCTCCTGCGCGCGCAGCTGCTCGTCCATCAGGCCACGATGCCCCAGGCGAACGGGTCGGCCGGGTCGATCAGCAGCTGCGTGCGTGCGGTGATGTAGGCCTGCCCGCTGATGCGTGGCGCAATGCCACGCCCGCTGAGGCGATAGCTGCCTTCGAAGGCGCTGCCCAGGATGCCTTGCTGCACCCAGCGCTCGCCTTCGGCCAGCTTGCCGTCGGCGGCCAGGCAGGCCAGCTTGGCGCTGGTGCCGGTACCGCACGGCGAGCGGTCGTAGGCCAGGCCCGGGCACAGCACGAAGTTGCGCGCCACGCCGCTGCCGTCGGGTGCGGCGCCGTTGACTTCGATGTGGTCGATCTCGCCACCGGCCTCGCCGGTGATGCCGGCCGCTTCCAGCGCCAGCCGGATCGCCTCGGTGTAGGCGGTCAGTTCGCGCTGATGCGCCAGCTCCAGCGCACACGGCGCCTGCCCGGTGATGAAGAACCAGTTGCCGCCCCAGGCCACATCGCCGCGTACCGGCCCGTGACCGGGCACGTCCACCTCCACGTCGGTCGCGACGCGATAGCTGTCGACATTGTCCACCGACACCGTGCCGTCTTCGGCCAGTTCCACGCCCACCGTGCCGACCGGCGTCTCGATGCGGTGCCGGCCCGGCGCGATGCGCCCCAGCTCGGCCAGCGTGCGCACCACCCCGATGGTGCCGTGCCCGCACATGCCCAGGTAGCCGACGTTGTTGAAGAAGATCACCCCGGTGCAGGCGCCGGGGTCGCGGGCCGGCAGCAGCAAGGCGCCGACCATGGTGTCCGAGCCGCGCGGTTCGCAGGCGATCGCGCTGCGCCACGGGTCGAAATCACGGCGAAACCGCTCGCGGCATTGCGCCAGATCGCCATCGCCCAGGTCGGGGAAGCCGGAGAGGACCACGCGGGTGGGTTCGCCGGCCGTATGGGAGTCGATGACGTCGATCGTGTGCATGGCTCATGCTCCCACTGCCGGCTGGCAGGCGACTAGCGTCCAATGCGAGTTGCAAATGCGGAAATCCGCACAATCGACAAGCCGATTCACGGCCCCGCGTTTGCGCTAGGATCCATACAGGGCCGCGCCTTTCGTGCAGCCGTCAATCGTGACCTCCACCATGACGCCGATGGACCTCAACCTTCCCGCGCTGGAAATGCAGACGCTGTTCGATGCGCTGCCGGACGTGGTGTTCTTCATCAAGGACAGCGAGGGCCGCTACACCCATTGCAACCTGACGCTGGTGCGCCGGCTCGGACGCAAACTGCGCAGCGACATCATCGGCAGCTCGCCGCTGGAAGTGTTCCCGCTGCCGCTGGGCGGCAGCTACATGATGCAGGACCGCCGCGTGCTGTGTGGCGAGCTCATCGACAACCAGTTGGAGGTGCATCTGTATCCCAACCGCCTGCCCGGCTGGTGCCTGACCTTCAAGCGCCCGCTTTGCGAGGCCAATGAGGTGATCGGCGTGGTCGGCATTTCGCGCGACCTGGGCCAGCCCGACAGCCGGCACTCGGCGTACGAGCGCCTGAGCCAGGTGATGGATCACATGCAGGCCAACTTCGGCGACAACCTGCGCGTGCAGAGCCTGGCCGACCTGGCCGGCCTGTCGGTGGCGCAGCTGGAGCGGCATTTCCGCCGCGTCTTCCAGGTGACCCCGCAGCAATTGCTGACCAAGCTGCGTATCGAATCGGCGATGCGGCTGCTGTACGGCGACGACAGCATCGCCAGCATCGGGCAACGTTGCGGCTTTGCCGACCAGAGCGCGTTCGCGCGTCAGTTCAAGGCAACCGTCGGCATGACCCCGCGCGATTACCGTGCGCTCAAGGGCCAGCTGTAGGCACGCAGACACGCGCCGGCACATCGCTGCCACAAATGCCGAATTCGGCAGCATCGACGGTGCTGTGGCAATGCGGTTTGCCTGGGTGGTTGCGGCGCTGTCGCAGCGCGCATGGCAGTGCCGGCCAAGGCCGCGCTGAAGGGCGCGTCAAGGCGAACCAGGACCCGGATGATAGAATTTCGGGTTTCCCCTACTGCGTTGCCAATGGCCAGCTTTTTCCGCCGTAACAAGCCAACCACGCCCGACAGCGCGCGTACCTCGCGCTATAGCCTGGAAGAACTGGCAGCCGCATTCCCCACCGCGCCCTCCGCTGCCACCCCGGCGTCGCCGGTCGAGGCAATGCCCACTGCCGAACCCGGCGCGGCGGCAACGACGGCATCGCCTGCGCCTGCCGCACCCGTTAGCAGCGAACCGGTAGCGCCAACGCCGGCCGCAACGCCGCCCGCCGCCGCACCGGCCGAACAGCATGCGCAGGACATCGCCGCGCGGGCCGGTCAGGCGCAGAGCGTTGCCGCAGTCCCCAGCGCACCCACACCGCCGGCAACACCAGCGCCTTCGGCCCTGCAGGCGCTGCCCGATCCGATGCCCGCTGCCACGCCCAGCCCCACCACGGCAGTGGTGGTGCCGCCGGTAGTCGTACAGCCACAGAGCGCGCCCCTGCCACCGGCAGCTACGCCGGCACCGACGCCGTCGCAACATGCCACGCCCGCAGTCGCACCGCCGACCGGCGTGCCCGCTGCCACGCCCGCCGTCGTTGCGCCTGCCGCCACACCCGCTGCGCCCGCAGCGACGCCGGTCGTCGCCCCGCCGCCCGCGGCCGCCCCCATTGTGGTCGCCCCGGCCGTGATCAGCGCCCCAGTGCCGGCCAGTTCCGACAACGACAGCATCGTCGGCCAGCGCGATGCGCTACCGGCCGCCCCGGCCGGCAAACCGGGCTGGCGCGATCGCCTGCGCAACAGCAGCTTCGCGCGCAGTTTCGGCGGTCTGTTCTCGCGCAACCCCAAGCTCGACGACGACCTGCTCGACGAGATCGAAACCGCGCTGATCACCGCCGACGTCGGCATCGGTGCCACCACCGCCCTGGTCGAAGGACTGCGCAAGCGCATGAAGTCGCGCGAGTTCGTCGATGCGCAGGCGATGTTCAAGGCCTTGCGCGCCGATCTCATCGCGCTGCTGCAGCCGGTTTCCAAGCCGCTGGTCATCGACCGCGCGGCCAAGCCCTTCGTGGTGCTCACCGTCGGCGTCAACGGTGTCGGCAAGACCACCACCATCGGCAAGCTGGCCAAGCGCTTCAAGGACGACGGCAACAGCCTGATGCTGGCGGCCGGCGACACCTTCCGCGCCGCCGCGGTGGCGCAGCTGCAGGCCTGGGGCGATCGCAACGGCGTGGCCGTGATCGCGCAGGGGCAAAACGCCGACGCCGCCTCGGTGGCGTTCGACGCCCTGCAGGCCGCCAAGGCGCGCGGCACCGAGGTCTTGATCGCCGACACCGCCGGCCGCCTGCATACCCAGACCGGGCTGATGAACGAGCTGGGCAAGATCCGCCGCGTGCTCGGCAAGATCGATGCCGCCGCGCCGCACGAAGTGCTGATGGTCATCGACGGCACCACCGGGCAGAACGCCATTTCGCAGCTGCGTCAGTTCCATGCCGCGGTCGGCGTCACCGGCCTGGTCGTGACCAAGCTCGATGGCACCGCCAAGGGCGGCGTGGTGTTCGCCCTGGCCCGCGAGTTCAATATCCCGATCCGCTTCGCCGGCATCGGCGAACGCCCGGAAGACCTGCGTGTGTTCGACCCGGTCGCCTTCGTCGACGCCCTGTTGCCGGAAGCCTTGGGCAGCTGAGTGGAACGCGCCTGCCCACATCTGCAGCCGCTATGCAGCCAGGCGCTGCAGGCAGGCTGCACGGTGTAGCAGGTGTCGGGCGACTGGTCGCGTGCCAGACGTGTACTGGAGTTTGCCCAATCCCTGCCGGCGGCGCAGCACAAGCAGGCCCGCGCCACTCCCGCGGCGGTCTACTACCATGCACCGGCCGCGCCGCACGGCCCTGGCGATGAAGGCGTTTTCTGCGAACAGTGCCTGGTCGGACTGGCCTTTCCGCTGCGCTGAGCGGCACCGTCGCAGCACACCCGCCGCCGGCCCGGCCCCGCCCTGAAGCCCTTGCCCTCCATCGCCAGCAGAGCCCATGCCAGCCGACCACGCCACTGCCACCGCTGACGCTTTCGTCGACCGCCTGCTGCACTGGTTCGACGGCCACGGCCGCCACGACCTGCCCTGGCAGCATCCACGTGCGCCGTACCGGGTGTGGCTGTCGGAAATCATGCTGCAGCAAACCCAGGTCGCGGTGGTCATTCCGTATTTCCAGAAGTTCGTCGCCCGCTTTCCGACCCTGGCCGATCTGGCCGCAGCCGACAACGACAGCGTGATGGCGCATTGGGCCGGGCTGGGCTACTACGCACGCGCACGCAATCTGCACGCGGCCGCCAGACAATGCCTGGCCCTGCACGGTGGCGAACTGCCACGCGATGTCGATGCCTTGCTCGCCTTGCCCGGCATCGGCCGCAGCACTGCGGGCGCGATCCTCAGCCAGGCCTGGAACGACCGCTTCGCGATCATGGACGGCAACGTCAAGCGCGTGCTGACGCGCTTCCACGGCATCGCCGGCTATCCCGGCCTGCCGGTGATCGAAAAACAGTTATGGCAACTGGCCACGACGCATGTGGCGCACGTGCCGGCCGGCCGCCTGGCCGACTACACGCAGGCGCAGATGGATCTCGGCGCCACGCTATGTACGCGCGCCAGACCGGCCTGCGTGCTGTGCCCGCTGCAGGACGCTTGCGCCGCGCGCCGCGATGGCCTGGTGGACGCACTGCCCACGCCCAAGCCCGGCAAGGCATTGCCCGAACGCGAAGCCACCGCCTTGCTGCTGGAAAACGCGGACAGGCAGATCCTGCTGCAGCGCCGCCCGCCAACCGGCATCTGGGCCTCGCTGTGGACGCTGCCGCAGGCCGAGACCGATGGCGGCATGCGCGCATGGTTCGCGGCACATATCGACGGCAACTACGACCGCGCCGACGAAATGCCGCTGATCGTGCACACCTTCAGCCATTACCGCCTGCATCTGCAGCCCTTGCGCATCCGCAAGGTCGCGCTGCGCCCGGTGGTACGCGACAATGACGATCTGCGCTGGGTCGCCCGCGCCGATCTCGCATCGCTGGGCTTGCCGGCGCCGATCCGCAAACTGCTCGACGCCCTCTAGGCGCGCACTCAAAGGAATCCGCATGTCCCGCACCGTGTTCTGCCAGTACCAGCAATGCGACACCGAAGGCCTGGACTTTGTGCCGTATCCCGGCGAGCTCGGCCAGCGCGTGTTCGCGCAGATCGGCAAGAGCGCATGGCAGGCGTGGCTGGCGCATCAGACCATGCTGATCAACGAGAACCGGCTCTCGCCACGCGACCCCAAGCACCGCGCGTTTCTCGAGGCCGAGTTGCAGAAGTTCCTGTTCGAGCGCAATGCCGACAAGCCCGACGGCTATGTCGCGCCGATGCGCGAAGAGTAAGCGCACCAGGATTCGCCGCCGCCCGCCAGCGACTGCGCTCGTGCCGGGCAGGCGCGGCCGGTGCATGGCGCCAGCGTGCATCGTGTGTGCCTTGCGGATCCTGCGCCGTTTACGCAAGCAGAAGGATTGCTCGCTACAACTGGTTGACCGTTCCTGAGCGGGATACGCCTGGCGCAGCGCATCCCTGGCAGCGCAGCGACACTGCACGATCGCCGACCAGCTGCAACCGACATCCGGGCATCGCAATGCCCGGATGCGCGCAGCTCAGCCGACGCCGGTGGGCCCATCCAGCAGCATGCGGATCCGCTTGAGCAGTTCCTTCTGCGTGTACGGCTTGTTGACCACGTCAAATTCCGCACCGCCGACGTCGGTGCGCTCGATGCTGGCATCGGCATAGCCGGTGGTCAGCAGGACCTTGACCCTGGGCAGCATGCGCCGCGCCTCGCGTGCCAGCACCACGCCATTCATGCCGCCGGGCATGATCAGATCGGTAAACACTGCGTCCACCTCCGGATGCTGTTCCAGCACCTCGACCGCCTCGCGGCCGCTGGATGCGGTCAGGATGCGGTAACCGGCATCTTCCAGGAACATCTGCGCCACCACCGCCACATCCGGCTTGTCTTCCACGATCAGGATGGTCTCGCTGCCGCCCTTGTCGATCGCGCGGCCCTTGGCTGCCTGCAGCTCGTTCTCGAACTCGCTGGAGGCGGGAAAGTACAGCCGCACCGTGGTGCCCTCGCCCACTTCGCTGGAAATGCGCACGGTGCCGCCGGATTGCTTGACGAAGCCGTACACCATCGACAGGCCCAGGCCTGTGCCCTGCCCTTCGTCCTTGGTGGTGAAGAACGGCTCCATGACCCGGCTGGCGACATCCGGCGGCATGCCCGAACCGGTATCGCTCACCGCAAGGCTCACATAACGGCCCGGTGCCAGCTGGTGATACATCGCCAGATCGTGGCTGGTGATTTCCACATTCTGCGTCTGCACCGTGACCTGCTTGCGCTCGACCTGCGCCATCGCATCGCGCGCGTTGATCAACACGTTCAACAACGCCACTTCGGCCTGCGTGGTATCGATCTGGCAATTCCATAACCGCTCGTCCAGCGACTGCTGCATGGTGATGCCGCCGCCCAGCACGCGCTCGGCCATGTTGTTCATGCCCGACACCAGGCCGTTGAGGTTCACCACCCGCCCGCGCAACTTCTGCTTGCGCGAAAACGCCAGCAGTTGCTGCGTGAGCGTGGCCGCCTTGGCGGCTGCGGCAGCCGCGTGCTCGGCACTGAAGGCGATGCGCTGCGCGTTGTCGCCGCCCTTGTTGGCCATCATCTGGATCACTTCCAGGTGGCCGGCCATCACCTGCAACAGATTGTTGAAATCGTGCGCAATGCCGCCGGTCAGCTGCCCCAGCGCTTCCATCTTCTGCGCCTGGCGCAAGGCGTCCTCGGCATCGCGGCGACGGCTCACATCCAGCTGCGAGCCGAAGAAATACACCAGACGGCCGCTCTCGTCGAACACTGGCGAGACGAACAGCGCATTCCAGAACGACGAACCGTCCTTGCGGTAATTCAGCACTTCGGTGGCGAATTCGCGCCGGTTTTCGATCGATTCGCGGACATCGTCGATGCTGGAGCGGTCGGTCTCCGGCCCCTGCAGGAAGCGGCAGTTGTTGCCGATGATCTCCTCTGCCGAATACCCGGTCATTTCCAGGAATGCGCGGTTGGCGAACACGATCGGATTGTCCGGCAGATGCGGGTCGGTCACCGTCATCGGCATCCGCGTGGTCTCCACCGCCGCAAAGAAGATATCCGAGCGATGTTTCTCGACCGGAAGACTGCGTGATTCGCCGATGTGAGGCGCCCGTGGCTCTCCGTACCCAGGATCGTTCAAGTGCATGTTCTCCGCGGGGCCATTCCCGTGGCGACAGTCTAGTTGGGGCCGGTGAGCTGATCCCTCACATCCATGAGCCTTTCCCGTACGGCCGCGCCCGCCGATGCAACCCAACCCGCCTGACGCAGCACGTGCCGATGCGGCGCCTGCGTTGACACCACGTCGATGCCCACCGCACCGGCGGCCATCAGCCCCGTGCCCGCATCGCCGGCACATCCAGCCATGGTCCGTGCACGGCCCGGTCAACCAGCGAAACACGATGGCGCGCAGGCACGCGCGCAGCTGTGAGCCATTGCCTGCGCCGTCGCTTGCCGAAAGCAGGTTAATGCTGCCGCGACAGGCCGTCCGTGGCAGGCAGGCGCATCGGCGGTTTTGCCGTAGCATGCGCAGGCAGCAAGCAGCTCCTGCGCTTCATTCGGCCGTTCTGGCGCCGTTGCGCGCGTCCTTCCAGCCAGCGCAGGTTCTGGCGACCATGCGATGCCACCATGCCGGGCTACCAGACCCAGATTCACGAATTGACCTTCGGGCAACTGACCTACGTCATCCGCGCACTTGCCGATAAGCAGCAATACGCCGATCCGGACGAGAGTGCGTCCGATGCAGGCATCTCTTCGGCGCAATGGAGCCTGTTTGGACAGGTCTGGCCTGCGGGTCGACTGCTGGCCGAAGCGATGGCCACGCGCCCGATCGATGGCAAGCGCATTCTCGAACTCGGTTGCGGCCTGGGGCTGGCCAGCCTGGTGTTGCGCAGGCGCGGCGCCGACGTGGTCGCCAGCGACCATCACCCGCTGGCCGAGGTGTTTCTGGCGTACAACGCTGCGCTCAACTCGCTGGACTCGGTGCCGTATCGCCGGCTCGACTGGGACGCCGGCGCGCTGAACATGGGCCAGTTCGACATGATCATCGCCAGCGACGTGCTCTACGAGAGCCGCCACGCCACCATGCTGGCCACCCTGATCCCCGCGTTGGCCAAGCCCTCGTGCGAGATCGTCATCAGCGACCCGGGCCGCGGCAATGCCAACGCGCTCTCCCGCATGCTGGCGGACATCGGGTTTTCGTTGGTCGCCGGCGAGCGCCAGGCTGCCGCCCAGGTGGCCAAGGCGCCGCGCCTGTTCGTCTACCGGCGCAACTTGGACAACTGGTGGCCGGCAGGCGGCTAAGCGGCCTGCCGCTTCACTCGACTGCAGGGTTATAGGCAGACAGGGCGATCGGCTTGCGCGGATCGGCCTTGATCTCCTTGTGCTCGCTCATGCGCAGCGCGTCGGCATCGGGCGAGTCGTCTGAATTCATCTCCCAGCCTTCCAGCACACGCTTGTGGAAGAACACCCCGCCACGCGCACGGTCATAGCGGAACGTGATGTAGTCGGTCCAATGCTGGCCGCAGGCCACGCCATTTTGCACGGTGAAGTAGGCGCCCTTGGCCACCAGGCCGTCTTCGCCATCCAGAAACGGATCGCACTGCCCGCCTTCGTCGGCCTTGAAGATCACCCGCGTATTGCGCCCGGCGATCGCAAAGCCGCCATCGGCGGTCGCCATCACGACCAGCAGGGTCCGCGCCGGCGCCGGGGCGCCATCTGCCTTGCGTGCATCTTCTGTGGCGGCGCGCAGGGCCACCACATAATCCGGCCGCCCATCTCCGCTCAGATCCGCCTCGGCAAGGCCGATGACCGTTTGCCCGGACGGCAGCAGCCTGGACGCAGCAGCAGGCAGCGTCGCTGCGCCGCACGGCGCAACGGCTGCCAGTGTCAGGGCCAACCACCAGTATCGCGTTGTCATTGCCGTTCCTTCATGTGCATGGGACGCCAGCATACGCGGCGATCCAGCTCTGCCGGCCGGTGATGCACTGCGTGAGATCGCGTCTGCATGGGCGATTGCAGCCCATTGCATCACACCGGCACTCAATCGCGTGTCCGCCGGTTCGATGATGCGAACACGTCTGCCGGCGCAGCGGCACAGGGACTGCCAATGCTCATCGGCGGCATCGCCAGCGGCAGCTTGCAAGCGCGCCGGCGCAGCCAGGGCGACAAGGTACCGAGCGCCGGCATCGCCGGTGTCCTTGCGCGGCCATGATCGATGCTCGCGTTTCCAGCGATGCGCCAGCGCGCGCAACTGTTGCGCGCCTCAACGGCGCAGGCACCGATCCGGCAAGGTGGATGCCGCGCTGCCGGCGCCGGACGTCAGCGGCGATATTCCTTCGGGTCCAGAAACTCGGCCAGGCAGGAGCCCACACGCAGCGCCTGCTCGCGCGCATCACCGCGGTATTCGCCCTGCCCCGCACCTTCGATCGTGGCGATCGGCGAGGCGCGGTCGCGGTGATACACGAACGCCGTCGACGACCACTGCGTCTGTCCAGGGGCCTGACTTTCCATCGTTTCCACGCGGAACTCACCGCAGTACCCGTGAATCAACGTGCGTCGAAGTGTTTTGTGCGTCATGCGCGGAAGTATCGCCACGTGCAGTTGAAGACGACGTGGAAAAAACCGCCGCGCCCCGGCCGCTCGCGAGCAAATGCAGTCCTTCCTTTTACTCCCCCGGCGCACGCTGCCGGGCCTCCTTGAGGACGCAACCGGCAGCGCCCGGACGCTGGCGTGACAGCGCAGAGCGACACGGCAATTCGTCCAGCCGCATGCGACAGGTCTGCCGGCAGACGCAGCACATCCACCTGCAGCAATCGCTGCAACGTGGCATCAATAAAAACGGGAGAAGATTGCACATCCGGCGATTGCCGGGAAGCCTTGCGAACGAAGGCTTGGAAATGGTGGCCGAGGACGGAATCGAACCGCCGACACGGGGATTTTCAATCCCCTGCTCTACCAACTGAGCTACTCGGCCACTATCGCAACATGCTGCCTGCGTTGCGAGGACGCGCATCATAGCGAGCAGCCGCAGTTTGGGCAAGCCTTGCGATGAACTTTGTTGCGGGCCGGCGCGACGCCTGTGCTTTCCTGCACCGGTTCACGCCGCGCGGCGGGCGGCGTGGCCTAGCCTGCGCAGATCCGGAGGAGATTGTCATGCGCCTGCCCCGCCTGCTGTTGTCGTTCGCCTTGCTGCTGCCGCTGGCGGCCGCCGCCCAACTGCCGGTACGCGCGGTGCCGCAACTGGACATCTCCCGCTACGCGGGCCAGTGGCACGAGATCGCGCATCTTCCGGTGTCGTTCCAGAACAAGTGCCGCAGCGACATCACCGCCAGCTACACCTTGCGCGACGATGGCCTGATCGGCGTGCGCAACGGCTGCCGCACCGCCGATGGCGAGCTGGCCCAGGCCGACGGGGTGGCGCGCCCGGTCGCTGGCCAGCCCGGGCAGCTGCAGGTGCGCTTTGCCCCGGAATGGTTGAGCTGGTTGCCGCTGGTGTGGGCCGACTACTGGGTGATCGCCCTCGACCCGGACTATCAATGGGCCATGGTCGGCGAGCCGGATCGCAACTATCTCTGGATCCTGTCGCGCTCGCCGCAGATGCCGCGCGCGCAGTTCGAACAACTCAAGGCCCGGGCCGCGCAGATGGGCTACGACCTGTCGCCGCTGATCGTGGCTGCGTCGCTGCCCTGACTCCGGTGGCAGGCCCACCGCGCGCCGCGCATCACACGCCGCATTGCACGCGCGCCGGCAGCAAGGCAGCAACCGTACTGCGTAGTATTCTTGGCGCCGCCTCATCCCGCCAAGGACTTCAGTACATGCGTCGCGCCTCCCGTCTCCTGATCGTCTCGCTGGCCTGCGGCCTGCTGCTGAGCGCCTGCGGCGGTGCGGTACGCCGCGTGTCCGAGCCGGCTGCCAGCATCCAGCAATTGACCGTGCGTGCCGATGGCTCCTGGTCGGTCGATCTGCGGCTGCAGAACTACAGCAGCATCCCGATGCAGTTCGAGCGCGTGGCGCTGGAGATTTCCGCCGGCGATCAGGTCGCCGGCAAGCTCGACCAGACCGTCGGCATCTCGATCGGCCCGGAAACCGCCGACGTGGTGACCGTCAACGTGCAGCCAACCTCGCTGGGCCGCATCACCGTCGCCGACGTGCTGGCCGGTGGCCGCTCGCTGCCTTACGCGCTCAAGGGCACGGTATGGGCGACGCCGCAGGACAAGAAGCAGCGCGATTTCAGCGTCGAGTCGCGCAACACGCTCAGCCCGGCGCCCGGCCTCAACGGCGTGCTGCGCTGACGCGCACGCCTTCCCGCACTCGTTTGAAGGATCCCGCATGAGCAGCTACACCGCCCCGCTGACCGATTTCCGCTTCGCCCTGCACGATGTGCTCGGCGCGCAGGCCCTGTTTGCCCGGCTCGGCTATGCCGACGCCAGCACCGACATCATCGATGCCGTGCTCGAAGAGGCCGGCCGCTTCACCGCGCAGGTGCTGGCGCCGCTCAACAGCATCGGCGACGAAATCGGCTGCGCCTTCGACAAGAGCACCCACGCGGTGACCACCCCACCCGGCTTCCGCGCCGCCTACGACCAGTTCGTTGGCGCCGGCTGGAACGGGCTGACCGCCGAGACGCAATTCGGCGGCCAGGGCATGCCGCACACGCTGGGCGTGCCGTTGAGCGAAATGATCAACGCCGCCAACCTGGCCTGGGGCAACTTCCCGCTGCTCTCGCATGGCGCGATGGAAGCGCTGCGCCAGCACGGCGAAACCTGGCAGCAGGACGTCTTCCTCAAGCCGCTGATCGACGGCCGCTGGACCGGCACCATGTGCCTGACCGAGCCGCATTGCGGCACCGACCTGGGCCTGCTCAAGACCCGCGCCGAGCCCAACGCCGACGGCAGCTACGCCATCACCGGCACCAAGATCTTCATCACCGCCGGCGAGCACGATCTCACCGACAACATCGTGCATCTGGTGCTGGCCAAATTGCCGGACGCACCGGCCGGCGCCAAGGGCATCTCGCTGTTCGTCACCCCCAAGTTCAAGGTGGACCGCGACGGCAACGTGGGCGAACGCAATGCGCTGCACTGCGGTTCGATCGAGCACAAGATGGGCATCAAGGGCTCGGTGACCTGCGTGATGAACTTCGAAGGCGCGCAGGGCTACCTGGTCGGCCAGCCGCACAAGGGCCTGCAGGCGATGTTTACGATGATGAACACTGCGCGCCTGAGCGTCGGCCTGCAGGGCATCGGCCTGTCCGAGCGGGCCTACCAGAACGCGCTGCGCTATACCCGCGAACGTCTGCAGTCGCGCGCGCTCAGCGGCGCCCGGTTTCCCGACAAACCGGCCGACCCGATCATCGTGCACCCGGACGTGCGCCGCATGCTGCTGACCATCAAGTCGCTGACCGAAGGCAGCCGCCTGCTGGCGCTGCATGCCGCCAGCCTGGTCGACGTGGCGCACCGCGGCGCCAGCGAGCAGGAACGCGCCGATGCCGAGACCCTGGTGAGCTTCCTCACCCCGATCTCCAAGGCCTGCCAGACCGAGTGGTCGATCGAGAACACCTACCACGCGCTGCAGTGCTTCGGCGGCCATGGCTACATCCGCGAATACGGCATGGAGCAGCTGGCCCGCGATGCACGCATCACCACCATCTACGAAGGCACCACCGGCATCCAGGCGCTGGATCTGATCGGCCGCAAGACCGCTGCCAGCCAGGCGGCCGGATTGAAGCTGTTCCTGGCCGATGTGGAGAGCTTTGCCAATGCACAGGAAGGCAACGCAGCGCTGGCCGAGTTCATCAAGCCGCTGCGCGACAAGTGCAGCGAGTGGGCGATGCTGACCCGCGACGTGCTCGATCGCGCCGCGCGCAATCCGGACGAACTCGGTGCCGCCAGCTACGACTACCTGTTCTATTCCGGCTACGTGGTGCTGGCGTACTGGTGGGCACGCAGCGTGGCCGCGGCCGATGCCTCCGCGCACAGCGAGGACTTCAAACGCGCCAAGCGCGAAACCGCACGCTTCTACTTCGCCCGCGTGTTGCCACGCACGCTGGCCCATGCCGCCACCATCCGCAGCGGCGCCGCCCCGCTGATGACGCTGGAAGCGGAGCTGTTCGGCGAAGCCTGAGCAAGCGCCCTCCTCGCGGCGGGCTGCCGCCGTCGTAGCAGCGGGCCTGGCCGCGACGGCGCATTACCGATCGGCGAACGTCGCGCCCGGGTGCGCTCCTACGGCAACCTCACAGGATTCCACCGCTGTCGTAGGAGCGGACCTGGCCGCGACGGGCATTACCGATCAGCGAACCTCGCGCCCGGGTGCGCTCCTACGGCAACCTCGCAGGATTCACCGCTGTCGTAGGAGCAGACCTGGCCGCGACGGGCATCACTGATCGGCGAAACCTCGCGCCCGGGTGCGCTCCTACGGCAACATCGCAGGATTCACCGCTGTCGTAGGAGCGGACCTGGCCGCGACGAGGCGGTACCGATCGGCAAACGTCGCGCCCGGGTGCGCTCCTACGGCTAAACCAGGCGTTCAACGCGCGCAAGGATTGGGCACGCAGCACGGCGGCATCGCGGCCGGGCGGGCCGTGCTGATCCCTTGATTGCAAGACGCGCGCCACGGCCCGTCGCTGCGATACACAAACTGTCAACGATCGGGTATAAGCTGTTTTCCCGATGGAGACAGACACGCACGCAGGTGATGTGATCGTCCCCGGAGGCTCCTCAGCCCCGGTCGCGGGCAGCGCTGTCGCTGCAATCCAGCAACTTCCCACCTTGCGCCTGCTTTCGCTCGATGCGCATGGTCGCGTACTGGACTGGATCAACTGGCAGGACGCCGCCTGCCTGTACGCACGCGGTGCGGTGTCCTGGACCCTGGGCGAGCCCTGCATGGAGATCCACGGCGGCATGTCGCGGCTCACCGGCGAGCGCAGCACGCTGGCACTGCATCCCATCATCGCCGCACGCGGGCATGCCCGTTCGCGCGCGCTGGACCCGACGCCGACCCTCAGCAACACCGCCCTGTTCGCGCGCGACTCGCAGTTGTGCATGTATTGCGGCCAGCACTTCAGTCGCCCGCAGCTGACCCGCGATCACGTCATGCCGGTCTCCAAGGGTGGCCGCGACAGCTGGGAGAACGTGGTCACCGCCTGCTTCCAGTGCAACTCGCGCAAGGCCAACCGGACGCCACAGCAGGCGCATATGCCGCTGCTGGCCGTGCCTTATCGCCCCAGCTGGATCGAGCACCTGATCCTGTCCAACCGCAACATCCTGTCCGACCAGATGGCGTTCCTGCGCGCGCAGTTGCCCAAGCGCTCGAAACTGTCGCTGTAGGCCGCTACCCGCTGGCTCGACACGACGCTCCGGCTGGATCGCCGGGGCGGCGGTGGGATCGTCCGACCGATGTGTGGCAGCGCGTGCGCCGGCGGGCGCGTCGACTCGATGCAGCACACAGCGCCTCCACGCAATGCGCAACCCCGATGCTTCCTCGAGCATTCACGGCGACCCGGCCAGCCTGCCCATCGCATGGCCATGCAGCCTCGCTGGCCAGTGCCCCAGTCCCTTCGACCCGGGTGCGGCGGATTGCCGCACCTGCGCAAAGGATGCAACGCACGCGCCTGCACTGCCGACCGTGCCCAACCGTCACTTCCCGCTGACAGCTGAACCGGTTTGCTTGCCGGGCCTTCGCATGGGGAGGACAATACGGCTTCAGAACATTGACACGATGATGATCGACTCCACCCGCTATCCGCGCCTGTCCCGCATCCAGACCCCCGACGATCTGCGCACTTTCGACGAGGCCGATCTCACCGCGATCGCCGAGGAGCTGCGCGCCTACCTCATCGAATCGGTGGGCAAGAGCGGCGGGCATTTTGCGGCCGGCCTGGGCGTGATCGAACTCACCGTGGCCCTGCACTACCTGTATCAGACCCCGGTCGATCAGCTGGTCTGGGACGTGGGCCATCAGACCTATCCGCACAAGATCCTCACCGGCCGCCGCGACCAGATCCACACGGTCAAGCAGAAGGACGGCGTGGCGCCGTTCCCCAAGCGCGAAGAGAGCATCTACGACACCTTCGGCGTCGGGCATTCCTCGACCTCGATCTCGGCTGCGCTGGGCATGGCGATCGCCGCGCAGCGCAGTGGCGACGAGCGCAAGGTGGTGGCGGTGATCGGCGACGGCGCGATGACCGCCGGCATGGTCTACGAGGCACTCAACCACGCCGGCGGCATGAACCCGGAGCCGAACCTGCTGGTGATCCTCAACGACAACCGCATGTCGATCTCCGAAGCGGTCGGCGGGCTGACCAAGATGCTGGGGCGTGCCAGCGGCAGCCGCACCCTCAATGCGATCCGCGAGGGCGGCAAGAAGATCCTCGGCGACAAGAAGAACAACCCCACCGCGCGCTTCGTGCGGCGCTGGGAAGAACACTGGAAAGGCATGTTCGTGCCGTCCACGCTGTTCGAGGAAATGGGCTTTCACTACACCGGCCCGATCGACGGCCATGACCTGCCTGGCCTGGTCGGCGCACTGAAGACGCTCAAGACCCTCAAGGGCCCGCAGCTGCTGCACGTCATCACCACCAAGGGCAAGGGCTACGAACTGGCCGAAGGCGACCAGATCGGCTACCACGCCGTCGGTCCGTTCGACCCGAGCAAGGGCCTGGTCGCCAAGACCGGCGCCAAGAAGCCGACCTATACCGATGTCTTCAGCGACTGGGTCTGCGACATGGCGGCGGCCGAACCCAGGCTGCTGGTAATCACCCCGGCGATGCGCGAAGGCTCGGGCCTGGTGCGCTTCAGCAAGGAATATCCGCAGCGCTATTTCGACGTGGCGATTGCCGAGCAGCATGCGGTGACGCTGGCCGCCGGCATGGCCACGCAAGGCGCCAAACCGGTGGTGGCGATCTACTCCACCTTCCTGCAGCGCGGCTACGACCAGCTGGTGCACGACGTGGCCGTACAGAAGCTCGACGTGCTGTTTGCGATCGACCGCGGCGGCGTGGTCGGCCCGGACGGCGCCACCCACGCCGGCAACCTGGATCTGAGCTTCCTGCGCTGCGTCCCGCACATGGTGGTGATGGCGCCGGCCGACGAGGCCGAATGCCGTCAGATGCTGACCACCGGCGTGCGTTACGAAGGCCCGGCGGCCGTGCGCTACCCGCGCGGCACCGGCCCGGGCGTGGCCCTGGACGCCTCGCTGACCACCCTGCCGATCGGCAAGGCGCAGCTGCGCCACAGTGGCACACGCATCGCCCTGCTGGGCTTTGGCGCAAGCGTGGATGCGGCCGAAGCGGTCGGCCGCGAGCTTGGCCTGACCGTGGTCAACATGCGCTTCGTCAAACCGCTCGACAAAGCCATGCTGCTGGAGCTGGCCAGCAGCCACGAAGGCTTCGTCACCATCGAAGACAATGTCGTCGCCGGCGGCGCCGGCTCGGGCGTGGCAGAACTGCTCAACGCCGAAGCGGTCACCCTGCCGATGCTGCACCTGGGCCTGCCGGACAGCTTCCAGCACCACGCCAGCCGCGAAGACCTGCTGGCCGAAGCCGGCATCGACCAGGCCGGCATCCGCGGCGCCGTGCTCAAGCGCTGGCCGCAGTTGATGGCGGGCAAGGCGCCCTCGCGGAATGCGGCTGCAGGCTGAGGCCTGCGCTGGTTGCACGCAGCGGTAGGCGCGGCAGGCGGTTGGAAAATCGCCTGCCGGTCCCGGCAATGCCGTGCGCCACATGTTGACGCTGATGGATTGCCGCCGGGCGTAGGCGATCCGCCCGATGAGGCCTCAGATCTGCGGCACCGCGCCGGTGCGTGCAAACGCATCCACCAGCCGCACGATGCGCGCCTGCGCCTCGATGTCGCGCAGTTCTGCCTGCAATCTACCCACACCCGCCGGCACCCCGGTGGCAGCAAGCGCCTGGCGCAACAACGCAGGCAGGTCATCCAGCTTGCGCAGCCACCGCGACGCAGCTGCGCTGTGCAGGCGCGCGGCGTGGTCGAACTGGTCGTAATCCAGTGGATAGACGATCGACGGCAGCCCTGCGGCCAGGCAGGCATACAGGATGCCGGCACCGCCGTGGTGGACGACCAGGGCGTAGCGATGCAGCTGCCGTGCGTAGTCCACGTACGGCAGGCGCTGGTAGTTGCCGTGCACCTGCGCTGGCGGCGCGGCGGTATCGCCATCGCTGAAGTGGAAGATCACCTGCGGGAACTGCACGGCCACCGCACGCAGCACCTGGTCCATCCGCTGCTTGACCCACTGCAGGTGCGTGCCCAGCGTCACCAGCACGTGCCGACGACCGGGGACGAACTGCGGCGGCGCAACCGTCGATGGCGGCGTACACAGCTGCGGCCCGACGAAGCGCACTGCCGCAGGCCAGCGCCGGGCCAGCTCGAACGACGGCAGCCCCAGGGCCAGGATGCAGTGCGGCGAATACACCGCCTCGCTGCGGTCGTTGCGATAGATCGCCGGCAATCCGGCTGCACGCATCTGACCGCGATAACACAGGTGCAGGCTCCGTTTGAATCCACGCGTCAGCCGCCGCGCCATGGCATGCCAGATCCGCTGCCGTGCCGTGGATGCCGGAAGCAGACCACCGAAATACGCCGGAGGCCCGTCGCCGGTTTCGATCACGCATGGCGACGGCATGCTGGTCCACCAGGCGATGCCCATCGCCTGTGCCGCCAATCCCGCGCTGGGCAAGGTGAAATCGACGATCACCAGGTCCGGCCTGCGGTCGCACCAGCGCTGCCGTACCGCATCGCCCAGCCGCGCCATCAGGCCAAGCGCCTGGTGCAACTGGCGGCGCAGCCGCAAGGGATTGTGGCCCACCGCATACGGCGGATTGGCGATCTCGCGCAGTTGCCGGTCGGCTTGCGCGTCCAGCACGCTGACGCCGCTCAGCCCGCAGGCATGGATGCGCGCCAGTGCCGCCGGCGTACTGATGACGTGGACCTCGTGATGCGGCGCCAGCTGCAGGGCGATCGCCAGAATCGGATGCAGATGGCCGCTATACGGGGGTGCGACCAGATCAATGCGCATGGTCACTCCCCTGCACTGCCTGCTCGATCTGCGCGATAAAGGCCTGGCACTCGGCCAGCACCGTTGCATCGCGCAGATAGTGCAGATGCCCGCATGCCGGCCTCAGATCGGGCGCAGCGCCGAACAGCAGGCGCGAGATCCAGTCGCCACGGCCCTGGACGATGCGCAACTGTCCGAACGTCGCAGGCGCAGTGCACACCGGGCCATAGGCAAACACGGCAAGACGCGCGCGCAGCGCCTGCGGCAGCTGCAACGCGGTCAGCAGCTGCAGGCCACAACTGCCGGCCAACAGCACCGTTCTCGGTGCCTGCTCCAGCAGCGCCGCCACGCGCATGCGATCGGCGTCCGCGACGCGTGCGCCGCGTGCGGCCAGATACTGGCGCGCGTTGCACACGCTGGCGCGCCACAGCGGTGTGCGCCGGTGCGGTGGGCCAGCGGAGCGATACGGATAATTGCAGTCGATCAGCCGCCGGCCCGCGCCCTGCAGCTGGTGCAGAAACTGCTGTTGTTCCCCGCTCAACGCACAGCGCTCCGGATCGCTTTGCCCGGTGAGAAAGGCGACCTGCACGCTGGCGCCGTCAGTCCGCACGGAAACGTCCATCCGGCAACACGCGGTAACGCCGGGTGCGCCAGCGGATCGTGCGCACCAGCGCCGCATGCAGCAGATGCAGCGGCTGCAGGCACTCCGCGACGACCGACAGCAACGGACGGTGGCGCACCGCACCGGTCACCCGCCATTGCACCAGGCACAGCAGCAGCGCACGCAGCAGCACGGTGCACAGCACGCCGGCCACTGCCGGCCAGGTCGCCTGCACGCAGGCACACACCAGCAAGGCCAGCAGCAACAACGGCGGCAGCCCCTGCAGCAGGCCGATGGCCAGGCCCACGCCCACTGTCTGCCGACGCAGCAGGATCGACGCGAACAACATCCATCGATGCATCTGGCGTGCGTAGCTGGCCAGATCCGGGATCGCAGTGCGCATCGCCACCGGCGCGACGGATTGGTGCAGCCGCCCGCCGCGCTCACGTACCAACGTGGCGACGGCCAGATCGTCGGTGAGCTGCTCGAGCAACGCGGCAAACCCGCCCCAGGCGCGCAGTTGCTCGGTCCGCGCGGCATAGCACATGCCGTTGATGGTCAACGGCGCGGCAAACGGCAGCCAACCCAGATAGGTCAGCGCCGCATTGTTGTTGACGAACTGCGACAACAGCCGGCCCGCCAGCGTGCTGCCGTCCTGGTAGTACGGCAATGCAGTCACCACATCGGCATCGGCCAGATCCTGCAGCAAACGTGCGAGCGCGCCGGCGCCCAGTTGTGCATCGTCGTCGAGGATCAGGCTGATCGGCGCCTGCACATGCGCCAGCGCGTGGTCGAGCTTCCACGCCTTGGGATTGATCCCGGCTGGCGCGGCCGGCACCTGCATGCGCGCGATACGTACATGCGGATGCAGCGCCACCAAGGTCTCGGCAACGGCATTTCCCGGGCCATCGTCTGCATCCAGCAACCAGAAAAACTGCGCATCCGGCAGCGCTTGCAGGTTGGCGGCAAGCACCTGCTGCAAATGCGCATCGCCCCCCAGCACCGGCTGCAGGATCGCCACCTCGGCCTGGGGTGCGATGGCGCCCCCCGATGGCAGCGCGCGTGCCCCACGCATCACCCACAGCACCGCAGCCGTCTTGACCATCAGCACCGCCAGATAGGTGGCTGCCACTAACGGAACGACTACGCCCACTGCGCCGCCTGCCAACGCACGAATGCCTCGATGCCCTGTTCCAGACTGACGCTGGGAGGACCGAGGTCGGCGAGCGTGCGTCGTGGATCGAAGGTCTTGGAATAGGCGAACGCGCCCACGCCAAAGCGGGTGATCGGCGGTTCGCCGCGCAGGCGCAGCACGCGATATGCCGCCTCCACCACGCTGGCCATGCGCAGCGCAGTGGCGATGCGCACCTCGCGTCGCGGCAGCGGCAGCTGCAGGCGCGTGAGCAGGTCCAGCAACAGCTGCTGCAGATCCACCGGCTGGGCGTTGGTGAGGTTGTAGGCCGGCTGCAACTGCGGCGCCGTCGCCGCGCGATAGAGGTAATCGCACAGCGTATCGATGTAGATCAGGTCGCCGATCACCGGCTGCGTCTGGCCGACGAAGCGTGGCAGCGCCCCCTTGCGCGCAGCGGCGATCACGCGCGGGAACAGCACCGTGTCTCCCGGGCCGAACACCGCACGCGGGCGCAGCACGCAGGTGTCGCCCGGATAGTGCTCCAGCAGCATTTCGCCAAGGTACTTGGTCTGCGCATAGGTGTTGACGAACGCCGGCCCGATCGGGCTGTCCTCGCTCAGGTCGTATTGATGCGCTTCGCGATAGAACACCGAACTGGACGACACATACAGCAGACGCGGGCAGCCGTGACGCTTGCAGAAGTCGATGACGTTGGCGGTGGCCTGGACGTTGTGCCGCTGGAACTGCGCACGCGTGCCCCACGGCGAGGCCAAGGCCGCGGCGTGGATCACCACATCCGGCTGCCACTGCAGCGAAAACGGCTGACTCAGGTCGATGCGATGGTAGTTGGGCAGATCGCTGGCACGACGACCGATGCCGTGGATCTCCACACCCGGCTGCCCCTGAAAACGTCGCAGGAAGGAACCACCGACAAAGCCGGATGCGCCGGTCACGAGAATACGCAGGCTCATCGCCACTCCGGTTGATAACGGTCAAGACTGGGTTGGCAATGCGAAGGCAGGATGGCCAACTCGGGATGGGCAAGCGACAGCGCATGCAATTGCTGCACGGTGCGCCGGAACGCGTGCCAATCGTGCATCAACAAACGCGTGGGCCAGGCAGGCCACTGCAGCGTCGCCCAGGTTGCCGACGACCACACCGCATCGGCGCACAGCAACACCTCGCGGTCGTGCTGGTCGCGCAACCACAGGCCCATCTGCCCGGGTACGTGCCCGGGCAAGGGCACCGCCAGCACGCTGCCGTCGTCGAACAGATCGTAGGCCGCGCCCAGGCCCTGCCAGGCGCCGGTCAGCGCGCGCACCGGTGCCTGCTCGGCAAACCGCAGGCGCCGATCGAAATCTTCAGGGAGCAGCTGCGGCAACAAGGCACGCCGCAGGCCGCCGACGCGTGAGCAGGCACGCAGCTGCTGATAGTCGGCACGCAGGCAGATGAAACGGGCGTTCGGCAGATCGCGCAGGCCGCCGACATGGTCGGCATGGAAGTGCGAGATCAGGCACCAGGCGATCTCCTCCAGCTGCACGCCGCGGCGTGCCAGTTGAGCGCCCAGCGTTTCGTGCGCGGGCAGGCGCACCGGCGTGGTCCAGCGATACAGACGCTCTGGCCAGGGATCGGTCGCGCGGAAGAAATGCGCGGCATACCCGGTGTCGTACAACAGCGCGCCGCGCTGCGGATGCCGGATCAGCACGCTCAACGCGGGGAATTCCACCGCATGCCAGTGGCCGTCCGCACGCACCATGCGCTCGCAGTGGCGGCAATGGCCGATACGCAGCAACTCGAGCGACACGCGCGGCGGCATCAGCGCGCGACCTGGTCGGAGCATGCGCACACGCCCTAGTACCGCAACACCATGCCGCCGATCGCCAGCCCGGCACCGGTGCCGAGCAGCGCGAACAGATCGCCGCGCTGCAGGCGTTGCTCGACCCGGGCGTGATGCAAGGCATGCGGCAGCGATGCGGCGACCTGGTTGCCGGTGTCCTGCAGGATGCGAACCACCTGATCGGGGCGCAGCCCCAGCGCCTGTACCACATGCTCCAGGCCGCCGCCGGAGGCCTGGTGCGGCACCAGGCAGCGCAACGCTGCCGTGGTGGTGCCGGCCTCGCGCAGCAGTTGTTCCCAGAATGCAGGCAGCTGGCGTGCAGCGAACCGGTAGGCGCCACGCCCATCCATGCTGAAGCTGCGCAAGGCATCGGGCGCCTGCTCTTCGCCACGCGGATAGCGCGTGCCGCCGCCGCGAATGCGGCACAGCTCCGCGCCATCGCCGTAGCTGGCCAGGCGGCTGGACAGCAGTGCCGAGCCATCATCGGCGGCGCTGCGCGTCACGACCACCGCAGCCGCCCCATCGCCGAACAAGCCGGCCGTGGCCGGCGTCGACGCATCCAGCCCACCCGATGCCACCTCGCTGGAGACGATCAACACGCGCCGGTAGCGCCCGAGCGCCAACGCATTGGCGGCCATGTCCAGGGCCACCAGAAAGCTCAGGCAGGTCGCGTTGACGTCGAAGGCAGGAATGCCCGAATCGCCCAGCCCGAGCGCGCGCTGGATCAACACCGCCTGGCAGGGAATCGGCTGCTCCATGACGCTGCAGGCCGAAATCAGGCAATCGATCTGATCGGCGTCGATGCCCGCGCTTGCCAGCGCCTGGGCCGCCGCCGCCGCACCCATCGACGAGGCCGTCTCGCCCTCGCCCACGTAATGGCGCGTGGCCACCCCCGAGCGCGCGAAGGTGGTGCCCGCCGGCAGCTGCCAGCGTTGATCCAGCTGTTGCGAGGTCACCTCCGTCGCGGGGACATGGCGCCCGGTGCCCAGGATGCGCAGCGGCAATGCGTTCAACACGGAGGTCTCGTTGGACAAGGCGCGCAGCATACCGTGGCTGGCGTGGACCGAGCCGATCGATCGCCGGAGCGCGCAATGCGCATCGCCTGCCTGCGAGGACGGCGAGCGCTCAGCCGCTCACCACCTCGTTCCAGCCGACGATCGCCACGCATGCGTGCCCACGTTTCAGGGCGCTTCCACCGCGTACCCCAGCGCCTGCAAGCGCGCCAGATAGCCATCGGCCGCGGTCAGCCGGCTGATCGGCAGCACCGCGAAGGTGCTGCGATTGCGTTGCAGCGCGGTGGTGGCGATGCCCAGCCAGTGCTCGCGCATGCGCCGTTCCAGATCGTCGATCCCACGCTTCCTGGCGGCGCCGGAACTGGCCATGGCACTCATGCAGGCCGCTTGCGGATCTTCGCGTGGCAACTGGCGCAGTGCCTCGATATCGCCCACCGACCAGGCGTTGGCGCGCTCGACCATCGTGGGCAGGTCGCGCTCGACGGTGACCAGGATGCTGCGAAAGCACGCGGTGTCGTCCATGCCGCCGGCGCGGAACTCCTTGATGGCCTGGCGTGGGTCGGCGATCTTGTAATCCAGCGCGGTGGGGGTCGGCTTGATCCCGGCGCGCTTGGCGGCACGCTCCACCACCGACCAGATCACCGGCGAGCGCGCCAGGCCGGAACGCTTGATCGCTGCCTGATACAACTCCCCGGCGGCAAGCATCGGGCGCTTGCGCTCCACCCCGCGATCGCTGCCGAGATAACGCGCCTTGGCAACCGACCAGCGTGCATATAGCTCGGCCGGCAGCAGCTCGCGCAGCTCGCGGCCGTCTTCGTTCTTCATCGCCTTCATCGCCGAGGGCAGCAGGGTCAGTTTGCCGAAGAATCCCATGTCCGCATCGATCTGGACGGTCGGTGCCATCAGCACCTGCTGCGACTGGGCGATGATCGTTTCCACCTCGGTGGACTGCCACTGCAGCCGCTTCGGCAGCGGCGAGACGGTGCCCAGGATCCACAGCACATGATCGCCCTTGCTGACCTTCCACAAGCCCGGGCCGGGCTGCACGCCGCGCACCACCATCGCCTCCAGCTCGACCACGGCCGGCGGTGAAGGCGCGGCCAACTGCGGCTTCGCGCCAGCGCTGGCCGCCGCCAGCAACGACACCAGCATCGCTCCCACGCCGCATACCGCCCGCTGGCCTCGCATCACGTCTCGCCCCCTGTGTGAGACGCGGACACTACGCCAAGCCGGCCCTGGCCGCGTTAGGGAAACGTTCGACACCGCCGTCGTCGCTGGCTCAGCGTGGCTCCAGGCTGGCCAGGTGCGCAGCCAGCGGCGAGGCGCCGTCGAGCAGTGCGAAGCCCTCCCAGACGAACCCCGGCGAGACCGTGCAGCCCACCAGGGTGAAATCACCCAGCGACCGCGCCGCCTGCCAGCACCCCGCCGGCACCACGTGCATCGGCTCGCCGCGCCCGGCGGCATCCAGGATCAGGCGTTGCAGCTGTCCGCTGGCCTCGTCGTAGATCGACAGCTCCAGCGCATCGCCCTGCTGCCAATGCCAGCTTTCTTCCGCATCCACGCGATGCCAGGCGCTGGATTCGCCGGCAGCGAGCAGGAAGCGGATGGCAGTCAGCGCCGGGCGCGGCTGGCCGCCATCGGTCACCTGGCGCGCGGACGCATACACCCGACGGAAATGCCCGCCCTCCGGATGCGGGGCGAGTTCGAGCGAACGGATCAGGGTGGCGGCGGTCGGATGCATACGTACATGCTAAGCCAGCCAACGCCGCACGTGCATCACGGCAGATGCTTGCCCGCACGCAGGCAGGTGCGGAAGAACACCAACAGGTCCCAGCTGTAGCGTTTGAGCAGACGACGCGGCTCGTTGAGCAGCCGGTACATCCATTCCATATGCAGGCGCCGCACCCAATCCGGCGCACGTTTGGCGGCGCCGGACAGGAAATCCAGCAACGCACCGACACCGAAGACCAGCGGCACGTTCAAGGCCTGGCCATGATCCAGGATCCAGCGCTCCTGCAGCGGGTTGCCGAAGGCCACCAGCAGCACATCGGCGCCCGAACGATTGATGCGCTCGGCCAGGCCCTCGCCGGCGGCGGCAAATTCGCCGTAGCCGTCGCACATGCCCACCACCTGCTGGCCCAGGGTGCCGGTCAAGGTTGCGGCAGCGGTCTTGCCCACGCCCGGGCGACCGCCGAGCAGGAAGAACTTGAGCGGCTGCGCCGCTTCGCGGCACAGATACGGAATCAGGTCGGTGCCATTGAGGTTGCCGGCAAAGCGGCGGCCATGGATCAGGCGGGCCGCCAGATCCATGCCGATGCCGTCATTGACGATGCGCACGCTGGGCTCGCGCATGCGCAGCCGCAGTGCCTGGCACTGCACGATGAAATTGGTGTTGGCAAAAAACACCCAGCGTGGTTGCCGGGCGGCCAATGCGTGAAACAACTCCAGTGCAAACGCTTCCTGCGTGGTGGAGAGCACCGGAAACCCGCCAAGCGGAATCACCACGCCTTGCGTGGCGGCGCTGGCGGTTGCTGTCGTCTCCGTATCCACGTGCCGGCCCTGCATCATCGAATCACCAAAGGTCGTAAGGAAACGCGGCCAGCAGCCCGGCCTGCAGTTTTTCCAGGTCGAAGTCGCCGTTGCCACCGAGCTGCAGACATTCTTCCACGCTGTTGCCGGAGTGCCACTGCATGCGTCCGGTGCCGTTGTAGTAGTCGTCGTACTTGAAACGATCCTCGCCGTTGCCCCAGTCCAGGTACACCGCCGGAATCCCGTAGGCCTCGGCAAGAATCAACCCGTGCAGCGAACTGCTGATCACCAGCTCGGCACCCAGCAGCGCAGTCATAAACGTCGCGGGCTTGACGTTGGGAAACACCAGATGATCGGCGTACGCGCTGTACTTCTCGACCGGCTCGTTGAAATGCGGAACGATGGCGAAGGGGCGCTTGTTCGCCGTTCCCAGCGCATCGGCGGGGAAGAACATCGGCGTCAGCAGACCGGGATCGCCATACACCTCCGGCACCGCGATCCCGCGGTCGAGCAGGAACTGCCGCGTCTTCGGCCCACGCACTGCGCGCACATCCAGCGTGCTGAAAGTATTGCGCTCGGCGGGAATCTTGCCGTTGATGCCGCTGCCCCAGACGGTGTCGCCGTCCTTGGCAAAATGCAGCACCGAACCGATGGCGATCAGTTTCTTGCTGAGATCGCGCTTCTCGATCAGCGTCTTGTCCTGCAGGGAGAGCACACAGGACACAATCACCTTGGACAGATGATCGCCCATGTTGACGCCGGCATTCTTCGGCTGCCACCAGAACAAGGCACGGCGTTCCGCATGTTCGATCCATTTCTGCAGCAAAGCATTGGCCATAACGAGCAGTCTCCTTCTAAAGTTGGGTGCGCCGCATCAGTGCGAGAGCGCGGCCTCGGAAGAAGCACGCACAGCTGCGCCATCTGGCTGCGGGTACAAACGGGTTTCCGGGTACGCACCGGGATTGAGTACGCGGTCGGTGGTGTCGGACCAATTCAGGCATTGGCGGTAACGCACGCGCGGTGCTTCCAGCGCGAGACTGATGGCCGCAATGACCGACTCAGCATTGCCGGGAGTGTAGCCGAAACGCGATTGATACGGCCCTACGACGGCATTCGGACACACCGCAGGCAGGCCGAAGAAATCGTATTGCAACAGCTTCATCGAACTATCGGCCAGATACACCGGCACCTGTTCGGACGCGTAAGGTGCGATCCCGAAACGGGCGTGCTTGATGTAGCCGATGGTCTCGGCGTGCTTCATCTCGCCATAGACCACCACGTTGTCGCCGTAGCCGGGGTGCCGGCCCATGCCCGAGCCGATCACATGGAACGTGACCTGCGGGAACGCCTTGCTGGCCACCACGAAGAACTCCGGATCGAACAACATCGAGCCCACCGCGACTGCATGGATGCCTTCGCCATACGGCGACGGGTCGCCCAGCTGATCCAGGTTGTGGTCCACCCCGTGACCGACGTGGTACACGTTGTCGCGGCTTGCCACTTCCTCCGCCATTGCCGGCGACACCAGTGCGATCACATCCAGCGTCGGTGCAACCCGGTCGAACTCGCGTTCGATATAGGACGCGACGTTGATCGTGCTCAGGCCATCGGAGGCGCGATAGACCAGCTTGGCTGCCGGATTGACGCGCTTGGCCAGCTCGATGAAGGCCACCGCGATACCGCTTTCGAACACGATCACGTCCGCCTCGCGCATCCAGTCCAGCAACTGGCGCGGCGGGTGCGCGGCATACCACCGGAACATCGCATCCTCGACAGCGCGCAGCCAGGCGCGGCGCGTGTTGAACGGATGCACCGTCGTGCGCCATAGATAGCATTCCACGCCCTTGTGCGAGACCACGGTATTTGCGGTGTCATCCAGCGGCAGCCGCATATCGCCCTTCATGCGCGACAGCCGGCTATAGCGCAGCGAGAAAAACCGCGTGGTGCCGCGTAGCGCGAGCTGATCGGTGATGAAATGGATATTGGCGCGCCGTGGCGTGCGGTAATCGTGGGCGGACAAGACCAGATAGCAAGGCCGGCGAATGCCGGAAGCGGCGGCGGGTGTATCGCTCATGGGCCGTGTCCTATGAATGAGTGGGGGAAAGCATGCACGAACGCAGGCGAAGGCAACGTCGATCTCATTGGCGTGCCTTGGCCTGCTTCAGCAACTTGCGGATATTGAGGATGGCAACCACGTCGCGACGGAATGCCGGCCAGATCGCCAACGCCAGCAGGCAGACCGCCGCCATCGTGGCCGCACCGACGGCCAGTTGCTGCCATAGCGGGCCACCGACGGTGATGGAGGCGTAATACGCGCATCCCCCCGCCACGCCATACGCAGTCATCGCGCGCACCGCGTTGGTGAACAGCGCGCCCACCGGCGCGTCGGAGATCTTGCCGACCCAGACCAGCGACAACGGCCAGGTCACCAGCAGACCGAACGAATAGCCGATTGCCACGCCCATCGCGCCCCAGCGCGAGCCGACGAAGATGCAGCCGATCAGCACGATGCGGCTCACCAGCGAGAACAGCAACTGCGCGCGCATCAGGCCCCTGGCAAGGAACACCCAGTAGGTTGCATAGGACGCCGTCTGGAAGATACCGCCCAGCGTCAGCACCTGAAACAGGGGCACGGCCTCACGCCACTGCTCACCGAGCACCAGCACGATCAGCGGCATGGCCAGCGCACAGGCGAAGGCGAACAGCGCCACGATCAGATGCACCATCACCGTCTGCCCGCGCAGCAGGAAGGCGCTGAAGCGTTCGCGGTCGTCCTGCAGCTGCGACAGCACCGGCAACGCCACGCTGGTGGCAGGCGCGTTGATCTGGTTCAGCGGCATCATCAGCAACTGGAACGCGCGGTTGTACAGGCCCAGTGCGTCCGGGCCGGTACGCCAACCGATGATGACCTGGCCGACGTTGCGGCTGGCATAGCCCAGCAGCTGCGCGGCCATCAGGTTCCAGCCGAAGCTCATGAAGTCACGCATCGGCGCCGAGCGCTGATAGCCGCCCGGCAACCAGCGCGCGCAGCTGGCGGCGATGACCAGATTGACCACCGCCTGCACCACCTGCTGCACCACCAGCGCCCAGTATCCCCACCCCAGCAAGGCAGCAGCGACGGCCGCACCCAGGCCCAGCACCTGCGACCCCACATCGCTGAGCGCAACCTGGCCAAACCGCAATCCGCGGCTCAAATGCGCGCGGTACTGCGTGGTCATGCCATTGATCAGGAAGGTCACCGCCAGCGCCTGGGAAATCGTCACCAGCGCCGGTTCTTTGTAGAAGTTGGCAATCACATGGGCGGAGGCGTACACCACCACCGACAGCGACAAGCCAATGCCGCTGTTGATCCAGAACAGGTTGTCGCGTTGCTCGCGGCTGACATGCTTGGCCTGCACGGCAGCGGCAGACAGGCCGAAATCGCGCAGGATCTCGGCCGCACCGACGATAGCGGTGACCATCGCCATCAGGCCGTAGTCGTAAGGCGTCAGCAGACGCGCCAGCAGGATGATGCCGCCGAACTGCACGACCATCTTGGCCGACTGGCCGATCATGGTCACCGCTGCGCCACCGGCAGCGCGCGAACCGAGGCTGCGCTGTGGCGGCGGCGTGGGGGAATTCATCGTCGGGATCTCTGCAGTCACAGCGCGGCGTCTCCATCCTTGCCGAGCGCTTCCAGGTAGGTGCGGTAGTGCAGCTGCCCGATCCGTGGCCAGTCGCGTTGCGATAGATCCGGCGCCGCACCGCGTGGCGCGGCGCGTACCTTGTCCAGCATGCCGGTCAGCAATGCCGCATCAAATTCGCCCTCGTAAAGAAATACCCAGCCCGGGCCGACTTCTTCGGCGATCGCCGCATTGGATTCGCTCCACGGCGCCAGCACCGGGCGTGCCAGCGACAGCGCCAGCAACAAGGTGCCGGAGTTGTGCATCTGCCGGTACGGCAGCACCACCAGCTCGGCCTCGCTGACCTCGCGTGCCAGCACCGGCTCTTCGACATACGCCAGCAAGGCGCTGATGCGCGGATCCTGCGCGCAGGCCTCCTCCACCAGGCTGCGCATCTGCGGCGTGGCCGGGTTGCCGACGATACGCAGCTTCAGGCGCGGATCATCGACCTGACGCATCACCTCCAGCAGCGTCTCCACCCCCTTGTACGGGCGAATCAGGCCGAAGTGCAGCAGCCGCCCCGGCACCGGCGTGCCCTGCGGCATCTGTGCAAACCACTCGCGATAATGGCCGTGCAGGATGGTGTCGGTGAACGGCGGTCGCGGCGGCGTGGTTGCGTTGATACGGATCCAGCGACGCGTCAGCCGATCGATCCAGCGCAACAGGCCGCGTTCGCGCCAGCCCCGATCCTCGTGCGGCGCCAGGTTGTGCAGGGTGCGCACTACCGGCGTGCCGGTCAGCTGCAGCTTGAGCAGCAACAGCGCCGCACACATCTGCTTGGCCAGGGTGCCGACAGAACTGGGATGGCGCAGCAGGTATTCGGGCCAATGCAGATGCAGCACGTCGTAGCGCGACAACAGCGCATCGCGCATCGAAAAGAAGCGCGGCTGCACTGCATCGGGCAGCGACGCGTACAGCTGGGTCAGATACGGGTTGGTGCTGGCATTGGGCTTTTCGGTAGAGAACAGCACGGTGACCTGTGGCTGCGCGGCCGCCCGCGCAGTCGCTGCCGATGCAGGCGCGCTCATCGCACTGCCTCCTGCGGACGAGGGGTGCCCAACGCGGTGTGGTATTCATCGACGTAGCGCCCGACCACATGCTTCCAGTCGTAGCGGCCCACGTAGGCCATGGACGCTGCGCGACGCACGTCGAAATCCACGTCCGCCTGCAGCGCAAGCGCCTGCACCTGGTCTGCGGCCGCATCGATCCTGTCGCGGTTGACGATCACGCCCTGCCCCGATTCGCTGGCAAGGCGCACGAACGGCGGGATGTCGCTGAGGATGGGAATCAGGCCTGCACTCATCGCCTCGACCGCGGCGATGCCGAAGCCTTCGTGGCGCGACAGGCAGACGAAGAACTGCGCCTGCTGCATCAGGCTGCGCAGCTGCTCCTGCGAGGGCGACATGCTGAGCTGCACCTTGTCCTGCAGGCCCCGCTCGGCAATCGCCTTGCGCAGGTCGGCCTCGTTCAGATCGTATTCGCGCCCGGCGATGATCAACCGCCACTGCGGATCGCGCTGCAGCGCCGCCTGCAGCAGCTCCAGGGTTTCGATCAGGCCCTTGTTCACCGACCAGCGGCCGAAATACATCATGGTCCGCCCCGGCGTTGCTGCGCCCTGCCCTGCGTATTTCTCCACGTCCACGCCGTTTTCGATCACCCGCAGACGTGCCGGCGACACCACCTTGGCGAAGAGCTCGCCGTCATTCTCGCTGGTGGCGATCACCCGCGCATATGCCAGTGCCGAGGTGCGGGTGAGCGTCTGAAACCATAGCTGCTTCATCCGCGAGGCATATGCGGTATGGAAAAAGCCGCCGTGCGTGGACACCACCATCGGCTTGCCATGCAGCGGCTTGGTCAGTGCCAGATAGTCGTAGAAAAAATCGATGCCATGCAGGTGGACCAGGTCGGCCGAGCGGATCGCGCCCAGCACCGACGGCGCCAACGGATAACGCGAGGAACCGCGATACCCGATGCGCCGGATCGGCAAGCCCTGATGCGTCTCCTGCGCCGCAAGCTGCGCACCCGGATCGGTAAACACCCGATCCAGGGTCACGATCTCCACCGTATCGGCGCTGGTGGCCTGATGCTGACGGGCCACATTGAGAACGACTTCTTCCATGCCTCCGATCGAAGGGTGGAATTGGCGGACGACATGCACCACTTTCATTACGCCAATCTCCTGTGCCAGCGACGCAGAGACATCTGCATGTTCGGCCAATCATTCTGGAAGCTCGTCATTTACGTTTCAATCCCAACATCCAAGGCGCAATGCGCACCAGCACCGCGCGCATCGGCACGCTGGCAACGATAGCGAACGCACTCAGGCCCATTGCCCAGGCCGGGGTGCCGATCGTGCCAGATGCGATCACGCCCGTTCGTGCCACCACGCTGGTGAGCACCAGAAACACCAATGTGTGCGTGCACAGGATCAGCAGGGTATTGCCGCCGATCCACTGCAGCCACCGCCACTGCCGAACGAAGTAGGCCACACACAAGGTCATTGCAGTACCCAGCAGGCTGACCAGCAGGAACACCGCAGCGGAATGCCCGAACTGCAGATTGTTCACGTCCACCTGCCCGTTCCATCCAGCCAGCCACCACCACGCTGCCGCCAGCACCGGCAGGGCCAATGCCCAGACCGCGGCCCCAAGCGCGCGCAGTGCATCGGCATGGCGCGACAGCCATCCGCCCACGGCGATGAAGAACAGCGCAACGGGCACTACATCCAGCGCGAACGGGAGCCGCAGATGCAATGACGGAAACCAGCCCGCCCATGCCAATGCGAGCAGCACACTGGTCGCAGCCAGGGCGGCCGTCGTCAGGCGCGTGCGCAAGGCGATGTAGGCCAGCGTGGTGACGAACAAGGCCGGCAGGAACCACAACGCCGGCAGCACGTACAGGCGCGTGCCGTTGGCCCAGAACAGACCGACGAACGGATCCCACCACGGCAGGACATGCGATGGATGCGGCGCGCGGCTGGTCACTCCCATCAGCAACCAGCAGGCGTAGGCCACCAGGAAAAACGCAAGGTAGGGAACCAGCAACGTGCGCGCCAATTTCCTGATCGTCGCCACCGTCATCGCGCGGTGGCCGAAGCGCTCGCCGACCCAGCCGGACAGCACGAAAAACAGCGGGACATGAAAACTGTAGGCAAACAGTTTGTAGGCGGCCGGCATGCCGTTGGCATGTCCCAATACCACCAGCACGATGGCCAGTGCCTTTGCTGCATCGATCTGCCAATCGCGGGTCAATGCAGGCGCTGGCGCAGCCTTGGCCGCCAGGTCGCCGTGCCCGGCCGGACTGGAATACGGTGCGGTGGTCATGCCGCAGCGCCAGTCATGCCGCCACCGGGCGGGCACCCAGGGTCCACGGCGCAAAACGCATCAGCACCCAACGCAGCGGCACGCTCGCAAGCAACGCAAACACCGTCACGAACACTGCCCAGCCCAGCCCGGGGCGCGAGGCACCGAATCCGCCGGCCAACGCTGCGACACCGGAAAGCACGAAGAACACCAGCATGTGGGTGCACAGGATCAGCAAGGTATTGCGGCCGATCCACTGTATCCAGGCCCAGCCCTGCACCAGCCGTGCCGCGCAGATCACCATCAATGAGCCGAGCACCGCACCGAGCATGAACCCCGCGTGGCTGCGGCCGAATTCCAGCATGTTGACGTCGATCCGGCCATTGCGATCGGCCAGCCAGGCCACCGGCAAGGCCAGCAGCAGCGTCACCAGCGCGCTCACCGGCAAGGAGGTCGGCAGACGTGCGGAAATGTGGACCAGCAAGGCGCCCAGCGCGTAGAAGCACAGCGACACCGGTAGTACGTCCAGGCCGAAGAAAAGTCGCAGCTGCTGGCCCGGAAACCAGCCCATCCAGCACCAGGCCAGGGGCAGCGACGCCACCGCGATCAGCACCGGCGGCATCCAGCGGCGCAGCACGAAATAGCTGAGCACCGTCACCAGCATCACCGGCAGGAACCACAGCGGAGGCTGCACGTACAGATCGGGGCCAATACCGGTGAACATCTCCACGATCGGCTCCCACCACGGATGACTGCCCCACCGCGCCGCCTTCTCGCCGATATTGCGCGTCAGCAACCAGTAGGCGTAACCGAGCAGATAGAACGTCACATACGGCAGCAGCAGGCCGCGCGCCTGCTTGCTGATCGTCTGCGCCAATCCGGTGGTCCGCGACGCATAGCCGGACGCCAGCCAGCCGGACACCATGAAGAACAGCGGCACATGAAAGCTGTAGGCAAACAGCGTCATCGCATGCGGCACGCCCTTGGCGTGGCAGAACACCACCAGCAGAATCGCCAGGGCCTTGGTGGCATCAATGCGCGGGTCGCGGCTGCGCCCGCCGTTGGCAACGTGCAAGCCGGCCACCGGTGCAACCGGCTGCGGTGCGTGCGTTGCCGCCACACTCATCGTGCGCCTCCCGCGGGCAGTGGCAATCGTGCCTCATCGTCGGACGGATCCTGGCTGGTCTGCTGCGCAATGCTTGCAGCAGACCAGGTCGGCCGCATGTGCCACAGGCAGCCGCACACGAACCACCACAATGCCGAGGTCTTGATCGAGAAGTAACCATTGGACACCAGCAAGCTCAGCGCGAACGCAAAGATCGCCAGGTTCTTGAACAGCTGCCCTTCCTTGCTCGGCATCAACAACAGAAACGAATACGACAGCAGGAACGCGAGCACGCCGACGATCGACTGGGATGCGATGAAGTAGGCGATGCCGCTGTCGAAGTAGCGGTACGCCTGCGCAAAATCCAGGCCCATCCATGAGTTGAAGGACAGGTTATTCATCGAATTGACGGTGAAGAAGACCCGGCCCATCGTGTTGTCCTGATAGGCAGTGATCCCGGTGATCCACACCAGCAACCATGCGGTCATGATCACGACCAGGAAAATCAGGAAGGCCAGGCGTTGATCCAGGCGTTTCAGCAGCGGCGACAGCAGCACCATCAGCACGCAGGTGCCCGCCGCAAGCCGCCCATCGGAGGCCACGATCATGAAGCCGATCAGGCCGACCGACAGGAGCAGCATCGCCGGCCGCATCCAGCGCCAGAACACCAGCACGATCGCGGTAAAGAAGCAGATGTAATTGCCCATGGTCACCGGCTCGATGAACATCGAGGAGGCGCGGGGAAGATTGGAACCGGGCAGGAAGTTGCGCTCGCCCGGTCGCGTGGCGCTGACGAACAGGTTGCTGTCTTCGTTCCAGAACCCCTCCGCACTCATGCCGCGCGCGTTGACGAAGAAGCTCTTCGGGTTGACCAGATCGCCGTAGACACTGGGCGTGGCCAACTCGAACGCCGCAACCAACGACACGATGATGGTCATGCGCACGAACAGCTTGGGCACCGACCCGGTATAGGCCGAACCAAGCACCACGAACGCAAACACCACCAGCGCGTCGCGGAAGAACTTCGGATCGACCTGCCAGTTCACCAGGAAGCGCACGAACATCAAGGTGACGATCAGCCCCAGGCCGCTGATGATCAAGGCGATGCGCTTGCGGCTCATCGAGCCAAGGCCGAGCAGGAAACACGCGGCATAGACCATGAACTCGACCGCGTAGGTGATCACCGGACGCACGGTGAACACATTCGCATTGATCAGCGCCAGCACCAGGTTGTAACCGACGCCGACCAGCAGCGTCAGTTCAATCAGCAGGTTGTGCCAGCGAACGCGGGCCTCGTCGCTCATTCGGATCAGCATGCAGACGCCTGCTTGAAAGGGGCGGCTGCAATGCAGCCGCCCGCGGCGCTCGGCGCGCCAGGTCGCACACTCCCCGCCATCATCAGTACGCGGTCTTCTGTCCGAGCACACGTACTGCGGTCAGCACGATGATGCGGATATCCAGCCACAGCGACCAGCGACGGATGTAGTCCAGATCGTACTGGATGCGCTTTTTCATCGTGCGCAGCTCCGGGGTTTCGCCACGGAATCCATTGACCTGCGCCCAACCGGTGATGCCCGGCTTGACGTAATGGCGCTGCATGTAGTGATTGATCAGCTTTTCGTAATGGGTGTTGTGTTGCGCCGCGTGCGGACGCGGACCCACGATCGACATGCTGCCACCGAGCACGTTGAAGATCTGCGGCAACTCGTCCAGGCTGCTCCGGCGCAGGAACGCACCGAAACGGGTGATGCGGCTGTCGTTCTTGGTCGCCTGCTGGATGGTGGTGCCATGATCGTCATGCACACGCATCGAGCGGAACTTGAACATGTAGAACTCGCGACCGCCCAGGCCATGACGACGCTGGCGGAAGAACACCGGACCCGGCGAACTCATCTTCACACCGACCGCAATCGCCGCCATCAGCGGCCACAGGCCCATCAGCGCGATCACGGCCAGGATCTTGTCCTGCAGTGCCTTGGCGACCACGAAGTAGTTGTCGCGGTCCACACCACCCTGGCGCAGGTTGATCACCGGCACATTGCCGATCTGCTCGCCGGACTGGTTCAACAGGCCGAAGTCGAACAGATCCGGCACCAGCTTCACGTTGATCGGATACCGATCCAGGCGCTGCAGCAGCTGCTTGATGTGGTCACGCTCGCCCAGTGGCAGCGAGATCCACACCTGCTCGACCTGGTTGTCCTGCAGATACTCGATCAGCGCATCCGGATCGCCCAGGCACGGCAGCGACTGACGTTGCTCGGTCACCGCGATGTCGTACGGCGTGCGGAAATAGCCGACCAGGTTCATGCCGACCCAGGGATTGCGGCTGAGGTAGTGGTTGATCTTCATCACCGGATGGCGCAGACCCACCACCACCACCCGCTGCACGTCCACACCCTGGGTGCGCAGATGATTGAGGAAGCCGCGCAGCACCGTGCGGGCCGCCACCAGCGAGGCCAGGCCACCGACGAACCACAGGCCGATCCAGCCGCGCGACACCTGCTCGCCGACCTGCACGATCAGTGCGTGCACCGCAAACAGCGCGAACACACCGCCGAACGCGCCGCCCAGCACCATCAGCTCGCTCAACAGCCCGCGACCGCGCCAGCTGCGATACAGCGGGAACAGCGCAAAGCAGATCACCGAATACAGCAGCGTGGTGGCGATGGCGACCCGGTACGGTGCCGCAGGCACCCAGGAACCGAAGACGATGCGATAGGCGATCAGCCCGGAAGCCACGACCATGGTGAGGTCGAAGACACGCAGGACCAGGTCGGCTGCAGCCGAATACTTGGACAACAATCGCGGCGAGGATGTCGTGTAAGTCGCGCTACTCAAGTCTGCCAAAAGCATGGGGATGTCCTCCAAACTCGATACGGTGCATGCGGGGGAACATACGAATCGCACGCGAGCTTTCAATCATCTCCGTCGAGCGATCACCGCGGTAATACCTACCGACCCCAGATCGCACGACAGCCCTTTGTTTCAACAGAGACAAACTTTCAAACGAAGGAGTCCGAAACATACGGGATCCAACCTTTTCCACGCTGAATCAGTTGTCACTTCAATTAACCCATCGTTGTGCAACACCACGATGTCAGTCCAACCGCGCCTGCGCTGGCGTGCCTCGCAGGAAGTAGCGCACCAGAGCCACAGCCACGCCCAGAAATACGCCAAAGATGAAGCCCAAGGCGAGGTTCAATTTGAGTTTCGGCGAAGTCTTAGACGTAGGCACGTCTGCGGTGTCGATGATGGTCACGTTGTTGGCGCCGACGTTGCTCGCCACACCGATCTCCTTGTAGCGCTGCAGGAGCGCATCGTAGAGCTGGCGGTTGGTATCGACGTCGCGCTTGAGCATGTTGTAGCGGATGCTGCGGCTCTGCAGGTCCAGCTCATCGTTCCGCAATCCGGCGATGCGCTGGTTGAGCAATTGCTCCTGGTGCACCGACGCGTCGTAGGTCGCCTTGAGCGACTGGCGGATATTGATGACCTCGCCATTGATCTGGCGGCGCGACTCTTCGATCTGCGCCTTCAGGCGTTGCATTTCCGGATAGTCCGGTTTGAAGGTCGACAGCTTCTGCTGATACTCGGTGTTCAGGCGGATCTGCTCGCCGCGCAGGCTCTGGATCAGCGGGTTGCTCAGCACCTGCGGCAGCGACATCGCATCGCCGCTGCTGACCTGACGCCAGGCTGCCTCAGCCTTGATGCGGGTGTCCTGCGCCGATGCCAGCATCGCGTTGAGGTCGCTCAGGTTCTGGGCAGGAAGCGATGGCTTGTCATCGCCCACCGACACGATCTGCTCGTCGGTGGAATAGGTGACCAGATTCTTTTCCGAGTCCTCCACCTTGTCGCGCAACTGCTCCAGACGCTCGGCCAGGAACTTGGTCGCGAACGAAGACGCCTTGATGCGGCGTTCCTGCGTGCTGACGATGAAGACCTTGGTGTAGGTGTTGGCGATCTTGGCCGCCAATACCGGGTCCGGCGAATCGTAATTGACGTAGACCAGGCGCGAATTGAGGATCGGCTCGACCACCAGCCCGGCCAGCAGCGTATCGGTCAGGCTGCGCTCGATGATGGCTTGGCGCGAGTCGACCGACTTGCCGGCTTCCGGATTCTTGGCAGCGGCCTTTTCCAGCGCCTCGTCGACCTGCTGCTTGAACGCCGGCTCCTGGTCGAGCCTGGCCTCGCGGATCACCGCACGGGCCAGCGAACGGCTCTGCAGCAGCTGGTACTGGGTCTGGTAGAAATCGCGATCCTGCGGCGACTCCACCGGCATCAGGTTGTCGACGTTCACCACGTTGAGCGAATCACGCTCGATCTGCAGCGTGCTGGTGGCGCGGTATTTTTCCGGCATCAGCAGGGTGACGCCAAAGGCCAGCGCCACGGCCGCGACGGTGATCAGGATGATCAACCAGCGCTGCGACACCAGCGCGCGCCAGTAGTCGAGCAAGCCAACGTCGGCCAGCTCAAGATGCCCATGACGATGAGACGGGGAGGAACGATTGTCTGAATTCATACTCATCGGTAAGCGCGCCACACCATCACAAGGGGGGTCAGTTCCAGCATGGTGCGCAGCCAGACGCGTGCGTCCGAGCGATACACCACAACGATGTCGCCGCCGTAGATCTCAGGGTCCGGGTTGGCCCCCTTCTCGATCTGGGTCAGATCGAATCTGGCGATCATCTTTTGCCCGTTGACGGTGCGGAACACGATGACGTTGCCGCGGCTGGCCACCGTGCTGACACCCTTGGCCTGCGCAATGGCCTGCTGCAGGGTCAGGTTGGCGCCGATCACCGGATAGATCCCCGGCTCGTCGACCGCACCGGTCACCGTCACCCGGCGACCATTGGACTCCTGCACGAACACCGACACCTGCGGCTGCTGCAGGTATCCGGCGGCGTAGCGGTCTGCCACTAGCTTTTCCAGCTCGCCGACGCCCAGACCGGCCGCCTTGACGTCGCCGATCAGCGGCAGCGAGATGTGGCCGTTCTGATCGATGCGGACCTGCCGCTCCAGGTCATCGACCTGGAACACCTTGAACAACAACAGGTCGCCTGGGGCGAGTCGATACTCCGGTTGCACTGCCGACATTGCGAGCGGATCCGGAAGCGGCAGGGAGTCCGCCATCTTCGGACCGGTGCTGCATGCGCCCAGTGCCATCGAGCAGATCAACGCCAGGCTGAGGCCTTGGCAGAATCGTCCGATCAGTTTTTTCATGCGTGTGGCTGGCTGCCTCGGTTGGGTGGGACAGGACCTCGCGCAGCATTCGACCGGCTAACACGCCAGCAAGAACGTACGACAGAGAAATTCATCCCAAGACGCTCGGGATCACGACAGGTGTGACGTGTTGCAGTGCACTATGGCATAGAACCAAGGCATCGCAAGACGCTGCTCGCCATTTTTTTGACGGCGTTGGCCTATTGATTCAAGTTCGTCGTTACACCGTTAACAAAACGTGATCCACGTACTAATCCAGCGCGACTGATTCAGAGCATTTTCGGACACTTAGCCACATTCCGTGACCCAGGTCCATGCGAGCGGGACCGCGATGAAACGGACGCGACCAGTGCTTTCATGCTGCTCTGCAATATGCCGATATGCATATCGTGTCACCCGCATGACAAGCCGCCGACCGCATGTTGCGGCGCAACAAAAAAGCCCATGTCCGTGAAGACATGGGCTCTGTGTTTGGTCGGGGTAGCCGGATTCGAACCGACGACCACTAGTCCCCCAGACTAGTGCGCTACCAGGCTGCGCTATACCCCGAAGATGTTGCATCCGCCACGAGGGCGGCCTGCGATTATAGCGGCTTTGTGAAACGTTTTCCTAGCGGCGCAGCAGTTGCAGAACCTCTTCCAGTTCCATGCGCACCTGCTTGATGATCTGGTTGCTCAGTGCCGACTCGCTTTTGGCGCCATCGCCTTCCAGACGCAGACGTGCGCCACCGATGGTGTAGCCCTGCTCGTACAGCAGGCCGCGGATCTGGCGCACCATCAGCACGTCGTGGCGCTGGTAGTAGCGCCGGTTGCCGCGCCGCTTGACCGGTTCCAGGCTCGGAAATTCGGTTTCCCAATAGCGCAGCACATGCGGCTTGACGTCGCACAGCTCGCTGACTTCGCCAATGGTGAAGTAGCGCTTGGCCGGAATTGGCGGTAGTTCGCGATTACTGCCCGGATCCAGCATAAGCCTCCACCCGCTCCTTGAGCTTCTGGCCCGGACGGAAAGTCACCACCGTGCGCGCCGAGATCGGAATTTCCTCACCGGTCTTGGGATTGCGACCGGGCCGTTGATTCTTGCGCCGCAGATCGAAGTTGCCGAAACCGGACAGCTTCACCTGACGGCCCTGCTCCAGCGCATCGCGCAGCACATCGAAGAACGCGTCGACAAATTCCTTTGCCTCGCGCTTGTTCAGACCGACCTCGTCGAACAGACGTTCGGCCATCTCCGCTTTCGTCAATGCCATGCCAATCCCCTGGTTACCGCCTCAACTCCGGATCCGGGCGCGGTGCTCGCGCTCGATCACGGCCACCACATCGGCAACGACTGCGTCGACGTCCCGGTCGGTGAGAGTGCGCGAGTTATCCTGCAAAATCAAGCCCATAGCCAGACTCTTGAAACCTGGCTCGACCCCCTGCCCGACATAGCGGTCGAACAGCTGCACCTCGCGCAACAACGGCCCGACCGTGGTGCGCACGCTGGCCGACAGGGCCGCCCAGCTCACCTCTTCCGGCACCAGGAAGGCCAGGTCGCGACGGACCGAAGGGAACCGCGACAGTTCACCGGCACGCGGCAGCGGGCGTTGGACCAACGCGGTCAGTTGCAGCTCGAACGCGATCACATCCACGTCGATGTCCAAGGCCTTGGCCAGGCGCGGATGCACCTGCCCGATCCAGCCGATGCAAACGCCGTCGCGATGGATGTCGGCCGAGCGCCCCGGATGCCCGAAGGGCTGGGCGGAGGGCTGGAAGTCCAGCACCGCGCCGCTGGCCGCCGCCAGCGCCATCAGGTCGCCCTTCAGATCGTGGAAGTCCACCTTGCGCGCCGGCTCGCCCCACTGCAGCGCTAGGGCATCGCCACACACGGCTGCGGCGACATGCTGCGACTCCTGCGGGGCAGCGCCAGCCTCGGAGGCGGCAGCGAACACCTTGCCCAGCTCGAACAGGCGCACGCGGCCGGCCTGGCGGGCGGCGTTGCGGCCCAGCGTCGCCACCAGGCCCGGCAGCAGGCGCGGACGCATGATCGCAAGCTCGGCACTGAGCGGATTGGCCAGCGGCACCAGGCCGTCGGTCAGCTGCCAGCGCTCCAGCAAGGTGGCATCGACAAAGGCGTAGTTGATGGTTTCCTGCAGCTCGCGCGCCACCAGCTGGCGGCGCACGCTGAGCTCATCGAGCTGGGTTTCGCTCGGCATCGCAATCCGGCTTGCCCCGCCCGGCAGCGTGGTCGGCACGCGGTCGTAACCGTGGATACGCGCCAGCTCTTCGATCAGATCCTCTTCGATGGCGATATCGAAGCGACGGCTCGGCGCCATCACCTGCCAGCCTTCGGCAACCGCCTCCAGCTGCATGCCGAGCGCGCCCAGAATGCGCACGACCTCGGCATCGTCGATCCGGATACCGAGGACGCGCGCGATCCGCGCACGCCGCAGCAGGATCCGCGCCGGCTGCGGCAGATGCTGCGGCAGTTGCGCATGCACCACCGGGCCCGGCGTGCCGCCGGCCAGCTCCAGCACCAGCCGCGTCGCCACTTCGATCGCCTGCGGCGGCAGCGCCGGATCCACACCACGCTCGAAGCGATGACCGGCATCGGTATGCAGCCCGAGCTTGCGGCCACGGCCCATGATCGCGGCCGGATCGAAATACGCCGACTCTAGGAACACGTTGCGCGTGGTCTCGGTGACGCGCGTGTCCAGCCCACCCATCAGGCCGGCCAGCGCCACCGGGCGATCGGCATCGGTGATGGTCAGGAAACTGTCGTCCAGCGTGACCTGCCGCCCATCCAGCAACGCCAGCTGCTCGCCGCCGCGCGATCGGCGCACACCGATCGGGCCCTGCAGCTTATCCAGATCGAACGCATGCATCGGCTGGCCAAGCTCCAGCATCACGTACTGGGTGACATCCACCAGCAGCGAGACCGGACGCACGCCGCTGCGGCGCAGCCGCTCGGCCAGCCACACCGGCGTTTTCGCGGCCGGGTCGATGCCTTCGATCACGCGTCCGCAGTAGCGCGGCGCCTCGCTACCGGCAAGCAACTCCACCGCCAGCGTGCGCGTGGACACCGGCGCCACGACACCGGCATCGAAGGCCACCACTTCGCTGGCGCATGCCGCCGCCACGTCGAAGGCGATACCGCGCACGCTGAAGCAATCGGCACGATTGGGCGTGAGCTTGATCTCGATGCTGGCATCGGGCAGCCCCAGATACTCGGCCAGGGCTTGGCCCACCGGCGCATCGTCCGGCAGCTCGAACAGGCCGGACGCGTCGCTGTCCAGCCCCAGTTCCTTGGCCGAGCACAGCATGCCGTTGGACGCGACCCCGCGCAGCTTGGCCGCGGTGATGGTCAGTTCGCCGATCTTTGCACCGACTAGCGCCAACGGCGCCACCAGACCGGCACGCGCGTTGGGCGCGCCACACACGATCTGCAGCAGCTCGCCCTGCCCTGCGTCGACGCTGCAGACCTGCAGACGGTCGGCTTCCGGATGACGTACCGCCTCGACGATACGCGCCACCACCACCTGCCCCAGTGCCTGGCCCAACGACGTGACCTCTTCGACCTCCAGACCGATCGCCGTCAGCGTCGCGGCAAGCTCGTCGCGGCTCGCCTGGATGGGAACGTGGCTGCGCAGCCAATTTTCAGAGAATTTCATGAGGAGCCGGGAATCGGGAATGGAGAATGGGGAATTGCAAAGCCAAGGGCGCCGGGCCTTCGGAATGGGACCTGCAGAGCGCGTGGCTGTTGCGATTCCCCATTCCCAATTCCCGATTCCCCGCCGTCAAGCAAACTGCCGGAGAAAACGCACATCGTTTTCGAAGAACGCGCGCAGGTCGTTGACGCCGTAGCGCAGCATCGCAAAGCGCTCCACGCCCAGGCCGAATGCGAAGCCGGTGTAGCGCTCAGGGTCGATGCCGACGCTGCGCAGCACGTTCGGGTGCACCATGCCGCAGCCGAGCACTTCCAGCCAGCGCGTGCTGCCGTCCGGCTGCTGCCAGGCGATATCCACTTCCGCGCCCGGTTCCACGAACGGGAAATAGCTGGGGCGGAAGCGCATTTCGAAGTCGCGCTCGAAGAACGCCCGCACGAACTCGGACAAGGTGCCCTTGAGATCGGCGAAGGTGGAATGCTCGTCCACCAGCAGGCCTTCGACCTGATGGAACATCGGCGAGTGGGTCTGGTCCGAGTCGGAGCGGTACACCTTGCCGGCCGCGATCATGCGCAGCGGCGGTGTGTGTGCATCCATGTAGCGCACCTGCACACCGGAGGTGTGGGTGCGCAACAGGCGGCCATCGCCGAAATAGAACGTGTCGTGCATCGCGCGCGCCGGATGGTGCGGCGGAAAGTTCAGGGCTTCGAAGTTGTGCCAGTCGTCCTCGATCTCCGGACCATCGGACAACTCATAGCCCAGGCGCGCAAAGATCTCGACGATGCGCTCGAGCGTGCGCGTGACCGGGTGCAGTCCGCCCCGTTCACTGCGACGCCCTGGCAAGGTCACATCGATCCGCTCTCCGGCCAGACGCGCGTCCAGTGCGGCGTTTTCCAGCGAGTGCTTGCGCTCGGACAATGCAGCGGTCAGCGCATCGCGCGCCAGGTTGATCGCTTCGCCAGCGGCTTTGCGCTGATCGGCTGGCAGCGTGCCGAGCTGCTTGAGCTGGGCGGTGATGCTGCCGCTCTTGCCCAGCAATGCGACGCGCAAGGCTTCCAGTTGGTCCGGCGTCTGCGCGGCGGCGACATCGGCCAGCGCACTCTCGGTCAGGGATTGAATCTCACTCATTGCACTCGCGCCTCAACTGCTCAGCCGAACGGTGTTTCCGGATGCACCGGAATGCATTGCCACTCAAATCGCGTCCTGCCCGGCATCCACTCAACGATGCCGGCCATCTAAAACGCAAAAGGGGAAGGACTCGCGCCCTTCCCCCTGCATATCTGCTTGCCCTCGCCGGAGGCCTGCACACGAATGCGCAAACCCCGACAAGAAACTACCCTTTCAAAAGTCCGCACATGGATGTGCGGGCTCTTGCAGAGGGACCTGCATTTACGCCGCCAGCGCGCCCTTGGCCTTCTCAGCCAGCGCGGCAAAGCCGGCGGCGTCGTGCACGGCGATATCGGCCAGCACCTTACGGTCCAGGGTGATACCAGCCTTCAGCAGGCCGTTCATGAAACGGCTGTAGCTCAGGCCATTGATGCGGGCCGCCGCGTTGATGCGGGTGATCCACAACGAACGGAACACGCGCTTCTTCTGCTTACGGCCGATATAGGCGTACTGCTGCGCCTTGATGACCGCCTGCTTGGCGACGCGGAAAACCTTGCGACGGGCATTGTAGTAGCCCTTCGCCAGGGTCAGAATTTTCTTGTGGCGGCGGCGCGCCTGCACACCACGCTTTACTCGTGCCATGGTTCAGTCCTCAGAGGTAGGGAAGCATACGGTCAAGACGGCCTGCGTCCTCGGCACGGACGTGATTCGTCTGCCGCAGGTTGCGCTTCCGCTTGGTCGCTTTCTTCGTGAGGATATGGCTACGGTTTGCGTGGCCGCACTTGTACTTGCCGGAGGCGGTCTTGCGGAAACGCTTGGCCGCCGCCCGGTTGGTCTTGATCTTGGGCATTGCAATGTCCTTGATGGTGTTTTGTCACTGACCCGGGCGGCAGTCTTGCGACCACGCTTTCCATCCATGCCCTTGCCTGCTTGTAAGTCCTTGATCGAACACGATCCGGACAGGTCCTGTACCGCTTGCGCGGCGCCCCGGCAAAACCGGGCCGCGCAGTCTACCCGTTGCCGGGAATTCTTGCAAATGGATGCCGTCTCCGGCCAGGCGGGCCCTACCGGGCCCGTCTCAGCGCGGGATCAGATCTTCTTCTTCGGCGCGATCATCATGACCATCTGGCGCCCTTCCAGGCGCGGGCGCGACTCGATGACGATATCGTCGCCCAGGTCGGCCTCGATCCGCGACGCCATCTCGCGCCCCAGCTCCTGGTGGCTCATTTCACGGCCACGGAAGCGGATGTTGACCTTGACCTTGTCGCCCTCTTCCAGGAAGCGGCGCATGTTGCGCAGCTTGATCTGGTAGTCGCCCTCGTCCGTGACCGGACGGAACTTGAGTTCCTTGATCTCGACCTGCTTGGTCTTCTTCTTGGCCTCGTTGGCCTTTTTCTGCTGCTCGAACTTGAACTTGCCGAAATCCATGATCTTGCAGACCGGCGGATCGGCCTGCGGCTGGATTTCAACCAGATCCAGGCCTTCTTCCTCGGCCTTGGCGAGCGCTTCGTCGCGCGACAACACGCCGACCATCTCACCGTCGCTGCCGATCACGCGGACGCGCGGCACACGGATTTCTTGGTTCTTGCGGTTCTGTTTGTTGTCAGGGGTACTGATATTGCAATCTCCCAGGGGAATCGAACCGGCGCATCCGGATCATCCAGACCGGCCGGGGTTGGCTCACGCTGCCTGCTCTGCCTGCAGACGCTCGATGAAGGCCGAGACCGTCATGGTCCCGAGATCCTCTCCCGAACGTGTCCGCACGGCGACGGCACCGTTTTCCTTCTCGCGGTCACCGACGACGAGGAGATAAGGCACGCGTTGCAGCGTATGCTCGCGAATCTTATAACCGATCTTCTCGTTACGCAAATCGGCGTTCACACGGAAGCCTTGATTTGCAAGGGTTTTCCGAACCGAGTCGACATAGTCTGCCTGTGCATCGGTGATATTTGCGACAACGACCTGGACCGGAGCGAGCCAGGAGGGGAAGGCGCCGGCGTGGTGTTCGATCAGAATGCCGATGAAACGCTCCATCGAACCGACGATCGCCCGGTGCAGCATGACCGGATGCTTCTTCTGGCTGTGCTCGTCCACGTACTCGGCGCCGAGGCGGCCCGGCATCATGAAATCGACCTGCATGGTGCCCAGCTGCCAGGTGCGGCCGATGGCGTCCTTGAGGTGGTACTCGATCTTGGGACCGTAGAAGGCGCCCTCGCCCGGCAGCTCCTGCCACTCCACCCCGCACACGCCCAGCGCGCTGCGCAGCGCGGCTTCGGCCTTGTCCCAGGTCTCGTCGTCGCCCAGGCGCTTTTCCGGGCGCAGCGCGATCTTGATCTCGATGTCCTCGAAGCCGAACGCGGTGTAGACCGCCAGCGCCTGCTGATGGAAGGCGGTGACTTCGGCTTCGATCTGCGATTCCAGGCAGAACACGTGCCCGTCGTCCTGGGTGAAACCGCGCACGCGCAGGATGCCGTGCAGCGCGCCGGACGGCTCGTTGCGGTGACAGGCGCCGAACTCGCCGTAGCGGATCGGCAGGTCGCGGTAGCTGTGCAGGCCCTGATTGAACACCTGCACGTGGCCGGGGCAGTTCATCGGCTTGACCGCGTAGGTGCGCTTCTCCGACTCGGTGAAGAACATCGCGTCCTGGTAGTTGTCCCAGTGGCCGGACTTCTGCCACAGCGACACGTCCAGGATCTGCGGGCAGCGCACCTCGCCGTAGCCACTGTCGCGGTAGACCTTGCGCATGTACTGCTCGACCACCTGCCACAGCGACCAGCCCTTGGGATGCCAGAACACCAGGCCGGGCGCCTCTTCCTGCAGATGGAACAGGTCCTGCTGCTTGCCGATGCGGCGATGGTCGCGCTTGTCGGCTTCCTCCATGCGCAGGATGTAGGCGTCCAGCTGCTTCTTGTCGGCCCAGGCGGTGCCGTAGATGCGCTGCAGCTGCTCGTTCTTGGCATCGCCACGCCAGTAGGCGCCGGAAATGCGGGTCAGCTTGAAGGCCTTGAGGAAGCGCGTGTTGGGTACGTGCGGGCCGCGGCACATGTCCACGTATTCCTGGTGGTAGTACAGGCCCATCGCGGTGATGTCGGCGGACATGTCCTCGATCAGGCGCAGCTTGTACTCCTCGCCGCGCTGGGTGAACACTTCGATCACCTCGGCGCGCGGGGTGACCTTCTTGATCACCTCGTAGTCCTGCGCGATCAGCTCCTGCATGCGCTGCTCGATCGCGGCCATGTCTTCGGGCGTGAACGGGCGCTCGCTGTAGATGTCGTAGTAGAAGCCTTCGGCGATGACCGGGCCGATCACCATCTTGACCTCCGGGTACAGCTGCTTGACCGCATGCCCGACCAGATGCGCGCAGGAGTGGCGGATGATCTCCACGCCTTCGGGGTCCTTGGCGGTGATGATGCGCAGGCTGGCATCGTGGTCGATGACGTCGCTGGCATCCACCAGCTGGCCGTCGACCTGGCCGGCGATGGTCGCCTTGGCCAGGCCGGCGCCGATCGACTGGGCGACCTGCATCACCGAGACGGGGGATTCGAATTCGCGGCGGCTGCCGTCGGGGAGCGTGATGTTGATCATGGGCAAGAATGAGGTCTGGGCTGGCTGCAGCGCGATGGCTGCAAGGGAGATCTGCCCGTTGCGGGACAGGCTCGGATAAAAAGGTGGCGAGAGGTGGTGCAGAAACAACGCCGTGCGGGCGCCTTGCCAACTGGCGCGGCCGGGATCAGCGGTGGGCGGTGGTAGTGCTCATGTCGCACGCTGGGCCGGCGCGGGGCGCGGGCCACCTTCTCGCAAGGGGTCTTGAGGCGAATGGTAAACCAATCAGCCCGCCGTTGCGCATGCCGGCACCGGGCCGGCGGGCGCGTGGCATGATGCCGGCCACCTGTGCTGCCAGTACCGACCATGACCATCAAGGGTAAAGCCACCTCGCTGGATATCGCCTACCTGGCCGGCGTGTCGCAGCCGACCGTGTCGCGCGCACTGCGCGGCAGCCCGATGGTCAACGAAGAAACCCGCAAGCGCATCCTGCGCATCGCCAACGAGTTGAACTACAAGGTCGACAAGAACGCCTCGTCGCTACGGCTGCGCAATGCGGGCACGCTGGCGCTGCTGTTCTTCGAAGACCCCACCGCCGACGATTCGCTGATCAACCCGTTCTTCCATTCGATGCTGGGCTCGATCACCCGCGCCTGCGCGCTGCAGGGTTACGACCTGCTGGTGTCGTTCCAGCAGCTGTCCAAGGACTGGCAGGCCGATTACGAAGACAGCAACAAGGCCGACGGCATCATCCTGCTCGGCTACGGCGACTACCAGCAGTCGCGCCAGCGGCTGCAGCTGCTGGTCGAGCAAGGCACCCATTTCGTCCGTTGGGGCGCGGCGCTGCCGGGGCAGCCGGGCATTTCGATCGGCAGCGACAACTATCAGGGCGGGTTGGACATCACCGCGCATCTGCTCGCGCAGGGCTGCCGCCGCATCGCCTTTCTCGGCCACGCGTCCAATCATTACCCCGAGTTCGAAGAGCGCTACCGCGGCTACGTGGCCGCGCTCAAGCAACAGGCGTTGGTGGCCGATCGCGCGCTGCAGTTCGACGCGATCACTACCGAGTCGTCCGGCCATGCCGCGTGCCTGGCGCTGCTCGACAGTGGCCTGGCCTTCGATGCGGTGTGTGCGGCCAGCGACCTGATTGCGATCGGCGCCATGCGCGCCTTGCGCGAGCGCGGCTTGCGGGTGCCGCAGGATGTCGCGGTGAGCGGCTTCGACGATATCGCCCTGGCGGCGTCGGTGGCGCCGGCGTTGTCGACGGTGCAGCAGGACACCAAGCAGGCCGGCACGCTGCTGGTGGAAAGCCTGGTGGCGCTGATCCGCGGCGAAGCGGCGCAAAGCCGCACGATCCCGGTGAAACTGGCCGTGCGCGACTCCTCGCGTAGCAATGGCCTGCAACCGCCGTTGGGCTGGACGCCGTCGCCGGCAACGGAGCCCGGCGATGTGGCGTGTGCTCAGGCGGCCAGCGGAGTTGCCGGACGCTGAGCGTCGGGAATTGGGAATTGGGAATTGGGAATTGGGAATCGGGAATCGGGAATCGTTAGAGCATGCATGGCTGGCTGCAGGATGGATCGCGGCCAACCGAACCCTGTGTAGGAGCGCGCTGGCGCGCGATGGAGCACTACCGGTAACGCCCCATCGCGCGCAAGCGCGCTCCTACCGATTGCGCAGGTCGCGCGCAGCTTGCTCGGTGATCGGCGTATGCAAAAGAAGATACGCCCATGCATGCGTGGCGGGCCGCAAGTCTCGTCGTGTCCATCGAATGCTTCGTAGGAGCGCACCAGGGCGCGACGGAGCATTCCCGGCAAGCCCTGTCGCGCCCGGGTGCGCTCCTACCTGTTGCGGGCGTCGCGCGCGGCTTGCTTGGCCATCTGCAGATCAAGCTGCTTGCGCAAGGCCGGATCGGTGACCGGCGCATCCGAGAGCAGCACGCGCACGCCGTGCGCGGGCACCGCGGCCAGCAGCCGACGTTGCACCCGCACCTGCTCGCCGCTCACCGCATCGCGCCAGGTGCCGGGCTGCAGAAAACGCGTCACTGCGATGGTCGCCGCTGCGTCGCCCTTGTTGAGCAGCACCAACGCCGTCTGGTTGGCGCCCGCATGCTGATAGACCCGCAAGAACGCCGCCTGATCCCCGCGTAGCAGCACATCCACCTGTACGCCGCGCTGCAATGCCGGCGTATCGCGACGCAGCCGCGCGATCTGCTGCAGCGGGCCGAAGATCGGGCTTTGCGGCGCGGTGCGGATGCGCTCCTGGCCAAAATAGTTGCGGTTGCCTGCATGTTCGGCACGCCCGCGCATGAAGCCGGTTTCCGAGCCGTAGTAGATCACCGGGATGCCGCGCGCGGTAAACAGCCAGTTGTGCGCGTCGATAAAACCGGTGTCGCTGGCATCCAGGCGCGCCATGTCGTGGTTGTCGTAGAAGCTCATCAGCTCGTACGGATTGGCATACGGCCCCTGGCGCAGAAACAACGGCGTGGCGAGCTTTTCGAACCCGGCCTGCTCATGGCCGAAGACAGCGGAAAGCTGCTGCTTCAACGGGAAATCCAGCACGCTGACGCCGGCATTGCGCGCCCAGGTATGCCCGGCAATCTTGTTGGCGTCGTAATCGAAGGCCTCGCCGAACATGAAGAACCCGGGACGTTTTTCGCGGATGCGTGCCACGAACGCATGCCAGAAGCGATCAGGCATCCAGCCGATGGTGTCGATACGAAACGCGTCGGCGCCCTGCTCCATCCACTGCAGATACGCGCCGGCCAGGTAATCGAGTACTGCAGGATTGTTTTCGTTGAGATCGGACAGCTCGGCCAGGCCGCCGCCGGTGTTGTAGAACGCGTGCAGCGGAGTGTGCTGCGGATCCAGCTGCGCAGGCGGCAGATTCTGGTGGTCGGCGACCAGGCGACCAGCGGCGTCGTACACCATGCCGAAGCCAGGCTGCGCCACCGGCATGGTATAGGCCGGGGAGCCATGATTGCCCACGATATCCAGTACCACTTTCAACTGGTGGGCATGCATGGCGCGGGTGAAGCCGGCAAAGTCCAGGCCCGGGCTGGGCAGATGCTCATCGAGCTTGTAGAAGTTCACGCCCCAGTAGCCGTGATAGCCGGTCTTGCCGTGGTCGCTGAGCGTACTGCCGCAGCTGATCGGCTTGCCGCCGGTGAAGGCCTGATCCGGATTGTCGACAATCGGCGTGATCCAGACCGCGCCGAATCCCATGTCGCGGATGTAGTCGGCATGGTCGACGATGCCCTTGAAATCGCCACCCAGATAACCGATGTTGTCGCCGACGCCATCGGCACACGGCGTCGGCACATCGAAGGTGCGATGCGCACCGCCCTGCTCACGTTGATCGTTGCCGGGATCGCCGTTGACGAACCGGTCGGTCACCACGAAATACACCGCGTCGGCGGCAAACGGCTCCAGCGTGCCGTAATAATCGCCAGGTGCAGCCGCTGCATCCGCCGCGCCTGCACACATCATCACTCCAGCCATCATCACATGACGCATCACTGCCCTCCCGAGGCCACTGGAACCCGCACCACGCACACGCCGGCAATGAGCAAGCTGGCGCCGCCGATGGCCAGCGCATAGATCGGCTGACCGCCAAGCCAGACGCGCAACACGAAGCCCAGCGCGCTGGCCGCGACCAGCTGCGGAATCACGATGAAGAAATTGAAGATGCCCATGTACACGCCCATCTTGGCGGCGGGCACGCTGTCGGACAGCAGGGCGTAGGGCAGCGACAGGATCGAGGCCCAGGCAAAGCCCACGCCCAGCATCGACAACAACAGCCACTGCGGGTCGCGGATCGCCAGCATCGACAGCAGCCCGGCAGCGCCGAGCCACAGATTGCACAGATGGCTCCAGCGCAGGCCGATCGCACGCACCAACACTGGAATGACCAAGGCCGCCAACGCCGCAAACCCGTTGTAGGCCCCAAACAGCACGCCCACCCAGTTCGCACCGTCGTTATAGGCGGCCGATGCGGTGTCGTTCGCACCGAAGTGCACCTGGGTGACCGCGGCGGTGGTGTAGATCCACATCGCAAACAGCGCAAACCAGGAGAAGAACTGCACCCAGGCCAGGCGCCGCATCGTCAGCGGCATGCTGCGCACGTCCTGCACGATCGTCACCAACATGCTGGTTGATGGCAGCACGCGCGCCAATGCAAGCAACGCACCGTAGGCGACGCACAGGCCGGCCAGCACGTAGAGCATGCGGTCGCCGTGCTGCCAGGCGATCGCAGCGGCAAGCAGTACGCCGATGCCGCACCAGAGCACACCTGCACGTGGCGACGGCAAGCTGCCGGCGATTGCCGCAGTGGCGACAGGCGGATGTGCATCATCGAAGCTTGCCAGCTGCTGCGGGCTGTATTCGCGCGTGCGCAACACCGTCCAGCTGATCGACAGAAACAGCACCGCTGCACCGAGGTAAAAAGCGTAGCGCACGCTGTCGGGCAACTGTCCCGGCGGCGCGGTATTGGCCACGCCCCAGTGGGTGAGCAGCCATGGCAGGAAGCTCGCCACGATTGCACCGATGCCGATGAAGAAGCTTTGCATCGCATAGCCGGCGGGCCGCTGCGCAGGCGGCAGCTGGTCGCCGACCAGGGCGCGGAATGGCTCCATCGAGATGTTGATCGAGGCATCCAGCACCCACAACGTGCCGGCGGCAACCCATAGCATCGGCGCGTTGGGCATCACCAGCAAGGCCAGTGTGGTGAACACCGCGCCGACCATGAAATACGGGCGCCGGCGGCCCCATCGGGTCCAGGTGCGGTCCGACAGGTAGCCGATGATGGGCTGCACGATCAGGCCGGTGAGCGGTGCGGCGATCCACAAGCCGGGCACGTCGTCGACCTGTGCACCCAGGGTCTGGAAGATGCGGCTGGCGTTGGCGTTCTGCAGCGCAAAGCCGAACTGGATGCCGAGAAAGCCGAAGCACATGTTCCAGATCTGCCAGAAACTTAGGCGTGGCTTGGCGTTCATTGCCCAGCCTCCGTGCTCGCCGCAGGTCCGACCAGCAGCGCGCTCACCTGCGCGGTGTTGACCACGCCATCGCGACCGCCGCGGCCGCCGTTGTACTGCGCAAAATGCGCCAGCGCACTCATGTTGAAGCCATCTTCCAGCCGGAACCGGCATGGCTGCCCGGCCGCCGCAGTGAAGCCGACCTGCGTGGACAGCTGCTCGCCCACGCTATGCGGCATCACCACGATCTGCGCTTGCGGCGCCTGCCCCGGGCATTCCAGCACCAGCCGCTTGACCGCCGCAGTGACGCCGGTATTGATCGGGCCGTTGGCGTTGCGATAACGCAGCGATACGCGATGCCAGCCCGCGTGTGTGGGAGTCCAGGCCCAGACCTGGCTACCCGCGACTTCCTGCAACGGGCCGAGCGTCAACGATGGACTGTGCAGCGACTCCAGGCCATCAGTGCGGCGGGTCAGGCTGAGCACATGCAGCAGGCCGTCGTCGCGCAGGTCCCAGTGCCGCGTGGCGTTCAGTGCCTGCCCATCCATGTACAACGTCGCCCCTTCCGGAACCGCGATGCGGTAGCCGTCGCCCTGCCGTTGCGCAACAGGCGCTTCGGGCGTGCCGGGTGCGAACACCTGGTCTGGCTGCGGTGGAACCGTGGTGTCGGCCTTGCGGCCGACCAGATGCACCAGCGTGGTCTGGCCTTGTTGCTCGACCTCCCCCGCCACCAGCAACTCACCTGCATCCGCCGTCGGCCGCTGCAGCACATACCGCCGGGCACCCTGTTCAAGCACGATCTGCTGGCGTTCGCCAAACAACAACGGCAGCAACACCCGCGGCAGTTTCGGAGCGACGCTGCCATCGGCGCCCACGCCGAACACGCCTTCCAGCACGGCGGAGAGATAACCGGCAACCGACCACAACTGCCGCGGCGAATTCACCACCGGACCGCTGCGTGCGCCCTCCTCCACATGCACGGCCAGGCTCTGCATCTCGTAGTTTTCCATGTTGGAGCCGGCCAACGCGCTGCCGCGCATCAACGACTGCAGCTCCAGCGCAATACGCGGCGCATCGTCCAGCTGGCGTGCGGCGCGCAACGCATACGCGCTGACGAAGGGCCAGACGGCACGGTTGTGGTAGATCGGCTGCTCGGCTTCCTGCGGCCACACCACCGGGCTGCCGCCGGCAACCATCGGATACCTGCGCAGTGCGATACGCGCGCGGTCTTTCGGAAATACATCGGCCAGCACGCCGAGCGACACGCCGAGCAGATCGACCTTGGCGTAGCGCACCGGGTGCGCGGCATTGCCAAGGTAGCTCACGTACTGCTTGCTGCGCGCATCCCAGAAGCGCGCAGCGATGGCCTGGCGCAAGGCATCCGCCCACTGGGCGTACTGGTCCGCGCGCGCATCGCCATGCTGGCGCGCCAGTTGCTCGGCCAGACGCAGGGCCTGGTAGTGCAGCACGTTGGTGGACAAGGCAAAGGACTCGGCGATGAAACGCACGTCCTCACGCGTCCACCGCGGATAGGTCTGCTCGCGCCAATCCAGGAACGAGGTTTCGCCACGGTAGAGCCCGATCTGCGCATCGAACACCGCGGCACGGTCTTGCGCGATGGTGTCCTGTAATGCACGCCAGACCTCTTCAGCGAATGGCTCATCGTCCAGCAGGCCACGCGCGGCGAGGAACCACACCACACGGTCGCTGCTGATCGGCCAGCTGCCACCGGAGCCGGTGTCCTGCGCAACGAACAATCCCGGCGTCTGCCCATCGCGCGCCGCCGACAGCTTGAAGCGCAGCGCATTGCGCGTACGCTCCGGCTCCAGCCGCGCCAACGCCAGATCGGCGGCGAAGCTGACATCGCGCGTCCATACGTAAGGCCAGCGCTCACCGGTTTCGAAACACGCGCATGCCACCGGCTTGCCGTCATTGAAGGCCGGATCGCGGATCGCATCGACGCGGTCGTCGGCCATTTCCTGCTGGGCCAGGGCAAACAAGGCATCGAACAATGGACTGGCAGTGTGCGTACGCATCGGTTGCGGCCCGATACGACGCTCGCCCTGCGGCCAGCGCAGCACGAACCCACCGTCTTCGAGCACCTGCGCCTGCGCGCGGCGGCCCTGGAATTCCAGCTCGTCGGCCAATACCGGCGAGCTTGCCGCAACACCCAGCGTTGCAGCCATGCAGATCATCTTCAGCATCGACGCGGCGAGACGGCTTGCACCGTCGGCCTCCCTCCCTCGTTGCACGCGTTGTAGTGCGCGGCACTGGCGTGCCACGGGCGCGGACCCTCCCAGGTGCCGTGGCGCCATGGTAGACGCGCACCCCGGGGTTCGGCACCACTGCATACGTATTCATGGCATTGGCCGCAGTGCAGCATGGCCCATCCACGCCGCGTCATTGCATAGTCGCCACTGACGCAATGGCCGCCTTGGGAGGGGATATGCCGCTGTCTTCACGTCGCGTGCGTTCGACATTGAGCGCCGCAAGCAGTGCGCGCCTGCTTGCCCTGCTGCTGCTCGGCAGCCTTGCCGGCATCGCGCAGGCCGAGCGCATCGCCATCAGCGCGGATTCGCCTGGCAAGATCCTGCAGGTCACGCTGGAAGTGGATGGCGGCACACCCTACTACCACGTGCAACGCCTGGGCCAGCCGGTGCTGGAGCGCTCGCGCCTGGGCTTCCAGTTACGCGACGGCCGGCTGGAACGCGGCCTGGTCGTCCTCTCGCAGGCGCGCCAGCATCATGACGACACCTGGGAACAACCCTGGGGCGAGACGCGCCTGGTGCGCAACCACTACAACGAACTACGCGTCAGTCTGGGCGAACCCGGTGGCGCGCAGCGCAGGATCGATGTGATCTTCCGCGTGTACGACGATGGCATCGGCCTGCGCTATCACTTCCCCGAACAAGCGGGATTACGCGAAGCCATCATCGACGAGGAAATCACCGAATTCGCCATCGCGCAGCCGTCCGAAGCGTGGTGGATTCCTGCAGGCGAGCCGATCCACTACGAATACCTGTATCAGCGCACGCCGTTGAACCAGGTCGCGCTGGCGCATACGCCACTCACCTTGCGTACCGAGAGCGGGCTGCACGTCGCGCTGCATGAAGCGGCGCTGGTCGATTACGCCGGCATGTGGCTGCGCCGTACCGAAGGCCGGCGCCTGCGCGCGCAATTGTCACCCGCTGCCGAAGGCTGGAAGGTGCGGCGCACGCTGCCCTTCGACACCCCGTGGCGCACGCTGCAGATCGCCGACCAGGCCACCGGCCTGGTGGAATCCAACCTGATCCTCAACCTCAACGCGCCCAACGCCCTGGGCGACGTGAGCTGGGTCAAGCCGTCCAAGTATGTCGGGGTGTGGTGGTCCATGCATCTCAACCAGCAGACCTGGGCAACCGGGCCGACCCACGGCGCCACCACCGCCAACACCAGGCGCTACATCGATTTTGCCGCGGCGCACGGCTTTCGTGGCGTGCTGGTGGAAGGCTGGAATCCGGGCTGGAACGGCGAATGGTTCGGCAACGGCGGCAGTTTCGATTTCACCCGGCCGACGCCGGATTTCGACCTGCCCGCACTGAGCAACTACGCCGCCGGCAAGGGCGTGCATCTGATCGGCCATCATGAAACGGGGTGCGCAGTGGATCATTACGAAGACCAGATCGCCGAAGCGATGGACCTGTACGCCCGCTTCGGCGTGGACTCGGTCAAGACCGGCTATGTCTGCGACGACGGCCAGGTGGAGCGCCGCAACCCGGCAGGCGGTGCGCCGCTGCGCGAATGGCACGACGGCCAATGGATGGCGCGCCATCATCTGCGCGTGGTACGCGAGGCCGCCGAGCGGCATCTCGCCGTCAACGCGCACGAGCCGATCAAGGACACCGGCCTGCGCCGCACCTATCCCAACTGGATCTCGCGCGAAGGCGCGCGTGGCATGGAGTACAACGCCTGGGGCCAGCCACCGAACCCGCCCGAGCACGAGGTCAACCTGGTGTTCACCCGCCTGCTCGCCGGGCCGATGGATTACACGCCGGGCATCGTCAGCCTGAAAGGCCGCGACGGCCAGGCGATTCCCAGCACGCTCGCGCGCCAGCTGGCGCTGTACGTGACGCTTTACAGCCCGATCCAGATGGCCGCCGATCTTCCCGAGCATTATCTGCAGCACCGTGACGCCTTCCGCTTCATCGAGGACGTGGCGGTGGATTGGGACCAGACCCGTGCCTTGAATGGCGAAGTCGGCGACTACGTCACCATCGCCCGCAAGGACCGGCATAGCCGTGACTGGTTCCTGGGCAGCATTACCGACGAGCATGGCCGGCTGCTGCAGGTGCCGCTCGGATTTCTTGAGCCTGGCGTGCGTTACACCGCGCAGATCTACCGCGACGGTGACGATGCGGACTATGTCGGCAACCCGTTCGCCTTTGTGCGCGAACAACGCCAGGTCAGCAGCGTTGACACGCTGGAACTGCGTCTTGCGCCAGGCGGTGGGCAGGCGATTCGCTTCGTGCCGATGGATGGGAAGCGCTGACTTGGTCACAACGGCTTGCCGAGGCGGCCTTCAACGCGACCGATAATTGCATCACGCAGCGGCACCGCAGCCGCTGCGGATCGCGCAATGACGTTGCCTCACGCCGGGCGCACCTCGTACCGCGCTGCAGCGGAGCTTGCGTGGAATCGATTTCAGCGCAATCAGCCGGGTTGAATACGTATGCAGTGCGCGTTTGCGTGCAGGTGCCGTGTCTACCATACGTCGCAGTCGTGATGCCCGTGGTGGCGCGCGATGCAATGCATCCAGGCGTCTGCCGGATCGAAAAATCAAAGAACAACATGTACCTGGGAGGGGAAAATGTTGAAGCACAAGCGCTCCGCGCTGAGTATCGCCCTGGCCGTTGCCATGGCACCGACGTTGGCGGCCGCACAATCGGCGGCGCCGGCGCAAGCAACCGACACCGAACAAACTGCTTCCGAAAACACCGCCGGCGCGGTGACCGAGCTGGACAAGGTCCAGGTCACCGGCCTGCGCCGCGCGATCGAGGGCGCCATCTCGGTCAAGCGGGATTCCACCTCGATCGTGGAAGCCATTTCCGCCGAAGACATCGGCCGCCTGCCGGACGTGAGCATCGCCGAATCGCTGGCGCGCCTGCCTGGCCTGGCTGCACAGCGTGTCGCCGGTCGCGCGCAGGTGATCAGCGTGCGCGGGCTGTCGCCGGATTTTTCCACCACCCTGCTCAACGGCCGCGAAGTGGTCAGCACCGGTGACAACCGCAGCGTGGAATTCGACCAATACCCGTCCGAACTGGTCAGCGGCGTCACCGTCTACAAGACGCCCGATGCCGGCCTGGTCGGCCAGGGCTTGTCCGGCACCGTCGACATGCAGACCGCACGCCCGCTCAGCTACAACGAGCGCGTGATCGCCATCGGTGGCCGTTACCAGCGCAATTCGCTGGGCAAGGCCGCCAATGTCGATCCGTACGGCAACCGCTTCAATGTCAGCTACATCGACCAGTTCGCCGACCGCACCATCGGCCTGACCATCGGCTACGCACACACTGACATGCCGATCCAGGAAAATCAGGTCGGCCTGTACGAACCATGGCAGCCGGTCAACGCACAGCGCCCGCGCCCCGGCGTGGCCGACGGCGTGTATTTCTCCGACGGTATCAAGGCCTTGCGCCGCACCGGCAACCAGAAGCGCGACGGCGTCATGGCCACGTTGCAGTACCGCCCGTCCAACGCCTGGACCAGCACGCTCGACGCCTTCCATACCGAAGCCGAGCAGATCGACACCGCCAACCAGTTCGAGCTCAACCTGAGCAACTACAACGGTGGCTATACGCCGGGCTTGAACATCAGCAACGTGCGCGTCAACGACAGCAACAGCTTCGTCGGCGGCACCGCCAGCGGCGTCTACCCACTGGTCCGCGGCATGTACAACAAGCGCGAAGACACCATCGACGCGTTTGGCTGGAACAACGAGATCTCCGCCGGCGCGGTCAAGCTCGTCGCCGACCTGAACTACTCCAAGGCCACCCGCGACGAATTGAACCTGGAGAACAATCTCCAACGTGCGCCCATGCCGCAGCTGGACACCGTGGGTGTGTCTGTCGTCGGCAACGGTTTCTCGCAGCTGGCGCCGGGCATGAATTATTCCAGTCCCGACGCGCTGTTCCTGACCAACACCATCTACGGCTCCGGCTACGGCAAGGTGCCGCGCGTGGAGGATGTGCTCAAGGGCGCACGCCTGCAGGCCAGCTTCCCGATGCCCGACGCGTTGAGCTGGTTCTCGGATCTGGATGTGGGCGTCAACTACGCCAACCGCGAAAAGCAGAAGACCCAGCCCGAAGGCAACATCACCCTCGGCGCGCAGGGCGAATCGACCATCGCGCCGGACCTGCAGTACGCGCCTGTCAATCTGGGCTTTGCCGGCATCGGCGCCCTGCCCGCCTGGAACGTGCCGGCGGTAGTCTCGCGCTACATGCTGTTCAACCCCAGCGACGACGCCTCGTTCCTGGTATCCAAGGCCTGGACGGTCGAAGAGAAGATCACCACCGCCTGGGTGCGTGCCAATCTCGATACCGAATGGGGCGATGTGGGCGTGCGCGGCAATCTCGGCGTGCAGTTGCAGAGCGCCGATCAGTCCTCGCGCGCGAGCTATTGGGACGCTTCGCAGCCGGTGGGCAGCGAAGTGCGCCCGATCGACGACGGCAAGACCTACCGCGACTGGTTGCCCAGCCTGAACCTTGCGTTCCAGTTCCCGTACGAGCAGACCTTGCGTTTTGCAATGGCAAAGCAGGTTGCACGTCCGCGCGTGGATCAGCTGCGCGCCTCGCTGGAATTCGGTGTCGACACATCCACCGGCCGCCCCGGTGCCAGCGGCGGTAACCCGATGCTCGATCCCTGGCGCGCGAACGCCATCGATCTTTCCTACGAAAAATATTTTGCCGAGCGCGCCTACGTGGCCGCGGCGTTCTTCTACAAGGACCTGAAGAGCTACATCTACACCCAGAGCCGCGACAACTACGATTTTTCCGCATTGGTCGCCGGTTACGTGCCGCCGCCGGGCTCGGCGCCGGTGCTGACTACCGGTACCTTCAGCGCCCCGTTCAACGGCAAGGGCGGCACGCTGTGCGGCGTCGAACTCACTGCTTCGCTACCGCTGGATCTGGTCTTCGCTCCCTTGGAAGGTTTCGGCATCCAGGCCAGCGCCACCTTCAACGACAGCGACGTCAAGATTCGTGACCCGGAAAGTGCTTCCAGCGTCGGTGACGGCGAAATCAGCCTGCCCGGCCTGTCCGAACGCGTCTACAACCTCACCGCCTACTACGAGCACAAGGGCTTCGAGGCACGCGTCAGCCAGCGTCGGCGCTCGGACTTCATCGGCGAAATCGGCAACTTCAACGGCAACCGCACGCTGCGCTACGTCGTCGGCGAAAACATCACCGACGCGCAGATCAGCTACAGCTTCAACGACAGCAGCGATCTTGCCGGCTTGACCTTGCTGCTGCAGGCCAGCAACCTCAGCAATTCGCCCTACCGCACCTATGCCGAAACCAAGGACCGTCCGCTGGAATACATCGAATGGGGCCGCACCTTCGTGCTGGGGGTCAACTACAAGTTTTGACGGGATGTGAGCTGCAAGCGAGGCGCTGATGGCTACATCGTTATCTGTGGCTGGATTGTTATCTGTGGCTACGACTTTACTCGTAGCTACATTGTTACCTGTGGCCACATCGCTGACTGTGGCTACGCTACCTAAGTGACAACCGGCGTATCACCAGGCTGCCCGGCCGCGGCGCCAGACCTCTCCATCGGGACAACGAAGCCCCTCTCCCACCGGGAGAGGGGTCGGGGTGAGGGTTCGGCACAAGCTCGGCGTGCATCCACCAAGCACAATCCCCAGCGCTTCTACTTAATGCGCCGTCACTTTGGATACGGCTTTGCTGCCCATAAGGCATCGAACGTTTCTCTGAGCAGGGGCAGCAGCAATATCGAACAGAGAAAACCCGCCAACGTCATACCGGCGGGTCTTTTTAATCCAGAATTTTCAGAATCCAAGCTTGCATCGCCCTCTGCAAAGCACATAGAGTCGGCCGTAATCACGCAACTCTTGCGCATCAGCACTCCCCTGCGCATCGCAGTCGCTTGTAGCACTAAAACGGAACCAATCCAGGCGCCATCAGGGCCTGCCTGCACCAACACGAATCCAAGCCACTGCTACAAGGCCGCCGGTAACGCTGACGTCCTCACAGTCAATCGCAATCTCTGTGCGGCCTTCCGGTCAAAACACCCGACTGTCGTAGAGAACAGCACGCTGCCTCATCCACAGAGCAAGGACCTGATCAACAGGGAATAGCCGCACAGCTGGCGTAACGCTATAAATGCTTGGCAAACCAAGCAATCGTCAACTACAAAAGAGCGAGGCATTCCCCAAAGGAATGCCTCGCTGCTTTCCAGACAATCACGCACCAACAGTTAGCTGGCGCAACACACCGTCAACCACCCTCGATTGCGCAAACCACCGCATGCCCGGCCAGGCGCAGGTGGCCATGTTCGATGGCTCCGCGCTCCACGCCCGGCACATCGACTTGCTTCCACGCGCCAGCCGGCAGCTCAAGTTCGGCCCTGTGCGCCGACAGATTGAATGCCAGCAACATCACCCGGCCGGCATGCTCGCGCCGGAACATCAACACAGGCTCGGCGGTGTCGTAGAACGTGATCGCACCCTCGCGCAACGCAGGCTCGCCCTTGCGCCACGCCAGGAACTGGCGCACCGCGCTGAGCACGGACAATGGATCGTTCTGCTGCACACTCACCGCGTTCGCACGATGCGCCTCAACCAGCGGCAACCACGGCTTGCCGCTGCTGAAGCCTGCCGACGGCGCGTCCGTCCACGGCATCGGCGTGCGGCAGCCATCGCGGCCCTTGAAGGTTGGCCAGAAGGTGATGCCATACGGATCGCGCAGATCCTCGAATGCCACCTCCGCCTCGCCCAGGCCCAGCTCCTCGCCCTGGTACAGGCAGATCGACCCGCGCAGCGAACACAGCATCGCCACCACCATCCGCGCGAATGCCGGCGACGCATCTACCCCGCCCCAACGCGTCACCGCGCGCACCACATCGTGGTTGGAAATGGCCCAGCACGGCCAGCCCTCCAGCATCGTGGCTTCGAGCCGGCTCACCGTCTCGCGGATATAGGCCGCGCTGTAGTCCTGCACCAGCAGCTCGAAGCTGTAGCCCATATGCAGGCGGCCATGAGAGGTGTACTCGGCAGTGGTCGCCAACGAGTCTTCCGACGAGATCTCGCCAAGACTCACGGCATGCGGATAGACATCCAGCAGCCCGCGCAGGCGCTCCAGAAAGGCCAGATTTTCCGGCTGGGTATTGTTGAAGTAATGGTACTGATACGCGTACGGATTGTCGGCGCTGAACCCACGACCCACCCGCTTGTCGGCCGGCTTGGCCGGATTGTCGCGCAGCTGCGCATCGTGGAAGCAGAAGTTGATCGCATCCAGGCGGAACCCATCCACGCCGCGATCCAGCCAGAAGCGGACGTTATCCAGCGTCGCCTGCTGCACCTCGGCGTTATGGAAATTGAGGTCCGGCTGGTCGACGAGGAAGTTGTGCAGGTAGTACTGCTCGCGCCGCGGCTCCCACTGCCATGCACCCCCACCGAACAGCGACAACCAGTTGTTGGGCGGCGTCCCGTCCTCGCGCGGATCGGCCCACACGTACCAATCCGCCTTTGCGTTGGTCCTGTCCTGCCGGCTCTCCTGGAACCATGCATGCTCGATCGAGGTGTGGCTCAACACCTGGTCGATCATCACCTTCAAGCCAAGGCCATGCGCCTTGTCGAGCAAGCGATCGAAATCGTCCAGTGTGCCGAACAGCGGATCCACCGCACGATAGTCCGCAATGTCGTAGCCAAAATCGGCCATCGGGGACTTGAAGAACGGCGAAATCCAGATCGCATCCACGCCCAGCCTGGCGATGTAGTCGAGCTTGGCGATGATGCCAGGCAGATCGCCCACCCCATCGCCATTGGAATCCAGAAAACTCCGCGGATAAATCTGATAGATGACGGCCCCGCGCCACCATGGTGTCTGCGACATGTACGCCCCTCCCGGGCCAATGCGGGCACACGAAGGAGCACCCAGCCAAGAGCGTTAGCGTAGCGGCGTAACAGACCCAGAGCGTGCCCGTGCATACGTATTCATGGGCAGCCGCGCGTGTACGGTCCCAACGGTCTCCGCGCAAGCCATGCGGTTAATGTAGCGGCATCGGCGATCATCGACCGTGGCATCCGAGAAATACACGGCTCCCGCATGCTGCGGCGATGCGTGCGCGCAGACCGTGTGACATCCTCCCTGTATTAGGCCATCGCAGAACTGGATGATTTGGCCTTGGGTGCGGAAGCGAATCTGGCGGCAAACTCGGCCGGCGGGACATCGCCGATAGAGGAGTGGGTCCGGAAATGATCGTAATCGACCTTCCAGTTTTCGATCTTCTCACGGGCGTGGTCGATCGACGAGAACCAGTACGTGTTGAGGCACTCATCCTGGAAGTTGCCATTGAAAAATTCCAAGTTTAAACCCGCTTGGCATTACAGCAGGCACACACGCTTGTGGCTGACTTTTAAGCCTTCCGTGCGCAATAGCATTAAGACCCGTCAGAAACCATAGCGGACCCGTACGGCCGCAATCTCTTCGACCCGTCGAAGTAGCGGCGCATCATCATTGTCCCGAGGCTGGTAATACCACGCCGACCGACTTTGCTCGACGAGCGCGCACGACCGACGAACTCCAACCCGATACCGATCGACCAGATGGCCACAAGCGCTTTGCGCTGCTCGGGCCGCGGAAATTTTTTGCGCGGCAAGCTTCCAATTTTTGGAACAAAGCCTAAATAGAAGCCCTTTTAAAAACCCAAGCGCATAGTACCAAATTTTTCGTTGATTCGTTTACCTTCACCGCTAGTCTCGGAACTGCAAGAGTCTAGATACGATTGACGAGCACTCTTGGTTTTTCTTTCACTGTAACCATGACGATCAAAACGGACGATTTTAAAATAATCCGTCATAGGCTCGACGCAACTTTGACCTGTGCTTACGCCCGCTAGTTTTCCAGACATGCACATCAATGTAGTGCAGGAGTCCCCTGCATAGACTGGTGAAGCGACAACCAAAAGCACCCAAATCAAAGACTTCAAAGCGCTCATTTTCAAACCTCCTTGATAGATATAACACGAAATTCTAACAAAATTAACGCAGATGATTAGCATTCTTCTACGAAAGAATTAGAACAGGCAGGATAAATCATTTGACATATAGCGCCTGAACCCACTACACCCATGCAAACTAAAAGCTCATCATTTCCTCACATTAAAAACTCCTAAATTTAGGCTCTGAGCACTGTGAGAATGTTACTTTGCAAACCCTACCAGACTTTTCGCAACTTTTACCGGCTATCTTTATTGCATTATCCACAGAGGAAGCATTAGCGATAGCACCTCCTGCACCACCATCAACTGGGTTAACAGAAGCAACACATTGATTTCTATACGTTACTATTACACGACAATCAGCTGCACCCCAAGTAGCGCATTTAGATAGTGCATCTGTAGAGGCATCTACTTTGGAAAGAAAGCCAGCACTTAGACCGGTATCTCCATTAGGAGACTGCGCAACCGCGCCCCAAGTTTTTAGCCATTCACCATTAGGCCTGGGTGCAGGAGTCGTTATATATCTGTCAGAGCCAGAGCGCTGACTATCTGAAGGCCCAGGACCACACATCGCACTACCAGCCGCAGTGCCAATCGGACAGGCAGTTTGGCCAAATGCTGCAGTGATCGGCAAAATTAAAAATAGCGCAGCGCAAGAAAGTACAGGTCTCGCGGAAATTGAGTTATGCATTCCTGCCTCCAGGTCGCTCAGGTAAAGGAGCATTAGCAAATTTCCCTTCCGACTGCTGAGGGGCATCAACTGATCCGCGTGTCACCCTGGTGGTGAGGCGGCTCCTACGACAACATCAGAGTTAGCATCTCTGGCAATTTGGTGAGGTGAATAGGTCTGTGGTGCATAAGATCCTAGCGGTTGTCTCTGCGGCCCGGGACGGCTAGCTGCACCAGTCGCCGCCCCCATTGCCGCATATGGTGTAAATGCACAAGCGTGCCCTGGAGAACATCGCAGCCATTGGAGGTGCAGTCAGGATTAGTGTCGTCAAAATCAAGCCCATTCCGCCTTGCTGCAGCGCTTGGCTACCGATACCTGATGTAAAATCCTAACCCAACACGGAGCACAGCAGCGAAGATCCCCAAAAGGCTAGGGACACTTTCGTGACCATATCCAAAGCAATGGAAGTTATGACTGCCAGCACGGACATGGAGAAGAAGGTTCAATTCCATAGAAGAGCCACCGTTGGAATAAATTTTTCCATCCAAAAGGTTAAGTGCTCCCCAAACACACAACATCGTACGCCTAGTATCTATGAAAAACCGGAAGGCTGCACGACGAATAAACCCCCCTGCACTCCCCACCATATTTTTCGCAATTTGTCACTGACCTTTCTATAGCGACATTTTTCTCGTTACTCAGGCCGGTAGCGAATTTCTTATTCCTCTCCGACGGCCACGCCAACGCAACACACTGATTGCTATAAGTAGTAATTACCTTGCAGTCTTTAGAACCATCAGACTCACAATCATTTTTGGCACGCGACACCGCTTCTGACTTACTAGCCAAGTCACTAGAGGTACCGACGCTACCTGTGTTGCCGTCGATTGATATCGACCCCCATCGTGACTCCCATTCGCCGTTCGGGACAGCGCGAGGCCGTGGGAGTTCCTCAGCGGAGCCCCCAGCCGAGCTTGGCGATGGACCACACATAGCTGAGCCTGCAGCTGTACCAATTGGACAGGCAGTCTGCGCAGAGGCATCAAGAACAACGACATTACCAAAAAAAATAATTAGAATTGAAACAACTAAATTTTTCATAATTATTTCCAGTTAAACGTACCCAGCCATACAGATGCCGATTTTAAGCAATCCCTCGGTCTTTGTGCGCGCCCTTTGCCCCTGCGAGCAGCTCGCCGGAGGGAGTACCACTAAACCTTGGAAGATTAACTCGTGAATCACCAACATTCTCTCTACCCGCATCAACTGGTGTAGGCGGAGAGTAGCCATAAGATCCAGGCGGCTGCCCCTGCGGACCCGGACGGCTCGCAGTACCAGAAGCCCCAGTCGCGGCCCCCATTGCCGCATACGGTGTAAATGCACCAAGCGTGCCCTGGAAGAACATCGCAGCCATTGGAGGTGCAGTCAAGATTAGTGTCGTCAAAATCAAGCCCATGCCGCCTTGCTGCAGTGCTTGGCTACTGATACCCGATGTAAAATCCTGACCCAACACGGAGCCCAGCAGCGAAGATCCCCAAAAGGCTAGAGACACTTTCGTGACCATGTCCAAAGCAATGGATGTCATGACTGCCAGCACGGACATGGAGAAGAAGGTTCCAATTCCATAGAAGAGCCACCGTTGGAATAATGATTTCGTTTGTTCAAATAGCAGACAAAGAATGAACAATGGCCCAAAACCAACGAACAGCGCCATCGCGATGCGGTAGAGGAGCATCATGGAACCAGCCACAACGGCCGGGCCGCCAGTCCCAATGCCAACCATCCACATCGCACGGGATTTCTGCGAATCCAGTGTAGGATCTTGTACAACGTCGAGGACGTCGATGCTGGATAGAGCGACCTGCATCCATCCCAGGCTTTCGTCTACCTGATCTTCCGGCGTCTTGTTCTCGCCCGTGATCGCGTAGGCGATCTCCTTCTTGACATCGTCGTTGACGAACTTCTGGATGAAAGGACTCGACATCCCGATCGAAGCCGCAATCGTGACAATCAATGCGCTCTTACACATCGTCACGATGAATGCGGCCATCGACTCCCGACTACGACCTGTGATCATGTTGAAGCCCTGGATCATCACCCAGATCGTCAACACGATCATTGCAACGCCCGAAACCCAGAGCGTAAAACGTCCCAGAAGACCTGCTTCAAAGTCGGAGATTCTATTCGTCAGATAACTCATGATCTGGCGATAGAAGACGAAGTCACCGACCGACGAGACACCCGGATAAGGACTGAGTGCCTGCACACTCAGATTATTCATCCATTGCCCAAAATTTGAAATTCCATTTGCCATTACAACACCTCAATCAACGGTTCGGGCAACGATGAATATCCTGAAAACTCCACTCACTAGTCTCCAAGCGCTTCAGCAAGAGCAGCAGTTTTCACCACAGTACCCAATATATTCTGCTTCCCACGCAACATATCCTGCGTAAGTGCGCGCTGGTTATCTTCCAACGCAGCGATATATGTGTCATAGCCCTTGACTTGATTATTCACTTGCTCAAAAGTCTTGGTCATGCGCGTATTTGTATCATTTAGAGAATACATAGAAGCATTAAGATCACCTGGATTCACACTGAAATTGCGCAGGGACATTAGCTTGTTCAAGCTCTGATCCATGGTCGGCATAGTTTCGGCTAGAAAACCAACGACGTAGTTGTAGCGTTGATTTTTCATATACTGAATAGCCACGCAAAGCTGCTTTTGTTGCTCACGCGGATTATTATTCGCAAACCCAGTAGAACTACTCAGCATGCTTGTGATGGACGACATGCTAAAGCTAATACCACCGCCGCAACGCTCGAATCCAAAATTAGGCGACACCGGCTCAAGTTTGACCCCACTTGGTAGTCCGAACGTATTGATCATAGACTGCAACTGAACTAGGTTTTTCTGAAGCAGTTCAAATTGTGCAGTGTATTGGCTGTACTCCACCCCCCACTGCTGTACGGTGGCAAGCATATTCTTAACGGACTCTCCAATCGCAGCCACGTCTATAACAGGAACGCCACTAGCTCCAGCATTAATCGGCACCAACGTCAAGCCAAGACTGGCATACAGGGAAATCGCCAAAATCCGGGCCTTTAGTTTTGGAAATCCAACTTTCAACTGACGACTCATGGACATTCTCCTATCATTCATATTCACGACAACAGCGACAGAATCTGGTTTCAAACGACCGATTATGTTTCTAAACTACTGCCTTTCCTTTACCAGAACCCTTTCTATTTTCATAAAATGCCGGCAGCCACTCTTCGGGCGGCACGTCGTTCGCGGATACATGCAATCGGGAGGCGGCATCATTGACCGAAGCATGCATAATCTCGATGTTGTCGGTAGACGCTGAAATCACCGCTAATGCATCGTCCATTCCGCGCAGGTTGAGCTGACAGACACTGGAAGCGTGTCCCTGCTTAACCAAGAAACAGCGAGAACGCTCATCCAATCCAATCACAACTTGATACTCCGCCTCGCTGAGCTTGAGTCCGTTGATATAATCTTCGCGATCCGCATTCGGATTGGGCAGAAGGATCAGCGTCGCGGTCTGCTCGATCAGAGCCGCCGAAATGTCGCTTTTCAGTGCATCTTCCGGGCTTTGGGTTGCAAAAATACCTAGGCCGTTCTGTTTACGAATAGTTTTTTGTTTGTTCTTTGCGAATTCCTTCAAGCCGCCGCCACCATCAAGGATCTTCCAGAACTCGTCCATCACGTAGATCAGAGGACGGCCGTCGATCAGGGTTTCCAACTTATGAAGCAGATAGTTGATGACCGGCACACGGACTTCAGGATTGTCGATGACGTCCGTATAATCAAAACCGATGATGTTCGCACGCGACAGATCGATAGTGTCGACTGGATTGTCGAACACCCAACCGAGAGAATTTCCGGAAGTCCAGCGGCGCATACGCGCGAATAGACCATCATCACCCATGTTGGGCAAACTCTTCTGGAAATTCGTCATGCTGCGCAGATGTATCGGCGTGTCAAGCATGTTCTCTACTGCTCGGAAGATATCCTCTTCCTCACGCGAACTGTATTCGCGCTTGCCAGCCAGCACCTTGATCAAGTCGGCAAGGAATTGGACATTGCCTTCATTCCTTTCGCATTGAAAAGGGTTGAACCCGGTGGGCATACCGTTATCAAGTGCCAGATAGTTCCCGCCACATGCACGCACAAAGATCTCAGCACCACGATCCTTATCAAAGAAAAAGATCGTCGGCGAAGGCTCGTATTTCTGAACTTGGCTCAACAAGAAGTTGATAAGCGCGGTCTTACCGGTACCGGACTTACCAATCACCATCGTGTTGGCAATTGCCTTCTCTCCAAGTGAGTTTTCACTAGGATGAGTAGCATGAAAATTGAAGAAGTACGGCTGACCATTCGTGGTCTGCAGGGTGGTGACGCAATCACCCCAGGGATTATTGCTACGCTTACCACTGGCAAAATTATGGAGCGGTGATAAGCCAAGAAAATTCAGCGAGCTGACATTGGCAATCCGCGTGCGATAGCGCCAGTTGCCTGGCAACTGCGAGTAGAATGAGGATGCAACCGCAAGATCCTCCTTGGCGGAAACAAATCCTCCATTCGACAGCTCGGCGCGGGTGGCAGCAATATTCTGTGTCAGTATGTCTTGGCTGTCCGCATAAACGGCCATCGTAAAGTGGTATTCGCCAAGCACAAAATTGCCTGATGCGATCTGGTCCATCGCCATATCTAACTCTATGATCTGGCTGACCGCCTTGTCCCCAGAAGAAATCATCATGCCCTTCGTACGGTCCAGTACGCGCAAAGCATCCTGACGCCCAATAGGACTGAAGGAATGGGTGATCACATACTCGAAGTCAAGATATTTCAACCCATTTAAAATACCCGGATATGTGCCTTCAGCATACTCTTTTACGTTCAGAAGCGCGCCAAAGTGATTCACTCCATTGGGAGTATTGATCACATAGTCTCCGCTTTTTGCTGAAAACATATGCCGGCTGACAGGCAAATACTCGTTGACAGGTGCAGTTAGAACCGGCACAGGCTCATCGATTCGATTTACAAGGTAAGCAAAGAACTCCAATGTTTCGGAAAAGACGATGCCGTTTTTGGCCTCATACATGCCAAGCCGGTAAGGAGCATAATCTCGAATAACCGCTTCGACATTGCCGGCAAGTTCCATCAATTTTGCAACAGCCTGCTCCTGCGAAGCCTGCAATCGTTTGATGTCCGTAGATTTCTCCGCGAAACGCTTACCGCTCACCATTGGACGATATAGCATCGTCAGATAAAGTTCATTCTGCATGAGCTTCTGCGACGACAGCATATCGAAGTACTTTTCCGACAGCTGCTGATTGAACAGGTTTCTGTAATTACCTTTCTGCGTCAGCTTCCTTCTACGTCGCACGTCATGCACCCAAAAGGCAACGTTCACGAAGTCTGGCGCCCGCAGGGTCTGCAGCAATCTGTTAAATGTGTTGTGCCGATGCTCCAGCTCCCATTCATCGCGACCGACAAACGGCAAACCTTCCAAGTGCCAAGTCAACAGATAATCGCCCCCTGTTGTCTTGACCACGTTGGCCGAGACATGCGACGAAAAGGGAATAAATTCGCTTATGGAGGTGTCCGGGTTGAACATCTGCTTGGCCTAGCCCCTGTGGGTAACACTGAAAACGCAAGGAAGCCGGCGCCTGACGACGCCGACCCCTAAACTATCAAAAGCCTGCCAATTTCATGGAGGCGGACTTTTCCGATAACTATTGGGTGTAAAAACCCACTTTCCTGCATTGGAACGAACGTTTCTAACTCTTAACTTGAACTGCCAACGCAATCCCAGTAAGCGAAAAATCATCTCGTCGCGTCGAGCCATCTGACGCATTATGAAAATAATCACCGGAATAAGAAAAAGATATAAAAAATTCGTATACATAGAAAAAACTAACGTCCCGCCTGCACCTATGAAAAACGGAACATAGGGCACGCCCAAGAACATGGCAGGCCTGGTGCAGCCGCGGAAGACGACGTTTTTCTTCACGTTAAGCTGCCAGGAAAGGAAGGCTGTGAGTGACAAAGGCGTTAACTGCTCCGCAGCTACCACCAGCTCCAGTACCCAACAGCATACGAGCAATCTGGCCAGCAGCACCAATCAAAACGCCACCAATCAAAATCGGAGCGACATCGCCTATGCGCTTATGTGCAAATGCGATTTGATAACCGGCAAAAATCACCGCGATGGTCACCACTGCGATCGAAGCGATATTGAGCAGGCCAGTAATACTGGTGAAAAACTCACAGGTCTTCGTATCAGTACCACCAAAATTCTGCGCAAAAGCAGTTGATGTAGTCAACGCCGCCACAAATATCGCAGACTTGACGACCGTCTTGGCTGTCTGCTGGGTTTCGGGGGAAACAAATTTGGCATGCTTCATTGTGAATCTCCTTGTTAAGGCCCAACATGATGGTGCACCTACCGGATCGGCCGTGCCGGAGGCTAGAAAACGAATGCCGCGTCCCCTGTTTTCACAACTGGCTGCTGTGAAGAGGCAGATGAAGGAACTGGGTGGTTTGCGGCAGCTTGCTTTGAAGGGGAACCTAGTATCACCGGTACTCGTGAACTCATCAACACGGCAACCTCTCCATCGCTCGAAAGGCCCGTAGGTGCTTGAGAGGCACTAGACGATTTTGAAGAGCTAATCGTCCTGATCCCAAGCGATTGCGCGGAAGCCTCAGGACTTCGCTGCACTGAGGAAGAAGAGCCCAAGGGATCTTCTTGGCTTGAACGCACGGACCCGCTGCTCTCGACAGCCACGTTCTGAGGGAAGACCTGAGCAGGATCAGCCGGCGGCATAGCGGTTGCGGCATACAAACGGTCGTCCACTACGCGCGACAACACGCGATCCGGCAATGACTTGAGCAATGCTTTGGCCGGCTTGACTGGTTGCTTCAGCTGCACTGGAATCTGATTCGCCAACGGAATAGGAGCGACGCCCGCTTGAGCGGTAGCCCTTGCCATGGAATCGAACACCTTTTGTACGTATCCATGTCTAAAGCCGGTCACAAAATTTCCTGAATAGTAGCAACTAAGCGCCTTGCCCCAATCTTTCCCAGAGCGTTGATAGCACTCAGAGAGAATAGCTGATCCTGCCTTCAGGTTCGGGCACTGTTGAAATGCCTGCTCGTAAGACTGCAGACCGTATTTCGACAAGTTGTAACGATTTACTTGAGCAAGCCCAAGAGAAAAGTTATAGCCCTTTTCCTGAAGCATCTGGACCGTCGAAAGCGCTTCGCTCAAATTCATCGGCTGCCGTACGAGCCGTCCACCTACGACGCCGATGGCATAGGGGTTGTGCGAAGACTCTACTTGGACAACATGCTGCATTACAGAAAGCGGAGCGGCCATCTCTCCACATGCCATCATTTCAATTCCAGGGAGCACGATATGCCCTCCTCTCTATCTCACACTTGGTGCCAAGCAAACGTGTATACGCACAGATGACCGAGACGCCCTCATTCAAGGATAAAAAAAGCATTCCGTCCTTTCTTATCATGACTGAAAGCTCCTTTCTGGGTTGAAGTCGATACCTGTGATATACCGCCGACCCTCGTGCGCCTTGATATGAACGACTATATCGATTGTCATCATCAGCAATCGTTTAATCACATTGAACTCTAAGCCAGAACCCTCAACCGAGGCCTTCACCATTAAAGCCAACTGGTCCCACGTCTGCTCCGGGCTGCCTGCATGGCAGCTAGTAATGGAGCCAGGATGTCCAGACGCACAGTTTCTTATAAAATAAAATGCTTCATCTCCCCGTAGCTCTGCCAAGATAATTCTATCCGGCTTCATACGTAAGCAAGCCTCCATACAGCTCTTGGCTGTCACGTTGCTGGCGCTCTGCCCACCTTTAGAATAGAGCAGATGAACCACATTAGGCTGCGAGATAAACAGCTCCCGCGCATCTTCAATCGTGACAAGACGCTCACTACCGGGGATATGGTTGACTAACGACTTCATGAACGTAGTCTTGCCGCTACCAGTCGCTCCAGAAACAACGATATTCTTCTTGTACAGTACTGCTTGCCTGAAGAATTCAGCATATCGCCGGCACTGGCGTAGCATCAGAAGTTCTTTGTCGTGCTCGCTTACTTCTCCGCTGTGCTCCAGGATCTGATCAAAAAATCCATCTTCCTGATATTCAGAAAGCGTCTTCGTATGCTTAGAGGGCAAACGGATTGTAATCGAGACTTTACCGGAATCGCAGGCAGGGGGAATAACAAACTGAGCCCGTTGACCTGTTGGAAAAGTCAGTGAAACAACCGGATCAGCGTCAGTAATACGCTGACCCGTGTTACTTTCATTGACGACTGCTGTACAGAATTGGCGAGCACGTTCGAACGTCAGCCCTGGTACCTCGACCTTCTCCCAACCGCTACGCGTCTCTAGATACACCTCTCCAGGACGATTTATACATATCTCCGTTACTTCGGACGAGAGCATGTATTCCCGAATACCGAGCACACTGTACTGGTATTCAAGGAACTCACTGGATGCCTTTGAGACGGGAGAAACTTCTACGTCCACGTGTGCTCTCGTTACCTTCTTGGCAGTACGTTAGTGAAATCGACGTCCTTTGCAACATACACATTAACCAGCGAACCTTGATTAATAGTGACAGTTGCTGGTCGCCTCATGCTTTCCGTTGCTGCGTCATTTGCAAGACGTTCCATTGTCCGAGCGGTTGCACTCTCATAAGGGGACTGAACTTCTACACCAGTCTGTGAGACTGTTGTCTGTTCAGGGCCGTATTCGGCTGCCGCATACTTGAAGGCGTCGGCTAGCAAGCTGATCATTAATGCCGACGACAAACGCTGGCCCCAATGCGCGTCATACTGACCAGGATGCCCCGCGCCGCCCAAGCTATCAATGCCGGGACTTGCCATAGAGACGTCGATACCTGTCGGCGTCGTAATACGGTCCCAAATCACAGAAACACGCTGGCCTGTGGGACCGCCACTGTAGCTTCCGTAAATCTTTGACCCTTTGGGCAACAACAACGTCCGTCCGTTAATGGAATAAACAGGCTCAGTAATAAGACATGATGTGAACCCTGGAATATCGGTAATTACCCGAGTTTCAAGAATGCACCGCAAATAAGTGCCACGCACAAGCAACGCATCTGGATGTCGAATAAACTGAGCGTTCGAGACTTTTTGCTTATCTGCCTCGCTACTACCCTCCGCGCCCGCGACCCCGCCCTCGCTAGCAGGATTAAGTCCAGCCAATATGGAGTTGGAATATTCTTCAGCGCTCGTCGGGCCACTGCCGCCAGATTCGTTAGCGCCTCCGGCGGAGGCCATGCGACGCTCAGCCAAGGTAGGTCCCGCCGGACGGTTGCTTGCTGGATAAACCGGCTGAGGATAGTCCGGCGTTTCCGCTGAGGGAAGGGGCGGCGGTGCAAGTGAAATGGGAGGGACGTCCTGTTGAACGTCGACCGGAGCAGGAGTGGTTGCCATTTTTGGCAAACTTGGTGCTGTGACAGCAGCCGTAGGCTCCTTCTTTGCATCTGCGACATTGCGGCTAGTCGCGCTTTTATAAAGAAAGAAGGCGAGCACAAGCAAAACGAGAACAATTGCACCCAAGAAAAACAAAGCTTTCCTGTTTAAACGCTGATCTTCGACAGAACGCAGTTCAGGTGCCGAGGCATCCAGATCTGGCAATGGCTGCGCCTGCGTGCGCGCGAAATATGGGTTATTCGTATCTTGCCCGTTATTTGTCGCCTGAGACCGATCGTTATCTCTGCCATCAAGGCGACCGTCGTTATTGTCAGGAGGATTATTCTGGCTCATTTTTTCACGTTCCTCCGGAGACCAACGACATTGCTTCCATGCCTAATAATCAAATAAGGATAAGTGCCATGGATCACTAACATATTTCCTTCCACGGTAGTGTTCACAACGAAATCTTCACCGTGTTCCTTTTCACGACCAAAGACAGCTGGAAAATTGCCCGTCTGAAATGCATTTGAGTCCGTAAGTTTTAAATAAGTGAACCGACCGTCATCGTAGACACTTACAGGAACTAGCCAAGCAAGACGACTTCTCGTTGAATACGAATAGTCAAAATAATACTGCCTATCTTTGGATAGTTCGGTATTGAGCAGCGGCTTGTTCTCATCCTTGGCAGTATCCTGGGCTGCGGTAAATTGCGAGTCGCTGGGATAGTTGAAAACCACCTTGTATTGAACTCCGGCACGGCGCGCCTGCTCGAGCTCGCGCCAGTCAGTGGCAACGACCTTTAGTTCGAAAATATAAGAGTGCGTTTCTGTCCGCACCATCATATTGGTATCCACGTCAATATTTTTTGGCTTTAGATAAAAAACATTATCCCTACGCGTCAATTCCCAACCGCTACTAAAGCCAGTACTATAATCTAGTATTTTTTCGTTTGGATTCAACTCGATCTGGGTAGTTATGCCCAACCCGGCACGAATCTGATAGATTTGGTCAGCCTTGTAATCATAATAGTCAACAGCCTGAGCACTTACATTACCGATCGTGTAGACCGATGTAAGTACGGCCAATAACCACACCTTCCATCTATGCCTGAGCATCATTGACCTTTTGCTCCATCATTTCCAATAGAAATTCCCTCAGCTGTCCCAGAAGCAGCCTCAGTCGTTGCAGGAACAGCCACACCAATCGCGGGCACGGACGCTTGATCAACACTTTGGGGAACCGCAGTTCCTTGTTGCTGTGGCGGCGAGGGCTGTGTCGTACTACTTGCGACCGGCGCTCCTACATCAGGGACAGCTTTGTCATAATCATTATCAACGCGGTATTCGGTCACTTGAAAACCCAACGGATTCTGCAGCCTATCCTGCTCATCCAATTTCAGGTTATCGTTATAATCAAACGCCAACGTAATCAACTTATTGTCAATGAATGATGACGTACCGGTCGTTTTTTCATACAACGTGCGCTGAATTCTGACAGCAGCACCACGAAATCCGCCAGATGGACGCTGTCCCAGGGGGGTTATACTTAGAATCTTAACCCTGATAGCTTTACTTTTTCCATACTTCAGAAAAGGATTATCTGGATTGTTTTCCATATACAATTGCTTGTGCCCAGCACCTACAGAGGCAGTGGACATAATAAAAACCAAATTCCAATCCCGCAGCGTCATTATCTCCGAGTCATACGATTCACGAGCAGTCACATACTGCGCAACATTACTACGATTTATGGCTTCACTAGATGTTATTTGCTGATTATAAAAATCACCTTGAAGTCGAGCGACGGTTGCAGTTCCGCTGGAGGCATCAGCCATTACCAGGTACGGAACCTTTTCCTTCAAAGGCAACATATAATAATAACCACCGGCCAAGAGTAATGACATCATTAAAGAGGCCGTAGCGACCATCCAGGCGCGACGCTGACTGCGTTGCGCAAGGTCCGCAATCGTAAGCTCATAGTTGACCGCTTTCGCCACGACTTGATCAACATTCTGACTGCTAGAGTCTTTCTTACGGAACATGATTAATCCGCTTATACCTTGATTTCACAATGTCAAATCTGCACAGGAAATGCGCAGCTCATAGGCCCATATCAATCTAGCCTGCCGCTTGAGGCGTAGCAGGCTGAACGACAATTTGATTTCCAACTACAGACACGTATACGCCTTGCGCAGCATAAACCGCACTGAGCTCCTCGACTGCTTGTTTGATACTAACAGTATCAATTTTGGAGACGGCAGAATACAAAGTGTAATCAGAGGTTATATTGTAAGCGAGAGTCATATTGGAATCTTTAACCCAGCGCTCCAGCATGGTTTTCAACGTTCCATCCATCGGAGTGGCTTGGTAGACATAAGAAGCATGCAAAGGCAACTCCATGGGAGTTTCGGCAAAGCGGTTAACCGGCTTCCAACGCCCACCAAAGTCGGGAGCAGGCTTGGTCGCGCAGGCCCCGACCAACGCAGCGACCACCAAGACCAGCGACAGCTTGGACACAGACATCGGATTCACTCTGACTTCTCCAACTCATGAGATTTCGGGCTTAAGACGGACAGCACAACAGCTCCGCTCACCTTCGGGTGACGGAGGGGATCTGCCTTTGATGACTCGAGCGAGTGTGCGCGGCCGCCCGAACCAGCCCGAACAGGCCGGTCAGCGCCATGTAGGCGCACACCCGGTAAAAATGAATACGCTGCAGAACCATCCATAGCCTTACTCCTGTGCGGCCCCGTCTGGCGCCGCCCCCCTTTAACAAAAAATCAACATTGCGCAAATTCTGGGTAACTTTGCCCTCAACGTACGCATGAGTCAAGAATCGCCGGCACGTCGCCCCATACGTTTCGTGACAAAAATCACACTTTTACGGAAAGCGTTTTCACATTCGTCCTGGGCAACAGGCGCGCGGTGAAATATCGATCTTCGTAATAGCGGATCTTGTCGCACTTCACCGGGTGCGGGATGCCCTCGTACAGGAAGACCTCTTTCTCGTTGCCCATTGCCTTGAGTTCCTGCGGAAGCATCAGGGCCCGCCGCTCCTCCGAAACGCTACGGGTAGTCTCCCTGCCGCGGGTGACGTTCTTCTTCTTGATGGTGGTGTAGCCCAACATTTCGGAGTAGTCGTTCGCATCCTGCTGCTCGCGCGGCGCATACAAGATCTGCAGCGCATGGTTGGTGATGATGGTGCGCGACAGATCCTTGCCGTAGGTCGCGTCCAGCTGCGCCATGCTCTGGATGATGGGCAGCAAACGCAGGTTGTAGCCCGCCATGTAGGCCACCGCAGTGGCGATGATGTCGACCTTGCCGATCGAGGTGAATTCGTCCATCAACAGCAGGCATTGGTATTTCAGCTCTGGATTGGACTTCGGCAGCTCGCGCGTGTTGAGGTTGATGATCTGGCTGAAGAGCAGATTGATGATGAGCCGGCTTTCGGCCAGCTTGTTGGGCTGGATGCCGATGTAGATCGTCATCTTCTTCTTGCGCAGATCGGTGAGCAGGAAGTCGTCCGCGCTGGTTGCCGCATCCAGGACGGGGTTGATCCATGCGTTGAGCGGCTCTTTCAGGGTGCCCATGATGGACGCAAAGGTCTCATCGGCCTGTGACAGCATGTTGGCGAATGCCGAGCGTGCATTGCTGCTGAGGAACCTGCGCTCGGACAGCGACTTGAGGTACTTCTTGAGGTCTGTGCCATCTCCCGACGACAGGCGGTAGATGCCGCCAAGCGTGGGAGCCCCTGCCCCGCCCGGAAAGCCGAGCGACAGCTCTTCGTCCTGGTTTTCAAACAGATACAGGGCGAACGCCATAAAGGCATTACGCGCCTGACTGACCCAGAATTTCTGGTCATCCGACCCGTCCGGATACAGCATCGCGGCGATGCTCATCAGATCCGACACACGAAAGGCGGGGTCGCTGGACACGTAGGTCAGCGGATTCCACCGATGCGTACGACGGTCTTCGGCAAAAGGATTGAAGAGGAACACCTCATGCCCCTGACTGGCGCGCCAGCCACTGGTGAGGTCGAAGTTCTCCTGCTTGATGTCCAGGACCACGACCGATTCCTGGTACTCCAGCAGGTTGGGAATGACCACGCCGACGCCCTTGCCGGAACGCGTTGGCGCAGCGAGGATCACGAACTGTTGCCCGCTCAGCCGTACAAGCTTGCCGTTGAACTTGCCGACGACGATGCCGTTACCACTAGGTTTGAAAAGACCGTGCTTGGAAAGGTCTGCCGCTCCGGCAAAGCGCGCATCACCATGCAGCGCCCGTGCCTTCGGCTTGACCAGGAGCACGACCGTGATGGCCCAGATGATCCCGGGCAGACCAAAGCCGAGAATGCCGGACATCTTGATCTTGGTTGCGTAAGGCGCCACTTCCGGCAAGCCCAGCGCCTTGACGTAGCGGTAGTAGGTATCCCAGGCGTACAGCCCGGTATCGAGCCGCAACAACAGAAGCGTCAGATACCCGGACAGGAAATATCCAACAAGCAATGTCACCAGGGTGGCGACTGCAATTAGTTTGGCTTTGGACACGCGCCCCTACTCCTTGGCTTACTTCTCAACGGCAATTAGCGACGGACGACGGGCTTGTGATCGACCAGATCCGCCTTGCGCCCGCCGCTCTCGCTCTCGACGAGCGAGTCGATCCAGACTCTGGCTTGATCCAGCGACAGGTCCGGCGTGAGCCGGGTTCCGGCATCCGTCACGACGGCATAGGCAACCACAGCGTCAGGCGCGTAAGTATCCTCCCGGGTGATTGCCACGACACGGTACCCGCCCCTGGTCAGCACGGTGTGCTGATACTCGTCCATCGCCAGCCTTCCTTTTCGTCAGCGCGGAGGCGATGCTAAAGCAAGACGTGTGATGGAGAAAGCGGTTTCGGCGAAGCCGGCTCAACAGCGCCTGCTTTCGACGCAAGGCGAGGATCGGGATGCGTCAGTGCTGGAGGAATTCGGTTGGTACTTGAAGTGCTTTCAAAGCCACACACATGCCTGGCGGTGACAACTCGCCTTGTGGATGAGGTGCCCAGCTATGGGTGCGGTGCCCAGCACCGCGACGAAACAACGTTGAACAGCGACCCGAGCCTGACCTAGGAATCTTGCCGCACGGGCGCAAGAGCGCCCGGCCTGCCAAGCCAGCGTGCAGCCGCCCGTGACGCCTAGCCGCTGCACGATGTTCGATTCAACACGATTGGGCGACGCCGAGGATGGAAGCGAAAGCGATCGTCGAAGACCTGGCAAAGGACGCACGGACGCTGCGAGCGCAAATGCATGAGCCAACCTGGTATCCGCGGCAGCAGTCACTGCCGATGTTGAAGCCACTCAAGTCGCCATGCCGTCTGGACTTGGAGTGGTGGGCGGTACAGGGTTCGAACCTGTGACCCCTACCATGTCAAGGTAGTGCTCTACCGCTGAGCTAACCGCCCGTTTCCTGCATCAGCATTGCGCTGTGCAGGGCGCGCATTCTAGCGCAGGGTTTGGATCGCCACAAGCCCTCTCTGCATCCGAACTGCGACGCTGTCGCCCTGCCCTACGCCAGACTGGCAGCTTTCAGTTTCTGGATCTGGTCGCGAATCTGCGCGGCCGCCTCGAATTCCAGGTCCTTGGCGTGCTGGTACATCTGCTGCTCCAGGCTCTTGAGCTTGCCGGCGATCTGGGCAGGCCCCATCGCGCGGTAATCGGGCATTTCCTCCGCCACCTGACGCGACTTCGAGCGTCCCTTGCCTGCCTTCTTCTCGGCGGCATCCTCGCGCGCACCTTCCATGATGTCGGAGATCGGACGCGCCACCGACTTGGGCGTGATGCCATGTTCCAGGTTGTACTCGACCTGCTTCTCGCGGCGACGGTCGGTTTCGTCGATCGCGGCCTGCATCGAGCGCGTCATCTTGTCGGCGTACAGAATGGCCTTGCCGCGCAGGTTGCGCGCGGCGCGGCCAATGGTCTGAATCAACGAACCGGTCGAGCGCAGGAAGCCTTCCTTGTCCGCGTCCAGGATCGCCACTAGCGACACTTCCGGCATATCCAGACCTTCGCGCAACAGATTGATGCCGACCAGCACGTCGAACTTGCCCAGGCGCAGGTCGCGGATGATCTCCACGCGCTCCACGGTGTCGATATCCGAATGCAGATAGCGTACGCGGATGCCATGCTCGCCGAGGTACTCGGTGAGGTTCTCGGACATGCGCTTGGTCAGCGTCGTCACCAGCACACGGTCGCCAAGCTTGATGCGCTCATGGATTTCGGACATCAAGTCGTCCACCTGCGTTCCGACCGGGCGAATTTCGACCACCGGATCGATCAGCCCGGTCGGGCGCACCACCAGCTCAGTGATCTCGCCGGCGGACTCACGCAGCTCGTAGGGCCCCGGCGTGGCCGACACATAGATGCTGCGCGGCGAGCGCGCCTCCCATTCCTCGAAACGCAGCGGCCGGTTGTCCAGCGCCGAGGGCAAGCGAAAACCGAACTCCACCAGCGTTTCCTTGCGCGAGCGGTCGCCCTTGTACATCGCGCCGATCTGCGGAATCGTCACGTGCGACTCGTCGATGACCAGTAGCGCGTCCGGCGGCAAGTAGTCGAACAAGGTCGGCGGTGGCTCGCCGGGTGCCTTGCCGGTGAGATGCCGCGAATAGTTTTCGATACCGTTGCAGAAGCCGACTTCGGCCATCATCTCCAGATCGAACTGGGTGCGCTGCGCCAGGCGCTGCGCTTCGACCAGCTTGTTCTGCGAGTACAGCTGCTCCAAGCGCTCCTTCAATTCCTCCTTGATCGTATCAACCGCACTCAGCGTGCGCTCGCGCGTGGTCGCGTAGTGCGTCTTGGGGTACACGGTGTAGCGCTGCAGCTTGCGCAGCGTTTCGCCGGTCAGCGGATCGAACAGGGTCAGCCGCTCGATGTCGCCATCGAACAACTCGATCCGCAGCGCTTCGGTGTCGGATTCGGCCGGGAACACGTCCAGCACCTCGCCACGCACACGGAACGCGCCGCGGGTCAGTTCGAATTCATTGCGGGTGTACTGCAGGTCGGTGAGATGGCGGATCAACTGGCGTTGGTCGATGTGCTCGCCCACCGACAGGATCAGGCGCAGCGACAGATAGTCTTCCGGCGCGCCCAGGCCATAGATCGCCGACACCGTAGCCACCACCAGCGAATCGCGACGCGACAGCAGGGTCTTGGTCGCCGACAGACGCATCTGCTCGATGTGCTCGTTGATCGAACTGTCCTTCTCGATGAAGGTGTCCGACGACGGCACATAGGCCTCGGGCTGGTAGTAGTCGTAGTAGCTGACGAAGTACTCCACCGCGTTGTGCGGAAAGAACGACTTGAACTCGCCATACAGCTGCGCTGCCAGCGTCTTGTTCGGCGCCATCACCAGTGTGGGCTTCTGCACCTGCTGGATCACGTTGGCAATGGTGTAGGTCTTGCCGGAGCCGGTCACGCCCAACAGGGTCTGCTTGGCCAAGCCGGCCTCGAAGCTGGCGACCAGCTTGTCGATGGCGGCAGGCTGATCGCCGGCTGGGGAGTACGGGGATACGAGCTGAAAACGGTCGGTCATGGAGCGGATCTCGGGGGAGGACTGCACGAACGGCGGATGCCACTTTCGGTAAAAGTCCGACACCTCATCACTGAGAGCCGGCCTTACCTGGGCAATAGACGCCGTAGACACTGCTTGCTCCGAGCCAGGGAGCAGGACGGTGAAGCAGTGATTCGTTCGTGCGCAGAAGGGTACACGGCAGTACAGCTAGTGATCGTGATGGCGATCATCGGAATCATGGCGGCCATCGGCCTGCCTGGCTTCAATGCTTTGATCGAATGGCAGCGAGCACAGGCACGGGTTCACGTGCTCACCGTACATCTGGCGATGGCCAGAAGCATGGCCATCACGCATCGCCTGCCGGTTAGCGTCTGCCCATCCGTTGACGGCGCGAATTGCCGACCAGACAGGGACTGGAGCCGGGGATGGATTCTTTTCAAAGATCCAGCGCGTAGTGGGCAGCCTGCGGACGCAGGCTCGATCCTGCGGATCGAGCAGTATGCTGCGAGCGACAACATCAGCATCACTGGAACGATCGGCCGATCGCTTGTCCGATTTCTTCCGAACGGCCGCAATAGCGGCACCAACATCACGATCAGCCTCTGCACGGGCGCGCAACGCCTGGCGGATGTCATCGTCAACAACTCAGGGCGGACGCGGTCTGTCCGCTACAGGCAACCAACCGCCTGCCCTGCACGGTGAGTTCCAGCAAAAACAAAGAGGCCGCGACTAGTCGCGGCCTCTTCAACATCTTGGCGCCCGAAGTTGGACTCGAACCAACGACCCCCTGATTAACAGTCAAGTGCTCTAACCGGCTGAGCTATTCGGGCGGGGAGGCACATTCTATAGGCAACTTTGCAGCAGCGCAACACCTCGTAACGAAGCTACCAGCAGCCTGGAGTGGTAGTTGCACTCGGCGTCTTCACCCCTGTCTGGTTCAACGTCAGCGTGCCGCACTTGTCCTTGGCCTGATTGCCCTGGGGCGCAGCAGTCAAGGTAAAGGTCGACTGCGTAGTCGCGAGCGTAATGTTGTATTGCGCCGTATCACCTTCGCGCGGCGACTGGATGGTCGTCGAGCCGTTCCCGAACTTGAAACTGGCATAGGTGTTGTTGGTCGTATGCGAGCGTTCCAGCAACTGCGAGTATTCGACCAGATCGGCCTTGGCCTGCGCTCGGCGAGACTTGCGAACATGATCGGCATAGGAAGGATAGGCGACGGCAGCCAGGATGCCGACGATCGCGACGACGATCATCAACTCGATCAAGGTGAAACCACCGGCACCAGCACGCTGACGAAGTTGCGTGGACAGGGACCGCGATAGGTCTAAGGGCATTGACAATCTCCGTTACTGAAGCTGGCGCCAGGACTGGCGGCCGCAAGGATAAGGGACATACATGGGCGGGGCGCCAGCCACGCTGACGATCATCCAGCAGCCCGATCCTGCAGGCACGGTGGGTGCCGCAGAACCATCCTTGGGATTGACCTTGGGCTCGAGCCTGGGCACGACTGACACGCCCACGTCTTTAACCGGCGCATTGCCGCCGGTATTGAGCGAGATTCCAGCCGAATCGGTGGCAAGCGTGGAGCCACCGATGCCGCCCATTCGCACACCAGATAGGGCCCCCCTACCCGTCCGTGGATTCAGTCCGAACAACCAGTTCACACCATCGGTGCTGCACCCGCTGCTGATCGCGAGCGGCGAATAAGTGGGCATGAACAAGATTCCCGACACGAGTTCCGGATAACCCACAAATCGCTCACCGGCGGGCAGATCCACGTACCAGCCTAGTGCCAGAGCGGGACCAGTCCCTTGCTGCAGGGATCGAGTGGTACTGGAGGCGCCAATGCTGACCGAATACGGAGTCAGGTTCGCCCTTGTGAGAGTTGAGGAAACCACTCCATCGACCTGATCGGTGAAGCCATACAAGCTTTGCGTCTGCAGCGAGGAGCTTGCCAGATTGTCTTTACTAAACGAGAAACTCCCCGTGCCGAACAAAACCAGCACCCCTCCATTCTCGCCGGAAGCGGCCTGCAGCCCACCAGTTATTGGCTGACGGTAGTTTAGACCACCCTCGGAATAGATCCCGGTCGTGAACGCGGGAACGGTTACTGAGGTTGCGGTCGAAGTGAGATCGAACTTCCAGATTGCGCCGCGGAGATCGGCCGCATAGACAGTATCGGCATATCCATCACGCGTGCGAGCTGGCTTATTGGTCGTCGGATCGATTGTCAGATTGTCGATGCGATCCAGTACGATAATATTGCCTAGCCCGTTATTGCCACTGATTGAGGTTCCCGACTCAGTTGCCTCGATCATCCGAATCGTCGGTGTGGTGGCTGTTCCGATATCGACAACGAACAATACCGCCTTCCCAGTGGCGCTAGCGTAACCATTACCAAAGATCGCCTTCCAGCTGACCGTCCCATTGGACGCGCGCACCGGGACGATGACGGGCTTGCCGAGCACATGCCCGATGTTCCCGCGCACAGCGGCATCGCCAGCAAGATCGTTGATCTCCCAGAGGCGACTACCGGCACCGAAGCTTGCGGGATTGGTAACGTCAAGTGCGAAGACACCCCGACCTCCCGCTCCCGTGGTGCCGACCAGCGTCGTCTGCCAGGCATTGTTGTAGTAGGTATCTCCTACGGCAAGCGGACCATCGACAAAATAACGATGCTCAAAACTGGGCACCGTAGATGACTTAATGGTCTGGTACGGTAGCAACAAATTCCCCATATGGCCATAGGAGGTTGCCGGCACATAAGCAAAGCGCTCCCGACCACCACCTCCGGTGACGGCACCAGTGCTGTCGATGCCGCCATCGACAGCATGCAGCATGCCGTCGTTGGCTCCTGCATACACCATATAGCCCCTGTTGCGCTTGCTATTTAGGTAGTTGGCATAGCTAGTCCCAAGCGTGCCGCCCAGGCCACGATATCCGTAGTCATCGACCGGGGCACTGATAACCGGTGTGGAATTGACGATATCGCCGAGCACAGTACTCCGATCGCGTAGCTTGCCACCCTGCTGAACTTCGCCGCTGCGGTCGCCTAGCAGATAGTTGGCCGCGGTCGCAGCAGTTGCGCCAAGACTGGTCAGATCTGACTCCGAGCAGAGCGACTGCGCCGGATACAACGTCGCAGGCAGACCGCATAGGCCGCTTAAACTGACAGTCGTGCCATCGAGCTTTCGCACGTTACTGCCATCATTGAAATATACATTTCGCGTATTGGCGGCTGGTATCTGCGCAGACGCCTCCCAGAGAGGCGTAAAGCGTGCCTCGCGCGTATCCGGATCGACCGAAACCTGATTGGCCTTCAGCGTACTGGACCAATCTGTGCCATTATTCCTGATCTGGTACTCAGGAGTGACGGTCAACGAGCCTGCACCGATACGCGCACCTGTCAGCGCCAGGGTGCCAGACGGCGAGTTGGGTGCACTGGCAGCCGACAACACGCGGCGCATGGCGCTGGTCACTTCATCAGGGCTCTTGGCGTTGATAAACTGACCACGACTATTGATCGTGGCGTGCCACAGTTCGTCAATGACACGACCATCGTCAGCGGTTACCGGATTGCCATTGCCAGTCCAGTTGGGGGCATTGGCGTAGGGGTCATCTGTCGCTGGTTGATTGACCTCATAGATATTCCCCTGCGCACCTAAAGTGATCGCATAGAAGTTCATGTGCAGATCTTTCTGGCAGTCCAAACGCTTCCAATCCGCAGATGTCTTGGCGAGCGTAGCGCACTTTTCGTCCACAGGCACCCGCCCAGCCGGGAAGCCCGGCCCTGTCACCAGTGGCGTAGAAGCCCCTGAATAATAGCTCGCAGCGATGTCAGCGATTGTATCGCTGTAACTATCAGCGAACGGCACGATGGGGAAGTCTACCGTACCAGTGGAATCGGCATTGCCATAGCCAGTGACCGAATTATTCCTAGTCGTGTACCCATCAGTAAATAGCATGCCGCCATTCTTCTGACATGCACGCACCACCGGAGCTCCGTCCCCCGTCCGCCTAAATTGTTGACCCAAATAATCGATGGCCGCCCGATTTGGCGTGCCACCACTCGGCCTGAGACGATAAATTTGCTGAAATAAAGCCTCACGCGAATCATCGTTCGTGACATCATACATGGTCGGCTGAGCCAAATTATTGATTGTGAAATAACCGACCCGCATATTTTCAATACCGGTCAATGCCCGCGACTCTGAGCCAATGATCGAGAGAATACGATTCCGATGGTATTGAAACCAATTAGCAAAATTTTGCCTCGCATTATTATAAGCAGACGTATTAGCAGCGGAATAATTGGAGCGAAGTATTTGATATCGTCGCATATTGCAGCCCGGGCCGCATGCATTTACGATAATCGGCCGATTGGTGTCGCTAGTCAGGTATCCCGTGGGCGCCGGAGCGGCCGCAGGCAAATAGAATGTTGCAGGGACGTAGGAGATTTGCACCGAACAAGTTGCAGCCACCTGGGCATTAAAGCCAAGAGTGGACCAAAGTCCATTCGTGCCCGGCAGGCCATTCGAGTTGTTGGTACTGCACGCCCTAGCATTACCGCCCGTGCGATAGCGCGTCCCAGAAGGAATCGTCATTCCAATTAAAAATCGAAATGAACTATCACCATTAACCTCTCTACTTACCCCAAGATTAACCGCAGTGCCGTAGCGACTCATGTTTATCGTGCCGTCGTCCCAATAAACATCAGGGTCACGCGAATCCGCTCGAGCACTGTCGAAATCGGCCTGCGGCCATAAGCCCTTATTAACTTCATCGCCTTTGGATAGACTCCATGGATCGTATTTGATATTCGGATCGAAATAATTTGCGTTATATGCTGGCGATCTTGCGAAACCAAATTGATCAATCGGCGGAAGAGCCACGCCCGGACTATATGACGAATTATACGAAGGAAAAGGAAATAAATACACGTAACAGTCGACAAAACCATTACAGTCGGAACCATTATTAAAAAAACTTCCATCGGCATTAAAGAAGCTGGAATTGACACTATTCCATTGCAGTCGCCCATCACCGCCTTTGAAAATGCGCTCAAACGTCATTGAGTTCGAATCATCCACCGTCATAATAAATGCCGGCGGGACCGGACTGCCATTATTAAGTGGACCCTGTGCCAACTTTTCCTGACCCTGCGCCGCGATCAAGTTGTATACAAAGTAACCGCTCATCGCGATCAGGACTATGGCGGAGGCGATAGCGGTTCGAACGGTGCGACGAGACATGCTCACGGCCTCAGAGCTTGAAGATGGAATCGATCGCCGCCGACGAAGATGCATCCGTCGTAGCATCGTTGGCGAAGGTGGTGATTTGATAGACCGGAGTCACCGGGTCGACCGGATCGCCCATCGCGAGCGAGCCCCCCCCGATGATGCACGAGTCGATGCGACGCACATTAACCGCTTGGTTGACCGACACGGCCTTATTACGTGCCCAAGCCATCGGATCGAATGCTGTATCGCAGTTCTGCTGGATTTCAGTGTCCGCAACCGTTGCGTCGCTGGGAGCACTCTTGCGATTGGCGATGGCCTCAATCGCCCGCTCGCTCCTGCGCGTCACGCCCTCGGCATTCTGAAAGGCGATATTGGTCACCAGATAATTGGACGCCATTTTTTCCTGCATGCCTGCCACTTGCATGCCGGCGATCCCGATCAGCGCCAGCAGGATCAACATGATCAAGGCAACATAGAGCACGGCCCCCCGAGGACGGGATGGCATTGGGCGGCGGCGAGCGACTGCATTCATTGATCAATTCCCAAACAGACGATTGCGCAAGGCGATCGTGGATTCGTAGGTCATTCGGTAGCGGCCATCCGTCTGGGCGGGCGGCGCAAACGAAACGCCCAATGCACTGGGATAATTCAACGCAGTTGCCGGGCGTTCGGCTGTGGAAGGTGCGGGACTGCGCGCTAGGATGCCAACTTGAACTTGCCCGACCCGTCTCCACTGGCCAGCAGCTGTGGCATCGACCGCAGTGGATACGTCGCTCGCGATCGCCTGGGTGCTGATGTTTCCCAACGGGGGCGAGGTATTGGACATGTTCACGGTCTGATCGAGACCGAACAGCAGCTGCATGTTCTCGATCCCTTCGACCAACTCTTCCGGCGTGCCATAGTCGTCGACACCATTGGACCGTGCACGCATCAGCGCAGGCTCGCCCGAGGTCGTCGATGTACCGACGTAGTAAACCAGCGATTCGGCGCGATAGAGCATTGCCTGGCCGCTGGGACGGGTGGAGTAATTGGACAGATTGGTTCCTGTGGCAGTGACTTGGCCGCTGGCATAGGTACCCTTAAACACCGTGGCATGGGCGCAGTCCGCAACCCCGAACAGGCTCGGAGCCGCCTGCCCCCCCTCTGTCAAACGCAATCCGGCCGAGGCATTGAAGCCCACGACGCTGTTGCTGCCTGTGGTCAACGTTGTGATTGGCACGCCTTCCGGAGCAAGGAAACGCAGAACCAGGATATCGCTGCCGCCGCGCGGATTGAGCTTGGTGATCGATGCTGGCAGATTCGCTGGTACTGCCCAGTTATCTCCAAGCTTCAGGCTGCCGGGAGGCGTCGTATTAGGTGCCTCGTAGCCTTGCACGCTGATGCTGAAATCCAGCGGATGACCCGAGCCGCTGGCCGCGCCGGTAGTGACCACCGGGTCGCCCTCCCCGCGCACAAAATGCGCCTGGTCGTTGACGCAACCGAAATGCCCGGCCATGCGAATGTCACGCTGGAGGAAATCCATGGCGAAACGTCCGTTTTCCTGTGCGCGCGCACTGCCTTCAGCCAGCATCGATGCAGTACGCGAGGCAGAAAAGACCTGGATGACTCCCAGCATCAGCACAAGGCCGATCACCATGGCGATCATCATCTCTATCAGGCTGATGCCCGCAGCGACACGCTTGGAAGAAGGCCGCCGCGTCATAGCTGCGATACCAGGGTAAAGGTGGTCTGGGCGTTGGGATTATTGGCGTCCCAGCGCTGGTCTCCCCAACTAATGCCAACGGTGACCTGGCCGTTGTTATTGAGAACGGTTGCGCTGGCACCTTCGCCCAATGCGCGCACGACCTGGCATTTCCAGCGCGCGATATTGTCAGCGATGGCCACGCTTCCGAGAGGTCGGCTGCAACTGGCCGCGGTCACGCTATTTGCGGCAAAGGTGGCATCGGTATACCAGGCAGACTGGAAGCGATTACTTCGCATCTGGTCCATCAGGTCATACGCCAGGTTGGTTGCCTGGGTGCGGTAGTTGGAACTCTGTACGAACCGCACATTGGCCGTCTGCAACAGCGCAAAGCCAAGCAAGCCAAATGCCAGTACGACGATGGCGACCAGCACCTCAAGCAGACTGAATCCCTTGGCGCGAGAGGGCGAAACGAAGGGACGGAGACGCATCATTGACAGGAGCTCTTCTGAGACGTGATCTGGCCGGCGGCATTGACGAACAAGGTGCGCCGCAGCGCCTGCCCATCGCACGTCATCGGTTGCAACGTAATCTGTTGATTTGTCGACGCGACCCTGCGCCCGCGTCCATCGAATGCAATCGTTGCGCCGGACGGACCGGAATTGCTTAGCGACGGGTCAATTGAGACGAAACGCAAGACGGTGTCGCCACCCTTGAAGGCTCCATCTCCGTCGGTATCCGCCCAAGCCAGCATCCCGCTCCCCCAGTTGTTGTCGCATGCGGTCCCCGATGCGCTACCGCAAACCCCACCACCTCGGCGATTGCGTATCGCCTCACTGCGCGCGAGAGACAGCAGCCCGAGGGTCTCATTGGCGCTACTGGCTACGCGATTGGAGCGTATTACTCCACGAAAGCTTGGAAGCGCGATCGTAAGCAAAATCGCCAACACGGCGATCGCAATGATCAATTCCACAAGTGTGAAGCCGGTAGATCGGCGAAAAGACATTGGACGCTCCCCAGCGTGACCTGACCAAGATGCTTCGACCACCCCCTCAAGAACAAGCAGTGGGGGGACGAGCGGTCGTTTTAGGGTTGTCGGCGTGCGCGTGGGGGACGAACCGGGCCTAGGGTTCGTACCCAGCCCGGCTTTTCCCTTCTCCAGAATGGTGGTCTACATCCAGCAGGCCTTAGGTCACCACCCGATAACAAGGCCGGTAATCGCCCGAAATCTTCATCCGGCGCTGTTCGACGAAGCCGCGCAGCAGCTCGTCCAGGGCCTGCATGATGTCCGGGTCGCCATTGATCTCGAAGGGGCCGAATTCCTCGATGCGGCGCATGCCGTCTTCCTTCACGTTGCCGGCGACGATGCCGGAGAAGGCGCGGCGCAGGTCGGCGGCCAGCGCGGGCGCTGGGCGGCCGTGGTGCAGATCCAGGGCGGCCATGGCCTCGTGGCTGGGTTCGAACGGCTGCTGGTACTCGAGCGGGATGTGCACCGACCAGTTGAAGTAGTACGAATCCTTCTGTTCCTTGCGGTGCGCGCGTACCTGGTGGATGCCTTCGGCCATGCGACGCGCCACGGCGACTGGATCGCCAACGATGATCTCGTAGCGGGAAGCGACAGCTTCGCCCAGGGTGAGCCGGATGAAGCGGTCGATCTGCTCGAAATACGGCGCGGCAATGGTCGGGCCGGTTAGAATCAGCGGGAACGGCAGGTCGGCGTTCTCCTCGCGCAGCAGGATGCCGAGCAGGTAGAGGATTTCCTCGGCCGTGCCGACGCCCCCCGGAAACACCAGGATGCCGTGTCCGATGCGGACGAAGGCTTCCAGGCGCTTTTCGATGTCCGGCATGATCACCAGGTGGTTGACGATCGGATTCGGCGACTCGGCGGCGATGATGCCCGGCTCGGTCACGCCGATGTAGCGCGTGTGATGCTTGCGCTGCTTGGCGTGCGCGATGGTGGCACCCTTCATCGGGCCCTTCATCGCGCCCGGCCCGCAGCCGGTGCAGATGTCCAGGCCACGCAAGCCCAACTCGTAGCCCACCTGCTTGGTGTAGAGGTACTCGTCGCGCGAAATGGAATGGCCACCCCAGCACACGACCAGGTTCGGGTCCGACGGCTGCAAGATGCGCGCGTTGCGCAGCTGGCCGAAGACCGCGTTGGTGATGCCTTCACTGGTGTCCAGATCCCCGCGCTGGGCTTCCAGCTCGATCGCCATGTAGGCCAGGTCGCGCACCACGGCGAACAGCAGCTCGGCCACACCGCGGATGATCTCGCCATCGACAAAGGCCATCGCCGGTGCGTTGCTCAGATCGATACGGATGCCACGGTCCTGCTGGTTCACCTGGATATCGAAATCCGGATACAGGTCGCGCGCGGCGCGCGGGTCGTCCGACGCGCTACCACTGGTGAGCACGGCCAGCGCACACCGGCGCAACAGCTCGTGCATGCCGCCGCTGGAGGCGTCGCGCAGACGCGCCACTTCCGCTTTGGACAACACATCCAGGCCACCGCGCGGATAGATCCGCGCATCCACCACCGGCAGCGCCCGTGCTGCCGTACTGCTGAGTTCCATAGCTTGCTCCTGTCGTATCTCTAGGACTTTAGCGTACTCACCCGCACAAAAGAAAACGGCCGGGAGAACCCGGCCGTTTTTGCAAGCTTCGACACGCTAGCCAGCTTTAGAACTGGTAGCGGAAGCCCAGCTGCAGCGCCCAGCGGGAGATGCCGCGATCGTCGTAGACCGTGGACTGGTCCGGGGTATTGAAGCGGTACACGTACTTGCCGCTGGCCGCATCGACACCACCGTATTCCACCACACCACGCATGCCCGGGAAGCCGTACTCTTCGACACGGCCCCACTTCTTGTTCAGCAGGTTGCCGACGTTCATGACGTCAAGCCAGAGAGAGGCCTTGTTGTCCTTGAAGAAGCCGGGGATCTCCTGCTCGATGTGCAGGTCGAACTGGTTGATCCAGGAGTTGCGCGCGCCGTTGCGCTCGGCCACCTGACCACGGCGGGCAGCCAGATACTCGTTGCCTTCGATGTAGTTCCAGAACGCCTGTTCTTCTCGAGCGGTACCGAACAGCACATCGCCGCGGCCGGCCGGGATATACAACAGGTCGTTCAGGCGGCCGTCGCCATTGGCGTCGTTGTCGAACGCATAGCTATACGGGCGACCATTGCGACCTTGGCAGATCAGGCCCAACTTGGTCTCGTAGTCGCCGAAGAACGCATGCTTCCAGTTCAAGGTGCCGAGGATGCTGTTCTTCACTTCGTACGCAGCGGTCGAGGCAACATTTTCGTTGGCCTGGAAGACAGCATTGTTGCCCAGCTGCGAACCCGAGGTCGAACTGGTCAGGCCGCTGACTTCGTCGGCGTCGGTGTAGGTGTAGTACAAGCCCCACGACCAGTCGCCGCCATTGAAGGGTTTGTTCAGGCCGACGGTGAAGCTCTCGCTGCCGCCCTTATCGGTTGGACGGGCGATGATGGCATCGTTGAAGCGCCCATCGCGCGAGCCGCGCGCATCGACCACGGATGCAGTGCCACGCACACAAGCAGCCGGGGCGCCTGCACCGGTCGGGTTACGGCCGTCATCCAGCCAGCAGGCCGGATTCAAGCCTGCAGTATTCCAGTAAAGGTTACGGCCATCCTGGCCCACGCGGCTGGTGTTGCCCAGATTGAGCTGCTGGTAGTAGATCGCCTCGTTGACCTGAGTCACCACTGCTTCCGCAGACGCCACGATGCCGTACCAGGGCAGCTCGGTGTCGAATGCCAGGTTGGCCTTCCATACCGACGGCTGACCCAGCTTGCTGTCGACGAAATCGACGGACTGCGTAGCGCCATTCAACGAACCATTACCGATCGGCTGGTTATTGATGTCAGGCGTGAAACGAATGCCATTGGTGTTCACCAGTGTCTGGCTGGAGAAGTTGTAATCGGTGTACGCCAGGCCGGTGTTGGAGTACGGGTTGGACAACCACACGGTTGCCGCGGCCCCCTGGAACAGGCCCACGCCGCCGCGCAACTGGGTGGGGCGATCGCTGTCGAAGGTGTAGTTGAAACCGAAGCGCGGCTCAAACAGGCCGTTGCCGTCGATGGTCTGATCGTTACGGAAGCCGAACAGCGTCGAGGCGGTTGCGTTGTAGGCCGGGCTGTTTTTGACCATCGGTTCGTCGTAACGCACACCGAACGTCAGCGTCAGGTTGTTGTTGACGGCCCAGGTGTCCTGTAGGAAGACGCCGACATTGCGCATGCCCCAGTCTGCGGCGATGTCGTCGATGTTTCCGCTGTTGGACCGCGAATAACGATAGTTCAGCGGGCGATTGGCCGCATAGTCGGCAATCGAGTTGAACGTGTAGGAACCGAAGACGCGCTGGCCGAACAGGTTGAACAGATCGTTGTCTTCGTAGTCGAAGCCGAACTTGACGGTGTGGTCGTTCAAGAACAACGTGCCGGCAAAGAAGGCATTCCACGTTTCGGTACGCAGTTCGTTGGCCTGGGTGCTCTGCTCGGTGCCCAGGTTGACGGTGTTGTTACCGATGCGCACAGCAACGGCCGGCAGCTGCGATGCAGCAGTACGCACGGCCGAGTAGTCGCGGTAAGACACCTTGGCTTCGGTCGAGAAGGTGTCGGTCCAATCGCTGAACAACTGGGCCGTATAGGTCTTGAGGCTGAAGTCGCGCACGTAGTGATACGAATTCAGCGACAGCGCCTGATTGCCGAAACCGTTGAGGTTGGCAGTGCTCTGCTCGCTCTCGCCATAACGGAACGAGGCGCGATGCTTGTCGGAGATGTTCCAGTCAAGCTTGAAGCCCTTTTCTTCCGAATCCGAATCGAGCGCTGGCAGCGCCAGGGTTCCCGGGTCAAACCCGTAGACGTTACGTGAGATGTCGATGATCCGATCGATGTCCGCCTGCGGGATCTGCACGATGTTGCTCGCGCCAGAACCGATCGGGCCGTAGCCGGAGGCTCCGGTGAACACGCCCTTGCCCTTGTACTTTTCGTAGTTGGCGAAGAAGAACAGCTTGTCCTTGATGACCGGGCCGCCCAGGGTCAGGCCGTAGGTGGTTTCGTTATCGAACAGCTGCGGGCGGATATCGTTCTGGTTCTTGCCCGACCAATCGTTCTCACGGTAGGTGCCGTACACCGAACCGTGGAACTCGTTGGTACCCGACTTGGTGACCGCATTGATCACGCCGCCGGTGGCGCCGGTGATGGTGACGTCGTAGTTGGCGACGTCGACGGAGATTTCGTCGATGACATCCATCGAGAACGGCTGGCGCGGCGTCGGCAAGCCGTTGGATTCCAGGCCGAACGCGTCGTTGGTGCTGATACCGTCGACACGGATCAGGTTGAAGCGCGGATTCTGGCCGCCCACGGAAATTTCATTACGCGCCTTGTCGGTCTGCGCCACGCGCGGATCCAGACGTACGTAGTCCTGCAGGTTACGGTTGATCGAGGGCAGCGATTCGATCTGCTCGCGGGTCACATTGGTACCGGTGCCCATCTTGTTCGCACTGAACAGCGCCGAGCCGTAATCGCCGCCGATGGCCTGCACCGCGCCCAGCGTGGTTACGTCACCGCCCAGGGATGCGTCGACGCTATTGACCTGATTGAGGTTCAGGTACACGCCCTCTTCCGTCTTCGTCCCTTCACCCGACTTGGTGATCGTGATGGTGTACGGCCCGCCCACACGCAGGCCGCGCGCGTTGTAGCGTCCACTGGCATCGGTGGTGGCGCGGCTGACGGTTCCCGATTCGACGTGGGTGATCGTCACTTCGGCATTCGGCACCGGCTGACCGCCGCTGCTGGTAACCAGGCCAGCGACGCCGGCAGAGGTGCTCTGAGCGAACACGGGGGCGGCGGCGAGCGCGGCAACAAGGCCAAGCGTCAGCTTGGACATGCGAAGACAACGGGGGTGGGTCATTTCGGTAGCCTCGATACAGGTTGGGCAGTGACAAAAAGGCGCAGTCAGCCCAACCGTTCCCGGGGGTGGGCTGCCGATGATCTGGGGTCCCTCGCCGCGCGGCGGTTGCTGCCGCAACGGTTAACAACAGATTAACACGCTAAGGCCTGATTGTGACGGCGGCGTGACAAAGTTCGCGCAGTGCAACATGAACTTCGCATGTGAAGGCGTAAACGCCAGCTTGCGCAAAGTCGCACGGCATCTGCGACCAGCGTCGCGCTATTGAGCCGTTTGATCGAAAACAGGGCTCATTTGGCCCGAAAGCGCGGCAAGGGCTGTCGAAGGCCCTTGTTACAGAGGCATCCCGGCGCAGCCGGCGGCTTGCACCGCTACGCGTCGGTGGCGTGGCTTCAGATTCTCGCTAGGCAGTGTCACAAGTCGCTCCCACGCCCTGCCCGCCTATCACCGACCGGCTCAGATCGATACCGGCAGCTTGAAGTACGTCCCCAACCCATCCAGGAACATCTGCACGGAAATCGCGACCAGCAACATGCCCATCAGGCGCTCGATCGCGGTCAGTGCGCGATGACCGAGCAGTTTGTACAACAGCGGGGCCGAGGCCAGGATGGTGGAGGCACCGATCCAGGCGATCATCAAGGCCAGGCTCCAATCCCACAGCCGGGTGGGTTCGTTTCTGCCCATCAGCATCACCGCCGCCATCCCGGACGGGCCGGCCACCAGCGGGATCGCCAGCGGCACGATGAAGGGCTCGCCATCGGGGATCTCGCCCATCAGGCCTTCCGGACGCGGGAAGATCATGCGGATGCCGATCAGAAACAGCACGATGCCGCCGGCGATCGCCACCGACTCCTGGCGCAGGTGCATCAGCTCCAGCGCGTACTTGCCGCCCCACAGAAACGCCATCAGCACGCACAAGGCGATCAGCAACTCGCGCGCGAGCACGAAGCGCTGGCGCTTCGGCGGCAGCGGCTTGAGCACGCTGAGAAACACCGGGATGTTGCCCAGCGGATCGAGGATCAGGAACAGCAGCAGCGCCGCCGAAAGAATGGTCATGCGGAAGGGCTCCAGATCGCACCGCGGTGCGCGCCACCAGCCGTGGACAGCAAGGTGACGCAGGCGGACGCATAGCGCGTGGGGTCCACCGCTTCGCTGTCTTCCTGATGGGTAAAGGCACGCGCACGCAAGGCGGTGCGCATCGGGCCGGGCTGCAGTCCGCTGATGCGGACCGGGCCGGCGGCGGTTTCGTGATGCAGGCTGGCGAGCAGGCCATGCTGCCCATACTGGGCAGCGCCATAGGCGCCCCAATAGGCCTGGCCAACGCGTGCAGGGTCGTCGACGACGAAGACCACCGCCGCATCGGCTTGCTGCCGCAACAGCGGCAAGCAGGCCTGGGTCAACCAGGCGCGCGCAGTAAAGTTGATATGCAGGTTGCGTGCGAAGTCGGCAGGTGCCGCAAGTTCGGCCGGGGTCAGGCCGGCGAAGTCGGCAGCGCAGTGCAGCAGGCCGTGCAAGCCACCCAGCTCGGATTGCAGCCGTTGCGCCAGCGCGGCGTAGTCGTCCGGCGTGGCGCCGGCCAGATCCAGCGGATACAGCAACGGCTCCGGACCGAGCTTGGCAACGGCGTCATAGACGCGCTCCAGCGGGCGCAGCTTGCGGCCCAGCAGCACCACGGTCGCACCGGCCACTGCGCATGCCTGCGCAGCGGCCGCGCCAAGACCGCCCGCTGCGCCGGTGATCAGCACCACGCGCTCGGCAAGCGCGGGCGCGTCGGGCTGGGCCTGCGCCAGGCTCACGGCTGGTAGGCCTCGCTGACAATGCGCTTGAGCTCGCCGGCCTCGAACAGTTCCAGCGTGATGTCGCAACCGCCGATCAACTCGCCGTGGATGAACAATTGCGGGAAGGTTGGCCAGTTGGAATAGCGCGGCAGATTGGCGCGTACTTCGGGCTCTTCGAGCACGTTGACCGTGCGCAACTGATCGGCGCCGGCAGCGACCAGGGCCTGCACGGCGCGGCTGGAAAAACCGCACATCGGAAACTGCGGGGTGCCTTTCATGAACAGCACGATCGGGTGTTGTTCGACTTCGGCCTGGATCCGTTCCATCACCGGCATTGGACTCTCCTGACTGGGAGCGGCAGGCCCGACCGCCGGGTCGGATAGACTTCCGCAAAGGCGCGCATTGTAAGCCCTCGGCGCGACCTGTCGCCGTACTCCCTTCGCTGCCCTTGCCATCATGCCGATCGAACACCTTGCACTGCCCTACTCCCGCGCCGCTCTGGAGCCGCATCTTTCCGCCGCCACCCTGGAGGCGCACCACGGCGTCTGTTACCGCAGCGAGGTCGATCGGCTCAATGCACGCATCGAAGGCAGCGAGTTCGCCGAGCTGACGCTGGAAGACATCATCGCGCAGGCGCAGGGCACGCTGTTCCATCTGGCTGCGCAGGTGTGGAACCACACGTTCTATTGGCAGTGCCTGCGCCCACGTGGCGGCGGCGAGCCGCTGGGCCGGCTGGCCGACCGCATTGCCAAATCGTTCGGCGACTTCGTGCACTTCAGGCAGGAATTCAACCGCGTCGCCCTGGGCACCTTCGGCTCGGGCTGGGTGTGGCTGGTGCAGCGGCCGGATGGCACGTTGGCGATCGTCGCCACGCCGAATGCCTCCACGCCGCTCACCGGCCCGGACACGCCGTTGCTCGCCTGCGACCTCTGGGAGCATGCGTACTACCTGGACTACCGTCAGGACCGCGCGCAATACCTGGACGCATTCTGGAAGCTGATCAACTGGGACTTCGTGGCCAGCCGGCTGGGCTAGCCGCTTGCGCCGTTGCAACAGGTCAACGTCCAATTGACTGGTTGCGACGGCGCACCCGGCGGCATCGCGCACTGCGGTCCAGCTCCGCCACGACCCTGCGCGTGCGCCGGGTCGTGGCGGCGCCAACGCTCATTCTGCGAGTGACCCTTCGCTCAAGCGCGCAAGCACCGGACCGACCTGTGCCTCACGCCGCAGCACCGTGCCTGCGTCGCCCACTGCCTGCGCAAGCGCCTGCGGCGTCTCGGCGCGCAGCGTGGCATGGCCGACCTTGCGGCCCTCGCGCGATTGCTTGCCGTAGTCGTGCCAGTGCCCACCGGGCACCGCCAGGAATGCGGCAGCATCCGGCATCGCGCCCAGCCAGTTGAGCATGCAGGCATGTCCACGCATCGCGGTGCTGCCGAGCGGCAAACCAAGCACCGCACGCACGTGATTTTCGAACTGCGAGGTCTCGGCGCCTTCGATGGTCCAGTGCCCGGAGTTGTGCACGCGCGGCGCCATCTCGTTGGCGAGCAGTTGGCCATCGCGCACGAACAGCTCGAGCGCGAAGACGCCCACGTAGTCCACGCGCTCGGCGATCGCGCGCGCATGCGCCTCTGCCACCGCCTGCAACCCGGCATCCACATGCGCCGGCGCAAGACTGGCCGAGAGCACACCGTCCACATGCCAGTTTTCGGTCAGCGGCCAGGCACGGAACTCGCCATCGCGCCCACGCACGGCCACCACGCTGACCTCGCGCTCGAACGGTACGAAGGCTTCCACGATCAGGCCGACCTTGGCGGCCTGCGCGCCGAGCGCGTCCCACGCGGCATCGGCACCGGCCGGCGTCTTGATGCGGAACTGGCCCTTGCCGTCGTAACCGAAGCGGCGCGTCTTGAGCACGCACGGCGTGCCGATACGGGCCAACGCGGCATCCAGTCCCGCACGGTCGTCGATGGCGGCAAACGCGGGCACCGGAATGCCGAGCTCGCGGAACAGGGTCTTTTCGCTGAGCCGGTCCTGCGCCACCGCCAACGCGGCAGCACTGGGAAACACCGGCACCTGCGCGGCCAATTGCTGCGCGCTGGCAGCCGGCACGTTTTCGAAATCAAAGGTGATCACATCCACGTGTGCGGCGAATGCGGCAAGCGCGGCGGCATCGTCGAAAGCGCCCGCCTGCAGCGGCGCCACCTGCCCTGCGCAGCCGTCGGCGGCTGGGTCGAACACCGCAAACCGCAAGCCCAGTGGCGCGCCGGCCAGTACCAGCATGCGGGCCAACTGGCCGCCGCCCAGAATACCAACTGTGGTCATTGGCGCGGGTCGTCGCTGGCCATGACATCGTCGGTCTGCCTGGCGCGGAATTGCGCCAGTGCCTGACCGATCTGCGCCTGCTCTGGCGCCAGCATCGCAGCGGCGAACAAGGCCGCATTCGCCGCGCCGGCGTTGCCGATCGCAAACGTCGCCACCGGAATCCCGGCCGGCATCTGCACGATCGACAGCAGCGAATCCATGCCGTTGAGCGCCTTGGACTGCACCGGCACACCGAGCACCGGCACCGCCGTCTTGGCCGCCAGCATGCCGGGCAGGTGCGCTGCGCCACCGGCGCCGGCGATGATCGCGCGCAGGCCACGGTCGCCCGCCTGCTCTGCATAGCTGAACAACACGTCCGGTGTGCGGTGCGCCGAGACCACCTTGACTTCGTAAGGCACGCCCAGCGCATCGAGCTTCTGAGCTGCGTGTTGCATGGTTTCCCAATCGGAACGGGAACCCATCACGATGCCGACCAGCGGCGCGGAGTGGTTGGAGGTCATGGCCCTGCCCTGCGGTAAAGACGTATTCTAGCCATCTTCCACGCAAGACAAGACTTCGATGGATCGCAAACTGCTCGACCTGCTGTGCTCGCCCGACACCCGCCAGCCGCTCTCGCTGCTCGACGGCAAGGGCCTGGAGGCACTCAATACCGCCATCGCCGGCGGAACCCTGCAGCGTGCCGACGGCACGGCGCAGACACAGCCACTGCGCGAGGCGCTGATCACGCGCGACCGCAAGCAGGTCTTCCGCGTCGACGACGGCATTCCGGTGCTGCTGGCCGAAGAAGCGATCGGCACAGGGCAGATCGCCGACTTCCCCGAAAAGTGACTTCTTCCGCAAGCACGGCCGTGCCGAAGGCGCCGCCGGCCGCGCTGGTGGATGCCGATGTGGCACGCGCACTGGCCGAGGACATCGGCAGCGGCGATGTGACTGCGGCGTTGTTGCCCGATCAGGCCGACCGCGCGTACCTGCTGTGCAAGCAGGATGCCGTGATCGCCGGGCGGCCCTGGTTCGACGCCACGCACCGCGCACTCGATCCGCAGGTGCGTATCGACTGGCAGGTGCACGAAGGCCAGCACGTTGCCGCCGGCACGGTGCTGGCGCTGCTGCATGGCCGCAGCCGTAGCCTGGTCAGTGCCGAGCGCACCTCGCTCAACTTCCTGCAGACGCTGTCGGCTGCCGCCACCACCACCGCTGCATACGTCGCCGCCGTGGCCGGCACCGGCACGCGCATCCTGGATACGCGCAAGACGCTGCCGGGCCTGCGCGCCGCGCAGAAATACGCCGTGCGTTGCGGCGGCGGCGACAATCACCGCATCGGGCTGTTCGACACGGTGATGCTCAAGGAAAACCATATCCGCGCCGCCGGCTCGTTGAGCGCCGCCGTGCATGCCGCACGTGCGCAGCAACCGCAGTTGCCGCTGGTGGTGGAGGTGGAAACCCTGGAGCAGCTGCGCGAGGCCTTGCAGGTCGGGTGTACGCGCATCCTGATCGACGATTTCGACCCGGCACTGCGGCGTGAGGCGGTGCGCATCGTTGCCGCCCTGCCGCGCGACCAACGCATTCCGCTGGAAGTCTCCGGCAGCGTGGATCTGGCCGGCATTGCCGCCATTGCGGCCGATGGCGTGGATTGCATCTCCATCGGCGGGCTCACCAAGCACGTGCACGCCGTCGATCTGTCGCTCAAGCTCGGCCCGCCGCCGCACTGATTTCACGCGTGCCCGCAGCCGGCTCTGTCAGCCTGCTGCGATTGTTCTGTGCAGGATCTGCGATGACTGTAAAACCTTGGCCGTGGCTCTGTCTGGTGTTGGCCGCATGGGGCGGCACCGCGGCCGCCGCGGAAGTCTGCGACGTGCCGCCACGCTTCGGCACCAGCCCTGCTGCAATCGCCATCGTGCGCAATGCCTGCAACGAGCATCGCTTGTGGCAACGCCCGTTTATCGATGCCAAGGGGCGTCTGGCCAGCCTGGGCGTGACCGAAGCCGAATCAGGCTATCTCGCCGACCATGGGGTGGTCGCGTGGCAACGCGTGGCAGGCTACTGGCGCGACAGCGGCACGTTGGCATCGATGGGCGGGCGCCCGGGCGCGTCGAGCTGCGCGGCACTGGATGGCACGCGCTATACCGCCAGCGATTGCCGTGCGTTCCTGGTCGACAACCCGTGGTCGGCTGCCTTCATCTCCTGGGTGATGACACAGGCCGGCCTGAGCGGCTTCCATCGCTCTGCACGCCATCTGGATTACATCCGCAGCGCCTACAACGATGGCGCCAGCGGGCCTTACCAGTTCACCGACCCGGCGGTGGAGAAGCCCGCTCCCGGCGATCTGCTGTGCCTGTTGCGCGGGCGCAGTGTCGCGCTTGGCTATGCCGGCCTCAGGGCCGGGCTTGGCGGCAGCGCGCCGATGCCTTGGCAATCGCATTGCGACGTCGTGGTGGCCGCCAACGTCGGTGGCGATCGCACTCTGTACCTGATCGGCGGCAACGTGTTCAACACCGTGATGATGCGCAAGATGCCGCTGGACCGCGCCGGCCGCGTGGTGTTGCCGACGCCCCAATCTGACGGCAGCCAGGACCAGAGCGAGGACGGCCTGGGCATCGCCAGCGAGTGCACGCCGGCACACGAAGAACTCTGCGATTTCAATCGACGCGACTGGGCGGCCCTGTTGAAGCTGCGCCCGGATGCGGTGATGACCGCGCCTCCGCCGGTCGAGCCACTGCCTTCGCCAACCACCTTGCCCGCAACGATGCCGCCGGGTTTTCCACGCGTCGTGCCACCGCGTCCGGAAACACAGCCCGCGCCGACCCAGCAGCCCGGGTAAGCAAGGCTCGAAGCCCCTCTCCCGTCGGGAGAGGGGCTGGGGTGAGGGTACGGAAGCGAAGCCCTGGCCAAGGTTCGACCACACTAGGCTGCGCCCGCACCCTCATCCGCCCCTGCGGGGCACCTTCTCCCGCAGGAGAAGGATCAAGGCACCGGCGATTGCCCTAAACACCCAATAAAAAAGCGGGCCGAAGCCCGCTTTTCGTAACGCGTCAAACCGTGGCGATTACTCGGCCGATGCCGGCAGGCCTTCGCCTTCTTCCACTGCCTTGATCGACAGACGGATACGGCCCTGCTTGTCCACTTCCAGCACCTTGACGCGGACCAGATCGCCTTCCTTCAGCTTGTCGCCGACCTTCTCCACGCGCTCGCTGGAAATCTGCGAGACGTGCACCAGGCCGTCCTTGCCCGGCAGGATGGTGACGAACGCACCGAAGTCCATGATCTTGGCGACCTTGCCTTCGTAGATGCGACCCGGCTCCACGTCCGAGGTGATCTGCTCGATGCGCGACTTCGCAGCCTGCGCAGCGATGGCATTGACCGACGCGATGATGATCGTGCCGTCGTCCTGGATGTCGATCTGCGTACCGGTTTCCTTGGTGATGGCCTGGATGGTCGAGCCACCCTTGCCGATCACTTCGCGGATCTTGTCCGGGTGGATCTTGATGGTCAGCAGGCGCGGGGCGTAATCGCTCAGTTCCTGACGCGGGGTGGTCAGGGCATGCGCCATCTCGCCGAGGATGTGCAGACGGCCGGCCTTGGCCTGCTGCAATGCCTGCTTCATGATCTCTTCGGTGATGCCTTCGATCTTGATGTCCATCTGCAGCGCGGACACGCCTTCGGCAGTACCGGCCACCTTGAAGTCCATGTCGCCGAGGTGATCTTCGTCACCCAGGATGTCCGACAGCACGACGAAGTCGTTGCCTTCCTTGACCAGACCCATCGCGATACCTGCGACCGGCGCCTTGATCGGCACGCCGGCATCCATCAGCGCCAGCGAGCTGCCGCAGACCGAGGCCATCGAGGACGAACCGTTGGACTCGGTGATTTCCGAGACCACGCGGATGGTGTACGGGAATTCTTCCAGGCTCGGCATCACGGCCAGCACGCCGCGCTTGGCCAGACGGCCGTGGCCGATCTCGCGACGCTTCGGCGCACCGAAACGACCGCACTCGCCCACCGAATACGGAGGGAAGTTGTAATGGAACAGGAAGTTTTCCTTGTACTCGCCCGAGACGGCGTCGATGACCTGACCGTCGCGTGCGGTGCCGAGCGTGGTGATCACGATCGCCTGGGTCTCGCCGCGGGTGAACAGCGCCGAGCCATGGGTACGCGGCAGCACGCCGGCCTTGGCGCTGATCGGACGCACGGTATCCAGTGCACGGCCGTCGATGCGCACCTTGGTGCTCAGCACCGAGCCACGCATGGTCTGGTATTCCAGCTCGCCGAATTCCTTGGACAGATCACCGGCAGCCCAGCCTTCGACGGTGGCGCGCGGTGCCAGCGCACCCAGCACGTCCTTCTTGATCGCCGAAATCGCATCACGGCGCTGCAGCTTGTCGCGCACCTGGAATGCCGACGCGAGCTGATCGCCCACCGCTTCCTTCAGCGCGGCGATCATGCCGTCATTCTTGGCCGGGGCCACCCAGTCGGACGGCTTGGTGCCGGCTTCGACGGTCAGCTCGTTGATGATGTTGATGACCTTCTGCATCTCGCGATGGCCGAACGTCACCGCGCCCAGCATCACTTCTTCCGACAGCAGCTCGGCTTCGGACTCGACCATCAGCACCGCGTTGGCGGTACCGGCCACGACCAGCTCCAGCTGCGAATCCTTCAGCTCGGTCACGGTCGGGTTGAGGATGTATTCGCCATTCTTGTAGCCGACCTTCGCCGCAGCGATCGGGCCGTTGAACGGGGTGCCGGCCAGCGACAGCGCGGCCGATGCGCCGATCAGCGCGGCGATATCGCCGTCGATGTCCGGGTTCATCGACATCACGGTGGCGATGATCTGCACTTCGTTCTTGTAGTCCTCCGGGAACAGCGGACGGATCGGGCGATCGATCAGGCGCGAGATCAACGTTTCCTTCTCGGTCGCACGTCCTTCGCGCTTGAAGAAGCCGCCCGGGATGCGGCCGCCGGCGTAGAACTTCTCCTGATAATCGACCGTCAGAGGAAAGAAGTCCTGCCCTTCGCGCGCACTCTTGGCGGCGACGGCGGTGACCAGCAGTACGGTGTCGTCGAACTTGACGATGACGGCGCCGCCTGCCTGGCGAGCGATTTCGCCCGTCTCCAGGGTGACGGTGTGCTTGCCGTACTGGAAGGTTTTGGTGATTTTTGCCACGGAGGTTTTTTCCCTTAGGTGTTGCTGTCTTCGTTGGACCGTCGTCGACCCATGCCGAGAACGGGCGGCCGGGAGGCTCCGGCCCATGAACTGCATGCTGCAGATAACGTAATGCGAATGACCAAAACAAAGCCGCGGCGCATCGCTGCGCCGCGGCGGTAGGACTCGATTAGCGGCGCAGGCCGAGCTTCTCGATCAAGGACTTGTAACGCTCGTTGTCCTTCTTCTTCAGGTAGTCGAGCAGGCTGCGGCGGCGGTTGACCATCTGCAGCAGGCCACGACGGCTGTGGTGATCCTTCTTGTGGGTCTTGAAGTGGCCGGTCAGCAGCTCGATGCGCGCGGTCAGCAGGGCGACCTGCACTTCCGGCGAACCGGTGTCCTGGGCGCTGCGCTTGTTGTCTTCAATAACTTTCTGGGTGTCGACGGACATGATGTTTACTCGATAGATGCGTGGTCGACAGGAACGTGCATGACGCACCGCCGGACTCGCCGTTTGCTTGGGATGAGCGCGCTTGGCGCTGAGGTGCCCCGATCGGGGCCGCAAAATTGTAACGTCGTGCGGCCCCGGGAACAAGTTGACTAAACCTTAACAAGACGCCACTTCGTTCAGTCCATTGAACAATCGCTGCGGCGACAAGCGCCCCTCCGCGTCCACCAGGCCTAGCCCGGAGGGGGTTCCGTCGGGTCCGAACACCGCCACCTGGCCGGTCGGAAATGCCGCATCGCGCAGACGCTGGCCCATGCGAAAACGTGCCGCGTGCGCCGCATCGAGCACGATCCGCGCAAAATCGGCCAGTCCGGCCTCGATCGGCAGCAGCAGGTCCTGCGCGTCGGTGCCCGCTTCCAGGGCAGCCGACAGCGCCTCCAGCGTGATCATCTGCGGCGTGCGAAACGGCTCGACCCAGAGCCGGCGCAGCGAGGCGATATGCGCACCGCAGCAGAGCACTTCGCCCAGATCGCGCGCCAGGCTGCGGATATAGGTGCCCGAGCCGCAGGTCACGCGCAGTTGCAGCCGCGGCGCGGCGTAGCCGATCACGTCGATCGCCTGCACCTCGACCTCGCGTACCGGCGCCTCGATCGCCTCGCCACGGCGTGCCTTGGCGTACAGCGGCTCGCCGCCCTGCTTGAGCGCGGAATAGATCGGCGCCTGTTGGCGGATGCGCCCGATGAAGGGCGTCAGCGCTGCACGCAGCGCGCCTTCGTCCAGTGCCGGCACTGCACGCTCGCGCAGGACCTGGCCATCGGCATCGTCGGTATCGGTGGTGACACCCAGCACGATCTCGGCGTCATAGGCCTTGGCCGAACCGAGCAGCAGGCCGGCAATCTTGGTCGCCTCGCCCAGACACAGCGGCAGCAGGCCGGTGGCCAGCGGGTCCAGGCTGCCGGTGTGGCCGCCCTTTTCGGCCCGCAACAAACGGCGCGCGGACTGCAAGGCCGTGTTGGAGCTGACTCCAGCCGGCTTGTCGAGCAACAGGATGCCGTGCAACGGGCGATAGACGATGCGGGGTTTCAAGAGATCAGTGCTCGAAGCGGGCACCGTGCGCGCCCGTTGAAATCAGGGCCGCTGGTCAACAGCCGGCCGGCCGGCAGCGCTCAGCGCTGCTCGGCGTCCTCGTCGCTGGACGCGGCCTCGGGGCCGACATCGTCCAGGTCACGCAGCAGGTTGTCGATGCGCTCGCCGCGGTCGACCGAATCGTCGTAATGGAAATGCAGCTCGGGCACATGCCGCAGCTTCATCGCGCGTGCCAGCTGCGTGCGCAGCTGACCGGCGATTTCCTTGAGCCCCTTGACCGCTTCGGCCGAGCGCTCCTGCTGCAGCGCGGTGACGAACACCTTGGCATGCGCCAGGTCGCGGCTGATTTCGACGTCGGACACGCTGACCGACGGCAGGCCGTGGTCGCGCACGGCCGCGTGCACGATCGTGCCGAGGTCGCGGCGCACCTGCGCCGAAACGCGGTCGGTGCGATGGAATGATTTGGTTGGCATGGTCGTGGACCTGGTTGATTCGGAGGGCCAGTTGGCACCGAAGCCAAAAACGGACGCGGGCGGCCATGCCGCCCTCGCCTTGCAGAACTTGCGTTACGGAGCGACTCCGCTCGACGGAGTCCGGGGCCCGCAGGCCCCGGCAACCGTTACAGCGTGCGGGCGACTTCGATACGCTCGAAGCACTCGATCTGATCGCCGGCCTTGACGTCGTTGTAGGCCTTCACGCCGATACCGCATTCGGTACCGTTGCGCACTTCCTCGACGTTTTCCTTGAAGCGGCGCAACGATTCCAGCTCGCCCTCGAACACCACGACGCTGTCGCGGAGCACGCGGATCGGCTTGCTGCGCTTCACCACGCCTTCGATGATCATGCAGCCTGCAACCGCACCGAACTTGGAGCTGCGGAACACGTCGCGGACCTGCGCGATACCGATGATCTCTTCGCGGATTTCCACGCCGAGCAGACCGGACGCCACCTGCTTCACCTGGTCGATCACGTCATAGATGATCGAGAAGTAACGCAGATCGATGCCGTTGGACTCGACGATCTTGCGCGCCGAGGCATCGGCACGCACGTTGAAGCCGATGATCGTGGCCTTGGAAGCCGCCGCCGAATTCGCATCGGACTCGGTGATGCCGCCCACGCCGGAGTGGATCACGTTGATGCGGATGTCGTCATTGGACAATGCCACCAGCGACTGCTTGAGCGCTTCCACCGAACCCTGCACGTCGGCCTTGATCACCAGGTTCAGCACCTGCTGGCCTTCACCCTTGCCCATCTGGGCCAGGATGTCTTCCATGCGGTTGCTGGCCGAGGCGACCAGGCGCGACTCGCGGCGCTTGGTTTCGCGCTGCTGCGCAACGTCCTTGGCCAGACGCTCGTCGTCGACGACCACGAAATCATCACCGGCTTCCGGCACGCCGGACAGGCCGAGCACCTGCACCGGAATCGATGGGCCGGCCGAGGCCGGCTGGTGGCCTGTCTCGTCGAACAGTGCACGCACGCGGCCGTACTGGATACCGCACACCAGGTAATCGCCACGCTTCAGCGCGCCCTGCTGCACCAGCACCGTTGCGACCGGGCCACGGCCCTTGTCCAGCGAGGACTCGATGACGGTACCGCTGGCGCGGCCTTCGGCCACCGCCTTGAGCTCCAGCACTTCGGCCTGCAGCGAGATCGCGTCCAGCAACGTGTCCACACCGGTACCGAGCTTGGCCGACACCTCGATGAACTGGGTATCGCCGCCAAACTCCTCGGCCACCACGTTTTCGGCCAGCAATTCATTCTTGACCCGCAGCGGATCCGCGCCGGCCTTGTCGATCTTGTTGACCGCCACGATCAACGGAACGCCCGCCGCCTTGGCATGCGCCACCGCTTCCTTGGTCTGCGGCATCACGCCGTCATCGGCCGCGACCACCAGCACCACGATGTCGGTGATCTTGGCGCCACGGGCACGCATCGAGGTAAACGCGGCATGGCCGGGCGTATCCAGGAAGCTGATGACGCCACGGCCGGTTTCGACGTGGTACGCACCGATGTGCTGGGTGATGCCGCCGGCTTCGCCCGAGGCGATCTTGGTGCGACGGATGTAATCCAGCAACGAGGTCTTGCCGTGATCGACGTGACCCATGATGGTCACCACCGGCGGACGCGAGGTGGTCTCGCCCTGCGCATCCTCGGCATGCGCCAGCAGCGCATCCTCGAAGTCGGCATTGTCGGCACGCACGGCCTTGTGGCCGAGCTCTTCGGTCACCAGCGCGGCGGTGTCATGGTCGATGCTCTGGGTGATGGTCGCCATGACGCCCATCTTGAACAGCGCCTTGACCACGTCGCCGCCCTTGAGCGCGAGCTTCTGCGCCAGGTCGGCCACGGTGATGGTGTCGCCGATCGCCACTTCGCGCACCACCGGTGCGGTCGGACGCTCGAACCCGTGCGGACCGCTGTTGCCCTGATTGCCGCCACGGCCGTTGTCGTTGCCACGGCGCGAGGACGACGAACCGGGACGACCGGTCGGCTTGCCGCGTACATTGGAACGACGCGCACGATCAGCCGCAGACAGATGCAACTGCCCGGCGAAACGCTTGGTCGCATCGTCGTCTTCGACACCGGCCACCATGACGTGCGAACCGCGCGTCTTGTGCTTGGCCGCATTGGAACGATCGTCCGGGCGCGCCGGCGTTGCCGGGCGCGATGCCGGCGACGCGCCAGCCGGACGGGCCGGACGCGGTGCCGAGGACGGCGAAGACGGTGCACGCGCGGCAGGCGCCGACGGCGTCGGCGCAGCAGCAACCGGGGCCGGCGCACTGGCAGCCGCAGCGGCTTCCTCGGCAGCCTTGCGCTCGGCTTCTGCACGGTCCTTGGCGGCCTGCTCTTCTTCACGCTTGCGCTGAATCGCTTCATCGCGCAGACGATCGCTTTCGGCCAGCGCCTGCTGCTCGTCGAGATTGCGCTGACGCGAAGCGGCGAGCTTGGCCAGGATGTCGGCGCGCTCCTCGTCCGGCGTCATCGGCGCCGGGCGGCCGCCTTCGTTTTCGGACTTTACGTAGGTGCGCTTCTGCCGCACTTCCACGTTGACCGTGGTCTTGGTGCGGCCGGCGCTGACCGTGACTTCCTGCAGCTTGCGCCGGTTGAGCGTGATCTTCTTGGCTGCTTCGCTCGCCGCTTCGGCGGGCGTGTCGGCCTTGCCATGCGTGCGGCGCAGGAAGCCAAGCAGTTTCATCTTCTCGGTGCTAGTCACGACCTGGTCGGGACCGCTGAACTTCATTCCGGCCTCGGCCAGTTGAACCAGCAGTTTATCGACCGGCGTATTGACCAGTTCGGCAAGCTTGCGGATGGTGGTTTGCTGCGACATTCGGATCCTATGATCTGGTTGGCGCCCCCTCGCCCAGAGCAAGGGAAACGCTGATTCTAAGCCCTGATGGGGTCAGGGCGCGGTTCATTGCCGGCTCATTCGCCGCGCTCCAAACGGGCGATCTCCTCGGCGCGGGCCGCCAGGATCAGCGCCGCGGCGCGCTCCTGGGTCAAGCCCTCGATGCCGAAGTCGACGATCTCGTCCGCTGCCAGGTCGGACAAGTCCTCGCTGGTGCGCACGCCGTGCTCGGCCAGAGCAAAGGCCGTTTCCTCGTCCATCCCCTCCAGCGCCAGCAGGTCCTCGGTGGGCTGAGTTCCTTCCAGGCCTTCTTCTTCTGCCAGCGCGGCGTTGAGCAACGCATCGCGGGCACGGGCGCGCAACTCTTCGACGATGTCTTCGTCGAAGCCTTCCACCGCCAGCAACTCGCCGACCGGCACGTAGGCGATTTCCTCGACCGTATTGAAGCCCTCGGTCACCAGGATCGCTGCGATTTCCTCGTCCACTTCCAGGCGATCCATGAACAACTGGCGCGCGGAGGTCTGCTCGGCTTCGGACTTGGCGGCCACCTGGTCGGCGGTCATCACGTTGAGCTGCCAACCGGTCAGGCGGCTGGCCAGACGCACGTTCTGGCCGCCCTTGCCGATCGCCTGGGCCAGGCGATCTTCCGCCACGGCCAGATCCATCGAGTGCTTGTCTTCATCGACGATGATCGACTGCACTTCTGCCGGCGCCATCGCATTGATGACGAAGTTGGCCGGGTTCTCGTTCCACAACACGATGTCCACGCGCTCGCCATTGAGCTCGTTGGACACTGCCTGCACACGTGAACCACGCATACCGATGCACGCGCCGATCGGATCGGTGCGGGTGTCGTGCGCGATCACTGCGATCTTGGCGCGATCGCCCGGATCGCGGGCGCAGGCCTTGATCTCGACCAGGCCCTGGCCCACTTCCGGCACTTCGAGCTTGAACAGCTCGATCATGAATTCCGGCGCGGCGCGGCTGATGAACAGCTGCGGGCCGCGCGGCTCGGAACGCACTTCGGCCAGATAGCCGCGTACGCGGTCGCCCGGCCGCAGCACGTCGCGCGGAATGCCCTTGTCCTTGGGGATGAAGGCTTCGGCATTGCCGCCCAGATCGACAAAGATATTGCCGCGCTCGGCGCGCTTGACCACACCGGTGATCAACTCGCCGACGCGGTCCTTCCAGGCATCGACCACCTGCTGACGCTCGGCTTCGCGCACACGCTGCACGATCACCTGCTTGGCAGCCTGCGCGGCGATGCGGCCGAAGTCCGGGTTTTCGATCTGTTCTTCGATGTAGTCGCCCACATCGACGCCATCAGCCTCGTCGACGGCATCCATCAGGCGCACCTGGCGATCCGGGGATTCCATCACCACATCGTCGGCAACCACTTCCCAGCGGCGATAGGTTTCGTAGTTACCGTCCTTGTGGTCGATGGTCACGCGCGTCAGCACGTCCTGGTCGGGATAGCGCTTCTTCGCTGCGGAAGCCAACGCGGCCTCGATCGCATCGAAGATCACTTCGCGCGGCACGCCCTTTTCGTTGGCCACCGCATCCACTACCAGCAAAAGTTCCTTGCTCATTTCGTCACTCCGCGCGCGGCTTGCCAGCCGCCGACTCGTTGGATGGTTTCTTCTTCTCGTGCCCGGGTTTCTTCGGGCCGGGCTTGTTCGGTTTTTGCGGGGCCAGGCCCAGAGCGACCCAATCCGGCAAAATGCGCGCCTTGTCGATGTTGTCGAAGACGATCTGCACGTCCTTGCCGTCGATGGCGAACACCACCGCCTCTGCTTCGGACTCGATCCGCACGATCTGGCCCTGGAAGCGGCGCCGACCATCCTGCGCCAGCTTCAACACGATCTTGGCGGACTCGCCGGCGTGACGGCCGAACTGCTCCAGCGTGAACAACGGACGGTCCACACCCGGCGAAGACACCTCAAGCGTGTAGTTGCCGGTGATGGGATCTTCGACGTCGAGCTGGGCCGACACTTCACGGCTCACGCGCTCGCAGTCATCGACGTTGATCACACGCTCGGGCTGTTCGGCCAGCGGCACATCGATGTACAGGCGCAACGTGGCGCCACCTGGAGCGGGAAGATATTCCACACCCAGCAGTTCCAAGCCCAGGGACTCAACCGTTGGACTCAGCAGATTCGCGATTTCGGTCGCTTTTTCGCTCACAGACTGCCCTGATCAGATGATTGCCAGTAGAACCCCGGCAACCGGCAGCAAACTTTCCGGTTCCGGAAAAAACAAGGGGCCCGATGGGCCCCTTGCGTGAAAAAAGCCCGACCTCTCAGGGTCGGCGCAAAGACGGGAACATGCGTCTTTGCGATCCAAGAAGCTGAAGTACTGCCCTAAGGCATTGCATTAAAGCAGTACTTCAAAACTTGGTAGCGGGGGCAGGATTTGAACCTGCGACCTTCGGGTTATGAGCCCGACGAGCTGCCAGACTGCTCCACCCCGCAGCAGAAGCGGAATTATGAAGAACTTGAGCGGCAATTGCAAGCCCTAGTTTTTCATCGATTGAAAACCCTGGGGTCTTCAACGTCGCGGCAAATGATAACCGCATTGCAACAAAAACGAAACAACAATCACGACTTTATTGCAGTCATCCAGCGACGGCGCGTGTGAGGCACGCGCCGCGACGTCATGCAGGCATGCGTGACTTAGGCAAGGCCTGCGAACGCACGCTGGCACCACACCATGATCGGGCTCCAGGCCAGGCCAAGTGCGAGCAATGCGAGCGCGTTGACCCCGAGCACGGTGCCCAGCACACGATCGTTATTGGCGGGCAACGGCTCGCCCACCGGCTCGTCGAAGTACATGACCTTGATGACACGCAGATAATAGAAGGCGCCGATCACTGCACAGAGCACGCCGACCAGGGCCAGCCACAGCATGTCGCCGTTGACCGCAGCGCCCAGCACCGCCAGCTTGGTCCAGAAACCCAGGAACGGCGGGATACCCGCAAGCGAAGCCATGATGCACAGCACCAGGCCGGCCATCCACGGATTGCGCGCGTTGAGTCCCTTGAAGTCGTCGATGTTCTCGGCTTCGAAGCCATTGCGCGACAACGCGATGATCGCGCCGAACGCGGCGGTGGACATGATCGTGTAGCTCACCGCGTAGAACATTGCCGCGGCATAGCCTTCTTCGCCGCCACCGGCCACGCCCATCAGCAGGAAGCCGATATGCGAGACGGTCGAGTACGCCAGCATGCGCTTGAGGTTGCTCTGCGCAATTGCCATCAGGTTGCCGATCACCAGCGACACCGCCGACAGGCCGCCGATCAACAGATGCCACTGCGGCGACAGCGGGCCCATGCCGACTTCAAGCAGACGGTAGGCCATGCCGAAGGCGGCGAGCTTGGGCGCGGAGCTGATGAACAAGGCGATCGGTGCGGGCGCGCCCTGGTACACGTCGGGCAACCACATGTGGAACGGCGCGGCGCCCAGCTTGAATGCCACACCGGCGATCATGAAGATGGTGCCGGTCAGCAGCAGGGTGCGCTCGCTGGAACCTTCGATCGCGTCGTGGATGCCGCTCAGGCTGAGCGTGCCGGTGGCGCCGTAGACCAGCGACATGCCGTACAGCAGCAGGCCCGAGGCCAGCGAGCCGAGCACGAAATACTTCATCGCCGCTTCGGTGGCCAGGCCGTTGTCGCGATTGGAGGCGACCAGCGCATACGAGCACAGCGCGAGCAGCTCCAGGCCCAGGTACACCATCAGCAGGCTGCCCGCCGAGGTCAGCAGCATCATGCCGGCGGTGGCGAACAACACCAGCACCGGGATCTCGCCCTGATAGAGATTGCGCTCGCGCAGGTATGTCCAGCCGTACACTAGGCTCAGACCACTGACCAGCACGATCACCGTCTTCATCACGTCGGCCGCGGTGTCGCGCACGAACATGCCGTGGAAGATCTCGCCCTGCCCGCCCGTGCCGGTCGCCAACAGCGCGAACACCACGGCAAGCACGGCAACGGAGAACAGGTGGGTCCAGACCTTGTTCCGCTGGCTCACGAACAGGTCGAGCATCAGCAGTGCAAAGGCGCCGCCGATCAGCACCAGCTCCGGAACAAGCGGAGCCAGGTCAGCGGTGGTCAACGGCGCGAGCGTTGGCGTGGTCATCATCAAATCCTGGAAATCAAAACGTACGGCAAGCTGTTACAGCTTGGTCGCGGCAATCTGGGTAGCCAGCTTGGCGATCGATGGTTCCATCAGATCGGTCAACGGCTTCGGATACAGGCCCAGGGCTAGCACGCCAACGGCGAACACCCCCAGCACGAATGCCTCACGGCCATTGATGTCCTTCAGCTCGGCCACGTGGGCGTTGGCCACCTCGCCAAAGAACACGCGCTTGTAGAGCCACAGCGTGTAGGCGGCAGTGATCACCAACGTGGTGGCGGCAGCGAAGGCCACCAGCGGATGCTTCTGGAAGCTGGCCAGGATCACCATGAACTCACCGACGAAACCACTGGTACCCGGCAGGCCGGCATTGGCCATGAAGAACAGCATGGAGAACGTGGCGAACCAGGGCATCACATTGACCACGCCGCCGTAATCGGCGATGCGGCGGGTATGCATGCGGTCGTACAGCACGCCGATGCAGGAGAACATCGCGCCGGACACGAAGCCGTGCGAAATCATCTGCACCATCGCGCCCTGCAGACCCAGACGGGCGGCGTCGGTGCTGCCGTACTCGCGCACCAGGGTGAACGCGATGAAGGTGCCGAGGGTGACAAAGCCCATGTGCGCGATGGACGAATACGCCACCAGCTTCTTCATGTCGTCCTGCACCAGGGCCACCAGGCCGACGTAGACGACCGCGATCAGCGACAGCGTAATGACCAGCCAGGCGAACTCATGGCTCGCATCCGGCACGATCGGCAGGTTGAAGCGCAGGAAGCCGTAGCCACCGATCTTCAACGCGATCGCAGCCAGGATCACCGAACCGGCGGTGGGCGCCTCCACGTGCGCATCCGGCAGCCAGGTGTGCACCGGGAACATCGGCACCTTGACCGCAAACGCGATCAGGAAGGCGAAGAAGATCCAGGTCTGTTCCTTGGCGGTCAGCTGCAGCGCGTACAGATCGGCCAGCTGGAAGCTGCCGCCCTTCAGGTACAGGTAGACCAGGCCCACCAGCATCAGCACCGAGCCGAGGAAGGTGTACAGGAAGAACTTCATCGCCGCGTAGATACGCCGCGGGCCGCCCCAGACGCCGATGATCAGGAACATCGGGATCAGCATGGCTTCGAAGAAGACATAGAACAGCATCGCGTCGGTGGCGGCGAAGATGCCGACCGTGACGCCTTCCAGGATCAGGAAGGCAGCGACGTACTGATTGACACGCTTGTCGATCGAGCGCCAGGCACCGATCAGGGCCAGCACCGTCACCAGCGTGGTCAGCACGATCAACGCGACCGCGATGCCGTCCACGCCCAGGTTGTAGCCGATGTTGTAGGCCGGGATCCAGGCATGCAGTTCGATGAACTGCATGGCGTCATTGGCCGTGTCGTAGCCCAGCAGCGGCAGACTCAGCACAAAGGTCGCCACCGCCACCGCCAGGGACGCCCAGCGGGCAGTCTCGGCGTTGCGCAACGCGAGGATCAAGGCGCCACCGATAATCGGCAGCCAGATCAAGATAGACAGTAAAGGCCAGTTCGACACGTTTTCTTATTCCGTACAGGTCAACGCCAGAAATGCATCAGTACCGCCAACAAGGCGATCAAACCGATGATCATTGCGAAGGCGTAGTGATAGAGGAAACCGGATTGCGTGCGACGCAGCAGATTTGCAGCCAGGTCGATCAGTCGGGCAGAACCATTGACGACGACACCGTCGACCACATGGGTATCGATGGCACGTGACGCCTTGCCAAGAGCCACGCCACCACCGGCGAAGCCATTGATCCAGAGCTTGTCGAAGCCGTACTTGTTTTCCAGCAGCCACACGACCGGCGCGAACGCCTTGCGCGACTTGGTCGCCAGTTCCGGCTTCCACAGGTAGAACAGCGCAGCCAGCAACAGGCCGGCGACCGTCAGGAAGAATGGTGCCGCCATCATGCCGTGCACCGCGAAGGCGACCGGGCCATGGAACTCCTCGGCCAGCGCGCCAACGGTGTCGCGCGCAGGATCGTAGAAGTCGACGATGCCGGTGAAGAACGACATTGCCTGCCCCTTCATCGCATGTGCGGCGTGGTGGCCCTGCCAGTCGGTGCCGAACAGCATCGGGCCGATGGTGAAGAAGCCGATCGCCACCGACGGGATTGCCAGCAGGATCAACGGCAGCGTCACCACCCACTTGGATTCGTGCGGCTCATGGGCACCATGGTGGCCGTGGCCGTGATCGTCGTGGCCATGCGTGTCGTGTGCATGTGCGTCGTGCGCATGGCTGTCGTGCGCGTGGACCTGCGCCTCGGCATCGGTATGCGCGCTGTCGTGGTGTGCATGGGCGTCGTGCGCATGGGCATCGCGGAAGCGCTCCTTGCCGTGGAAGGTCAGGAACAGCAGACGGAAGCTGTAGAAGCTGGTCACCAGCACGCCGCCGAGCACTGCCCAGTAACCATAGGTCGCGATCCAGCTATGCGACTCGTGGGCGTGGTGGGCCGCTGCCTCGATGATGGTGTCCTTGGAATAGAAGCCGGAGAAGAACGGCGTACCGACCAGCGCCAGGGTACCGATCACGCTGGTCCAGTAAGTCACCTTCATGTACTTGCGCAGGCCGCCCATCTTGCGCATGTCCTGCTCGTGGTGCATGCCGATGATGACCGAGCCGGCCGCCAGGAACAGCAGCGCCTTGAAGAAGGCATGCGTCATCAGGTGGAACACGGCCGCCGAATAGGCCGACACGCCCAGCGCCACGGTCATGTAGCCGAGCTGGGACAGCGTGGAATACGCAACCACGCGCTTGATGTCGTTCTGCACGATGCCGATCAGGCCGGTGAAGAAGGCCGTGGTTGCACCGATGAACAGGATGAAGTTCAACGCGGTTTCCGACAGTTCGAACAGCGGCGACATGCGCGCGACCATGAAGATGCCGGCGGTGACCATCGTGGCGGCATGGATCAGGGCCGAAATGGGCGTCGGGCCTTCCATGGAGTCGGGCAGCCACACGTGCAGCGGCACCTGCGCCGACTTGCCCATCGCGCCGATGAACAGGCAGATGCAGATCAGCGTCATCACGCTCCACTCGTGGCCTGCGAACAGCTGCACCTTGGCACCGGCCATGGTGGTCGCGTTGGCGAACACGGTGGAGTAGTCCAGCGAGCCGAACCACAGCAGCACACCGGCGATGCCGAGAATGAAGCCGAAGTCGCCCACGCGATTGACCAGGAACGCCTTCATGTTGGCGAACACCGCGGTCGGACGCTTGAACCAGAAACCGATCAACAGGTAGGACACCAGACCCACCGCTTCCCAGCCGAAGAACAGCTGCAGGAAGTTGTTGCTCATCACCAGCGTGAGCATGGAGAAGGTGAACAACGAGATGTAGCTGAAGAAGCGCTGGTAACCCGGGTCTTCTTCCATGTAGCCGATGGTGTAGATGTGCACCAGCAGCGACACGAAGGTCACCACCACCATCATCATCGCGGTCAGGCGATCGACCATGAAGCCCACATGGGCGGAGTAGTTACCGACATCGAAGAAGGTGTACAGGTTCTGGTTGAACGGGCTGGCGCCCTGCTCCACCAGTTGATACAGCGTCAGGCACGACAGCACGCAGCTGACCGCCACGCCCAGGATGGTGACGTACTGCGCGCCCTTGCGCCCTACCTGGCGACCGAACAGGCCGGCGATGATGCTGCCGACCAGCGGTGCAAGCACCACCGCAATCAACAGACTCTTGGAGAGAGTGATTTCCATCTACAGGTCAGCCCTTCAACGTATCGACTTCGGCCACATTGATCGTGCGGCGCGTGCGGAACAGAGTCACCAGGATCGCAAGGCCGATCGCAGCCTCCGCGGCGGCAACGGTCAGGATGAAGAACACGAACAACTGACCGGCGGGGTCGCCAAGCTCGCGCGAAAACGCAATGAAGTTGACGTTGACCGACAGCAGCATCAGCTCGATCGACATCAGCAACACGATGACGTTCTTGCGGTTGAGGAAGATGCCGGCCAGCGAGATGCAGAACAGCACCGCGCCCAGTCCAAGCAGGTGGCCCAAGGTAATCAAGACTTCGCCTCCTGTCCGTCGGTCGCATCGAGCGTCGGCGCGACCTGTACCGGCTTTTCAACCGCCATTTTGACCATGCGCAGACGGTCGCCCGCCTTCACCCGCGACTGCTCGCCAGCGTTCTGATGCTTGATGCCGGTGCGCTTGCGCAGGGTCAGCATCACGGCAGCCACCACGGCCACGGTCAGGATCACCGCGGCGAACTCGAACGGCAGCAGGAACTGGGTGTAGAGGGTCTTGGCCAGCCAGGTCAGGTTCGACACATCGGCTGCCTGCGCAGCGGCATTGTCGGCCGGGAACGGCGCGGCACTGCGTGCCTTGACGCCGATCAGGGTGACCATCTGCACCAGCATGGCAACCGCCACGATGACGCCGACCGGCATGTACTTGACCCAGCCTTCGCGCAGGCGGCTGGTGTCGATGTCCAGCATCATCACCACGAACAGGAACAGCACCATCACCGCGCCGACATAGACCAGCACCAGCGTCACGCCGAGGAACTCGGCGCCAACCAGCAACCAGATGCATGCCATCGAGAAGAAGGTGAGGATCAGGCACAACACGGCGTACACCGGGTTGCGCACGCTGATCACCGCACCGGCGGACACGACCGCGACGGCGGAGAAGGCGTAAAAAGCAATAGTGACCCAGTCCATCATGACCTCAACGGAAGGCGGCATCGGCAGCGCGACGCTCGGCGATCTCGGCTTCGAACCGGTCTCCGATGGCCAGCAGCTGCGGCTTGTTGACAATGTTCTCGCCACGCTTCTCGAAGTGGTACTCGAGGATGTGCGTCTCGACGATCGAGTCCACCGGGCAGCTTTCCTCACAGAAGCCGCAGAAGATGCACTTGAACAGGTCGATGTCGTAGCGCGTGGTGCGGCGTGAGCCGTCCTCGCGCTTGGCCGAGTCGATGGTGATCGCCAGCGCCGGGCACACCGCTTCGCACAGCTTGCAGGCGATGCAGCGCTCTTCGCCGTTGGGATAGCGACGCAGCGCGTGCAGGCCACGGAAGCGAGGCGACTGCGGGAACTTCTCCATTGGATACAGCACGGTGTACTTGGGCTTGAACGTGTATTTCAACGTCAGCCACAAGCCGCCTAGCAGTTCGAGCAGGAGCAGGCTCTTGAAGTAATGGGTGATCTTGTTCATCGGTTACACGCCCTTCTGGATCACGCCGTAAAACACCATCAACGCCGTCACTGCGATCCACACGATCGTGAGCGGAATGAACACCTTCCAGCCCAGACGCATGATCTGGTCGTAGCGGTAGCGCGGGAAGCTGGCACGGAACCAGATGTAGGCGCTGGCGAAGAAGAACACCTTCATCAGCAGCCATGGCCAACCACCCTTCCACAACCAGTCGATCCACGGCGAGATATCCGCGTTGACCCAACCCTGGATCGGGCTCAGCCAACCGCCGAGGAAGAAGATCGAGATCAGGAAGCTGACCAGGATCATGTTGGCGTACTCGGCCAGGAAGAACAGTGCGAACGCACCGCCCGAATACTCCACCATGTGGCCGGCAACGATTTCCGACTCACCTTCCACCACGTCGAACGGCGCACGGTTGGTTTCGGCAACGCCCGACACCCAGTACACGATGAACAACGGGAACAGCGGAATCAGGAACCAGTCGAAGAAGCCGGAGTTGCCGGCCTGCGCGAATACGATCTGGCTCAGGTTGACGCTACCGGAGGCAATCATCACGCCGACCAGCGCAAAACCCATCGCGATCTCGTAGCTGACCACCTGCGCGGCCGAGCGCATCGCGCCCAGGAACGCATACTTGGAGTTGGATGCCCAGCCGGCCAGGATGATGCCGTACACGCCCAGCGAGGTCATCGCCAGCAGGTAAAGCAGGCCGACGTTGGCATTGGACAGCACCAGCTGCGCATCGAACGGCACCACCGACCAGGCGGCGAAGGCCGGTGCCAGTGTCAGCAGCGGCGCGATGATGAACATCGCCTTGTGCGAGCTGCTCGGCTGCAGGATCTCCTTGAAGAGCAGCTTGAACACGTCGGCGAAGGCCTGGAAGATGCCCATGCCTACATACATCGGCCCGTGACGCACATGCATCCAGCCGATCAGCTTGCGCTCCCAGACCACGTAGAAGGCCACCGACACGATCACCGGCACGGCGATCAGCAGGATCTTCAATACGGTCCACAGCACGATGCCGCCATCGCCCAGGCCGACAAACCACTGGTGCAAGGGATCGACCAGGTTCAACAGCAATTCGTTCATGCAGCCACCACCGTTACACGACCGGCACCGAGCGGCGCGGTTGCGCCATGGCCGGATTCGATCCACACCGTGCCCGGTGCGACGCGCTTGTCCAGCACCACCGGCAACGTTGCCTTACCGGCATCGGTGCCGACCTTGACCATCTGACCGGCGCCGACCTGCAACTGCGCGGCCTGCTCCGGGTGCATCGCCACACACGGGGCGAGATTGAGCGGATGCGACTGCAGCGCAGCGGCGCGACGCACCACCGCATCGGTGCGATAGATCGCAGCGGTGGCGGCAACCTCCAGCCCGTCACCGCTAACAGCCGGCTGCGCCGAGGCAGCGGGACTGACGCGACGGTTCTGCATGCCGGCACGCAGGCCGACCAGATCGATGAATTCGAACCCGGCCAGACCCAGCTCGCCGCCAAGCGCACGCAATACGCGCCAACCCTCGCGCGCTTCGACCGGCAGGCGACCGGCGGCACGTGCGGTCTGCACGCGGCCATCCAGATTGGTCAGCGATGCGTCGATTTCCGGCAGTGCACCGATCGGCAGGATCACGTCGGCCACGTCGCGCGTCGAGGCGCAGGCGAACTGGCTGAACGCGACTACCTTGGCACCGGCCAGCGCGCTGCGTGCAGCGGCGGCATCGGCGAAATCCAGGCCCGGCTCGATGCCATACAACACATAGGCCTGACGCGGCTGCGCCAGCATGCCGGCGACATCGCGCGCGGTCGGCAACACACCTTGCGCAACCAGACCGACAGCGTTCGCACCCTGCGGGATCCGGCACAGCGAGGCACCGGTTGCAGCGGCGAAATCGCGTGCGGCAGCGCGCAACGAAGCAGCCTGCGGATGATTTTCAGCCAGTGCGCCGACCACGATCACCGCGCGCGTTGCGCCCTTGACCGCATCGCGCAATGCCGCATCGTCCAACGCACCGGCCAGCTGCGACGGCGCAACGACCGCACGGCTTGCCTGGGTGAAGGCGAAATCGAAATCGACCGGATTGACCGAATGGATCTTCGTCCCGTTCTGGATGCTGGCCTTGCGCAGGCGTGCATGCAGCAACGGCAACTCGTGACGCACGTTGGTGCCCAACAGCACCACCACATCGGCGTGCTCGATCTCGGCCAGCGGCGTGGCAAACGGCTCGGCCACCGCAGCGTCGGAAAAATCGCGATTGAGCAGGCGGTGATCCAGATTGCCGCTGTTCAAGCCTTCGGCAAGACGTGCGAGCAACGCGCCCTCCTCGTTGGAGGTGGACGGATGCACCAGCACACCGAGCTGATCGCCGGCGTTGTCACGCAGGATCTGCGTCGCGGCAGCCAGACCTTCGGCCCAGCTCACTTCGGTCCACTGCCCGTTGACCTTCTTCAGCGGCTTGACCGCGCGGTCTTCGGCGTACAGGCCCTGATGCGAATAACGGTCGCGGTCGGACAGCCAGCACTCGTTGACCGCCTCGTTCTCGCGCGGCACGGTGCGCAGCACTTCGCCGCGACGCACGTGCAGGAACAGGTTCGAGCCCATCGCATCGTGATAGCCGAGCGATTCGCGTGCCATCAGTTCCCACGGACGCGCACGGAACTGGAACACCTTGTTGGTCAGCGCGCCGACCGGGCACACGTCGATGACGTTGCCGGAGATCTCGGTGGTCAGCGGCTTGCCGTCGTAGGTGCCGATCTGCAGGTTTTCGCCGCGATACATGCCACCCAACTCGTAGGTGCCGGCGATGTCTGCAGTGAAACGCACGCAACGGGTGCACTGGATGCAGCGGGTCATTTCGGTGGCGACCAGCGGACCGATGTCCTCGTCCGGCACCACGCGCTTGCGTTCGTTGAAGCGGCTGACCGAACGGCCGTAGCCGAGCGAGACGTCCTGCAGCTCGCACTCGCCGCCTTGATCGCAGATCGGGCAGTCCAGCGGGTGATTGATCAGCAGGAATTCCATCACGCTGCGCTGGTACTTCAGCGCCTTTTCGCTACGCGTGGTGACCTTCATGCCGTCCATCACCGGCGTGGCGCAGGCAGGCGACGGCTTCGGGGATTTTTCGACGTCCACCAGGCACATGCGGCAGTTCGCGGCGATCGGCAGCTTCTCGTGGTAGCAGAAGCGCGGGATCGGGATGCCGGCCTTGTCGGCGGCCTGGATGATCATCGAGCCCTTCGGCACCACCAGCGACTGCCCGTCGATCTCGACGGTGACATGGTCCGGTGGCACGTTCGGGTTCACTGGTTGGGCGCTCATGCGGCCACTCCGACGTGCGTGTCGACGATCGAACGACCGTTGACGATGTAGTACTCGAACTCGTCCCAGAACTGGCGCAGGAAGCCCTGAATCGGCCACGCCGCCGCTTCGCCGAAGGCACAGATGGTGTGTCCTTCGATCTGGCCGGCAACCGTGCGCAGCTGGTGCAGATCTTCCATCGTGGCCTTGCCGGCGACGATGCGCTCCAGCACCCGATGCATCCAGCCGGTGCCTTCGCGGCACGGGGTGCACTGGCCGCAGGATTCCTTGTGGAAGAACTGCGAGATGCGGCAGGCAAAGCGTACGCAGCAGACGCTGTCATCCAGCACCACGATCGCGCCGGAACCCAGGCCGGTGCCCAGTGCACGCAAGGTGTCGTAGTCCATCTGCAGCCCGGCAACCTGGTCGGCCTTCAGCACCGGCATCGACACGCCGCCAGGCACCACGCCCTTGAGCTTGCGGCCCGGACGCAGGCCGCCGGCCATTTCCAGCAGTTCGTCGAAGGTGGTGCCGAGCGGCACTTCGAAATTGCCGCCCTTCTGCACGCAGCCGGACACCGAGAAGATCTTCGGGCCGCCGTTCTTGGTCTTGCTCAGCCCTAAGAACCACTCCGGGCCGTTGCGAATGATCGCCGGCACCGAGGCGTAGGTCTCGGTATTGTTGATGGTGGTCGGCTTGCCGTACAGGCCGAAGTTCGCCGGGAACGGCGGCTTGTAGCGCGGCTGGCCCTTCTTGCCTTCCAGCGATTCCATCAGCGCGGTTTCTTCGCCGCAGATGTAGGCGCCTGCACCCAGCGCACCGTAGATGTCGATATCCACGCCGCTGCCGAGAATGTTCTTGCCCAGCCAGCCGTTGGCATACGCATCGGCCAGCGCCAGCTCGAAGTTTTCGAACGGCTCATGGTGGAACTCGCCGCGCAGGTAGTTGTAGCCCACGGTCGAGCCGGTGGCGTAGCAGGCGATCGCCATGCCCTCCACCACCGAATGCGGGTTGTAACGCAGGATGTCGCGGTCCTTGCAGGTGCCCGGCTCGGATTCGTCCGAGTTGCACAGGATGTACTTCTGCATCGTGCCCTTGGGCATGAACGACCACTTCAGGCCGGTCGGGAAGCCCGCGCCGCCACGGCCGCGCAGGTTGGATGCCTTGACCATCTCGATGACGTCGGCCGGCGCGATCTTCTCTTCGAGGATCTTGCGCAGCGCGGCGTAGCCACCAGTCTTCAGATAGCTCTCGTACGACCACGGGGTGTCGTAGTGCAGCGTCGTGTAGACGACCTGATGCGGCAACGGCGCCGGACCGACCGGGCCTGAGGGTGCGTGATGATGTGCCATGTCTTACTCCAGCCCGTCCAGCAGCGCGTCGACCTTCTCTTTCGTCAGGTGCTCGTGGTAATGGCCATTGATGACCATCATCGGCGCCGCGGAGCAGGCCGCCAGGCACTCTTCTTCGCGCTTGAGGTAGACGCGGCCATCGGCCGTCGACTGCCCCAGCTTGCAACCCAGTTTCTTTTCCGCGTGCGCCAGCAGATCTTCGGCGCCATTGAGCCAGCAGCTGATGTTGGTGCAGAACGCCACGTTGTGGCGGCCGACCTTTTCGGTCTCGAACATCGAGTAGAAGCTGGCGACCTCATAGGCCCACACCGGCGGCAGGTCGAGATACTTGGCCACGCCCACGATCAGCTCGTCGGTCAGCCAGCCCTGGTTCTGCTCCTGCGCAGCATGCAGGCCCTGCAGCACGGCCGAACGCTTGCGATCGGGCGGGAACTTGCTCAACCAATGATCGATGTGCGCGCGCGTCTTGTCGCTCAGCACCACCTGCGGATCGACGTCGCGCGCCGCTTCGAAATTACCCGTCGCCTTCATCGGTCAACCTCACCGAAAACCAAATCGTAAGTACCGATCATCGCCACGACGTCGGCCAGCAGATAGCCACGCACCACCGCGTCCATGGACGACAGATGCGCAAAGCCCGGTGCGCGCAGGTGCACGCGGAACGGCTTGTTGGCGCCATCGGACATCAGGTAGCAGCCGAACTCGCCCTTGGGCGCTTCCACCGCGCAGTAGGTTTCGCCGGCTGGCACGCAGTAGCCTTCACTGAACAGCTTGAAGTGATGGATCAGCGCTTCCATGTCGTCCTTCATGCCTTCGCGGCTTGGCGGAGCGACCTTGAAATTGGTGACCATGACCGGGCCCGGATTGGCCTTCAGCCACTTCACGCACTGCTTGATGATGCGGTTGGATTCGCGCATCTCGGCCACGCGCACCAGATAGCGGTCATAGCAATCGCCGTTGGTGCCGACCGGCACGTCGAACTCCACCGCGTCGTACTTGGCGTAGGGCTGCTTCTTGCGCAGGTCCCACTCGATACCCGAGCCACGCAGCATCGGACCGGTCATGCCCCAGGCACGCGCCAGGTCGGGGCTGATGATGCCGACGTCGACGGTACGCTGCTTCCAGATCCGGTTGTCGGTCAGCAGCGTCTCGTACTCGTCCACACGCGACGGGAACGTATTGGTGAAATCCTCGAGGAAGTCCAGCATCGAGCCTTCGCGCGCTGCATTGAGCTTCTTCAGTGCCCCGCCCTTGTGCCAGCGGGATTCCTTGTACTTGGGCATGCGATCGGGCAGATCGCGATACACGCCACCGGGACGGTAGTAGGCAGCGTGCATGCGCGCGCCACTGACCGCCTCGTAGACGTCCATCAATTCTTCGCGCTCGCGGAACGCATACAGCATCACCGCCATCGCGCCCAGATCGAGCGCGTTGGACCCCACCCACATCAGGTGGTTCTTGATGCGGGTGATCTCGTCGAACATGGTGCGGATGTAGTGCGCGCGCTCGGGCACCTCGATCCCCATCAAGGATTCGATCGCACGCACATAGGCGTGCTCGTTGCACATCATCGACACGTAATCCAGTCGGTCCATGTACGGAACCGACTGGTTGAACGGCTTGGACTCGGCCAGCTTCTCGGTGCCACGGTGCAGCAGGCCGATATGCGGATCGGCACGCACCACGGTCTCGCCGTCCATTTCCAGGATCAGGCGCAGCACGCCGTGCGCCGCAGGATGCTGCGGGCCGAAGTTCATCGTGTAGTTGCGGATTTCCTGCTTGCTTTCGACAGGATTGCTCGCGAAGGCATCGGTTGCCTGGCGGAACTCACTCACTTGGCGGTCTCCGACTTGCCCACTTCACCAGCGGCAGTCTCATAACGGGCATCGTCGCGGATCACGCGCGGCACACCGACGCGCGGCTCGACCGAGGTCACCGGTTCGTACACGACACGCTTGCGCTCGTCGTCGTAACGCACTTCCACGTTGCCGATCAGCGGGAAATCCTTGCGGAACGGATGGCCGACAAATCCGTAGTCGGTCAGGATGCGGCGCAGGTCCGGGTGGCCGTCGAAGACGATGCCGAACAGGTCGAAGGCTTCGCGCTCGAACCAGTTCACGCCAGGCCAGATGTCGGTCAGCGATGCCACCACCGGCACCTGCTCGTCCGGTGCGTAGCAACGCACGCGCAGACGCTGGTTGTGCTGGTAGGAGATCAGCTGCGCCACCACCGCAAAACGCTGCTTGGGCATGTGCTGCGGACGGGCGCCGTCGGAACTTTCCTGGCTGGGAAATTCACCCCAGGCGAAACGGCCGACGGCCTTGCCTTCGACGCCGCGACTGAAGCCCTGCGACGACACGTCGGCGGTATCCCACTCGTCGCTGCCGTAGCCCAGGTAATCGACGCCGCACAGATCGCTCAGCTGCTCGAAACCGAGCTCGTCGCGCAGGGCCAGGCAGGTGGCGTGCCAATCGGCCGCAGCGACTTCCAGCGTCACTTCGCCGCGCGGCAATGCCACGGCGATCTGCGCACCGGCGAAACGTGCCGCAAGTCGGTCAGTGAAGGAGGATGCTTGCTCTGCCATGGGGGCTTGGCTGCTCTCAGTAGAAGAAGACGGGTGTCAGCGCGCGATGGTCTGGGTACGCCAGATCTTCTTCTGCAGCTGCAGGATGCCGTAAACCAGCGCCTCGGCGGTCGGCGGGCAACCGGGGACGTAGATGTCCACCGGCACGATGCGATCGCAACCGCGCACCACCGAATACGAATAATGATAGTAGCCGCCGCCATTGGCGCAGCTGCCCATCGAGATGACCCACTTCGGATCCGGCATCTGGTCGTAGACCTTGCGCAGCGCCGGGGCCATCTTGTTGACCAGCGTGCCGGCCACGATCATCACGTCGGACTGGCGCGGCGACGGACGGAACACCACGCCGTAGCGGTCCAAATCCAGGCGCGCCGCACCGGCATGCATCATCTCGACCGCGCAGCAGGCCAAACCGAAGGTCATCGGCCACATCGAGCCGGTGCGCGCCCAGTTCAGCAGCGCATCGACACTGGTGGTCACGTAGCCCTTCTCGAGCAGCGGGTTTTCGCCTTCCGGGCGCAGGATGTCTTCCACCCGGCCTTCCGGCATCGGGTTGGTCATCAGACGATCCAGGGTCTGAATCACTCCCATTCCAGCGCTCCCTTCTTCCACACGTAGATAAAGCCGAGGAACAACATGCCGACGAACAGGCCCATGGTGACCAGCGAACGTGCGCCGATCTCCATGAACACCTGTGTCCACGGCACGATGAAGATGATTTCCAGATCGAACACGATGAACTGGATCGCGATCAGGTAGTAGCGCACGTCGAACTTCATGCGCGCGTCTTCGAAGGCTTCGAAGCCGCACTCGTAAGGCGAGAGCTTGCGCGCATCCGGGGTACGCGGTGCGAGGAATCGACCGATCAGCATCAGCACGATGCCGATACCGGTGGCGACGATCAGAAACAGCAGACTCGGCAAATATTCGGCCAGCACAGCGATTCTCTCTTGCCTCTGCCCGCACGCGCCGCGTGCCGGCATGGGGTATAGGCAGACCCCGCGCGCGACAGGCAATGCGCAGGAACTGCAGCCAAACAATGGTGCCCAAGAGGGGACTCGAACCCCTACGACCTAAGTCGCTACCACCTCAAGGTAGTGCGTCTACCAATTCCGCCACCTGGGCATACGTTGCGCCGCTGGGCATCCCAGTGCGCAGCGTATTGTAACCGGCTTCAGCGTTTTTGTGCTGGTTCTGAAGCGTTTTCTTCGCGTGCCGCAGGCGCTTGCTGCGCCGGTGCGGACTGCGCAGGCGCCGTAGCTGGAGTTGCGGCAGGCGCCGGCTGCGACGGGGCGGTCGGAACTGCGCCGGCGGCCGGTGCCTGCGGCAACGGCTGAGTCAGCTCGCCCGCGGCGGCAGGCGCCGGGGTGGCCGACTGCGACATCACACCCAGGTTCTGGTCGGTGGGACGTGCGCCATGGGTGGCGTACCACGCCATGAACAGGCTGATGCTGAAGAACACCACCGCCAGCCACTTGGTCGACTTGGACAGGAAGTTCGACGCGCCCTGCGAGCCGAACACGGTGCCCGAGGCGCCGGCACCGAAGCCGGAACCAGCTGCCGCACCCGCACCGCGCTGCATCAGGATCAGCGCAATCATCGCCAGCGCGACCAGCACGTAGACCACATTGAGGATCAACATCAGCATTTCGAAATCCGTCCCCGGACAAAACTTAATGGGTTAACAAGCGGCCGCCGCACGGGCGATGGCCAGGAAATCCTCGGCGACCAGCGAGGCGCCTCCGACCAGCCCGCCATCGACGTCGGGCTGCGCAAACAGCTCGCCGGCGTTAACGGGCTTGACACTGCCCCCGTACAGGATGGGCAGAGAATCGGCGATTCTAGCATCCGCCTTCGCGACTTCGCCACGCAGGAAGGCATGGACGGCTTGCGCCTGCTCTGGGCTGGCGGTGCGACCGGTGCCGATGGCCCAGATCGGCTCGTAGGCAAGCACGGCACGGGCAAAGCCTGCGCTGCCCACCAGTGCCAGCACCGGTTCGAGCTGGGCGCGCAACACCGCTTCGGTCTGCTTGGCTTCGCGCTGTTCCAGCGACTCGCCCACGCACAGCACCGGGATCAGCCCGGCGTGCACGGCGGCGGCGAATTTGCGCGCCACCAGCTCGCTGCTCTCACGATGGTACTGACGCCGTTCGGAATGGCCGACCAGCCCGTATTCGGCGCCGACATCGACCAGCATGGTGGCCGAGACTTCACCGGTATAGGCGCCCTTCTCGTTACTGCTGACGTCCTGGGCACCGAAACACAGGTGGTGCTCCTCGAAATCCTCGATCAGATCGCCGAGGTAAGGCAGGGGCGGCAGGATGACGACATCGACACCCTCCAGGGGCATGTGCGCGGCGATCCGGGCCACCAGTTCGGTGGCGAAGGCGCGGCTGCCATGCAGCTTCCAATTTCCGGCAACGATCTTTCGACGCATCAGGCGCAGGTTCCTGAGTGGAAGACAGGCGACAGAATAGCCCATGCCCTGTCGGCAGCCGGCACACTTCTGTCCATTGCCTGTCTCCTCCCTCCTTCAACAGGAACCTGCCATGTCCGTTTCACCTGTCTTTGCATTGGTCACCGGCGCCTCCAGCGGCATCGGCCGCGAGATTGCGCGCGCTTACGCAAGGCGCGGCGTGCCGCTGATCCTGACCGCGCGCCGGGTGGATCGGCTGCAGGCGCTGGCCGAGGAGTTGCGGCCGTTGGTGCAGGTCGAAGTCCTGCCGGCCGATCTGGGCGATGCCGACGCGGCCGAAACACTGGTTGCGCGGATCCAGCGCAATGGCTGGACGGTGGGCACCCTGGTCAACAATGCCGGCTACGGCGTGCCGGACCGCTATCTGCGCAACGACTGGGCCACGCATGCACGCTTCCTGCAGGTGATGGTGGCCGCGGTATGCGAGCTAACCTGGCGGTTGTTGCCGATGATTCGTGCCAGCGGCCAGGGCCGCATCCTCAACGTGGCCTCGTTCGCCGCACTGACGCCGGGTGCCGATGGGCAGACGCTGTACGCGGCCAGCAAGAGTTTCCTGCTGCGCTTCAGCGAATCGCTGTCGCTGGAAAATGCCGACTGCGCGGTCAAGGTCTGCGCGCTGTGCCCCGGCTTTGCCTGGTCGGAATTTCACGATGTCACCGGCACCCGCGAGGCGATGTCCACCCTGCCCCGCTGGGCCTGGCTGCAAGCCGACGACGTGGCCGAGTACGGCATTGCCGCACTAGAACGTGGCCAGGTGCTGGCCGTGCCGGGCTGGCGCTATCGCCTGGTCAGTGCGGTGTTGCGCGTGTTGCCGCATGCGCTTGCATTGCGCGTGATGGCGCGCGGATCGCATCGGGTACGGCCGTTGCGGTGAGGCGGCTGCACATCCGCTGCGGCGTCGCGTCCAGCGCTACGCGCGGCCGGTGTGTGATGCCGTCAGTGATTGACGATGTCGCCATGCATGGCCGCCAGCCGTGCCAGCAACCGGTTCTGCGTGCGGCGTGGAATCCTGCGCTGATCCATCGCCCAGTTCAGGTCCTCCACCAGCGCGTTGAAGTCGCCTTCGCGAATGACCAGGTGCGCATGCGCCTGCTGCATCGACTTGGCGGTATCCGGGCACGGGCCATCGGCGACATGGCAGAACTTCTGCACCAGCCGCTCGTTGAGCATCACGATGTTGACGCGCGCGAAGGTGTCGACGATGCGTGGATCGTCGGCGATGCGCGACAGCATGGTTTCCACCAGCGCCTCGATGCCGGCCTGTCCGCCGAGTTCGTCATAGAGCGTGGGGCGCGGTTGCGTGGTGGCGCAGGCGCCCATCAGCGCCAGCACGCCCAGCAAGGACCAGCGCAGCCGTCGATTCATCAGAACGCCACCTGCAGGGAAAGATAGGGGCCGCGCTGGTCGGCGAGCGTGGCGATGTCGCCAAGCTCGGCCCATGCCGCGGTCAGGGACACATGCTTGCTGGGAAACCAGGCCACGAATCCATCGGCCCATGCCTGCTCGCGGGCGAAGCCGAGGTTATCGGGTTTGTCGCGGTACTCCATGCCGACCACCCATGCCGGCGACAGCACGACGGCGGCGCTGGCCTCGCCGACCAGCCGATAGCTGTTGCGACGATCGCCGCCGAAACCGAGCAAGCCGGTCTGATTGGCGCGGGTTGCGCGCAGCGTGCCGTTGAGCAGCAATTGGTAGCCGCCCGCGCCCTGCAGCAACAAACGGCTGGCGCTGACATACACATCGGTGCCGTGATCGTCGCGCGCGCCGATCGCCAGCGGCAGCGTGCCATCGCGCAGGCGTTTGTACTGCACGCCCACACTGACCTGTGGCGCATGCCCGTAGACCAGATCGCCACAGACCCGCAGCTTGGCGCCGAACACGTCCTGGCCGAGCGCATTCCATGGCAGGCCCAGCCGGTCCTGCAGGGTGCCCAGATCCAGCCGCTGCCGCGCCAGCGACAGTTCCAGCCGGTTGCCGACCGTCAGCGCGGCACCCTGCACGTCGAGCCGGTAATCGCCGCTGTCCACATGGGTGGCAAACAGGACGGTGCCGAGTTCGTCGCGGGTGCCGTAGCCCGACAGCGTGGCCCACGGCACGATGCCGCCCCCGCTGCTGCCTTCGATCATCGACACGCCGCCGGTGGCGAGCAGACGCCCATCACCCGCGATCACCGACGCGGGCGCGATGGCCAGCCCGGCCAGTGCCGCAGCCAGTAGCGTGCGCCGCCACCGGGTCATCGATGCACTCCTGCCTGCGCTGCCGGCGTCGTATCGAGTTGGCGCAGGCACCAGGCGACCAGCGGCACCTCTTCCAACGGCGGCGCGTACAGATAGCCTTGCACCATGTCGCAGCCGTAACCGCGCAGCAGTCCCAGGGACGTGGCGTTTTCCACGCCTTCGGCGATCACGCTCAAACCCAGGTTATGCCCGAGATCGATGGTGCTGCGCACGATGAACGCATCGTCCGTGCCTTCGGCCAGCTGCATGACGAAGCTCTTGTCGATCTTCAATTCGTCCACCGGCATGCGCTTGAGCTGCGCCAACGAGGAATAGCCGGTGCCGAAGTCGTCGATGGACAGCCGCACGCCGACGCTGCGCAGCTGATGCAGCATGTGCAGCGCGGATTCGACATCGCGCATCAAGGCGCTTTCGGTCAGCTCCAGCGTGACCGACTGCGCCGGCACCGCGTGATGCTCCAGACGGCCACGTACGTAATCCGGCAAGCCGGGGTCGGACAGGTCCAGCGCGGAAAGATTGATTGCCATGCCCAGCTCCAGGCCCTGCCGGCGCCACTGCGCCTGGCAGCGCAGCGCCTCGTCCAGCACGAAGCGGGTCAAGGGGTGGATCACGCCGGAGTGCTCGGCCAGTGGAATGAATTCGTCCGGGCCGATCGCCCCGAGCACCGGATGGTGCCAGCGCACCAGCACCTCCACCTGCTCGACGCGATCGTTGCGCAGGCAGATCTTGGGCTGAAAGCGCAAGGTCAGCTCGTTGCCACCGACGGCCTGGCGCAGATCGCCGGTCAGGCGCAGCCGGCGCAGATGCTGCTCGTCCTGGCCCAGGCGATACACGCTGGCACCGATGGTGCTGACATTGCCGCCCTGGCGACGGGCAATGTCGGCGCGCCGCAGCAAGGTGTCCGGGTCGGCGCCGTGTTCGGGGATCAGGGCGATGCCGATGCTGGCTTCCAGCTGGATGCGCGCCTGCGGCAGCGCCAGCGGGCGGCGCAGCTGCAGCAGCAAGCGCTGTGCATCCTGTTGCACGGTGGCGGCATCGGTCTGCGCCACCACCACCATGAACTCGTCGCTGCCCAGCCGCCCGACCAGATTGGGTTCCTGCACCACGTCGGCAAGACGGCGGCCCACCTCGACCAGGACCTGGTCGGCGAAATCGTGGCCCAGGCTGTCGTTGAGTTCCTTGAAGCGTTCCAGATCCAGGATCAGCACCGCGGCGGTGCCGCCGGACGCCACGGTCTGCTCCACCACGTCCTTCAGCCGCTCCAGCAAGCAGATGCGATTGGGCAGACCGGTCAAGGCATCGTGGCGCGCCTGATGCAGGATGTGCTGCTCGCGACTGGCAATCTGCTGCTGCATGCGCGCGAAGCTGTCGGCCAACTCGGCCAGTTCGCGCCCGGATGGTACTTCGACGGCGGTGTGGTAATCGCCGCGCTGGATGCGCCGTGCGGCCTGTACCAGCTGCGCGACCGGCCTGCTGACGCTGCGCGCCAGGAAGATCGCCACGCCCAGCGCCGCAGCCGTGGCCAGACCCGCCAGCAGCAGGATGCGCAACTTGAGCACGCGATAGGGCGCCACCGCGCGATCCAGCGAGGCCTGCAGCGCAACCCGCACATGGCTGTCGCCCTGGATCGACTGCAGTTTGACCAGGTAGCGCGACTGGGCCAGGGTCAAGGCGACCGCCGCGCCCTGCGCGCGTTCGGCGGTCGGCAACTGCTGCGCGAACTCTGCACGCGCGGCCGGCTCCAGGGTGGAGGCCAGCACGCGCACCGGCGGGCCATCGGTGAAGAAGGTCGCATCCAGCCCGGTGGTGGAACGGAAATCCTGCGCCAGGCCGTCGCCGGATTCATTACCGATCGCGATCCAGCCCACCCGGCTCGGTGCCAGCACCTGCACCACCGCCAGCCGCACGATGCGGTTGTCCAAGGCCACCACGCCGACCGCACGCCCATCGCGCTGCGCCTGCTGCAGCAGGGTCTGCACGGCGCGCAGCTGTTCGGCTTGCGGCAGGTCGGCGAGCCCGGTCAGAAACTCCCCGTCCGGGGACAACAGCAGCGCGGTCTGCGCCGACATGCGCGCAGCGTGATTGCGCAATGCCGATTGCATGGTCGGCACATCGCCACTGGCCACGGCCGCGCGAAAGCCGAAGTCGTCGGCCAGCACCGAGGCCGACTGCATCAGTTGCTCGTCGCGGCGCAGATTGATGCGTTGCCAGACGCGCTCGCCGATCTGCAGTTCTTCGCCCAGTTGCGCCTTGACGCTACGCTCGGTGGCGACCTGCACCGCAATGAAGGTCAGTGCCTGCGTGGCGAGCACGACCAGCACCAACAAGGCCGCGATCCGGGTATGCAGGCGCATGGCCTTCATGGCTTCGGCGTCTTCGGGTCGGCGCGACGGAACTTGTCCTGCAGCGCGCGCACGCGCGCATCCGGTGGCGCGACCACCGGCGCGGCGCCGGTGGTCTGCAGGGTCACGCGCCGTTGCATGGCCTGGCGCGCAAGTGCCACCGGCTCGGTGAGCGCGGCGCCCTTGATGCGCGGATGCCAGACCCGCAGCGTGTAGTTGCCTGCCGGCGCATCCAGCTGCACGCGGCCGTCGCTGCCGGTCTTGCCGAAATACGGCGTGTCCACCACCAGGATATAGCCCAGCATCCAGTCGTGGATATTGCAGCCCACCGTCACCAGACCGGCCTGGTCGAAGCGCACCGGTGCGGCGGTACTGCCCTGGAACAGCGGCAATTCGAAGCGCTTGGCGGGGGAGAACGAATAGACCTGATGGCGAATCTGGTCGTTGTTGGGAAACCGCACCAGGGTGCCGGTGCGCACCGCCAGCACGGCGGGCACGAACTGCGAATTGACCTGGTCCATCTCCACGGTCCGGGGCGCGCCGGCGGCAACCGGACGTGCCGGCTCCAGGCTCACCACCGCATCGACCAACATGCCGTTGGCATCGACGACGGTCACGCTGAGCGGCGTTGCCAATGCGCAGCTTGCGGCGCAGTACGCCAGCACCCCGCAAACCGGGCCGATCCGTTTGAACCACTGCATCCGCATGCGCCCCCCAAGCTAGTGCACTCAGCAGCGGGCGCCAGGCGAGTCCGACGTCGCGCTAGCGATCAGACTGGGTTATCGGCTCAGGTGAATGCAAGCTTTAATCGGACGCGAGCACACTTTCATGAATCAAACTGTGCCGGCGGTCATTGCCGATGCTGCAAGCGCAGCGATCGCCTGCGCGTCCTGGGCGCGAACGGCCTACTTCAACTTGATTTCGCGCAGACGCTCTTCCAGAAACCCGTGCGCGGTGATCGGCTCGGGATACCGGCTCGGATTGTCGGCGGTGATGCACGACGGCAGCACGTCGATCAGGAAATCCGGATTGGGATGCAGGAAGAACGGCACCGAATAGCGCGGCTTGCGTGCCTGTTCGCCCGGCGGATTGACCACGCGATGGATGGTGGACGGATACACGTGGTTGGTCAGGCGTTGCAGCATGTCGCCGATGTTGACCACGATGGTGTCGGCGTCGGCAGTGAACGGCACCCACTCGCCATCGTTGGAGCGCACTTCCAGCCCGGCCGCGCTGGCACCGACCAGCAAGGTGATGAAATTGATGTCGCCATGCGCGCCGGCACGCACGTTGGGAATGTCGTCGCTGGTGATCGGCGGGTAGTGGATCGGCCGCAGGATCGAGTTGCCGTTGTTGGTCTTGTCGACGAAATACTCCTGCGGCAGGCCGATATGCAGCGCCAATGCCGACAGCACGCGCGAGCCCAGGTGATCCAGCTGCTGGTACAGGCGATAGCCGCGCTCACGGAACCCGGGCACCTCTTCCGGCCACAGATTCGGCGCCATCACCGCGCGGTACGGCGAATCGTCCGGGATTTCGCGGCCGATATGCCAGAACTCCTTCAGATCGAAATGCTTGGAATCCTTGGCGGTTTCCACGCCGAACGCGGTATAGCCGCGCGCACCGCCGCTACCTTCCACGTGGTAGCGACGCTTGACCTCTTCGGGCAGCGCAAAGAACGCCTTGAACACCTCGTACGCCGCGTCGATGTCGGCCTGCGCGATGCCGTGGTTGCGGATGCCGGCAAAGCCCCACTGCCGATAGGCCGCGCCGAGCTCGGCGACGAAAGCGTCGCGGTCGCTGTCGAAACGGGTGATGTCCAGGGTCGGGATGCGGGCGCTCATACGGATATCTGCAGTTGAAGTCGGGAGGTCGAAAGGAAGGCCTGCCGCTCAGGACAGCAGGCGATACAACAGGTAGAACGTCGCGGCCTTGGCAAAGACCACGCACACAGCAATGATCAGCGACTCACGCCGCGTCACGCACGGCCCCGGAGAGACGGTCGAGCGTGTCCTGCATCAGGCCGGCGTCGTCGGCTTCCACGGTCACGCGCACCACCGGCTCGGTGCCGGACGGACGCAGGAACGCACGTCCCCGGCCGTGCACGGCGGCCTGCGCCTGCTGCAGTGCCTGCTGAACGCCGGCGGCCTCCACGATCGCCTTGGCCGCACCGCCATCCAGCCGCACGTTGACGGTCTTCTGCGGCACCTTGCTCAGGCTGCTCAGGGCCTGGCGCAGGTTCTGCCCATCGCGGCCAAGGGCCTCGAGCACCTGCAGCGCACTGACGATGCCATCGCCGGTGGTGGCGCGATCCAGGCACAGCAGATGGCCGGAGGTTTCGCCACCCAGCGTGCCGCCGCCTTCGACCAGCGCCTGGTGCACATAGCGGTCGCCGACCTTGGCGCGCTGGAACGGGATGTTCCGTGCAGCCAGCGCCTGTTCCAGGCCGTAGTTGGTCATCAGCGTGCCGACCACGGTGCCGGTGAGCCGGCCGCTGGCCTGCCAGGAGCGCGCGAGCACGTAGAGCAGGTCGTCGCCATCGACCGGGTTGCCCTGGTCGTCGGCCATCAGCACGCGATCGCCATCACCGTCGAAGGCGATACCAAGTTGCGCACCGCTCTCGCGTACCTTGGCGGCGAGGTTGTCGATATGGGTGGAGCCGACACCGGCATTGATATTGAGCCCGTCCGGTGCGGCACCGATGACGACCACGTCCGCACCCAGCTCGCGGAACAGCATCGGCGCAATGTGATAGGTCGCCCCGTGCGCGCAGTCCAGCACCATCTTCAGGCCGTGCAGGGTGAACCCGCGCGCCACGCTGGCCTTGCAGAATTCGATGTAACGGCCGATCGCATCGCGGGTGCGGATCGCCTTGCCCAGGCGCTCCGACTCCACGGTGTGGAACGGCTCGTCCAGCGCGGCCTCGATCGCCGCTTCGGTGGCGTCGTCGAGCTTCTCGCCTTCGGCGGAGAAGAACTTGATGCCGTTGTCGTAATGCGGATTGTGCGAGGCGCTGATCACCACGCCGGCATCGGCGCGCAGCGTGTTGGTCAGAAAGGCGATGGCCGGGGTCGGCATCGGGCCGATCAGCTGCACGTCGGCGCCGGCGGCGACCAGGCCGGCTTCCAATGCGGCTTCGAACATGTAACCGGAAATCCGCGTGTCCTTGCCGATCAGCACCAGCGGACGCTTGCTGCGGCCCTGGGTCAGCACCCGACCGAGCGCATTGCCCAGCCGCAGCACGAAATCGGCCGAGATCACGCCCTGCCCGACCCGGCCACGGATGCCGTCGGTTCCAAAATACTTGCGACTGCTCATGCGTTGCGGTGTTCCTGCCTACGGGTGGACGCACGCGCAGCGGCGCGTGCGACGGTGTCGCGCCAGCGCGCGGCCACTGGCCTCATGCGGCCGCGTCCTGCGGATGCGGCTGACGCATCATCATCGCGGTCAGATCGGCGATGCGGTCGCGCATGTCGCGGCGGTCGCAGATCTGGTCGATGGCACCGTGGTCGAGCAGGAACTCCGACCGCTGGAAGCCTTCCGGCAAGGTCTCGCGCACGGTCTGCTCGATCACGCGCGGGCCGGCGAAGCCGATCAACGCATGCGGCTCGGCAATATTGATGTCGCCCAGCATCGCAAACGAGGCCGACACGCCACCGGTGGTGGGATGGGTCAGCACCGAGATGTACGGCAGGCCGGCTTCCCGCAGGCGCCCGAGTGCGGCGGAGGTCTTGGCCATCTGCATCAGCGAGAACAGGCCTTCCTGCATGCGCGCGCCGCCGCTGGCGGAGAAGCACACGAACGGGCAGCCGACTTCCAGCGCCACTTCGGCCGCACGCGCGAAGCGCTCGCCGACCACCGAGCCCATCGAGCCGCCCATGAAGGCGAAGTCGAATGCGGCGGCGACCAGCGGGTTGCCCTTGAGCGTGCCGCGCATGGCGATCAGCGCGTCGTACTCGCCGCTGCTCTTCTGGCTGGCCTTGATGCGCTCGCCATAGCGCTTCTGGTCCTTGAACTTGAGCACGTCGACCGGGCCCAGCTGGGCGGCGATCTCGGTGGTCGCGGTGTCGGGATCGAACAGCGAGTTCAGGCGCGCACGCGCGCGGATCGCCATGTGGTGGTCGCACTTCGGACACACCTCGAGGTTCTCCTCGAGCTCGGGGCCGTACAGCGCGCTGCCGCAGTTGCTGCACTTCTCCCACAGCCCCTCGGGGACGCTGCGCTTCTTGGCCGGGGTGTTCTCGGTGCGGATGCCGGAGGGCATCAATTTGCTGAGCCAGCTCATGCGTGTATGACAATCCATGCAGGGCGGCCATGTGGGCCGCAGAGGGGCGACAGTCTAACGCGCTGCGGGAAAGCCGAGGTAGCGCGCAGGCTAAATGCGGGCCCGGGTGGCCCGGCCCGCGCTTGCCGCGCGGCCGCTCCAAGGCTGGCGTGCCGGTGGCGCGCCAGCTGTGCCCTTCCCGCCCGAAGGCGCAGAGAGGCTGTGGTGTCAGGCCTGGTCGAGCGCCTGCCGCAGCGGGGCCAGGAAAGCCTCGGCGCGTTCGCGGGCACTGCGGACATCGGTGGCTTCGGCCAGCGCGGCGACCAGCGCGCTGCCGACCACCACGCCGTCGGCGTCGACGGCCATGGCGGCGGCGCTGGCGGCGTCCTTGATGCCGAAACCGGCCACCACCGGGGCGCCGGCACGGCGGCGCAGCTGGCGCAGGCGGTCGCTGGCGGCATGGGTGTCGAGCAGGTTCGAGGCGCCGGTGACGCCAGCGAAGCTGACGTAGTACAGATAGCCCTGGGCGCTGCTGCACAGCATGTCCAGGCGCTGCTCGCTGGTGGTCGGCGACGCCAGTGCAATCAGCGCCAGGCCGACCTCGGTGAAGATCGCGCGGGTCTCGTCCGCCTCTTCGGGCGGCAGATCGACAAGGAGCAGGCCATCCACGCCGGCAGCGACGGCGGCTTCGGCGAAGCGCCGGGTGCCGTGGATCTCGATCGGGTTGAGGTAGCCCATCAGCACCACCGGCGTGGTGGCGTCCTCACGGCGGAACTCGTGCACCGCTTCCAGCACATAGGCCAGGCCGGCACCACGGCCCAGCGCGCGCTCGGAGCTGCGCTGGATGGTGGGGCCGTCGGCCATCGGGTCGGAAAACGGCACGCCGAGTTCGATGACATCGGCACCGGCGCGCACCAGCGCATGCATCACCGGCACGGTGGCTTCCAGCGACGGATCGCCGGCGGTGATGAAGGGGATGAGCGCCTTGCGGCCATCGGCACGCAGACGCTGGAAGGTTTCGTCGATACGACGCATTGAAAGACCTTGCAATTGTTAGAGGCGGTGCGACCGCCTCAATGGATGTCCTGGTACATCGTGGCCGGCAATTCGGTCAATGCCTGGGCCTCGACCTCAAGGTCGAAACTGTCCGGGCAGCAGCCGCAGCCGCTGTTTTCCGAACACGTGCGGATCTGCGGCGCCCAGCGGTCGAGCCAGGCGAACAGCAGGTCCTGTTCGCCTCGCTGGTCGGCTAGCGCGGTCACGGTGACGCGCCGCAGCGGCATCAGACCTGCACGCCTTCGCGTGCGGCGATGGTGTGCACGTCCTTGTCGCCCCTGCCGGACAGGTTGCACAGGATCAGCGCATCCTTGGGCATCTCGCGCGCGAGCTTGATCGACTGCGCCACTGCATGGCTGGATTCGAGTGCGGCCAGGATGCCTTCGGTATGCGCCAGCAGATGGAAGGCGGCCATCGCTTCGTCGTCGGTGATGCCCTGGTAGACCGCACGCCCGCTGTCGGACAGGAACGAATGCTCCGGGCCCACGCCCGGGTAATCCAGGCCGGCAGAAATCGAATGGGTTTCGGTGATCTGGCCGTCGTCGTCGCAGATCACATAGGTGCGATTGCCGTGCAGGACGCCGGGGCGCCCGGCCGCGATCGACGCCGCATGACGGCCGCTGGCGATGCCGTCGCCGGCCGCTTCGGCGCCGTAGATCTTGACACCTGGGTCGTTGAGAAAGGCATGGAACAGGCCGATCGCATTGCTGCCGCCGCCGACGCAGGCGCTGAGCGCATCCGGCAGGCGGCCGAAATCTTCCAGCATCTGCGCGCGCGCTTCACGGCCGACAATCGCGTTGAAGTCGCGCACCATGCGCGGATACGGATCCGGACCGGCCACGGTGCCGATGATGTAGAAGGTGTCCTGCACGTTGGTGACCCAGTCGCGCATCGCTTCGTTGAGCGCGTCCTTGAGCGTGGCCGAGCCGGAGGTCACCGGTATCACGGTCGCACCGAGCAACTTCATGCGGTAGACGTTGATCTTCTGCCGCTCGATGTCGGTGGCACCCATGTAGACCACGCATTCCAGGCCCAGCCGCGCGGCCACCGTGGCGCTGGCCACGCCATGCTGGCCGGCGCCGGTCTCGGCAATGATGCGGGTCTTGCCCATGCGGCTGGCCAGCAAGGCCTGGCCGATGGTGTTGTTGATCTTGTGCGCGCCGGTGTGGTTGAGGTCTTCGCGCTTGAGCAGGATCTGCGCGCCGCCCACTTCACGGCTCAGGCGCTCGGCGTGATAGATCGGGCTGGGCCGGCCGACGTAGTGCTTGAGATCCTTGTCGTATTCGGCAATGAAGGCCGGATCCTGGCGCGCCTGGTCGTAGGCGGCAGACAGCTCCTGCAAGGGGCCGATCAAGGTCTCGGCGACAAACCGGCCACCGAACTTGCCGAAGTGGCCGGCAGCGTCCGGATAGGCGTAAAAGTCACTGATGGGCTGGGCCGACATGGGAATCCTCTGCAGCGATGCGGTCGTACATGAGGCATTACTGTAGCGCAGCCACGGCGTGCGATAAATCGATAAGATTGCCGCAACCTGTGATCTGGACTCACATATGAGCACACTGCTTCCGCCGCTGGCAGCGCTGCGCGCGTTCGAATCCGCCGCACGTCTGCAGAGCGTCAGCCGGGCCGCGCAGGAGCTGCACGTGACCCATGGCGCCATCAGCCGGCACGTGCGCTCGCTGGAACAGGCGCTGGGCACGGCGCTGTTCACCCGCCAGGGCCGCGGCCTGGTGCTCACGCCTGCCGGCGCCAGGTTGCGCGATGCCACCGGCGAAGGCTTTGCGCTGATCGGCGACACCTGGGCAGCGTTGCGGCGCCCCACCAGCGAGGCGCCGCTCGTGCTGGGCTGCTCCGGCAGCCTGCTCGCGCGCTGGGTCATCCCGCGGCTGGGCCGGCTGCAGCGGGATCTGCCGCAGCTGCGCCTGCACTTGTCGGCCAGCGAACAGGCCCCCGGTCCGGACCTGGATGGCCTGGATGCGGCCTTGCTGCTGGACACCCCGCCGTGGCCAGGCGAGTGGCAGGTGCACGAGCTGGGCGTGGAGTGGATCGGCCCGGTGCTGAGCCCGCAGCTGGCATCGGCCACCCGGCTCGATAGCAGCGCGGCGACCGCCCTGCTCGACCACGCCTTGCTGCACACCCGCTCGCGCCCGCAGGCCTGGCCGGAATGGGCGCAACGCCACGGCCTGGCACCCGAGGCGCTGGGCTTCGGCACCGAATTCGAACATCTGGTCTATCTGCTGGAGGCGGCCGCGGCCGGCCTGGGCGTGGCGATCGCACCGCAACCGCTGGTTGCCGCGGACCTGGCCGCCGGGCGCCTGCTGGCGCCCTGGGGCTTTACGCCGACGCGCGGCCGCTGGGTGCTGTGCGCCGCAAGGCGCAACCCCGATCAGCGCATCGAACAGCTCGCCGGCTGGTTGCGTAGCGCACTTTCAGAAGATCAGCAGCGCACCACGGATGCCGCAAGCGCCTAATCGGAACTCTCAAATCGCCCCGATCGACGAAACAAGGGGGCCAAGCAATCACCGGGAAATCGAAGACCTCAAGAGCAATCAAAACAACGAAGCAGACTGCCCGCTCCGATTCCCCAATCCCGATTCCCGATTCCCGCCCCCCCAACTCACCCCATCTCGTGACAATCGGCCCGGCGCACTTCTTCGACGAACTTGCGCATCATGTGGCCGTCCTTGATCCCCGGCGCCAGCTCCACGCCGCTGGACACGTCCACGCCCCACGGCAGCGTCGCCACGATCGCATCGAACACGTTGTCGGCGGTGATGCCGCCCGCCAGCAGAAACGGGCGATGCAGGCCGGTCGGCAGCCGCGACCAATCGAAGGTCTTGCCGGTACCGCCACCGGCGCCGGGCGCATGGCTGTCGAACAGGAAACCGGCGGTATTGGGATAGGCGAGCTGCAATGTCCGCGCGTTGGCGTCCTCGCCGTTCATGCCGGTGCTGCCCATCGGTATGGCCTTGAGATACGGCAGGTTGAAGCTGCGGCAGAACGCGTCGTCTTCCTCGCCATGAAATTGCAGCAAGGTCGGGCGCACGGTACGCACCACTTCGCGCACTTCTTCCTTGGAATTGTTTCGGAACAAGGCCACCACATCGACCATCGGCGCGGTGGCCTGGCGCATTGCGCGCGCCTCGGCCGGCGCCACGCGGCGCGGGCTGCCATGCGCAAAAATGAACCCCACCGCGTCCACACCCAGCTCGCCGGCCAGTCGAATATCACCGGCGCGGGTCATGCCACAGAACTTGATACGGGTGCGGTACAGCGATCGATTCATTGGGTTACCTCAGCGGGCAGATGCCACTCTGCGGGATACAACGGCCCGATGAAGACCAGACCTTGTGGCGGCGCTGTCGGCCCGGCCACCGTGCGGTCGCGACCGGCCAGCAACGTCGCGATCCAGTCGCCCGGTTGTTCCCCGGTTCCGATCAGGATCAGCGAGCCAACAATATTCCGCACCATGTGATGAAGGAATGCATTGGCCTGGACCTGCACCTCCACCACCTCGCCGATGCGTTGCACGCTGATGGCCTGCAGGTTGCGGCGTGCGTGCAAGGCCTGGCATTGCACGCTGCGGAATGCGCTGAAGTCGTTCTCGCCCAATAACGCCTGCGCGGCCGCGTGCATGGCATCGGCATCCAGCGGGCGGCGTTCCCAGCTCAAGGTCTGGCGATACAGCGCCGGGCGTATCTGCCGGTTGAGCAGGCGATACCGGTAACGGCGTGCGCGCGCGGAAAACCGCGCGTGGAAGTCGGCGGCCGCCGGTACGCACCAGCGCACCGCGATCGAGGGCGGCAGGCGCGCGGTGGTGCCCAGCATCCAGCCACGCGGCGCGCGGTGCGCATCGCTGTCGAAATGCACCACCTGGCACTCGCCATGCACGCCGGCATCGGTGCGGCCTGCGCATACCACCTGCACCGGGGCATCGGCCACCGAGGACAGCGCCGCCTGCAGGCTGGCCTGCACGCTCGGCCCACCCTGCTCACCCAACTGCTGCCAGCCCTGGAACTCGCTGCCGTCGTACTCCACGCCCAGCGCGTAACGCATCGGAACCTGCCTGTTATCGAATCGATGGAGCGTGCGCGGACTAGCCGACGGCGCACTCGGACCACACCGCCAGCGTGTTACCGCCCGGCTCGCGGAAATGAAACCGGCTGCCGCCGGGAAAACCGAACACCGGCTTGACGATCTCGCCACCGGCAGCGCGTACGCGCTCGCCCATGGGCTCCAGCGCGTCGGCATACAGCACGATCAGCGGACCCGCATCTGCCGACGCTGCCGCAGTGGCGCGATAGAAACCACCGTCCAGACGACCGTCATTGAAGGCCAGATAATCCGGACCATAGGCCTGAAACTGCCAGCCGAACACGGTTTCGAAAAACGCGCGGCTGGCATCCAGATCGAGCGAGGCAAATTCCACGTAATCGATGCGGCGCTCGCGTGCGGCGGCCTGTGCGGCGGCCAGGCTGTCCAGCGCCGGGCTCATGCCAGCCGCTCCAGCAGTTCGGCGGCTTCGGCGCGGGTGGCCTCATCGCCGGTTGCAGCCACCTCCAGCAACAAGCCACGCGCGGTGTCCGTGTCGCCGAGATCCATGTAGGCCACGGCCAGTTCCAGACGATCGCGGCCTGCAGAGACGAACCCCCTGGTGCTCACCGCGCTGGGCGCAGCGGCCGGGGCGATAGGCACCGGGTCGATCTCCGGGCTGTCCTGCGTGGCGACCGAGGCAAGCGGCACGCCCGGCGCGCGATCGCTGCCGGCGCGCGTGGCGTCTACGTCCTGCGGCTGGCCGTACGGAAGCTCCGCAGGCGCGGACCTCACCTGCTCCGGCACCGGTTCCTCAGGCGCAACGAACTCCGGCTGCACCACCGGAGGCGCTGGCGGCGTCGCACGCAGCGAGCGCCAATCCTCGCTGGCAACCACCGGCGGCGCTGCGACAGGCTCGGACAGCAGCGGTTCGCGACGCAACACATCGGACAGCGGCTGTTGCGCCTGGTAGGCGCGCTCGTCTTCGCGCAGGTCGGCCTGCTCGAATTCGGTTTCATGCAGCACATCGTGCTCGCTGGGCACGGTGGCCTGTGCATCGTCCTGTAGCGCCGTGGCGCCGGCAGGCACGATGTCGAACTGACGCTGCGGCAACGGCGGCAGCGGCGAGGGTTTGCGCCGACGTGCCGCCAGCCAGGCGACGACCGCCGCGACGATCAACACCAGCCCGCCAATCAACCACAGTGGAAAACCGCCACCCTGCTGTGCCGCGGCCGGCGTTTCGGACAAGCGCTTCTGCGCGGCCGCCAGGTCGGTGTCCTTCATTGCGATCAAGGCTTGCTGTTGCTGCTTGAGCTTTTCCAGATCGGCCACGCGGGTGCGCAGATCCTGCAATTCCGCATCGCGGGTGGCGATGTCTTCCCTGGCCTGTTGCAACTGTTGGTTGGCCGCCATGTCGCCCTCGCCTTCGGCACTGGTGCCGGACGTGGCGCCGGCGGTGTTGGTCTGACTCGCCACTGCCGGGGCGATCTCGAGCCGCGCGCCGGCACCTGCCGACGTCGCAACAGCTGCGGCAGGTGCCGGCGTTGCAGCAGTGGCGCCGGCCTCGGCCGGCTGTGGAACCGCCGCGCGCGCCTGTCGCCACTGCGCGGCCTGCTCGCGCACCATCACTGCCGCTTCGGCAGCGCCGACCTGCGCCAGCGCATCTTCCTGCGGGGTGCGCAGCACCGCACCCTGCTTCAAGCGATTGATGTTGCCGTCGATGAAGGCATCCGGGTTGGTGCGCAGCAACGCCAGCATGGTCTGGTCGAGCGAATGCCCGTTGGAACGGGCCACGGCGGCAGCGATTTCGGACAAGGTCTGGCCCGAGCGCACCGCCGGCAGCGCATCGCCGGCCGGCGCCGGCGCGGCTACGCGCGTGCCGGAACGCGTGCCGGGCGCCACTGCGTCGGCAGCCTGCCCGGCGTGTCCGGCAACGGCTGCGGGCGCGGCGGCCGGCTCACGTGCGATGGCATTGCTGGCCCCGGCGCGCGGCGCCTCGATGGCAGGCCCGGCGATCGCAGCCGCGGTATTGGGCGCATCGACCAGTGCGGAATACTCGCGCACCAGCCGGCCCTGGCCCCACTCCACCTCGATCAGGAAGTTGATCGCCGGCTGGTCCACTGCCTGGCTGCTGGTCACGCGGATCACCGCACGCCCGCGCGCGTCCTGCGCGAACTGGAACTGCAGGTTGCTGACCAGGCCCTGCGGGCGCTCCAGGCCGACCCGTGCAAACGTGGTGGCCGATGCCAGCGCCACGCGTGCGTTGTCGAGTTCGCCCGGCTCGTTGGAGATGACCGGAATCTCGGCCACCAATGGCTGCCCCGGCCGGGACAGCACCCGGATATCGCCCAGGCCCAACGCCATCGCAGCGCCGCTGCAGGCCATCAGCAGCAGCGCACCTACCCCTTGTATCGGACGCATCGCGCCCCCGCCCCTATGTTTCATGGGCATCAATATAGCCGCTGCATGGGCGAAAAAGTCGGCGCCCCCCCGCGCAGAGCGCGCATGCCGTGGCGATACCGCGATGCGACATCCATGCAGCAGGCCATCGGCAGCGCGTTGGCAGGAGCGCACTTGTGCGCGATGAGGCTTCACCGGGACAGCTTCATCGCGCGCCAGCGCGCTCCTACGGCTACCCGTGGTCAGCCTTCCTGCGCGACCAGCTCGGCCAGCTGCACGGCGTTGAGGGCGGCGCCCTTGCGGATGTTGTCCGAGACGATCCACAGGTTCAGGCCGCGCGGATGCGACAGGTCCTCACGGATGCGGCCGACGAACACCGCGTCCTTGCCGGACGCGTGCGTGACCGGCGTCGGGTAGCCGCCAGGCTTGCGCTCGTCCACCACTTCCACGCCGGGCGATGCGGACAGCAGCGCGCGCGCATCATCGACGGTGATCTTGTCGCGGGTTTCGATCGCCACCGCTTCGGAGTGCCCGTAGAACACCGGCACGCGCACGGCGGTGGGGTTCACCTGGATGGAGTCATCGCCCAGGATCTTGCGCGTCTCCCAGACCAGCTTCATCTCTTCCTTGGTGTAGCCGTTGTCCTGGAAATCGTCGATGTGCGGAATCAGGTTGAAGGCGATCTGCACCGGGAAACGCTGCGGGTCGATCTGCTGGAAGCTCAGCAGCTCGCTGGTCTGCTTGCCCAGCTCTTCCATCGCCGAACGCCCGCCGCCGGAGACCGACTGGTAGGTCGCCACATTGATGCGCTCGATGCCGTACTTGCGGTGGATCGGGCCGAGCGCGACCAGCATCTGCATGGTCGAGCAATTGGGGTTGGCGACGATGCCGCGCGGGCGCTGCTTCAGCGCTTCGGGATTGACCTCCGAGACCACCAGCGGCACGTCGTCGTCGTAACGGAACGCGGAGGAATTATCGATCACCACCGCGCCGGCGGCGGCGAACTTGGGGCCGTACTCCTTGGACACGCTGCCGCCCGCGGAAAACAGCGCGATGTCCACGCCGGTGGGGTCGAAGTCGGCCAGATCCAGCACATCGACCTTGCCGCCATTGAACTCGACCTGCCCGCCGGCCGAGCGCGCCGAGGCCAGCGCGTACAGGGTGGCGACCGGGAAGTTGCGCTCGGCCAGGATGCTCAGCATGGTCTCGCCGACAGCGCCGGTGGCGCCCACGACCGCGACGTTGAAACGACGGTTTTCGTTGCTCATGAGATTGTCTTTATCGAATGGGGAAAGAGGGGAACGCGCTTGCGCAGTGGGTTCGGGGAACCTCCAAAGCTGGCCGCGGAGGTTCCCTATCGTTTGGTCGTGGTGGTTTTGCCGGCGCCGGTGTTGGTCGCTTCGCCATCGCGCTCGCCGGCCTGTTTGGCAGCGGCCACCGCATCGGCATTCAGCGCGCTCGGCGGATGGCCGGCATTGGGGCCCTTGCCCAGCGCGGCAATCAGGTTGTCCACCGCCAGCTGCACCATCGCGCGGCGCGTGGCCAGGCTGGCGCTGCCGATATGCGGGGTGAGCACGACGTTGTGCAGGGCCAGCAGTTCGGGACGGACCGCAGGTTCGCCTTCATAGACATCCAGGCCGGCAGCGGCCAGGCGCCCATTGGCGAGCGCATCGGCCAGCGCGATTTCATCGACCAGGCCACCGCGCGCGATGTTCACCAGCGTGGCGCTCGCGCGCATCTTGCCCAGCGCGGCGGCATCGATGATGTGGTGCGACTCCTTTGTGTACGGCAGCACCAGGACCAGGTGATCGGACTGCGCCAGCAGCGTGTCGAAGTCCACGTACCGCGCGCCGAGCGCCTGTTCGGTGGCGGCCGGCAGCTGGCTGCGGTTGTGATACAGCACGCGCATGCCAAAGCCGTGCGCGCCACGGCGGGCGATGCCCTGCCCGATCCGGCCCATGCCCAGGATGCCCAGCGTGCTGCCGTGGATATCGGCGCCGAGCATGGTCTTGAACGACCACTGCCCCCACTGCCCGTCGCGCAACCAGCGCTCGGCTTCGGTGATGCGGCGCGCGGTGGCCATCAGGACTGCAAAGCCGAGATCGGCCGTGGTCTCGGTCAGTACATCGGGCGTGTTGCTGGCCAGGATGCCGGCTGCACTGAGTGCGTCCAGATCCAGGTTGTTGTAGCCCACCCCGACATTGGCGATCGCACGCAGCCGCGGCGCGGAGCCGATTTCCGCCGCGCCGACACGCTCGTTGAGGGTGATCAAGGCACCGTCCAGCGATGCCAGCCGCGCGGCCAGCTCGGCCGGCGAATACGCGCTGACGCGCTCGGTGGTGGTCAGCTCGAAATGCTCGCCCAGCTGCGCGACGACATCGTCGAACAGCGGCTGGCTGACCCACACCTTGGGGCGCGTTGTTTCAGACATCGACCTGACCAGGAATACGTGGCGCCACCTCGCCGACATCGCCGCACTGGGCGCGATGACGCAAGGCCTGATCCATCAGCACCAATGCCATCATCGCCTCGGCGATCGGGGTGGCGCGGATGCCGACGCAAGGGTCGTGGCGGCCGGTGGTGATCACATCGACCACCGCGCCATCCGCATCCACGGTCGCGCCGGGCAGGCGCAGGCTGGAGGTTGGCTTGAGCACCATCGAGGCGGTGATCGCCTGGCCGGTGGAAATGCCGCCCAGGATGCCGCCGGCATGATTGCTGAGGAAGCCTTCCGGGGTGATCAGGTCGCGGTGCTCGGTGCCCTTCTGCGCGGCGCTGGCGAAGCCGTCGCCGATCTCCACGCCCTTGACCGCGTTGATGCTCATCAGGGCGGCGGCCAGTTCGGCATCGAGCTTGCCGTAGATCGGCTCGCCCCAGCCCGCCGGCACGCCGCCGGCCACCACGTCCACGCGCGCACCGACCGAATCGCCGGACTTGCGCAGCGCGTCCATGTAGGTTTCCAGCTCCGGCACCTGCTCGGCATGCGGCCAGAAGAACGGATTGTCCTCGACCGCATTCCAGTCGAAACCGGTCGGGCGGATCTCGCCCAGCTGCGATAGAAATCCGCGCACCAGCACGCCGTAGCGCTGCCTGAGCCACTTCTTGGCGATCACCCCGGCGGCCACGCGCATGGTGGTCTCGCGCGCGGACGAGCGCCCACCGCCGCGCGGATCGCGGATGCCGTACTTCTGCCAATAGCTGTAGTCCGCGTGCCCGGGACGAAACTGCTGGGCGATGTTGCTGTAGTCCTTGCTGCGCTGATCGGTATTGCGGATCAGCAGGCCGATCGGCGTGCCGGTGGTGCGGCCTTCGTAGACGCCGGACAGGATCTCGATATCGTCGGCTTCGCGGCGTGCGGAGGTGTGCCGGCTCTTGCCGGAGGCACGCCGCTGCAGATCGTGGGTGAAGTCTTCCGGCGCGATCTCAAGGCCCGGCGGGCAACCGTCAACCACGCAGCCGATCGCCGGCCCATGCGACTCGCCGAAGGTGGTGACCGTCAACAGGCGACCGAAACTGTTACTGCCCATGACGGCATCCTCTCAACATTGCAGCAGGTGGCGTGGCGCGCAGCAGGCGCGGCAGATGACGTACCGCCACCAGCATCGGCGCCACCGCGAACAGGCCGCTGAACACCAGCGTGAACACATCCAGCCCGTGACGCCCACCGAGCAGCCAATCGGCGAGCAGGTACAGCGCAACGCCGACGCCGACCAGCAGGCCCAGTGCCACGACCAGCGTGCGGCGCCGATGCGCGCGCAATGCCGCATCCGGACTGACCACCACGATCCAGGCCGAGACCAGGCCGAAAAACGCCATCAGGCCAAAACCGATCTCCGCCGCCGCGCTCAACCAGCGCTGTTGCCAGGGACCGCCGTACATCGGGTCGAACAGGCGGTACACCACGTCGATCAAACCGAGCGGAATGCCGACGCCGAAGATGGACACCGGCAGCAGCAACAGCAGATCGCCCAGCTGCGGCCGCGTTGTGGACGACTCAGCGCGCACTGGCCAGCTCGGCGATGCGCGCGCCGTGCGCGATCAGCTCGCGGCATTCGACCGCGAAGATGCCCATCTGCCCGACCTTGAACTCGACCCAGGCCAGATCCACTTCCGGCAGCAGCTTGATCAGATGCTGCTCGGACTCGCCGACCTCGCAGATCAGCAGACCGTCCTCGCTGAGGTGCTGCGGCGCATCGCGCAGGATCTTCAGCACCAGATCCAGGCCATCGTCGCCCGCGCGCAACCCCAGCTCCGGCTCGTAGGAATACTCCTGCGGCAGCGCGTCGGTTTCGTCGTTGGTGACATACGGCGGGTTGGTGACGATCAGGTCGTACTGGCGGCCGCCCAGCCCGGCGAACAGGTCCGACTTGAGCAGGGTGACGTTGTCGGCATGCAGGCGCACCTTGTTTTCGGCGGCCAACGCCAGCGCGTCGTCGCTGATGTCCACGCCGTCCACGTCCCACTGCGGGTTGTAGTGGCCCATGGCGATGGCGAGACAGCCCGACCCGGTGCACAGATCCAGCGCGCGGGTGACTTCGCGGCCGCCCAGCCAGGGTTCGAAGCCGACTTCGATCAACTCGGCGATCGGCGAACGCGGCACCAGCGCGCGCGCATCGCTCTTGAAACTGAGCCCGGCGAACCAGGCCTCGCCGGTCAGGTACGCCGCCGGCACGCGCTCGTTGATGCGGCGCTCGAACAGGCCCAGCACCTGCTCCTTTTCCGAACGCAGCAGGCGCGCCTGGCCATACGCCGGGCCCAGATCGTGCGGCAGGTGCAGGCTGTGCAGGACCAGCTGGGTGGCCTCGTCCAGCGCATTGTCGTAGCTATGGCCGAAAGTCAGACCGGCTGCATTGAAACGGCTGGTGCCGTAGCGGATCAGGTCGATGATGGTGTGCAGTTCGTCGGCCGCGGCGGCAGTCATGGCAACAACTAAAGAGGAATCGGCCCCCGATTATAGAGGTCGGATCGGTATCATGAGCGTCCGTTGCACTGGAAACCGCCATGTTCAATCGCAATACCGGCATCGTGCTGCTGGTGGCGCTGGCCGCCGGCCTGGGGCTGTTGCTGGGCCAGAAGTTCCTCGGCGCCGCGCCCAGCTCGCCGTGGCCGCCCACCCGGACCATCACCTTCTATCCGCAGCCACGCACCCTGCCGCAGTTCAGCCTGCGCCAGTCCGACGGCACCCAGCTGGTGCCCGGCGAGCTGAAGGGACATTGGACGCTGGTGTTTTTGGGTTTCACCTTCTGCCCGGATGTCTGCCCGACCACGCTGACCGATCTGGCGGTGGCGCAGCAGCAATGGGAACCCATCCCCGACGGCCTGCGCCCGCGCGTGCTGTTCGTGTCGGTGGACCCGCAGCGCGATCCACCGGCACGCCTGGGCGACTACGCGCATGCCTTCCACAAGGACACCCTGGCCGCCACCGCCGACGTACCGGCGCTGCAGCGCTTTGCCACCGCGCTGGGCTTCGTGTTCCAGAAGGTGCCGGGCAAGGGCTTTGCGGAAAATCCCAACGACTACAGCATGGACCACTCGGCCGGCATCGCCGTGCTCGACCCGCAGGGCCGCCTGGCCGGGCTGATCCGTCCCCCGCTCGACCCCAAGGCGATCGCCGCCGACCTCCAGCAACTGACCAAGGTAACCGCTCCGTGAGTCTCGTCACTTCCCTGACCTACGTGCTGCCGCACCGGTTGCTGTCCTCGCTGGCGCGCGCGCTGGCCTATTCCGACACGCCATCCACCAAGCAATGGTTGATCGACACGGTCACGCGCAAGTTCGGCGTGGACCTGAGCGAAGCACTGGAGCCGGACCCGCGCGCCTATCCCACCTTCAATGCGTTCTTCACCCGCGCGTTGAAGCCGGCCGCACGCGTGCCCGATGCCGACCCTGCGGCGCTGCTGATGCCTGCCGACGGCCGCATCAGCCAGCTCGGCCCGATCGAAAACGGCCGCATCTTCCAGGCCAAGGGGCAGTCGTTCACTGCCGCCGAATTGCTCGGCGACGCCGAAGCCGCGCAGCCGTTCACCGATGGCCTGTTTGCCACCGTCTATCTCTCGCCCAAGGACTACCACCGCGTGCATATGCCGTGGACCGGCACCCTGCGCGAAACCGTGCATGTGCCCGGCCGCCTGTTCAGCGTGGGACCGGATGCGGTGCGCAATGTGCCGCGGCTGTTCGCGCGCAACGAGCGTCTGGTCTGCCACTTCGACACCGACTTCGGCCCGATGGCCTCGGTGATGGTGGGTGCGCTGCTGGTGTCGGGCGTGGAAACGGTGTGGAGTGGCGTGGAGATCCCGCGCTATGGCGACCGCATCACGCGCAAGGACTATCGCGGCAAGGGCATCGTGCTGGAGCGGTTTGCGGAGATGGCGCGCTTCAACTACGGCTCGACCGTGATCGTGCTGCTGCCGCCAGGTGTCGCCAAGCTCGAAGGCGGACTTGCTGCAGAGACGGCGGTTCGCCTGGGGCAAGCGCTCGCACGTCGCCAGGTGGGCTGATCGCAAGGTGCGCCGATTGCCACGGCAATCGGCGGAGACGACGACGCCGCTGCAGGAGCGGGCCTGACCGCGACAGAGCCTTCTCGACGACGTTCACTGCGCAGGCGCATGTCGCACTCCCAGCTTTCGATGTAGAGCGTCCTCGCCTGCGTTGGAACTACCCGGACCGCTTCGTCGCGGCCAGGTCCGCTCCTACAACGGCGCAGCCCGGCGCAGTGGCCCGATGCGGTAGGCCCGACTGGTCAATGATCCCGCTGCTCAGTTCGACGGCCTGTTCCGAACAGGCACACTTGTCCGCGGCGAAACGCAACCATGACAGCGGCATCGCACTCAGGCTCGCTCGCCACAAGACCGATGTCCAATCCGACTCCCAACAAGAACGATGCGGTTGTAGGAGCGGGCCCGACCGCGACGTGGCATTCGCAGCGAGACTGGGGGCGCTTGCGCCTTCCTGACTCCGGCCTCCGATTCGGAACTGCCTTGCCTGCGCCGATGAAGCTACCGGGACTGCCTCGTCGCGGCCGGGTCCGCTCCTACGGGGGCGACGACCGCTCTTACGGGTCGTCCGCCCAGCGCAGCTCGCTAATGCGGCTGGCCGTGTTCTAACCGGCGTGGGACTGCACGCGCTGGTCAGCGATCGCAGCCGGCCAGCTTGATGCTCTGCCCCGGCTTGAGCGCGTACGACGGCGCCTTCAGGCCATTGGCCTTGGCCAGTTCCTTGATTTCGCACTGGTATTTCTGCGCGACGCGGCCGAGCGTGTCGCCCCTGGCGATGGTGTAGCTGCGCGCCTGCCTGGCCTTGGGCTTGGCGATCGCCGGCTGGCCGGTGGCCACGGTGGTCGGCACGCCGGCCATCGGGCTGACATCGCCCACCGCCACGCTCGGCACGTACTCCGGAGCGCCGCTGCTGCGCACGATCGCGCTGTTGAGGTCGGCGGTGATCAGCGTGCGCGCCAGGTCCGCGCGCGGGCCGCTGACGCAATAGCGCGTGTACAGGCTGGCGATGCGGTTGGTGGCGTTGATGACGGTGCCGGCCGGAATCCAGCCATCGGATTCGTAGCGCGGGTTGAGGTTGCGCAATGCGCGCATGTAGCCGTCGCGCGTGCCCATGCTGCCCAGGCAGATGGTGAGCTCGTAGATGGTGGTGGACTTGGCCAGCTTCAGCGTGGCCGGCTGCGCGTCGAGCTTGGCGAAGTCCACGCCGTACTGGCGCGGGTGCAGGAAGATCCAGGCCGCCGCGATCACCATCGGCACGTAGTCCTTGGTTTCGGCCGGGAACTGGTTGTAGACGTCCTGCTCCCAGAACCCGCGCCCGCCACTCTGCGTGAACACGCGCGCGGCGCGGCCCTCGCCCCCGTTGTAGGCGGCCAGCGCCAGTTCGATGTTGCGGTTGAGCCCGGCCATGCGCTCGTTGAGGTAGGCGGCGCTGGCTTCGGCGGCGCTGCGTGCATCAAAGCGCGTGTCGAAGCCGGTGCCGTCCGGGCCCAGCCCGAAGCGACGCCCGGTGGCGGGCATGAACTGCATCAACCCAGCCGCACCGGCGCGCGAGCTCGCGTGCACCTTGCCGTTGGATTCCTTGGCCATGATGCCGAACAGCAGCGCCTCGGGCAGGCCGCGTTTCTGCCATTCCGGCCACATCACCCCACGCAGGTTGCTGTAGTTCTCGTAGCTGGTCAGCAGCGCCGGGCGCATGTCGGTGAGCCAGCGGCGGATGCCGGCCTGCACCGCGGGGTTGTACTGCACCATCTTGTCGAAATCGTGGCGCTGGTCGTTGAGCAACGTGGCCGCACGCGCCGCCTCGGGCACGCCGTTGGCCGCCGGGCCGAGGTGGTCCGGGTCGGCCTGCAGCAGCGTGTCGTCGTCTTCCGGATCCTCGGCGGCCGGGGCCTCGGCATCGGCGCGCGCCTTCAGCAGGCGCTTGTAGGTGGCCAGCTGATTGGCGACCAGGCAGCCGCGCTGCTTGATGCAGGCGTCGATGACGTCTTCCATGTCCTCCAGCGCGGCATCGCCTTCGGCAGTGCCCTTGGGGTCGGAGTTGTTCACCAGCACCAGCGCATCGCGATAACGCTTTTCGGCGGCGGCCATGCGGGCATCGAGCACGGCCGCCTTCTCCGTGTCGCGTTTGGAAATGGCGTGGGCAGCGGGGACGACAGACATCAGCGCCACCACGACCAGAACCGGCCATGGGCGCAAACCAAAATGAGCGAGCGGCATCGTAGGCAGTACAGCGGAAAGGCAGGCAGGGTAGCCGCCGGGGCAACACCGGGGCAAGGCGGTGGAGGCGGCAGGGTCAGTGGGCCGTTAGCTTGGCCGTTGCGCCCGGCGCGTGGAATGCCCGCGGGCACTGGCGGTCAGCGGCTGGCAAACCGGCGGCGGCGTCGAACTGCCTGCTGGCGATTGGCAGCGGACCGGCCGACCAAAGTGCGGGGTCGCCCCCGCGCGATTTGGCCAGCCACGTTGCCCGCTAGAATCCTGCTTTTCCCACCGGACCTGCGCAATGGCCTCGTTCCTGCTCGGCAAAGGCGTCACCGACGACATCCCGGTCGTGCTGGAAGGACGCTTCGGTAACCGCCACGGGCTGGTGGCCGGCGCCACCGGCACCGGCAAGACCGTGACCCTGATGACCCTGGCCGAAGGCTTCTCGCGCCTGGGCGTACCGGTGTTCCTGGCCGATGTGAAAGGTGATGTCGCCGGCCTGGCGATGGCCGGCGACGGCGCCGCCGGCGTGCTGCAGCGCGCCACGGATATCGGCATCGCCGATTACGCGCCGGCCGCCAGCCCGGTGGTGTTCTGGGACCTGTACGGCCAGCTCGGGCATCCGGTGCGCACCACCGTCAGTGAGATGGGCCCTACCCTGCTGGCGCGCATCCTGGAACTCAACGATACCCAGTCCGGCGTGCTCGACATCGTGTTCAAGCTGGCCGATGACCGTGGCCTGCTGTTGCTGGACCTGGACGACCTGCGCGCACTGCTCGCACTGATGGTCCAGGAGCGCAAGGAACTGTCCACCAGCTATGGCCTGGTCTCCAGCCAGTCGGTGGCGGCGATCCAGCGTGCCCTGCTGCGCCTGGCGCAGGACGGTGGCGAGCACTTCTTCGGCGAGCCGGCGCTGGAACTGGCCGACCTGATGCGCGTGGCGCCGGACGGCCGCGGCGTGATCGGCATCCTGGCGGCCAACCAACTGGTCCTCAAGCCGAAGCTGTATTCCACCTTCCTGCTGTGGCTGTTGTCGGAGCTGTTCGAACGTTTGCCCGAGGTGGGCGATCTGGAACAACCCAAGCTGGTGTTCGTGTTCGACGAAGCGCATCTGCTGTTTGACGACGCGCCGGCGGCACTGGTGCAGCGGATCGAGCAGGTCGTTCGGCTGATCCGCTCCAAGGGCGTGGGCGTGTATGTCTGCTCGCAGTTTCCCGACGACATTCCGGACACCATCCTTGGCCAACTGGGTAATCGCGTGCAGCATGCCTTGCGCGCGTTCACCCCGCGCGATCAGAAGGCGGTCAGGGCCGCGGCGCAGACCTTCGTGGCCAATCCCAAACTCGATGTGGCCACGGCGATCTCCAGCCTGGGCACCGGCGAGGCACTGGTGTCGCCACTGCAAGGCAAGGGCGTGCCGGCGCCGGTGCAGCAGACCTTGATCGCCCCGCCACGCTGCCGCATGGGTGCCATCAGCGAGACCGAGCGCGCGCAGGTGCGCGCTGCCAGCCCGGTCGGCACCCGCTACGACACCGCGATCAACCGTGAATCGGCCGCCGAGCTGCTGGCGCGCCGCGTCGAGCAGGTCGCCGAACATAACGCCGCACCGCCGGCGCGCACGCGCGAACAGGACGAGGCGCAAGACAGCGGCTTCGGCAAGGCGGTCAAGGACGCGGTGTTCGGCACCAGCCGCCGCCAGGGCATGCTCGAAACGATGGCCAAGCAGACCTCGCGTACGATCGGCAACAGGATCGGCCAGCAAATCGTGCGCGGTATCTTCGGCAGCATCTTTGGCGGGAAGCGCTGATCGCAGTGACACAACCGTGGTTGGGCGATTGCCTGATTGCTTGCCACCAGGCGTTACCAGCCAGAGGTCACATGCAAGCAGGCTCTTGCAACGCTACATCCGCACAGTCGGGAGACCCGCAAGATGCAAGGATACGCAGCTGCCATCACGTCACTCTTCTTGCTTTCCAGCACCGGATCAGTGATCGCTGAGCAGAAGGCACATCAAGTCGACCCACCCACCGCGTGGCCAGCGAGCAGGCAGCACCTGCTCGCTGGCCACTATGTCGGCAAGCTGCACCCAAACAACACGCAGTGCCAGGCCGTCCGCGCAGAACTTTGGCTTGAAGCCATCAAAGGAAACAAGCAAAGCCGGCACTATATTTTGAAGACGACATGTATCGCACCCAAGACGCAACGCGGCACAGCAAGCACTACCGAGCGCGGGCCTTGGTGGCTCGATCAAATGGGCGACGAGTGCCTGATTCTCTCGCGCGACGACGTCTCCGATCTCTCGCTCGACCCGAACATGTATGGATTTCGGATCAACCAGGAAACCGGTCCGAATGGACAGCAAGCCGTCTTGTCGTTAGCTCAAGACGGCCATAACCGCCATAGCGGCAGTCCACCAGAACACCGCGACAAGGTGTTGAGACGCGTCCGTTAAGCACGAGCCCAGGTGCCAACGCGCGGAACTGGCTGACTTACATGCTGGTCGCCGCGCGATACGTTAGCCCAGCACGCCATGCAACTTGGCGTATTGCAGCAACATGATGGTCTTGGCATCGGCGATCTCGCCGGTAGCGACCATCGCCAGCGCGGAGTCGAGGGACAGCTCCAGCACCTCGATCTCCTCGCCGTCTTCTTCGAGCCCGCCGCCCTCGCCGACCTTGTCGCCGTCGAAGTATTCGCCGACAAAGAAATACAGACGCTCGGTTACCGAGCCCGGGCTCATGAACGCCTCGAACACCTTGCGCACGCTGTCGATCCGGTAGCCGGTTTCCTCTTCGGTTTCCTTGCGGATGCAGGTCAGCGCATCGTCCTGATCCAGCAACCCGGCGCAGGCTTCGATCAGCATGCCGTCGGCATTGCCGTTGAGCAGCGTCGGCAAGCGGAACTGGCGGGTGAGCATCACCGTCTGCCTGGCACGGCTATACAGCAGGATGGTGGCGCCATTGCCACGATCGTAGGCCTCGCGCGACAGGGTCTGCCAGCGGCCGTCCTTGCGCTGAAAATCGAACGTGACCTTGCGCAGCACGTACCAATTGTCCGAGAGCACATCGATGCTGCGAATGCGGACCTGCGGGTTGCCGGTGGCGGATGGATTCAAGCGACACTCCTGGTGATGCGAGCGATGGCAGTGCCGGGACGCGGCGCGCCCGGTCGCTCGTACGGGCCGCAAGGATTGCGGCGGGCCACCATGTTACCTACCGCTCAGCCGGCGCGTCAGGCAATGACGCACATAGTGCATCGGCGGCCCGTCGATACACGCATCATGCCATCGGAGACCTGACACGCCCCGACGCAATGCCGGCGCTGACACCAGCCCGGCCGGGCCAGCAAATATCCAGACCGTGCCGGCGACATGCCGCCAAGCAATGGCCATTCCAGACTCAGTTGATTCGCCCTGCCCCAATTGCGCGACGGCACGCGCCACCGCACAATCCGTTCACATCACACGCCTGGGGAGCGTCATGGAAGACCGTTTTCGCGCACGCAAGGTGGCCGCGCAGACCGCGCCGGCACCCTTCTGGACCCGCATTCCTGCCATCGCCAGCTATCCGCTGCGCGGCTCGGCGCTGTACGCATTGATTGCACTGACGCTGTGCAGCGCGCTGCTGGTGCTGCCGGGCATCCTGAAACTGGTGGTTGCCGGCGTGCTGGGCATGGCCACCTACACCTATGCCTTCGACATCCTGCGCCATACCGCCGACGGGCAAGCCGATGCTCCGCGGCTGGGCTACAACAGCTTCGACAGCGCGGTGCTGCGGCTGATCCTGCTGGCGTTTGCGCTGGGCATCGTCATCGGTGCGGCAGGCGTGCTGGCGGGCAAGCCCGGCCTGACCATCGCGTACCTGGTGGTGCAGTTGCTGCTGCCGGGCATGATGATTGCGCTGGCCATCGACGGCAGCCTGCGCCGCGCCCTCAACCCGGCCGTGTCGATCGACATGGCTCTGCGCATCGGCTGGCCGTATCTGGCCGCATACGGTTTGCTGTACGTGATCCAGGGCAGCGCTACCGCAGCGATCTTCATCGCGGTGAAGTCTCTGCCGCCGATCGTGCGCGAGGCGACGATCGTGATTGCCTCGATCTGGAGCCTGTTCGCCAGCTTCCACCTGATGGGTTATCTGGTGTACCAGTACCACGAAGAACTGGGCTACGTTCCCAGCGGCGGCGCGGCGTCCGAGCGCGAAGACCCGGATCAGCGCCTGCTCGACGAAGCAGAACAGTACGTGCGCGATGGCCATTCCGAGGAAGCATTCCAGACACTGCGCGCGGCGGTGCGTTCGCGTGCGGTGAGCCTGGCGGTGCACGAGCTGTATCAGCGCCTGCTGCGTCAACACCGTCGCAACGACGAACTGCGCGAGCACACCCGCCAGTACATCAATCGTCTGCTGCAGGAAAGACAGGAGCGTCGCGCGCTCGGGTTGCAGCGCGAAGCGCTGGATGGCGACTCCACGTTCACCCCGCTGACGCCTGAGCAAGCTACCTTGCTGGCCGAGCGCGCGAAGATGGCCGGGCAGTTCCAGCTGGCGACCGATGGACTGCTTGCGGCCATCGCCGCATGGCCGCGCGATCGGATGATGCCGGCCTGGTCACTGGACGCGGGCCTGCTGCTGGCCGAACGGTTCGGCCGCGACGAGCAGGCGCGCGAGGTACTGCAAGACGCACTGACTCACTGCGACGATGATGCACTGCGCGCGAAGCTGGAAGCCGTGCTGAAAGCGGTGGCGATTCAACCAGCCTGAGCAGCCAACAAAGCTTTTTAAGGCGCAGATCAGATGCTCCACCATCGGTCCGTCGCGCGACGTGTACTGCTCGCAGCCCTACAGACCGACCATCTCGACAGGTCCTTGCCCGCCCACCGTCGCGGGACCTTACGCGGCATGGATGCCGCGCAAGAGCCTACATGGACGTACTTGCGGCGTGTCCTGCGATGGTGGGCGGGTAAGGGCCCTGCAGCCAGGCTGCAGATCCACCGCTCTGTAACTCATCCATCCGCGCTAGATAATTCTGCTCGAGGCAGAAGACACAACAGCAACCCGGACCTCGCGTAGCAGTGTCTTCCAAGTGCAGTCAAATGCCAGGTCAAAAGCTCGGTGAGTCGAGCGCGCGGTGCCCTCACCGCTTGCGTTGGCAACACGGATCGCGCAGAAACCACTCATCCGTTTTCGAGCAAAAAGCGCGCCTTGCTGGCCTGTGCCTGCTCGGGGAACTGCTCCAGCAGCTGACGCAGCAAGCGCGTACGCTGCGCGCCGTCCTGCAACTCGCCGTGTCGCAAGGCCAGCACGAACCAGTGCTGCGCCAGCTCATCGCGCGGCACATCCAGCCCAACCTCCTTCAACAGACGTTCGGCATCGGCCAGCAGTCCATTGCGCAGGCAGGTGGCGATCAGCGCCATGCGGGCCGATGGCGCGTAGTCGATCCCGGCCTTGCTCAGTTCGGCAGCCACCGTCAGCTGGCTGCGCGTCTGTTCGGCGTGATGGGTGTGCAGCTGCAATAGCGTCTGCGCATGCCGCACGCTGTCCTGGCTGCGACCGGCATTGCGCGCGGTGCGGTAGCGCGCGAGCGCCACGTCCAGACGATGCGGCTGCTCGCTGGCAAGCTCCGCCAGCAGGCGCTCGGCTTCCGCGTTTTCCATGCGTCCCAGATGTCGCTGCGCGCGCTCCCAGCGATCGTCCACCAGCACTGCCTCGTTCTCCTCCATAAAGGACTCACGCGTGCGCCGCAGTAGCACCAACGCGACACCGAGCAACGCGCCACTGATCAGGCCACCGGCATGCGCCTCGAAGGCGACGTCGCCGTTGTCGTTCCAGAACAGGCTGTACAGCTCCCAACCCAGCCACAGCGGCAGCAGCAGGATCGCCGGACCGCGCACGTAGTCGAATACCACGAAGAACCAGTAGAAGAAGCGCACCTTGCGCCGGCCCCAGACCACGCAGAACGCGCCCATCAAGGCGGCGATCGCACCGGAGGCGCCCAGGCCACCGCCCGGCGCTCCCCAGCGCCACCACAGGCTGGCCGCGCTGGCGCCAAAGCCGCCGAGCAGATACAGCAGCAGGAACCAGCCGCTGCCGATCGCCCCTTCCAGCAAGGTGCCCAGCGCCAGCAGAAACAGCATGTTGCCCAGCAAATGATCGAAGCTGCCATGCAGGAAGGTGGCCGTCAGCATCCTCGCGGGAGACCACTCGGAGCTGCGCTGCAGATGCCGCAGCGTGAACACCCTGGACAGGCGTGCATCGTAGGGGGCGCGCAATGTGCGCCATTCGCTCAAGCGCGCCTGGTCCTCGAACAATGCGCCGCTGCGCAACGCCTGTGCGAAGGCCACGTCGTGCATCGTCAGGTGCGCCAGATACGCAAGGCGTTGGCGCGCCGGCACGCTGTCCAGCCTGGCCCGGCGCGCAGCGCGCAACTTGGTGTCGTCGGTCTGCTGCAGATAGCGCTCGTGGGCTTGCGCCTCCAGTGCACCGAGGCCGGACTCGACGTAGTAGCGCACCGCGTTTTCGACCAGCGCGTCGTCCTTGCGTTGATAGCCCAGGTAGACCACCACATTGACCAACACCAGCAGCAGCGTCACCCAGGGAATGTTCTGGCGCGACCAGGGTTTGTGCAGCGGCATCAACAGCATGACAACGTCCGTGTCCGAGAGAGCGCAAAGCTTCGCCGTGCGACGGCAGATGCGCAAGCCGGCCATGCGCGCTAGCATCGCGGTCCCGCTGTCGGATACACCGCCCATGAGCCGCTGGCGCCCGCCCGCCGAAAAAAGCACCGCACTGATCACGCCCGACGGCCATGCCCGGCTCAAGGCCGAGCTGGAAGAGCTCTGGCGCGTGCGTCGGCCGGAAGTGGTGCGTGCGCTGGCCGCCGCCGCGGCCGAGGGCGACCGCTCGGAGAACGCCGAGTACACCTATCGCAAGAAACAGCTGGGCGAGATCGACCGCCGCGTGCGTTATCTGAGCAAACGGCTGGAAGCGCTGCGCGTGGTGGATACCGCCCCCACCGACCCGCAGGCAGTGTTCTTCGGGGCGCAGGTGGAGCTGGAAGATGCCGACAGCGGCGAGCTGCTGCGCTACCGCATCGTCGGCCCTGACGAAACCGACGCCGGACGCGGCTGGATCAGCATCGACTCGCCCTTGGCACGCGCGCTGCTGAAAAAACGCGTGGACGACGAGTTCGAAGCGCAGTTGCCGTCGGGCAAGCACAGCTTCGTGGTGGTGTCGGTGGATTACGCCACTCAGTAGGCGAGTGATCGCACTCTGCTGACCTGCGTGTAGGAGCACACTTGTGCGCGATGGGGCGTTATCGATAAGGCCCCATCGCGCACAAGTGCGCTCCTACGGACAGATGTGCAAGGACCAGCGCCCAGTTACACCATCTGCAGATTCAACGGACGTCCCTGCTGGATTGCGACATTGGCCGGCAATGCATCGCCGAACAGATCGTGCTCGTCACTGTCGGTGATTTCCACATCGACCAGGTCGCCCACCTTCAAGCCGCGCTCGCCGCCGTTCTGGATATGTACCAGGCCATCGATCTCCGGTGCGTCCGCGCGCGAGCGCGCCACCGCGATATCGTCTTCGATCAGGTCGACCAGGCATTGCTGCACGCTGCCGATCTTCGCCTCCAGCCGCGCGGCAGATATCTCCGCCTGCCGGGCCATGAAGCGCGCCAGGCGCTCCTGCTTGAGCTCTTCCGGCACCTGATCCGGCAGCGCGTTGGCGCTGGCGCCTTCCACCGGGGAATAGGCGAACGCACCGACGCGGTCCAGCTGGGCCTGATCCAGGAAGTCGAGCAGCGATTCGAATTCGGCATCGGTCTCGCCGGGAAAACCGACGATGAAGGTGGAGCGCACCGTGATCTCCGGGCACATCGCCTTCCAGCGCTGCACGCGCTCGAGGGTTTTTTCCACCGCGCCCGGGCGCTTCATCAGCTTGAGGATGCGCGGGCTGGCGTGCTGGAACGGGATGTCCAGATACGGCAGCAGCTTGCCTTCGGCCATCAGCGGAATCACATCGTCCACGTGCGGGTACGGATACACGTAATGCAGGCGCGTCCACACGCCCAGTTCCGACAAGCCTTCGCACAGCGCCTTCATGCGGGTCTGGTACATGCGGTCGCGCCACGGGCGCTCGGCATACTTCAGATCCACGCCATAGGCCGAGGTGTCCTGCGAGACCACCAGCAATTCCTTGACCCCGCCGCGCACCAGCCGCTCGGCTTCGCGCAGGACCTCATCCACAGGCCGCGAGGCCAGGTCGCCGCGCATGGACGGGATGATGCAGAAGCTGCAGCGGTGGTTGCAGCCTTCGGAAATCTTCAGATACGCGTAATGGCGCGGGGTCAGCTTGATGCCGTAGTCGGGCACCAGATCGACGAACGGGTCGTGGCGCGGCGGCAGTGCCGCATGCACCGCCTCCATCACGCTCTGGTAGTCCTGCGGGCCGGACACCGCCAGCACCTGCGGGTAGGCCTCGCGGATCTGTTCCGGGCGCTTGCCCAGGCAGCCGGTGACGATCACCTTGCCGTTGGCGTTCATCGCCTCGCCGATCGCGTCCAGCGACTCGGTCACCGCCGAATCGATGAAACCGCAGGTGTTGACCACCACCACGTCGGCAGCGTCGTAGCTGGGCACGATGTCGTAGCCCTCCACGCGCAGCTGGGTGAGGATGCGTTCGGAGTCGACGAGCGCCTTCGGGCAGCCAAGGCTGACGAAGCCGACTTTGGGGTTCAGCTGGGACATGGAGCAGGAGCCTGGGAACGGAGCGGCCTGGGGCCTGAGTGGAGCAATTATAGCGGCGCGCGGGCAGCGCTCTGAACCGCGCGCCGGGCAAGCAATCTCATCTTAGCGAGTCCCTCACCTGCAGCGCCGCCGATCCGGTCGATAATGCGCGCCTTCCCCCTTACCGCAGCAGGAGTTCCCATGGGTCACTGGACCACGCTCGACACCCCCGACGGCCAGGTCGCCGCCTGGCACGCCACCCCGACCTCCAGCCCGCGCGGCGGCCTGGTGGTGATCCAGGAAATCTTCGGCGTCAACGAACATATCCGCGCGGTGGCCGACGACTACGCCGCGCGCGGCTACGAAGTGCTGGCGCCGGCCTTCTTCGACCTGGAAGAGAAGGACGTGCAACTGCCCTACGACCAGGAGAGCCTGCAGCGCGGCCTGGCACTGGCCAATGCGGTCGGCCTGGAGCGCGCGGTGGAGGTGGTCAAATCCGCTGCCACCCTGCTCAGCCGCGCCGGCAAGGTCGGCACCGTGGGCTATTGCTGGGGCGGCTCGGTGGCGCTGCTGTCGGCGATCCGCCTGGGGCTGCCCTCGGTGAGCTATTACGGCGGCCGCAACACCCAGTTGCTGGACGAAACTCCGGCCGCACCGGTGATGTTCCACTTCGGTGAGCAGGACAGCAGCATTCCGCCCGAGGCGATCCAGGCCCACCGCGAGAAGCTGCCGCAGATGGAGACCTTCGTGTACCCAACCGGCCACGCCTTCAACCGCAGCATCGACCCGAACCACTACGACGCCGACAGCGCCGAGCGCGCGCTGCAGCGCACCCTGGGCTTCTTCGAAGCGCATCTGGGATGAGCGAGGTTGCAGCAGGCATGTCCGAGGCGAGCGGCTTCCAGCCCGATGCGCGGCTGGCCGCCGACAGCGTGTTCGTCGCCGACGGACCGCTGTCGCAGGTGCGGCTGATGGACGACAGCCGCTTCCCGTGGCTGCTGCTGGTGCCGCGGGTGGCCGATGCCAGCGAGTGGATCGATCTGGACGGCGGCCAGCAGCGCCTGTTGCTGGCCGAGATCAATCAGCTCTCGCAGCTGCTGCGGGTCGAGCCCGGGGTCGCCAAGCTCAATATCGGCGCGCTGGGCAACATCGTGCAGCAGTTGCATGTGCACCTGGTCGGCCGGCATCCGGGCGATGCGGCCTGGCCCGGCCCGGTCTGGGGCAGCGGCAGCGCGCAGCGCTTCGACCCCGATACGCTGCAGCAGCGTGTCGCTGCATGGGCGCAGCGGCTACGATAGGCGCCCGCCCCACAACCACCTTCCCGCATGAAATCCAATGTCGTCGCCGCACTGATCCTGATCCTCGTCGGCCTGCTGTTCCTGGCCAACAACCTGGGCTGGACCAATGTCAGTCTTGGCCGGCTGATCGCCACCTGGTGGCCGGCGGCGTTGGTCGCCTGCGGTGTGGGGATGTTGTTTGGGCGCGGCAAATAGCCGGGAATCGGGAATCGTAAGAGCGCGCTTTTGGCGCTGTTGATTCCCTGGTTTGCTTTGGTGTCTTCCAAGAGACAGCCCCGATTGCGCGCTGGCGCCGTCTGGCCGCTGATTCGCCAGTCTGTGCCCCTGGCTACCTCTCGGCTTTGCCGACATGACGTTTGTCATTCGCACGTGTTGACTTCCGGCACCTGATCGGCAGGCGCATTGCGCGCAGCATGGCCTCCTACCTACCGAGGACGCCACCATGCACTACCGCCTGATCCCTGCCCTGTTCCTGATCACGCTGGGCACGCTGTTTCTGCTGGACAACCTCGGGCTGACCCGTCTCGATGTGGGCAACCTGGTGTCGACCTGGTGGCCGGCGTTGCTGATCGCCGCGGGCGTGCGCCACCTGCTGCGCTACCGCGAGCGGACGGCCGCCACCTGCTGAAGGCGCGGCCGCACCACGGCATCAGGTGCGCGGCAGGGTCACGCCGGTCTGGCCCTGGTACTTGCCGCCGCGGTCCTTGTACGAGGTCTCGCAGACCTCGTCGGACTGGAAGAACAGCATCTGCGCCACGCCTTCGTTGGCGTAGATGCGCGCCGGCAGTGGCGTGGTGTTGCTGAATTCCAGCGTGACGTGGCCTTCCCACTCCGGTTCCAGCGGGGTCACGTTGACGATGATGCCGCAACGCGCATAGGTGCTCTTGCCCAGGCACACCACCAGGGTGTCGCGCGGGATGCGGAAGTATTCCACCGTCCGCGCCAGCGCAAAGCTGTTCGGCGGGATGATGCACACATCCGATTCGATATCGACAAAGCTGCCCGGATCGAAGTGCTTGGGGTCGACGATCGTCGAGTTGATGTTGGTGAAGATCTTGAACTCGCGCGAGCAGCGCACGTCGTACCCGTAGCTGGAGGTGCCGAAGCTGACGATGCGCTGGCCGGCGGCATCGTGCTTGATCTGCCCGGGCTCGAACGGCTCGATCATCGCGTGCTGTTCGGCCATGCGCTTGATCCAGCGGTCGCTCTTGATGCTCATGCGGTGTTCCTTGAAGACGGAAGGCGGCAGGCCGAGCGGCCCGCGCGAAAGGCAGCGAATTCTAGCAAGCGGCCGGCACCAGCGGCCGGCCTGCGCACTACAGCAACGACGCCGAAATCGGGATGCTGGCGCGTGGGCGCTTGTCCAGCTCCTCGGACAGCCGCGCGGCGGCAGCCAGATAGGCCCGCGCTGCCGCCGACTCCGGCGCGGCCACCACGATCGGCTGGCCGGCATCGCCCTGCTCGCGGATCGCAATCGCCAATGGCAACGACCCGAGCAAGGGCACACCGTACTGCGCGGCCATGCGCTCGCCACCGCCTTCGCCGAACAAGTGCTCGCGGTGACCACAGCTGGAGCAGGTATGCACCGCCATGTTCTCGACGATGCCAAGCACCGGCACCTCGACCTTTTCGAACATCTTCAAGGCCTTGCGCGCGTCCAGCGTGGCGATGTCCTGCGGCGTGGTGACGATCACCGCACCGGCCACCGGGATCTTCTGCGACAAGGTCAGCTGGATGTCGCCGGTGCCCGGCGGCAGGTCGATCAGCAGGTAATCCAGGTCGTCCCACAGTGTGTCGTTGAACAGCTGGGTCAGCGCCGAGGTCGCCATCGGCCCGCGCCAGATCATTGGCGTGTCCTGGTCGACCAGCAAGCCGATCGACATCGCCTCGATGCCGAACGCGCGCAACGGCTCGATCGACTTGTTGTCCGGGCTGTCCGGCCGCCCGCTCAGGCCCAGCATCGCCGGCACGCTCGGCCCATAGATATCCGCGTCCAGCACGCCCACGCGTGCGCCCTGCTGACGCAGGGCCAGCGCCAGATTCACCGCCGTGGTGGATTTGCCCACCCCACCCTTGCCGGAGCCGACCGCGATCACATTGCGGATCCGCGGATGCGGCGCCAACGCGCCCTGCACCGCATGCGCGGGGATTCTGCGTTCGCCGGTCATGCGCATGCGCTCCGGGAGAAATCGATCGCCTTGCTTGAAGCGCGTTGCACCATCGTCGTCATTGTCTGCCTGATTGCTCGTGCTGGCGCCGCAGCGATGGCTGCATCGCCAGCCGCAGCGCTGGAAAGTGCGTCAGTTTACCCAGTCCGGCCACAGGCAGACGCGTTGCAAGCCGTCAGCAGCCAGGCGTGCCGAAGACTCCTGCATGTGTCGATCAGTGACAAATTTCACAAATGTGGACACATGATTAAGGAATTTTACGTTCGAATTCTAATTCAGCCAGCGCTCAGCGAGCGCGACTGTTTCGCCAAATCCCAGCGAGGAATCCGCAAGGTCATGTCGAGTCGTCTTCCGCAACACACCCAGCGTCATCGTTTGAGCACCGCGTTGTTTGCCGTGCTGGCCGCCTCTGCCGGCCACGCCGCCGCGCAGTCGGAAAGCGGGGTCGCGCCCGGCACCACCGATCTGGACAAGGTCACCGTCACCGGCTCGCGCATCGCGCGTACCGGCTTTGTCACGCCCTCGCCGGTCACTGCGATCAGCGCCGAGGAAATCCGCGCCACCGGCGCGACCACCATCAGCGACCTGATGGCGCGCATGCCCGCGCTGGCACCGAGCTACACGCTGGGCAACTCCACCCGCTTCATCGGCACCGCCGGGCTGGGCCTGCTCGACCTGCGCGGCATGGGCGTGGACCGCACATTGGTACTGGTCAACGGCCGCCGCCATGTTGGTTCGAGCCCGGGCTCGACCGCGGTGGACGTCAACACCATTCCGGTGGAATGGGTCGAACGCGTGGAAGTCATCACCGGTGGCGCCTCGGCCGTGTATGGCGCCGACGCGGTGGCCGGCGTGGTCAACTTCATCCTCAAGAAGAACTTCACCGGTTTCGAGACGCGTGCGCAGACCGGCCTGGCCGACGAGGGCAACTACAACCGCTCCTTCGCCAGCTTCTCGGCAGGCACCGACTTTGCGGACGGCCGCGGCAACATCGCGGTGTCCGGCGAATACAGCAAGCAGGACCGCTTCGGTCGCGGCAACCGCGCCATCGGCCGCGAATATCTGGTGTCGGTTCCGAACCCCGCGTTCGACCCGAGCCAACCGCCGAGCGAACGCAATCCGCAGAATGTGCTCAGCGGCCCGGGCGGCAATCATTCCACGTCCTACGGCGGCACCTTCAACCTGGGCACATTCGATTTCCGCAACCCGGCCAGCTATGGCAACCGCTACCTGTTCAACCAGGACGGCAGCTTCCGCCGCAATCGCTACAACGGCCCGGTGGTCAGCAATACCTCGTGCGTGGATTGCGATTTCGTCGATCTGAATGCGGTTGCCGACCTGCAGCCCGGCTTCGATCGCAAGAGCGTCAACACCATGATCAACTTCGAGATCAGCGCGAACCATCGCCTGTTCTTCGAGGGCAAGTACAGCGAGACCGATTCGGAATTCTTCGGCCAGCCGGCATTCGACAGCTCGCTGCGCGTGCGTCGCCAGAATCCGTATGTCAGCCCCGAACTCGGTGCGCTGATGGATGCGCGCGGTGCCACCCAGATCCTGATGAACCGCTTCAACGTCGATGCCGGCCGTCGCGGCGAGAACATCGAGCGCAAGACCTACCGCGCAGTGCTCGGCGCCGAAGGCAATTTCACCGACAACTGGAGCTACGACGTGTCTGCCAACTACGGCAAGACCACGGTCGACCGCCTGAACCTCAACAACCGCATCAATGAGCGCTGGCAAGCCGGTATCGACGCCGCACGCGATGCTAGCGGCAACATCGTCTGCCGCACCACGCTGGATCCGGGCGCGATCAACCCCCACACCAACCGTGCCTATTCGGCCCTGGCGCGCGAAGGCTGCGTGCCGTTCAGTGTGTTCGGCAACGGCGCGGTGACCCCGGAAGCAGCGGCGTGGTTCAACACCACCGCGCGCTCGCAAGCCAAGATCCAGCAGACCGTGTTCAGCGCATCGGTGGCCAACAGCAACCTGCTGTCGCTGCCGGCCGGCGACATCGGGTTTGCCGGTGGCGTGGAGTACCGCAAGGAGCAGAGCGAGGAGATCACCGATCCGCTGGCGGCCTCGGGCGCGACCTTCCTCAACGCCATCCCCAATAGCGGTGGCGAGTACACCGTCAAGGAAATCTTCGTCGAGAGCACCATTCCATTGCTCGCCGGCCTGCCGGGCGTGGACCGGTTGGCGCTGGACGTGGCAGGCCGCTATTCGGACTACGACAGCATCGGCTCGACCAAGACCTGGAACGTCGGCCTGGACTGGACCATCATCCCCTCGCTGCGTCTGCGCGGCACGCTGGCACAGGCAGTGCGCGCGCCCAGCATCGGCGAGCTGTACGACTCGCAGAGCGAGAACTTCGCGACCATCAACGATCCCTGCAACTACCTGCCGACCAACACCAACCGCCCGGGCACCGCGGGCGACGTGGCATTGCGCCAGGCCAACTGCAGCGCGCTGGGCGTGCCGGTGGGCTGGATCGACACCTTCACCTCCACCCGCCCCGGCGTCAGCGGCGGCAACCCGGAGCTGAAGCCGGAGCGTGCGCGCAGCCTGTCCTATGGCCTGGTGTGGCAACCGGAGTTCTTCGAAGGCTTCGGCATGTCGATCGACTACTGGCGCATCGACCTGCAGGACGCGATCGGCACCGTGACCGCAGAGACCAATGCCACGCGTTGCGTGGACAATCCAGGTGGCATCGACAACAGCTTCTGCGGCTTCGTGCAGCGCGCCCCGCTGGGTGGATTCACCGACCCGCAGGGCCGCATCTATCCCGAGCACAGCATCATCGGCTGGCAGGCGCTCAATGAAAACCTGTCGCGCTCGCGGCGTGTGGGCGTGGATCTGGAAATGGACTACCGCTTCCAGCTCGGCGAAGGCAACACCGTGCTGCGCCTGGTCGGCACCCGTTTGATCCAGTCGCGCGAATGGGTGTTCCAGGACTTTCCGGCCGAGTACGACGAGTACGTGACCTACGTGACCGACCCGCGCTGGCGCGCGCAGTTCCAGACCAAGTACAACTGGAACGAATGGCGCGCGTCGTGGGACATGAACTACGTGGACGGCAACCTGCGCGTGACACCGGAAAGCTACAACAGCAATCCGGGCTCGGCCAGCCCGATCAGGAACGGCTCGTACACCTATCACAACCTCCAGTTCGGCTATCAGTTCCCCGGCTCGAAGATCGACGTCTACCTCGGCATCGACAACGCCTTCGACAAGGATCCGCCGCGTAACTACTTTGGCTCGGACTTCACCTCTGCGCTGTACGACAACGTCGGACGGTTCTTCTATCTGGGGACAACGGTGCGGTTCTGACCCGGGAATAACGCTTGAAAAGACGCCCCGCTTGCCGGGGTTTCTTCTTGCCACGTGGCGAGCGCGGCCGTAACGCCTACCGCCGTAGGCCTGCTCGCCACAGCCGCGACAGCTTCCCAACTTCAGGCCTGGCTTATCTGTATCGAATGTAACTACTAGTTACAAAATGTTGTTGAGGTTGTTTGTCTCTCTGTGTCGCAGAGCCTGGAATTGTGCCGAATTAATCACTTTCGATGCGGATTGACGATATTTTATTAACAAATCATGTCGATTGCTTGCGCTGCAGTGCAGACATTCATTACGTTCGGGTTAAGGCCATCTGACTCTCCGATGACCGTCCCTTATCCGCACTCCCAGTTGAAAGGTCAGGAATGAGCAATCAGTTTCGTCGCCAAGTCATCAAGCGCACCGCTCTCGCCGTCGTGCTCAGTGCTTGCCTAACCAATGGCGCGGTCTACGCGCAGAGCACCACCGGCAGCATCTACGGCAGCGCTCCCTCCGAAGCCGGCAGCACGATTGTCGTTCAGAGCGACACCGGGCTGAGCCGCACCATCACCGTAGACGCAAACGGCCGTTACAACCTCGGCTCGCTGCCGGTCGGCGCCTACACCGTCACCTTGAAGCGTGGCGATCAGGTCGTCGATACGCGCAAGAACGTGCAACTACGCGTCGGTTCGGGTACCGAGGTTTCGTTCGCTGGCGCAAGCGCTGGCAGTAATGCCGATGCAACCACGCTGGGCGCGATCACCGTCACCGCGGCCAATGCACCGAAGATTGATGTCAGCTCGACCAGTTCGCGATCGGTGATCACCTCCCAGCAGCTTGCGATCCTGCCCCTTGGCCGTAGCGCGGAAGCAATTGCCTTGCTGGCACCGGGTGCCGTGGCGGGCAGTGGCGCATTCGACAACGGCTCACGCTCGGTCGTTTCGTTCGGCGGCGCCGGCGTCACTGAAAATGCTTACTACATCAACGGATTCAACGTCAGCAACCCGCTTAGCAACCTCGGTGGCGTGAGCTTGCCGTATGGCGCGATCGACCAGCAGGAGACCTACACCGGCGGCTACAGCGCGCGTTACGGTCGCTCGACCGGCGGCGTGATCAATCAGGTCGGCAAGCGCGGTACCAACGAATGGCATTTCGGTGCTCAGGCAGTCTGGGAACCCAAGTCGCTCGCAAGTTCGCCCGAGAACGTGCGCTTCCCCAACAACACCTTGCCAGATGGATTTGAATACACCAATCCGGATCAACCCGGCACACTGTATCGCAGCCGCAAGGACGACGCAGCGACTCGCACGGTCTATAGCGCGTATGCGGGCGGCCCATTGATCGAAGACAAGCTGTTTGTTTTCGTGGCGGGCGAGTCGGACAAGACCGATGGCGTTTCCACCAACTCCAGCGCGGCAAGTGTCCTGGGACGGAACAACTATGCCTATAGCGCGCCAAAGTTTTACGGCAAGATTGACTGGAATATCAACGACAGCAACATTGTGGAATACACCCGTATTGAAAGCACTGATCGTCGTGCTGGGTATTACACCGATTTCGATTACGACACATTAACCGGTGGTGGTCGCAGCGGCACGTTCGCTGATACCTACAAGATCAAGGACCGGTACGACATCTTCAAATACACCGGCTATCTCACCGACGACCTGACCTTGAACGCCACATGGGGCCGTAGCCGTCAAGACAATCTGCAGGGCAATCCGTACGTCTCCAATCTTCCTTACCTGCAGAATGTTACTAACCAGGATCCTGCGCTGACCGGTGGTACGCCGATCACCAACGATCAGGCGAGTAACCGCACCAAGGCAGATCGTCCGCAGAACAAGACCCGCAGCCTGCGCCTCGAACTCGAATACCGGCTTGGTGACCACGACCTGACCGCCGGCGTGGACAACATGTACTTCAATGCGTCCAATGAAGGCGTTCAGACAACCGGGCCGGGATACCAGTGGCTGTTCGCGCGTCAGTCCAACCCTGCGGTCGACATCCGCCCGAGCCTGGGTGTCGGCCCGTCCGGCGGCAATGGCTACTACGCGCAGCGCCGCATTTTCACCACGACAACAAGCATGGCAGTCGAGCAGAAGGCGTATTACCTGGAAGATCGCTGGCAAGTCACCGACAAGTGGCTGGTGTTGCTTGGTATCCGTAACGACAAGTTCACCAACTTCAACAGCGCAGGCGCTCCCTATGTCGACAGCGGCGACCAGTGGGCACCACGCTTGGGCGTGAGCTGGGACGTCTTCGGCGATTCGTCGCTGAAGCTGTACGCCAACCTGGGACGCTACTATCTGGCACTGCCCAATAGCGTTGCGGTGCGCGGTGCATCTGCTTCCACCTATACCGATGAATACTTCGCCTACAGCGGGCTGGACGCAAATGGAGAGCCGACTGGCTTGAGGGCGTTGGGCCCGGGCCCGGTCTCGTCGAATGGCGAATACGGGCAGACGCCCGATCCGAATTCGTTCGCACCGAGCGACTTGAAGTCTCAGTACCAGGATGAGTTCCTGATGGGCTTTGAGAAGACGCTTGGCGAGAAGTGGAACTCGGGTGCAAAGGTGACCTATCGCAAGCTGCAGACCGCGATCGATGACGTCTGCGATACAGGCCGGATAGCAGATAAGCTCGAGGCCGGTGGTATCGACTCCTCATCCGTTGCCATTCCTGGCTGCGTGATGTTCAACCCTGGCGAAACCAACACTTACAACCTGGCAAATGTCGACGGCTCAGGTCGCACGCAGGTGCGCATGTCTCAGGAGGATTGGGGATTCACCAGCGGTGCCAAGCGTAACTACGTGTCGGTCGACTTGTTTCTGGAACATCCGTTCGACGAGAAGTGGTTCGGCCGCGTCGATTACACCTGGTCGCATCTGTACGGCAACACCGAAGGCCAGGTGAAATCCGATCTGGGACAGGCTGACGTTTCCAAGACGCAGGACTGGGACTCGGCAGAGCTGATGTACTACGCAGGTGGAAGTCTGGCCAATGATCGCCGCCATCAGTTCAAGGCATTCGGTGCCTATCAGTTCACACCGGAATGGATGGCATCTGCCACGGTGCGCGTGTTGTCCGGCACACCAAAATCGTGCCTGGGCTATTTCGGCGAGGGCGAGCAGGATCCGATTGGCTATGAGTCGGCTTATCACTATTGCGCCGGTTCTCCTTCTCGTCCGGGCGACGCAGGCCGCACGCCTTGGCTGACGAATCTGGATCTGGGCGTGACCTATCGTCCGTCGTTTGCCGATCACAAGCTCGCCATCGGGCTGCAGGTCTTCAACGTACTCAACGACCGCGATGCCACACGTACGGAAGCGGTGTACGGGGACGACCGTTACACGGTGTCCAACACCTATGGCATGGGCACCTACTTCAACCCACCGCGCTTCGTCCGTCTCTCTGCGGCTTATGACTTTTAAGCGCAGCGTTCAGAACTAGAACACGCACTTCTCCACGGCCCCGAAAGGGGCCGTTTTTTTTAGTGCGTCCCCTACTGCAGCTGCGTCGGAGCCCGCCTCCCGCCCCTCTACACACGCCGCACCCATGACCTTCGACACCATGCCATCCGGCTGGCGAGGCGTAGAGTGCCGGCCACGGCTCCGGCGACGGAGCTTCCCAATCGACTGCTGCTCCTGGAGCCTTTGTGATTCGAACACCTCATCTATTGACGTTGACCCTGGCCGTGGCAGCCGCGCTCAGTGGTTGCAAGAAATCCGACGACGCTGCGCCGGCGGCCCCGGCCGGCGACGCCGCAACTGCGGCAACCGCTGCGCCTGCGGCGCCCAAGACGCTGACCCTGGACCAGAGCAAGCTGCCGGCCGTGAACCAGTTCACCGCCGCCGATCTGGACCCCAACGGCAATGCCTGCACGGATTTGAATGCCTACGCCAACGCCAAGTTTTTGGCCGCCAACCCGGTGCCGGGCGATCGCACCAGCTGGGGCGCGTTCGAGATGCTCGACGAGCGCTCCAATGCGATCCAGCAGCAGCTGGTCGAACAGGCCGCAGCCGACACCGGCGCCACCGGCGTGGAAAAGATCGTCGGCGACCTGTGGTCCACCGGCATGGACGAGGCCAAGATCAATGCCCAGGGCATCGAGCCGCTGAAGCCGGAACTGGCCGCGATCGACGCCATCAGCGACCAGGCCAAGCTGGTCGACTATCTGCGCAGCAGCGCGGCCAAGGGCAACAACGAGCTGTTCGGCTTCGGCGCCGAGGCGGATTTCAAGAAGTCCAGCCAGAACATCGCCTACGCCATGCAGGGTGGCCTGGGTCTGCCGGACCCGGAGTACTACACCAGCGCCGCCAACAAGGCCAAGCTGGAGGCCTACCAGGCGCACGTGGCCAAGGTGCTGGAACTGTCCGGCGTGGCCGCGGCCGATGCCGCCGCGCAGGCCAAGCAGGTGGTCGCGTTCGAAACCCGTCTGGCCAAGGTCTCCAAGACCAGCACCCAGATGTCGCGCGATGCGTCACTGGCCTACAACCCGATCTCGCCGGCCGATGCCGACAAGCTGACGCCCAACTGGTCGTGGACGGAGTTCTTCAAGTCGCAGGGCGTCCCCACGCCGGAGATGTTCTCGCTGGCGATCCCGGCCTTCCACCAGGAAGTGAGCAAGATGATCGCCGACACCGATCCGGCGATCTGGCGTGCCTACCTGCGCTTCCACACCGTCGATGGCGCCTCGCCGTTCCTGAGCCAGCCGTTCGTCGATGAGAACTTCGCGTTCTACAACCAGACCCTGCGCGGACAGAAGCAAATCAAGCCGCGCTGGAAGCGCGTGCTGGCCACCATCAACAGCCAGACCGGCGAAGCGCTGGGCCAGATGTACGTCAAGGTCGCCTTCCCGGCCGATTCCAAGGCCAAGATGGAAACCCTGGTGACCAATCTGCGCACTGCGCTGAAGGCCCGCATCGAAAAGCTGGACTGGATGAGCCCGGAGACCAAGACCAAGGCGATCGCCAAGTGGGAGAGCTTCACGCCCAAGATCGGCTACCCGGAAAAGTGGCGCGAGTGGAACGGCTTGACCACCAGCCGCGACAGCTACCTGGGCAACGTGATGGCCGCGTCCGAGTACAACTACAAGTGGAACCTGTCCAAGATCGGCAAGCCGGTGGACAAGACCGAATGGGGGATGAGCCCGCAGACGGTCAACGCCTACTACAACCCGCTGCAGAACGAGATCGTGTTCCCGGCCGCGATCCTGCAGCCGCCGTTCTTCGACCCGAATGCGCCGGAGGAAATGAACTACGGCGGCATCGGTGCGGTGATCGGGCATGAGATGACCCACGGCTACGACGACCAGGGCAGCCGCTTCGGTGCCGACGGCAACTTCATCGCCGATCCGGGCTGGTGGACGCAGAAGGATCTGGACGCGTTCAAGGCGCGCACCGGCAAGCTGGTCGCGCAGTTCGACGGCTACCGCACCCCGGCCGGCGACAAGGTCAAGGGCGACCTGACCCTGGGCGAAAACATCGCCGACCTGGGCGGCCTCAACACCGCCTACGACGCGATGAAGACCGCCACCGCCGGCAAGGACGATCCCAAGACCGACGGCATCACCCGTGACCAGCGCTTCTTCCTCAACTGGGCCACGGTGTGGCGCCGCAACTTCACTCCGGAAGAACTGGTGGTGCGCCTGAAGACCGATCCGCATGCACCGGCCAACTTCCGCGCCATCGGCGCCCCGTCGAACATGCCGGCGTTTGCCGCCGCGTTCTCGTGCAAGGCCGGCGATCCGATGGTGCGCCAGGGCGACAAGCAGGTGGTGATCTGGTAATTGCACGGTAGCTGCAAACAACGGGGGCGGCGATCGAGAGATCGTCGCCCTTTTGTTTTGCGACAGTGGAGCGCGATGCCGCCAAGATCGCGCGCTACGCCTGCAGGTGGCGGATTCAACACGTGCATTGCGCATCGGACACGGCTTGCTGCAGGTGGCGCAACTTACGCAGCCGCGTCTTTTTGCGTCTCCCCCTGCCATTTACGCCCTCAGGCGGCCTGCCGCGGCGCACCCTTGTTCCTTTTTCGGGCCATGCCATCGGGCATCGGTGCCCCACCCCTCGTCGCCTTCAAAACAAGTCTCAATAAAGCTCAAGCCTGCGTGCCGGCACGGCAGCGCCCGCCTATCCTCGGCGCTCCTTCCTGCCCATTTCCGCCATGTCCGCCATCAAGACCTCCACACTCGCCCTCAGCCTGCTGATCGCACTGGCCGGCTGCAAGCGTGCATCCGACGACGGCAGCGCCACGAAGACGCCGGACGCGCTGGCGCCTGCGGCGACCCTCGCCCCATCCAAGTCGGCGCTGGACATCGGCGAACTGGATCCGACAACAAGCGCATGCCAGGACCTGGACAACTTCGTCAACGAAAAATGGCGCAAGGCCAACCCGATACCGGCAGATCGCACCAGTTGGGGCGTCAGCGACATCCTGACTGAACAAAGCGAACTCGTGCAGCGTGAGATCGCTGAAGCCGCAGCCAAGCACGCAGGCGCACAGGCCGATCCGGTGGCCCGCAAGATCGGCATGCTGTATGCGTCGGGCATGGACGAAGCCGCGATCGAGGCTGCGGGTGACCAACCGATCCGTCGGCAACTGGAAGCCATCGCCGCGCTGACCTCCGGCAGGCAGGTCGCCGATTACATCACCGGCCGCTACGCAGAGGGCGACGCGCAGGTCTTCTACTTCGGTGCCGGCGCCGATTTCCACACGGCGGACATGCAGATCGCCTTCGCCACCGAGGGCGGCCTGGGTTTGCCGACCAAGGAGTACTACAGCGCCGCCGAGTACGCGCCCATCCGTGCGGCGTATCTGGACTACATCGCCAAGTCGCTCGAACTCACCGGCATTGCCAAAGACCCAGCGCGTGCGCAAGCCAACGACGTGCTTGCGCTGGAAACGCGCCTGGCGGCTGCTACGTTGAGCCGGGTCGAGGCACGTCAACCGCAGAATCAGTATCACTTCGTCAGCCTGGCCGAAGCGGACAAACTGACGCCGCACTTCTCCTGGACGCGCTTCTTCGCCGCCCAGGGCGTGGACGCAGGGTCCGGCTTCTCGCTGTCGCATCCGCGCTTCTTCGCAGAGTTCGACCGCCAGCTCGCCAGCGCTCCGATCGCGCAGTGGCAGGCCTACCTGCGCTTCCATACCATCGACGATGCATCCGGCGACCTCAGCAAGCCCTTCGCCGACAACAACTTTGCGTTCTACGGCAAGACGCTGCACGGGCAACCGGAACAGGAACCCCGCTGGAAGCGCGTGCTGCGCAGGGTCAATACCAGCATGGGCGAAGGCCTGGGCCAGCTGTATGTGGCCAGGATGTTCACCCCCGAAGCCAAGCAGCGCGCCAGCGAGCTGGTGGACAACATTCGCGCTGCGCTCAAGGTGCGTATCGAACACGTCGACTGGATGAGCGCGCAGACCAAGGCCAAGGCCCTGGCCAAGTGGCAAACCTTCCAGCCGAAGATCGGCTACCCCGATACCTGGCGCGACTGGTCCGGGCTGGAGATCGTTCCCGGCGCGTACCACCGCAATCTGCAGGCGGCGGCCACATTCAACTATCGCTACGACATCGCCCAGATCGGCAAGCCGACCGACCGCACCCGTTGGGCGATGACCCCGCAGACCGTCAACGCCTACTACGACCCCAGCGCCAACTCCATCAACTTCCCGGCAGGCATCCTGCAGCCACCGTTCTTCGACCCCAAGGCCGACGATGCCCTCAACTACGGCGGTATCGGTGCAACGATCGGGCATGAAGCCATGCACGGCTTCGACGACCAGGGCAGCCAGTTCGATGGTGCGGGCAACAACGTGAACTGGTGGACGCCACAGGATCGCAAGGTATTCGAGCAGCGGGCCGATGCCCTGGTTCGACAGTTCGATGCCTACGCTCCACTGCCCGACCACCCCGACCTGCACGTCAATGGCAAGCTCACCCTTGGCGAAAACATCGCCGATCTGGGCGGCACCAATGTCGCCTACGACGCGCTACAGGCGGCATTGCGGGCGCATCCCGAGCGGGCGGCCGCCATCGATGGCTACACCCCGGATCAACGCTTTTTCCTGGGGTTTGCGCTCAGCTGGCGCGGGCAGATGCGTGAGAAGCAGCAACTGGTCGATCTGGCAAGCAACCTGCATGCCCCCGACAACCTGCGCGCGAACGCCTCGCCGTCCAACATGCCGCAGTTCGCCCACGCCTTCGCCTGCAAGCCCGGCGATGCGATGGTGCGCCCGGACAAGGACCGCGTGGTGATCTGGTAACCGGCTGCAAGCGCTTCCACCTACCCACCACCGACCGCACAGGCCCGCACACGCGGGCCTGTCGCGTTCACGCAAACGCCCAGCAGCGGAGACGAAGGGCAGCGGGCACATGCCTGCGCAGCACGCAGCCTTGCTAAACTCCGCCGACTTCAATCTGGCCACCCGTCTTCTCGATGCCCACCATTCGTCCGCTTGCCCTCGCTCTTGGCTTCAGCCTGATCACGCTGCTGTCCGCCCCCGACGCCGACGCCGCTCGCAAGAAGAAGGCTGCCCCCAAGGCCCCGGCCGTCTCGGCGGCCTGCACCAACTTCTACGATTACGCCAACGCCGGCTGGCTGAAGGCCAACCCGATGCCGCAGGCGGGTGCCGTCACCGCACTGGGCCAGTTGTCCGAGCGCGCGCTGCAGCAGCAACGCGACTTGCTGGATGCGTCGATGAAGGCGCCGCAGGGCAACGTGCAGAAACTGCTCGGCGACTTCTGGGCCAGCGGCCTGGATGAGGCCGCCGTGGAAAAAGACGGCTCCAATCCCATCGCCCCCTTGCTGTCGCGCATCGATGCGATCAAGAAGGCCAAGGATGTGCCCGCTTCCATCGCCGCACTGCACCAGGTCGGCATCCCGGTCGGCTTCAACTTCGGCCCGGACGTGGACCTGAAGGCGCTCGACCGCCACATCGGCTACTTCATGCAGGGCGGCATGGGCCTGCCCGATCCGGCCTTCTACACCCGCACCGATGCCGACACCCAGGCGCTGATGGGCCGCTACCGCGCCTACGTCAAGCAGATCCTGGCGCTCACCGGCACCGCCGCCGACAAGCTCGACGCCGATGCCGCCTCGGTGCTGCAGATCGAGACCGCGCTGGCACGCAGCGCGCAGTCGGTGCAGGGCATCAACAACCCGTTCAACAACTACGCCCCGATCGCCACCAAGGAGCTGACCAAGCAGTACAAGAACCTGCGCCTGGCCGACTTCCTGGAAGCGCAGGGCGTCAAGGACGACCTGGTGTCGATGGCCGACCCGGCCATGTTCAAGCAACTCGACAGCATGATCGTCAGCATCAAGCCGGAACAGTGGAAGGCCTATCTGCGCTGGCGCGTGGGCGATGCGATGGCTCCGTACCTGTCCAAGAGCTTTCACGATGCCGAGTACCAGTTCCGCGGCCGTCTGCTGCGTGGCGATGCCCTGCCGCCGCAGCGCTGGCAGCAGGTGCTGGACGCGATCAACATCGCCGCCGGCCCGATGCTCGGCCGCGAATACGTGGCGCGCTATCTGAGCAGCGACACGCGCCGCCAGGCCGAAGCCATCGCCGACCAGATGCGCGACGCGCAGCTGGCCGCGCTGGAGCGCACCGGCTGGGGCAACGGTGAGGTAGTGGCCGAAGCCAAGGCCAAGCTGGCGGCGATGAAGATCGAAGTCGGCGCGCCGCGTCGCGATCTGGATTACACCGTGCAGCCGATGGGCCGCGGCAGCTTCGGCGGCAACATGCTGATCGCCTCGACCTGGCGCCACCGCGAGGAGATGAAGCGCATCGGCAAGGGCAACGCCGACCGTCGTTGGGACGTGCTGCCGCAGCAGCCGGCAGTGGCCTACGACATCGCGCAGAACCGCCTGATCATCACTGCCGCCGTGCTGCAGCCGCCGGTGCTCACCGCCGGCAGCACGCCGGCCGCGCAGTACGGCGCCTACGGCGCGCTGGTCGCCCACGAAATCACCCGTGCCATCGACGCCAAGGGTTCGCTGGTGGATGCCAAGGGCGAATTGCGCAGCTGGTGGACGCCGGCCGAAAAGACCAGCTGGACCCTGCTGACCGGCAAGGTGGCCGAGCAGTTTGGCGCCTACCCGTATCCGGGCGTGCCCAACGTCAAGGTCAACGGCGCGCAGACCGCCGAAGAAAACCTGGCCGATCTGGCCGGTATCGAACTGGCCTGGCAGGCCTTCAGCAAGGCACAGCCCGCCGCCACCGAGGCCGACAAGCAGGCGTTCTTCACAGCCTGGGCCGGCTTGTGGGCCCAGCAGCTGTCGCCAAACGAAGCGGTGCAGCGCGCCAGCGCCGACATCCGTGCACCGGGCCAGTGGCGCACCAACGGCCCGCTGTCCAACCTGCCGGAATTCGGTGCCGCCTTCAGCTGCAAGGCCGGCCAGCCGATGCAGCGCGTGGATGCCGAGCAGTTGAAGATCTGGCGCTGATTCAGGCGCCAGGACGTCACTGGCCATCAACACACGGTGGCAGGCAATGAAAAAGAGCGCGGAATCCGCGCTCTTTTTTTGTCTCTCGCGTTTATGGATCTGCCTACCAGCCTGAAACACCCTGGTCGTAGGAGCGGACCTGGCCGCGACAAGGCTTTACCGGTAAACCACCGTCGCGGCCAGGTCCGCTCCTACGAGGCGATGCGCTGCCGGACCTCAGCGCACCACGCGCAGCGGCGGCTTGCGCCCCTTGCCACCGCCCTTCCTGCCGCCGCTGCCGCCAAACGGCGACTGCCCGCGCCAGTAACGGATCATCAGCCAGCCGAACAGCATGCCGCCCAGATGTGCGAAGTGGGCCACGCCCGGCTGCCAGCCGGTTGCGCCCAGGAACAGCTCGATCGCACCGAACAAGATCACGAAGGTGCGCGCCTTCATCGGGATCGGCGGAAACAGCAGCATCACCCGCTGATTCGGAAACAGCATGCCGTAGGCCAGCAGCAGGCCGAACACACCGCCCGACGCACCTACCACCGGCGCCCCGCTCTGGGTGAACCAGGCCATCAGCAACTGGCACACGCCGGCACCGGCCACGCACACCAGGTAGTAGGTCAAAAAGCGCTTCTGGCCCCAGGTCTGCTCCAGTGCCGCGCCGAACATGAAAAGCGCCAGCATGTTGAAGAACAGATGGTTGAAGCCGCCATGCAGGAACGCATAGGTCAGCAACTGCCACGGCATGAAGCTGGCGCCGGGCGAGAACGCATCGAAGCCGTTGGAGATCGGCCACAGCATCAGCGACGACAGCGCCGCATCGGAGGGCAGCACGCCGGCGCCCAGGTCGCCCAGTGCCCATTGCAGCAGGAACAAGCCAATATTGGCGATCAACAACGCTTTGGTGACGGGCGGCAGTTGGGGCATGACGGCATCCTTCGGAATGCCAACCATCATAACGTCAGGCTTATGAAGGTCCCCACACGGCGGCATCCAGCCGCTGCGCGGCACTGGCGCGGCGCACCCGGCCCTGCTCGACTGCCACGCCTTCGGCACGCAGCCGCCGACATTGCTCGCGGTAGCCGGACGAGCCGTCCGGCAGTGCGATCCGGCCATCGCTGCGCAGCACCCGGTGCCAGGGCAGGTGCGGATCGTCATTGCCGCTGAGCACGCGGGCCACCAGCCGCGCCCGCCCGGGCAGGCCGGCGCGCAGTGCGACCTCGCCATAGCCTGCGACCTGGCCGGAGGGAATTGCGCGAATCGCGGCCAGGATGCGCAGTCGCGCCTGTTCGCTGGAGGGCGCCGCGCCGTGGGAGCCGGCACGCGCAGGTGGGCCGGCAGGGGGAAGCGTCACTGGTTTGCGGGGCTTGGACATCGCGCAAGGATGCCAGCGATGAGGCATGACCGGCTGTGGACGGCAGATCGGCAGTTGATTGACGCGCCGATTGTGCCGGACCCTCACCCCAACCCCTCTCCCGAGGGGAGAGGGGCTTTGATCTGTTCGCTCGCAGGGCCCTGGCCTGCGTCAAGCGCACTTACGTCGGGTGCAGAACTAGCGTGCGGTGTTGCGCGGGGCTGCCACACGTTGTGAAACGCAGGGGCCGACGTCAGTACCGGCATCAGGCAAGGGCCTGATGCCCTCGTTGGTCCGGCCACAACAGCCGCATCGATGCACAGTGCATCAGTGCATCAACACAATCTCTTCCGACGAAGTGGGATGGATTGCCACGGTCTCGTCGAAGTCGCGCTTGGTCGCGCCCATCTTTACGGCCACCGCGAACCCCTGCAGCATTTCGTCGGCGCTTTCGCCCAGCAGGTGCACGCCGACCACGCGCTCTTCTTCGCCCACGCAGACCAGCTTGAACAGGCTGCGCTGCGGCGCGTCGGCCAGCGCATGCAACATCGGACGGAAGTTGCTGCGGTAGATGCGTACCGCACTGCCGTGCCGCGCGCGCGCCTGCTCCTCGGTCAGTCCGACCTGCCCGAGCGGCGGATGCGAGAACACCACGCTCGGCACGCCTTCGTAGTCCATGCGTGCATCCGGCTGCCTGCCGAACAGGCGGTCCATCAACTTGCGACCCGCCGCGATCGCTACCGGCGTCAGCCCGACCTTGCCGCCGACATCGCCGATGGCATGGATGTTCGGCACGCTGGTGGTCTGCCCTTCGTCCACCACCACCTCGCCCTTGTCGCCCAGGCGCACGCCGACCGCTTCCAGACCCAGCCCCGCTGTGTTGGCGCGTCGGCCGGTGGCGAAAAACACCTGGTCGAAGACGTCGTTGCCCTGCTCGCTGGGGTGCGCGGGATGGCCGTGCACGCGCAGCTTGCCATGTGCATCGCGTTCCAGGCCGGTGGTGGAGAAACCGAAATGCAGGCGCACGCCCAGGTGCCGCAGGTTGTCGGCCAGTTGCAGGGTCAGCTCGGCATCGAAGCGCTCCAGCAAGCGATCGCCCTGCACGAACAGATGCACGCGACTGCCCAGCGCCTGCAGCAGGCCGGCGATCTCCACCGCGATATAACCGCCGCCGACAATCGCCACCTGCGCAGGCGCATGGCAGAGATTGAAGAAATCGTCGGACACCTCACCGTGCTCGGCACCGTCGATGTCCGGCCGCAGCGGATGCGCACCGGTGGCGATCACGATGTGCTCGGCGGTAACGGGCACGCCATCGCCGCCCATGATGGTATGGCGATCCTGCAGCACGCCGCGCTGCGGAATCATTACCACGCCATCTTCATTGAGCCGACGCCGATAACTGGCGTGGATGTTGTTGATGTAGCCCTGCCGGTGCGTGACCAGTTCCTGCCAGGCCAATGTCGGTCGCGACACATCGAAACCCAGTGCCCCGGCCAGCTCGATCTTGCCGGCCAGATCGGCCGCCAGCCACATCGCCTTCTTCGGCACGCAGCCGAGATTGACGCAGGTCCCACCCAATTCGTTCGGCTCCATCACTGCCACGCGTGCACCGTGTCTGGCCGCGCGAAATGCAGCGGCCAATCCACCGGAGCCGCCGCCCAGGATCACCACATCGTAGTCGTATCGGGCACTCACGCGAATCGCTCCGCCCGGTAAGGATGCGGGTCCAGCGCAGGTGCGCGGCCCGTGATCAGGTCGGCCATCAGTTGTCCGCTTGCAGTGCTCATGCTGATGCCGAGCATGCCATGCCCGGCTGCGAGCCAGACGTGAGGACGCCCCGGCACCGGCCCCAGCACCGGCACGTCGTCCCAGGTCATCGGCCGCCATCCATACCAGCGCTCGATCACGGCCGGGCCAGCCGGCGCATGCAGATAATCGGCCGCTGCGCGCTCCAGCGCCGCCAGGCGCGTGGGGTTGAGGCGGGTATCGCGTCCGGAGAATTCCATCGTGCTGCCGATACGCAGACGATCGCGCCACGGCACCACGAACACCCAACGGTCCTTCAGCACCACCGGGCGGCGCGGCATCAATGCCGGGGCGGTATAGGTGATCGAATAGCCCTTGCCGGCCTGCACCGGCAAGCGCAACCCCAGCTGCGCCGCCAGCACCGGCGACCACGGGCCGGTTGCGATCACCACCTCACGCGCCTGCCATCGCCCGCGCTCGGTGTGCACGCACGCGCCGCGTGCGTCCGGCACCACCGCATCGACGCGGCACTGCGCCTGGATCACCGCACCGCGCGCACGCAGCACCCTTGCCAGTTCTGCGGTGTAGCGCTCCGGACGCAGATGCGCATCGCCGGGGAAATGGATCGCACCGGCAATGCCTGCGCGAAATGCCGGGGCCTGGCGCAGATAGTCGGCGCCCTCGATGATCTCGGCCTGGATGCCCCACTGTGCAAGCACGCCGCACTCGTGGCGATACTGCGCAAAGCGGCGCGCATCGCCGAACACGTAGTCCAGCCCATCGCTGCGAAATTCGCAGTCCAGCGCATAGCGCTCGACCCAGTCGTCGAAGCGGTGTCGCGCATCGCCCAGCAGCGCCGCGCGCGCCTGCGCGCTGGCCTGCCAGTGACGCGTATTGCAGCGCTGCGCAAACCGCAGCAACCAGCGCCACAGCGCCGGATCCAGGCGTGGCCGGATATACAGCGGCGCGTCCGGCGTCAGCATCCACTTCAGCGCCTGCGCGATCATGCCCGGCGCTGCCAGCGGCGGCGCATGGCTCGGCGTGATGGTGCCGCAGTTGCCGTACGAGGTTGCCGCACCCACCGCACCGGCATCGAGCACGTGCACCTGCCGCCCCGCCTCGACCAGGGCCAGCGCAGTCGCCAGGCCGATGGCGCCGGCCCCGACCACCACCACATCGACAGGCGCGCCGCTCATGTGCGCACTACCCCACGCGCGCACTGCTGCGACGCATCGGCGGCACGCGCAGATAGGTCACGCTGCGCCATAGCCATTCCACCGGCCCGAAGCGGAACCAGCGCAGCCACAGCTGGCTCAGCACCACCTGCAGCGCAAACAGCATTAGCGCGAACGGCAGTTGCCATACGCGCGGCAGCTGTTCGAAGTAGCCAAGCCCGTAACCGTAGAAGATCCACGTGCACACCAACGACTGCATCAGGTAGTTGGTCAGCGCCATGCGTCCGGCGGGCGCCAGCCATGCCAGGCGCGGCGCCAGGCGTACCACCCACGCCGCATAGCCCAGGCTCATCAGCGGGCCGGCAATCAGCGCCAGCGCGAAGGCACCCGACAGGCGCAGATCCAGGCGCGCCGGATCGATCCACGGCTCCAGCGCGTAGCTCACCGCCATCACGCCCAGCCCGAGCGGCAGCGCGCCGTAGCGCAAGCCCCGGAACAGGCGCGGAAAGCGCTCGGGCGCGGCGATTGCACCGCTGCGCACGAACCAGCTGCCCAGCAGGAACATGCCGAGCATCGCCGGGCCGTTGATGCTCAGCCCGGTCATTGCCTGCTGCAGGTCATGCCAGCGCTGCAGCGTGGCCTGCGCATAGCTGCCGCCACCGAAGGCGGCGCGCTGCGCCTGCACGTTGGCTGCCGCCTGTTGCGCTGCGTCGGCCACTGCGGCCTTCCATTCCACTGCAGATGCCGGGTCCAGCTGCGTCAACGTGCCCGCGACGCCGTACAGCAGCATCAACCCGGGCGCGCAGCAGTAGACCAGCACGGCAAACCACGGCAGCGTCACCGTCGGCACCGCGCGCGTGGCCAACAGCAGCAAGGCGAGCAAGGCGTAGGTCACCAGAATATCGCCGGACCACAGCAGCAGCGCATGCGCCAGCCCGATCGCCAGCAGCCCAACGGTGCGACGCAGATAGGGGCCGAACAACCCGCGCCCGGCCTGCGCGGCGCGCTGCGCCATCACCGCAAACCCCATGCCGAACAGCAGCGAGAACAGCGTGTAGAACTTGCCCTGCACGAACAGGTACACCAACGCATCGGCAACCCGGTCGGCACCATGCCAATGCGGCTCCACGCCGGTGATCGCCAGATCGAGCGGACCGACGAAGGCTTCGACATTCATCAGCAGGATGCCCAGCAGCGCGAAACCGCGCAGCACATCCAGCACCACCATGCGCTCGCTGGTTGCAACGGGCAGCAGAAGATCGCGCGGGCTCATCGCGGCCCGGACAGCACGGCGCGGCGATCGTGGCGCGCACCATGCAAGCAGCCCGCCGAGATGGCGGGCCGCAGAAACACATCCAGCGAACGCTGGCCGGGCGAACACGACCGGCGCGGGCGAATCGGCATCACCACGCGGTGCATGCCGATGTTGCCGATTGCCCGCATCGGTCCGCCCGCTTCACAGACCGTATAACGGCTGCGCTCAGTGGTGATGGCCGCCTTCGCCATGCACATGCCCGTGGTCGCGCTCTTCCTGGGTGGCTTCACGCACTTCGATGATCTCCACGTCGAAGTGCAGGTCCTTGCCCGCCATCGGGTGATTGAGATCGACGTCGACCACGCTCATGCCGACCTTCTGCACCGTCACCGCGCGCGGGCCGAAGTTGGTCTGCAGCACCACCTGGGTGCCCGGTACCAGCTTGGTGGCGCCGAAGTGCTTCTTGGGCACGCGCTGGCTCAGGCCTTCGCGGTATTCGCCATAGGCTTCGGTGGCCTTGACGTCCACGCCGAAGCTCTCGCCGGCCTCCTTGTCCATCATGGCCGCTTCCAGGCCCGGAATGATGTTGCCGTGGCCGATCATGATCGCCAACGGGTCACGCTCCTTGGAGCTCTCGATCGGCTCCTGGCCGAGCTCGGAAACGGTGTAGTGGAAGCGGACGACGCTGTCTTTTTCGATCTTCATGCCTGGCTCTGGATAGGCTGCCCGGTGGCAGACGGTGGAGGACGGCTTGTCGGCCGCCGGGTGCGCCGCCATCATGGCGACCTTTCGAACCGCCCATTATCCCGGCTCCATGCATATCACGCCAGTTTTCGCCGCCCGCGCCCGCCGCGTGGCGGCCAGTTCGTTGCTGGGCCTGCTCGTGCTGCTGGGCGGTTGCGCACAGGCGCCGGTCCGCCGACCGGCCGCCACCAAGCCGCCGGCACCGCGGGTCTGGCCGCAGGTGCCGCCGTCGAACCCGGCCGCCGCCAACAACATCCTGATGCGTGCGCTGGGCCTGGTCGGCACGCCGTACCGCTTTGGCGGAAATACGCCGGAAACCGGCTTCGACTGCAGCGGGCTGGTCACCTATGTCTACAAGGACGTGCTGGCGCTGGCGCTGCCACGCACCTCGCGTGAACTGGCCGCGGTGCAGGGACCCCGCATCCCGCAGGAGAAACTGACCACCGGCGATCTGGTGTTTTTCGGCTCCAGCGGCAACGTGACCCACGTCGGCATTTATGTCGGTGAAGGCCGCTTCGTGCATGCCCCCACCACCGGCGGTACCGTCCGCTTGGATTTCCTGGATGGCGCCTACTGGCGTGACCATTATTCAGGCTCAAAGCGGGTTTTACCCTGATATGTGACGCGCATCACATTTCATAAAACGGAAATTTAACCTTTTTTGAACGTAACGATTCTTTCACCAAGGCATCATCCCGCATCGACAGCAGAATTGTGATTCCCGCGTGACGAACGACGAACAGATCATCACTGGCGCCGCACCGCTTCCGCCCCGGAAACCGCTCCGCCTGCTATGCGCCACCGCTCTTTGGCTCGCAGCCCTTCCCGCCCTGGCACAGACCGCCAACGGCACCGCATCCGCTCCGCAGACGGCCCCGCCGGACAGCACCGTCGCCGCCGAGAAAGCCGCAACCCGCAGCCGCGCCGACGCCGCTGCCACCGCAACACTGGCCGCCCTGCTTCCGCATCTGGCCGCCAACGACGCCATTCCGCTGATGGACCGTTCGGCGATGTTCGCCGGTGACCTCAGCCGCCTGCTGGCCAACTACGACGTGTCCCAGAGTGCGGCCAACGCCGCGCAGAACGCCGTGGCCGACAGCCGTGTCCAGGTGATCCTGCAACGCGCCATGGCCCTGCTGGGCACCCCGTACGTCTGGGGCGGCGAGTCCACCGAAGGGTTCGACTGCAGCGGCCTGGTCGGCTATGTGTTCAAGACCGCCCTGGGCATCGACCTGCCGCGCGTCTCGCGCGACATCGCACGCGACGAGTCCGCAGAATTGATCAAGGACCCCAACGCGCTCAAGGCCGGCGATCTGGTGTTCTTCGGCAGGCGCGGCCGCATCGACCATGTGGGTCTGGTAGTCGGCGATGGCAAGTTCCTGCATGCGCCCAGCCGCGGCAAGGACGTGCGGGTGGATTCGCTGGCCAGCGGCTATTGGAGCGAGAAGTTCATCCAGGCACGTCGGGTGCTCTGACCCACTGGTGGACACTGCGTCGATTGCATGACAGAGGCCGCGGCGATCCCGCGGCCTTTTTGCTGCGTCGTCATCGCGCGTGGGATTCCTGCAGCCCCATGGCCGCTGCATGACAGCGGGTGGCATCCATCGCCGTGCCAAGTGGCAGGCAGCGAGCATCAGGCTGCCTGTCGCCCTCGCGCATGGCGGGGCCAACGGCGCAGCGCAGCGCGCGCCGCAGGTTAGCGCGAGGTGTCGGCCTGGTAATGCGCCATGGTGTCCTCGATGCCCTTGCTCAGCTCCATCACCTTGAGCGCGTATTCGGCCAGGCGCTGGTCTTCCGGGGTACCCGGCTGCCAGGACGGCACTGCCACCGGGGTGATGCCGTCCGGGTCCATCGCCACGAACACGATGATGCAATGCGTGCATAGCCGCGAGTCGCCACCCATCGGGCTGCGTGCCCGCACGTCGATGGCGAAGTGCATGCTGGTGCGGCCGGTGTAGACCAGCTTGGCCGATACCGCGACCAGATCGCCGATCCGCACCGGCGCCACGAAGCGAATGCCGCCCACCGCCACGGTGACGCAGTAGTGCCCGCTCCAACCGCTGGCCGCGGCAAAGCCGACCTGGTCGATCCACTTCATCACCACGCCGCCATGCACCTTGCCGCCGAAATTGACGTCACTGGGCTCGGCCAGAAAACGAAATGTCAGATCACGCTGTTGGCCAATCACCGCCCGCCCTCGTCAATGGATGAGCTGGCAGTGTGCCATGCGGGTGGGACGCCAGTGCGCACGACCAAACACCCGATGCATGGTCCGGCAGCGCGGTTGCTTCACCCAGGACGTAGCGCGTCCAGGTTGTCCTGTTTGCGCAGACACAACCAGGGAAAATGCGGCTGCCGCAACTTGAGCATCCGCCGCAGGCGCGCGCCCGGGCGTCGCGGGTCGAACAGGCGCTGCACCGCAAATCGCTCGAAGCTGGCGTAGGTGTGCTGGTGGTAGTGCGCGGCCAGCGCCGGAACACCCAGCTCGGTGAAGTAGCGCAGGCTGCGCGCGGCGCTTGCATCGGCGGCGTGCGCATCCGCATACAGCGGGCTGTCAAGGATATGCAGCTCGCCGCCGTCGCGCAGTTGGGCGAGCAGGCGGATGACCAATGCCGCGGGGTCGGCGAAATACTGGATGCAGGCCGGGATCACGATGACGTCGAAGAGATCGCGCGGCAGGGCCAGGGTCTGGATGTCGGCGGCGATGAAACTCAGGCGCTGGTCGTGGCCGAACACGCGCGCGGCCTGGGCCAGTTCGGTGCGGTTGACGTCGATGCCGCAGACATCGCGCTGCAGCGACTGCGCCAGCAACTGCGACAGCCAGCCGTTGCCGCAGCCCAGTTCGGCAATGGCGCCCTCGCCTGCCTGCGCGCGCAGGTGCCGGACCAGCAACGCGCTGGACAGCGCACGCACCCGCCATTCCAGACTGGCGCCGAGCTTGCCGCCGGGGCGCGGCAGGCTGCGTACCTGTGCATCGGTGTAGAGCCGGCCTTCCTTGCGCCGAACCTCCAGATACTGCTGCTCGAACGGGTCGTCGGCCAACGACCGCTGCACGAACACGCCGTCGACGCTGTGCAGCTCAGGCACCTGCTGCAGGCGATCGCGCAGCGTGGGAGACCCGGCGCGCATCGCTGGCGCTCAGCGCTGCGTCGGAGCGCGATCGGCCAGTGGATCTTCCAGCCCCACGTTGGTTGATGCCGACTCGTAGACCGCCTTGTCGAGCAGGCCGGTCTCCTTGGCCACCAGCACCGGCACCAGCATCTGCCCGGTCACGTTGGTCATGGTGCGCATCATGTCGAGGATGCGGTCGATGGCGTACAGGTAACCGATCACTTCCAGCGGCAGGTTGGCCGCACTCAGCACCACCGTGGCCATGATCACCGCGGTGCCGGGCACGCCGGCCGTGCCGAAGCTGCCGAGCACCGAGGCAATCAACACCACGAAGTACTGGTTTGCGGTCAGCGGCACGCCGGTGTACTGCGCAATGAACACCGCGCACAGGGCCGGAAAGATCGCGCCACAGCCGTCCATCTTGATGCTGGCGCCAAGCGGCACCGCGAATGCAGCATAGTCCTTGCTGACACCCAGGTTATGCGTGATCGAGCGCATCGCCACCGGCATCGCGGCAAAGCTCGACGAACTGACGAACGCCACCTGCATGCCCGGCGCGGCGCCGCGGAAGAACTTCCACGGATTCAGTCCGTGCAGCAACAACAGGCTGCTGTAGACCACCACGATATGGATCGCGCAGGCCACATACAGCGCCAGCACGAAATTGCCGAACGGCAGCAGCTTCTCGAAACCGTAGCTGCCGACCAGGCTGGCGATCAGCCCGAAGGTGCCCAACGGGGTCATCTCCAGCACGAAGCGGGTGACCTGGATCATGATGTCGCTCAATTGCGCGGTGAGCTTGCGCGCCTCGGCCACGCGCTCGCCGAGCTTGACCATCGCAAAGCCCAGCAGTGCAGCGAAGAAGATCACCGGCAGGATCGATCCGCGCCCGGCCGCCAGCACCGTTTCGCCGGCCGCATTGGTCTTGGTGCCGATGCCGGTCAGCGCAAAGAACGGATTGGATGGCACCACGTCCAGCAGCACCTTGATCGGGCTGGGGACATCGCGCGGTTTCCAGGCCGAATCCACGCTCAGGCTGAAATGGCCGGCGCCCGGCTGCATGATCGTGCCCACCGCCAGGCCCACGCCCACCGCCAACGCCGCGGTGATGACGAACCACAGGAAGGTGCGCCCGCCGAGCGCGGCCACGGATTTTTGCCCGTGCAACGAGGAGATCGCATTGATCACCGCGAAGAACACCAGCGGGATCGCGATCATCTTGATCAAGGTGACATACAGGTCACCGAGCGGGCCGAACCACACATCGGCCGCCGGGCCCATGGCCCAGCCGGCCAGCGCGCCGAGCACGAAGCCGGCCACCACGCGTTGCCAGAACGGAATGCGCAACCAGGCCGAGACCAATGTCATGCGTCGAGTCATCCGGGGGAGAGTGCATGCACCATAGCCCAGGCCCGCGCCGCCCGCGAGGCCACGACTGGAACAGCGGCGTGTCATCTGTGTGACACCAGGCATGCCGGCATAATAGGCGCCGATTCAGCCACGAGTTCGATGCCGATGCGTTACCGCCTGCCTGCCCTCGCCGCCCTGACCACCGTGTGTGTCGCCGCTTGCGCCTCCAGCGCCGGCACCAGCGCATCCGCGCCTGCCGCCGTGCGCGTGGAGGTGCCGCAGGTGGCGCATCCGGCCGGCGAGACGCCGCAATGGTGGTATCGCTCGGGCGCGGCGCGCGCGGCCGGCAATGGCGCGATGGCCGGGCGCGCGCGCAACGTGATCCTGTTCCTGGGCGACGGCATGAGCCTGACCACGGTGGCGGCAGCACGCATCCTGGATGGCCAGCGCAAGGGCGGGCCGGGCGAGGAGAACCTGCTGTCGTGGGAGCAATTCCCGGCCACCGCCTTCAGCAAGACCTACAACACCGATTCGCAGACGCCGGATTCGGCCGGCACCATGACCGCGATCACCACCGGGGTGAAAACGCATATGGGCGCGATCGGCGTCAGCAGCGGCAACCGCAGCGACTGCGCCGACAGCCTGGGCAAGGGTCTGCTGAGCTGGCTGCAGCTGGCCGACAGCGCCGGCATGGCCACCGGCATCGTCACCACCACCCGCCTCACCCACGCCACCCCGGCGGCGACCTATGCGCATTCGCCGGACCGCAACTGGGAAAACGATACCGACCTGCCCGAGTCCGCCCGCACCGCCGGCTGCCAGGACATCGCCCAGCAGTTGCTTTCCAGCGCGCGCTTCGGGCGTGGCCCGCAGGTGGTGCTGGGTGGCGGACGCAGCCAGTTCCAGACCGTGCAGGAACGCGATCCGGAGTACGACGACAAGGTCGGCCTGCGCCTGGACGGCCGCGACCTGGTCGCCGAATGGAAACAGGCGCACCCGCAGGGCGCCTATGTCTGGAACGAGCAACAGTTGCAGGCGGCCTCCGGCGCGCCCGCGCTGCTGGGCCTGTTCGAGCCGGATCACATGCAGTTCGACCACGACCGCAATCGCGCCGCGCAGGGCGAGCCCAGCCTGACCGAGATGACCCGCACCGCGATCCAGTCGCTGTCGCGCGACCCGAACGGCTTCGTGCTGATGGTCGAAGGCGGCCGTATCGATCACGCCAACCACGCCGGCAATGCCTACCGCGCGCTCGATGAGACCGTGTCGCTGTCCGATGCGGTGCGCGCCGCCGTGCAGACCGCGCCGCCGGACACGCTGATCATCGTCACCGCCGACCATTCGCATACGCTCAACTTCGTCGGCTACCCGGTGCGCGGCAACCCGATCCTGGGCAAGGTGCGCGGCACCGGCGGCGAAGAAGGCGACCGCACCCAACTGGCCACCGACCTGGCCGGCCAGCCCTACACCACGCTAAGCTACGCCAACGGCCCCGGCTACACCGGCGCCAGCAACGCGCAGCCGGCCGGCGCCAAGAAGTACCCGCATGAACCCAGCAGCAGCGAGCCGGCCGCCGGCCGCCCGGACCTGACCCACGTCGACACCGAGGCGCCCAGCTACATGCAGGAATCGCTGGTGCCGACCAAGTCCGAAAGCCATGGCGGCGAAGACGTCGGCATCTGGGCCACCGGCCCGGGCAGCGCGGCCTTCCGCGGCACGCTGGAGGAGAACGTGATCTACCACGTCATCGTCCAGGCCACCCCGCGCCTGCGCGAGCGCCTGTGCAAGGCCGGCACCTGCGACAACGCCGGCGTGCCGGTGACGTTGCCGCAGTCGGCCACGTTCGAGACCGCGGCCAAGCGCTGATGCGCCGGCTGCGCGCAGCGCGGGCGGCAGCGGCGAGGCAGTCGTCGCCGCTCGCACCTGGATCCAGCGGCGCAGCAAGCCACCTGCATCGATGACCGGATTGCTGCCACCGGCACCGCCGCCCGGCCCGGTCCTGGTCGCCTACAGCGGCGGCATGGATTCGAGCGTGCTGCTGCATCTGCTGGCAACAACGTCGCGTTATCGCCAGATGGGGGTGCGTGCGGTGCATGTGCATCATGGCCTGCACGCCGATGCCGATGCCTGGGCCGCGCACTGCCAGCGCCAGTGCGATGCCCTGCAGGTCCCCCTGCAGATCGCGCGCGTGCAGGTCGCGCGCGACAGCGGCCTGGGCCTGGAAGCGGCGGCACGCCATGCACGCCACGCCGCGTTTGCCGAGGCACTGGCGCCCGGCGAATGGCTGGCCCTGGCGCATCATCGCGACGATCAGGCCGAAACCTTCCTGCTGCGCGCATTGCGCGCTTCCGGCCCGGACGGGTTGGCCGCGATGCGCGCGCAGCGTCCATTCGCGGACGGCATGCTGTGGCGTCCCTTGCTGGAGCACGCGCGCGCCGCGGTGCTGGCCTATGCGCTGGCACAGGGCCTGCGATGGATCGAAGACCCCAGCAATGCCGATGCCCGCCACGACCGCAACTTCCTGCGCACCCAGCTGATGCCCGTGCTGCAGCAACGTTGGCCGCAGGCTGCCGAGGCACTGGCGCGCAGCGCGCGCTTGAGCGCCGATGCCAGCGACCTGCTGCTGCAGGAGGACAGCGCGCAACTGCCCGGCCTGCTGACCACCACCGGCGCGCTGGATCTGCGGATCCTGCGTGCACAGCCGGCCGCACGTCGGCCGCGGCTGCTGCGCGCCTGGGTGGCTGCAGCGCAGGCGCCACCGCTGCCTGCGCACGGCGTGGCCGCACTGGAGCAGGAGATCGACGACGACGCGCCGGATCGGCAAGCCTGCTTTGCCTGGCAACAGGTGCAGGTGCGGCGCTGGCGCCAGTGCCTGTACCTGCTGCATCCGCATGCCGCCTGGCCGGCGTCATGGCAGGCGTGCTGGGATGGCGCAAGCCCGCTGCCACTGCCGGATGGCGCCTGCCTGCAGTTGCACGGCTCCGCCGGCCTGCGCTTCGCGCAACCGCTGCTGGTGCGCGCACGCCAGGGTGGCGAACGCATCGTATTGCCGCAGCGCGCGCATTCGCATCGGCTCAAGCACCTGCTGCAGGCGCTGGATCTACCGCCCTGGCAACGCGCGCGCCTGCCGATCCTGTGGGCCGACGGCCAGGTGCTGGCAGCCGGCGACCGCATCCTCTCGGCGGCATTGAGCCACTGGCTGCAGGCCAACGGCGCGTCCTTGCACTGGCGCGACCACGCCAATGCGAATTGACCCGCCTGCCTGCGCGCCGCACACTTTGGCGATGGTCAAAAAATCCTTGAATGAAACCTCCCCGGTCGCCCGCTTCGAACAGTCGCTGGAAGAACTCGAGCAATTGGTGCAGAAGATGGAAGTCGGCGACCAGAGCCTGGAGCAATCGCTCACGGCCTACGAGCGCGGCATCGGGCTGTACCGCGACTGCCAGCAGGCACTGGAACAGGCCGAACTGCGCGTGCGCTTGCTGACCGACCCCGCGCGCCCCGATCTGGCCGAAGCCTTCGAACCGCCATCGCAGGACGGCGGCTGAGTGAGTTCGGCGTTGTTTGACCACTGGATCGGCCGTACCGAACGCCGGCTGGAAGCCTGCCTGCCCACTCCGGCGCTGGCGCCGCAACGACTGCACGCGGCGATGCGGCACGCGGTGCTGGGCGGCGGCAAGCGCATGCGCCCGTTGCTGGTGTATGCAACCGGCGCGCTGTTCGGCGCCGACGAGGACAGCCTGGACACGCCCGCCGTGGCGGTGGAGCTGATCCATGCCTACTCGCTGGTGCACGACGACTTGCCGGCGATGGACGACGACGCCCTGCGCCGCGGCCAACCCACCGTGCATATCGCCTTCGACGAAGCCACTGCGATCCTGGCCGGCGATGCGTTGCAGACGCGTGCGTTCGAACTGCTGGCTGCGGCCCCGGTCAGTGCGGAACTGCGGGTCGGCTGGCTGCAGAGCCTGGCCACCGCCGCGGGCGCTGCCGGCATGTGCGGCGGCCAGGCGCTGGATATCGATGCCACCGGCCAGCTGCAATCGTTGCGCGACCTCGAGCGCATGCACGCACTCAAGACCGGCGCGCTGATCCGCGCGGCCGTGCGCATGGGTGCGCTCACCGGTGCTGCCACAGCCGGCGATCAGCAGCGCCTGGATGCGTTCGCCAACGCGCTGGGGCTGGCGTTCCAGGTCCGCGACGACATCCTGGACGTGGAATCGAGCTCGGCGCAGCTCGGCAAGACCGCCGGCAAGGACGCCGCGCAGGCCAAATCCACCTATCCCGCCCTGCTCGGGATGGACGGCGCCAAGGCCAAGCTGGCCGAACTGGCCACCCGCATGCACGACATCCTGCAACCCTACGGCGCGCCCGGCGACACGCTGGCGACGCTGGGCCGGTTTGCGGTGGACCGCGCGCACTAGAACAACCGGTGGCCTGGCCACCCTCCCCGGCACGCCGGGTGGACGTGCACCGCCCCCCGTCCCACCTCACTACCGGCGCCGATCAAGCGGTCACACCGCTCCTTGCGCACACCGTGCGCCAGCGCACGGTGCGTTTTTGTCGCGCACCGCCTCGCAGGCAATGTGCTGCGTCACAGAACGTAAATTCTCTTTCCATACGTTTTCACACGCGCATTTTCAGAAATTGGCCGAAAAGTGTGGATGGCCACGCAATTTTCAGGTGAATTGTCGCCATCGGTGTCCGCTTTTGTCGTTTCATGATCACCAGCAGGCCAAAAACAGCATCAATCGGTTCTCTTGTTGCGTCTGCTCGCTCTGCCTAGTTTGACTTGCCCGCGTCCGCGGACATCCCCCGACCACATGGAGAGTCACTGGTGAAGAACGTTTTTCTCGCATCGTTTGCAGCAGGTACGTTGGCCGTTGTTGGCGTGCTCGGTTCGGCGCAGGCACAGTCCGTGCGCGGACCGGTCCCGTTGACCATCGAACTGGCACCGGTCGCCGATCAGGCCGGGCGACACCAGGGCAAGATCGCAGTGACCGTCACCAATAACGGCAGCCAGATCGCCCGCGTACCGACATACCAGCTGCCGCTGCAATCGCTGGACAACGGCATCCTGGAAGTGAGCCGCGATGGCGCGCCGGTGACCTATACCGGACGCCTGGTCAAGCGCGGCCTGCCCAAGGCGGCCGACTTCACCATCCTCAAGCCGGGCCAGACCGTGCAGGGCGTGGTCGACCTGGCTGCCGCCTACGACCTGTCCACCAGCGGCAACTACACCATCCGGGTCAGCTCGCCGCTGCAGTACGCCTCGCTGGCCGATGGCAGCCTGCTGAAGACCGCCGATGGCAAGACCGCGGTGGCCGGCAGCGCGCCATTGACGGTGTGGCTGGACGGCGTCAACCGCGGCGTGCAGCGCCGGATGGCGATCGGTCCCACCGCCGTGGTCAACGGCGTCAATTACCTGAACTGCAGCACCACCCGCACCAGCCAGGCCGGCAGCGCGGTCACGGCGGCCCGCGCCTACTCGCAGAACGCGCGCAACTACCTCAATGCCGGCAGCACCGGCGCGCGCTACACCACCTGGTTCGGCGCCTACAACGCCTCGCGCTACAGCCGGGTTAGCTCGAACTTCGTCAACATCGACAACGCGCTGGACCAGAACAACGGCCAGATCACCATCAACTGCGATTGCACCGACAGCGCCTACGCGTACGTCTACGCCAATGCGCCGTACGAGATCTACGTCTGCAACGCGTTCTGGAGCGCGCCGACCCAGGGCACCGACTCCAAGGCCGGTACGCTGGTGCACGAGATGAGCCACTTCACCGCGGTGGCCGGCACCCAGGACCGCGTGTATGGCCAGTCCGGTGCGCGCAACCTGGCGATCAGCAACCCGGCCCAGGCGATCACCAATGCCGACAGCCACGAGTACTTCGCCGAGAACACCCCGGCGCAGAACTGATCGCGGCATCGCCTGAAACGACACAGGCCCGGCATCGCTGCCGGGCCTGTGGCATTGCCATTGCGCCGGATTACTTGATCAGGCGCAGCGTGAACGGATAACGGTAATGCTCGCCGTTGTTGGCCTTGACCGCGGCCAGGATGCAGAACACCAGATTGGCGATCCATACCAGCGTCGGCACGAAGAACAGGATGCCGAACGACACGATGGTCAGGATCACCGCAGCCACATAGGCAATGATCACGGTGATCTGGAAATTCAATGCTTCCTTGGCCTGGTCGGTGGCGAACGGCTTGGACGGGCTGGCGTCCTTGCTGACCAGCCAGATCACCAGTGCGCCGATGAAGGACGTCAGGATGCCGAGCAGATGCGCGGCCAGTGCCAGGGTGCGCTCCTCCGACGGCGTGCTGCTGCCGATCGGCGGCGGCGGCGGTGCGGCGTGTGACTCGAATTCGCTCATCATGTCTCCCCATGCATGGTTGTGGTGCGGCGGACTATAGCAACGATTCAGCCAGCCACCAGTGCGGGAAGACATGGTCTCTGCGGCGCATGCCGGCTGCCGCCAGGCACGGCGGCAAGACGCGCGCGCGCCGGGTGAGGGGCGCAGCAGCCTGGTCAGCCGCGCTCAGCTGTCGCCTGCCACCGTCATGCGGTTGAGCAACACCGAACCGATCTTGACGTGCGAGCGCGGATCGACGTCGTTGCCGACCGCTTCGATGCCGGCGAACATCTCGCGCAGATTACCGGCGATGGTCAGCCCGTCGACGGGATAGGCGATCGCGCCGTTCTCGATCCAGAAGCCACCGGCGCCGCGCGAATAGTCGCCGGTCACCGGATTGACCCCGTTGCCCATCAGCTCGGTGACCAGCAGGCCGCGCGACATGCCGGCGATCATCGACGCCAGATCGCCGGCATTGGCGGTGACCTGCAGGTTGTGCACGCCGCCGGCATTGGCGGTGGTCTGCAGGCCCAGCTTGCGCGCCGAGTAGCTGCCCAGCACATAGCGCTGCAGCACGCCGTCGCTGATCAATGCCGAACGCCGGGTCGCCACGCCTTCGCCGTCGAAGGCGGCCGAGCGCAGGCCGCGCCGCAGGTGCGGCAGCTCTTCGATATTGAACCAGTCCGGGAACAGCTTGCTGCCGACACTGTCGAGCAGGAAGCTGGCGCGGCGATACAGCGCGCCGCCGGAGACCGCGCCGAGCAGGTGCCCGACCAGCGAGCGCGCCACTTCCGGCGCAAACAGCACCGGCAGCTGGCCGGTCGGCAGCGAGCGTGGCTGCAGCCGCGCCAGGGTGCGTTCGGCGGCGTGGCGGCCGATCGCTTCCGGCGCCTCCAGGTCTTCGCGCGCCAGCGCGCTGCTGTACCAGCCATCGCGCTGCATGCCGTCGCCCTGGCCGGCGATCAAGGCGCAGCTGATCGAATGATGGGTGCCGCGCTCGCGGCCGACGAAGCCATGCGAGTTGGCGTAGACCGACAGGCTCAGCCCGGTGCTGGCCGAGGCGCCATCGGAGTTGCTGATCCGCGCGTCGGCATCGCGTCCGGCGCTCTCGCAGGCCAGCGCCAGGTCGACTGCGGTGTCGGCGTCCAGCGCCCAGGGGTGCCAGCTGTCCAGCTCGGGGAAGTCGCGCGCCATCAGCTCCGGGTCGGCCAGGCCGGCGGCAACGTCGTCTTCGGTGTAGCGGGCGATCGCGCAGGCCTGCGCGACGGTCGATTCCAGGCTGGAATCCTGCAGATCGGCAGTGCTGGCGCTGCCCTTGCGCTTGCCGAAGTACACGGTGACCGCGATGCCGCGGTCGCGGGTGGATTCCACCGTCTCCACATCGCCCAGGCGCACATTGACGTCCAGGCCGCGCTCTTCGCTGCAGCTCACTTCGGCCTGGGTGGCGCCGGCCGCACGCGCGCGCTCAAGCAGGCGCTGGGCGATGTCGGTGAGCGCGTCCAGGCGCTGCAGGCTGTCGTCGTGGACAGGTGTTTCGGAGGAGAGTGCGTTCAATGCTTTATCCTAGTCTCATGGTGCGAGTGACCTGATTGCGGGTCCTTCCGCAAGAGCCCGGCGATCCATGGCCGGGCTTGTCTGATGATGAATAACTTCTTGTTCTGGATGGATTGCAATGCGCGGACGCGATGAAGAAACCGGTGAATTCCGCGGCGCCAGCCGTAGCCAGCAGCGGCGCGAGGCGCTGGAAATTTTCGACCTGGGCGAAAAGCTGGTGGCGCTGACCCCGGCGCAGCTGGCCAAGTTGCCGGTGCCCGAATCGCTGATCCCGCATATCGAAGAGAGCAAGCGCATCACCTCGCATATCGCGCACAAGCGGCAACTGGCGTTTCTGGCCAAGCACATGCGCCGCGAGGACGACGAAACGCTGGCCGCGATCCGCGATGCGCTGGATGCCAACAGCGACACGGCGCGCCGCGAAGTGGCCGCGATCCACCGCGTCGAGCGCTGGCGCGAACGCCTGCTCGCCGAAGGCGACGTGGCGCTGGCCGAACTGCTGGAAGCCTACCCGGCGGCAGACCGCCAGCAACTGCGTCAACTGGTGCGCAACGCCATCCACGAGCGCGCCAAGAACAAGCCGCCGCGTGCCTACCGCGAGCTGTTCCAGGTATTGCGCGAGTTGTCTCAGGAGCAGGGAGTGGGGAGTGGGGATTCGGGATTGGAAGACAGCGAACCGGCGGCGGAAAGCGACGAATGAGGGCCTGACCGGTCCATCCACCCCCGCAACGGCCATCCCGGCCGTTGCCAATCCCGAATCCCGGCTCCCGGATCCATCCAAGCGGAACCCGCCACGCCCCGCGTATCCCGCTGTTGCGAATCCCCAATCCCGAATCCCGAATCCCCGCATCTCAGGCCTGCGTTCCGCCAACGGTGATGCCGTCGATCAATAGCGACGGCTGGCCGACGCCGACCGGCACGCTCTGCCCGTCCTTGCCGCACACGCCCACGCCTTCGTCCAGCGCCAGGTCATTGCCGATCATGCGCACCTTCTGCATGGTCTCCGGGCCGTTGCCGATCAGCGTGGCGCCCTTCACCGGCGCGGTGACCTTGCCGTCTTCGATCAGGTAGGCCTCGGTGGCCGAGAACACGTACTTGCCGCTGGTGATGTCGACCTGGCCGCCACCGAAGTTGACCGCGTAGATGCCCTTTTTCACCGAGCGGATCATCTCCTGCGGATCGTGCTCGCCGGCGCGCATGTAGGTGTTGGTCATGCGTGGCATGGTCAGGTGCGCGAACGATTCGCGACGGCCGTTGCCGGTCGGCGCCACGCCCATCAGGCGCGCGTTGTGGGTGTCCTGCATGTAGCCGACCAGCACGCCGTCCTCGATCAGCGTGGTGCACTGGGTGGACGTACCTTCGTCGTCGATATTGAGCGAGCCGCGCCGGCCGTCCAGGGTGCCGTCATCGACGATGGTCACGCCCGGCGAAGCCACGCGCTCGCCGATGCGGCCGGCGTAGACGCTGGTGCCCTTGCGATTGAAGTCGCCTTCCAGGCCATGCCCCACCGCCTCGTGCAGCAGCACGCCGGGCCAGCCCGGGCCGAGTACCACCGGCATCACGCCGGCCGGCGCGGGAATCGCCTCCAGGTTGACCAGCGCCTGGCGCAGCGCTTCGCGGGCGAAGCCTTCCGGGCGGCCGTCGGCGAACAGGTCGGCATAGCCGTAACGGCCGCCGCCGCCGGAGTAGCCGGACTCGCGGCGTCCGTTGTGCTCGACGATCACCTGCACGTTCAAGCGCACCAGCGGGCGCACGTCGGCGGCCAGCACGCCGTCGCTGCGCGCGATCAGCACCGTGTCCACACCGCCGGACAGGCTCACCATCACCTGCTTGACGCGCGGGTCGGCCGCGCGCACGTACTGGTCGATACGCCGCAACAACTCGACCTTGGTCGCGCTGTCCATGTCGTCGATCGGGTCGGTGGCCGGGTACAGCGCGCGGCCATTGCCACGCACCAGTGAACGGGTGGATTGCGCACCCCCCTCGCGCGAGATCGCGCGCGCCGATTGCGCCGCCTCAAGCAGGGCGTCGCGCTGGATATCGTCGGAATAGGCGAAGCCGGTCTTCTCCCCGGCAATCGCGCGCACGCCCACGCCTTGTTCGATGGAATGCGCACCGTCCTTGACGATGCCGTCTTCCACGCTCCAGCTCTCGCGTCGCGAATGCTGGAAGTACAGGTCGCCGAAGTCGATGCCCGGGCCCAGCAGGGCGCCGAAGGTTCGGTCGAGATGGCCGGTGTCCAGGCCGGAAGGAAGCAGCAGCCGGGTTTCGGCCAGAGTGAGAGCGTTATCGGTCATGCAGTCAGGATGGGGCCCGCGCGCCGGGGAGACAAGTCGTCCGGCTGAACATGCCGCGCGGCTATCATCGCGGGCCCATCGCCACGCCGACGCCCGCGCATGAAGCTCATTGCCCACGTCCTGGATGGCCATACGCTGGACATCCGCCCCGCCCCGCACGAGCGCGACTGGATGGACGCCACCGACCAGCGCTATGCCTACCGCTGCCTGCCGCTGGCGATCGCCAATGCGCATGGCTGGGAGCTGCTGTGCCAGGCCGGGTTCGAGGCCAGCTGGGACGGCCGCGATGGCCTGGACGCGATCCGGATCAGTGCCGACGCAGGCACCGCGGCACCGGCGATCAGCCATTTCGGCTACGGCGTGCTGACCTTCCACGTGCCCTGCCTGTTTCGTACCGATACCGGCATGGATCTGTTCGTCACCGGGCCGTTGAACCGGCCCAAGGACGGCATCGGCGCGCTGAGCGGGCTGGTCGAAACCGACTGGAGCCCGTACACCTTCACCATGAACTGGAAGTTCACCCGGCCCGGGCAGGTGCGCTTTGCGGCCGGCGAGCCGTTCTGCCATCTGTTCCCGCTGCCGCGCCAGCTGATCGAGCAGGTGCAGCCGCAGTGGAAACCCTTGTCCGAGGCGCCGCAACTGGCGCAGCAGCATGCCGACTGGACTCAGAGCCGCACGCAGTTTCTGGAGGAACTGCCGGATGCGCAGTCGGCCGCCGCGCGCGAGAAATGGCAACGCGGCTATTTCCGTGGCGTCGCCGGTGCCGATCAGGCGCCGGTGCAGGGCCACCGTTCGCGCCTGCGCCTGCCGATGTTCGTACGCGCCGACAGCGACGGCGACAGTCCGCTCGACTGAGTACATCGCTGCGTCGGCGCGCGGGACGTGCCCGCTGGCGCGCGTGCTGCGTTCGATCCACTTGCGGCAAGGCCTGAGCGCCCGCGACGACCGGCACCGACACTCGCCAGCGCGCCCGCATTCGGGCCCGTCAGCGGGGCGACCGACCGGGCGTGCCTGGTGTCGCCGTTGGCGCGCCCGTTGCAGGCGGCTTGCCGGGCACACGCTCACGCACGTCGCGTTCCACCACGTCCACCTGCGGATCCTTCCACGGCCCGGTGACGTGATAGGTCTTGGCGCCGATCGCGCCCAGCGGTTTGCCGAGCACCGCATTGGCAGCCGCGCCCACCGCCGCACCGACCGGGCCACCGGCCACCGCGCCCACCACGGTGAGCAGGTTGCCGGCCTTGGGGTTCACGTCCACGGTCTGGTCGAAGGTCTGCGCGCGCAGGTCGGTCTGCCCACGGATGGCGATGTCGGCGGCCGGGCCTTCGATGCGGATCGCATCGGTGCGCGCAAAGCCTTCGCCGAAGCGCACCTGGCCTTCCAGCTTGTTGAAGGCCAGCCCCTTGGAGAAGAAATCGCGGAAGTCGAACATCAGCCGGCGCGGCAGCTGCGCCACGCTGAGCAGGCCGAGCACGCGGCCGGCGCCGGGCTCCACCTCCAGCAGCTGGCCGTTGCGCACCTCGATCTTGAGATTGCCATCCAGCGAACCGAGCGCAAACCCGGTCGGCGAGCCCTGCCAGCCTGCGTTGAGCTCCAGCTGGCCTTCGCCGCCGCGCAGCTGGCCGCCCAGGGTGAGGTTCTGCAGCAGGTTGCCGAGATTGCGGCTGTCCACCCGCGCCGACAGCCGGGTGCTGGCGGAATCGCCCTTGCCGCGCCAGGCGCCGGTCAGGCCGATGTTCTGGTCGTTGGAGCGCAGTTGCAGCTGGTCCACCTGCATGCCGTCGGTCAACCGGCTGCTGCGCAGGGTGGCCGCGCCCAGGGTCATCTTGCCGACCTGCAGGTCGTCGATGTTCAGCGACAGCGGCGGGATCGAGACCGGGTCGAACTCGGCCACCGCACGGCGGGCCGGCTCCGGCAACGCACCGGCCAGCGGGTCGCCCGGCTCGGGCACGGCCGGTTCGGGCGGTGCGGCCACCGGCTGCCAGTGCACCGTGCTCAGCTTGCCTTGCACGGCGGCGCCATCGGCATTGGGCACGCTGAGCTGGCCGGCCAGCGACGGGCCGTCCAGGGTCACCGCCACCGCATCGCGGGTCGGCCGCAGGCGCAGGCGCGTCTGCGGAAACACGCCGCCGATCATCAGCAACCTGTCGGCCTGCACATCTACCTGCTGCAGCGGCACCGCGTCCGTCTTCGGCGTTGCCGGCTGGCCCGGCAGCGGCGGCGTGTCCGGCGCGCTGCTGCCGCGCGCCAGGCTGATCCAGTCGATCGCATCCAGCGAGGCGGTACGGCCGGTGACCACCAGGCCGTTGGCCGGCGGACGCTCGCTGACCGTGTCGGTGCCCATCACCACGCGCACGCCGGTCTGGTTGCCCTGGCTGCTGGCCTTGAGCGCGACCAGCTTGCCGAAGGCCACGTCGATGTCGCCATCGCCCACCGGCAAGGCCACCTTGACCTGCGTATCCAGCGGCTGCGTGGCCGCCTTGTCCAGCGGCGCAGGCAGATCCAGGGTGGTGCCGACCAGCTCCGAGCGCAGCGTCAGCAGCGCCTGCGGGTCCGCTTGGCCGGGGGTCGGCAGCGGTACGTCCACGCCCACCTGCCAGGGTGCGCTGCCATGCACGTAGGGACGCAGCCATTCCATCTGCGGCGCGCGATCGAACAGTTCCTTGGCGTCCAGGGTGGCGCCGAAGCGCGCCTCGAATGCCTGCGCGGGGTCCTGCACGAAGCCACCGGCGCGCAGGGACAACTCGCCGCTGCGGCCCTGGTGCTGCACGCTCAGGCGCTCGGCGGCAAAGCCGGTGTCGCGGTACTCCGCATGCCCGCTGACCTGGTCGAAGGCCAGGTTCCAGCGCGCATCGGCCAGCTTGGCGCCCTGCAGCGCGACCGTGCCCTGCAGGTGGCCGCCGGTGCCGTGGGTGCGCAGGGGACGCAGCAAATCGAAGCTCACCGCGGCCGGGCCGGACACCGCCAGATTGCGCAGGGTGTCGCCGTAGCGCTGCTCCAGCGGGCTCTTGCGCAGCATGCCCAACAGCTGCGCGGCGTCGGCCTGGGTGGTGGCGCGCACGTAGAGCTCTGACGTGGCGAAGCTGGGAATGCCGGCTTCCAGGCGCGCGATCGGCGCACCGGCCAGCGCGCCCCTGCCCTGCAGGGAAAAGCCGTTGCCGAGGAAGCGCAGGTCGGCCTGCACCTGCTCCATCGCCGGCCAGTCCGGATTGAACGGGATCACGCCGTCGCGGATCTGCCCGAACGCCTCGAAACGGCCATCGTTGCTGTCGAACGGCCAGTCGTCCAGATCGCCGCTGACCAGGCCCGTGCCGCCGGTGATCACGCCACCGGCCACCGCCGTGTCCAGCCAGTCGATGGCCGCCTTGCTCATCTTGGAGCGGATCCAGAACTTGCGCGCCACCGGCAGGGCGACATCGTCCAGTTGCGTGGCCAGCTGGATGCGCGGGCGGCTGCCATCGTTCTGGAACCAAAGCCCGCCGCGCACGTTGGCGCCGTAGTCCCTGGCCTGTACGCGCAACGCCGGCGTGGCAACCTGCCAGCCGGCACCGTCGCGCCAGCCCACGATGCTGCCGGCCAGCTGCAGCTCGTGCACCACCCCGAAACCAGCCGGCCAGTCGAAGCGCAGCGTGGCATCGGGGGCGGGATCGAGCGCAATCGCCTGCGCGTCGCCATCGATCCGGCCACGCAGGCCGCTGATGCCCGGCGCGCTGCCCACCGGCAGGAAGCCCAGCTCCTCGATCCGGCCCTGCGCCCGCACCGCGCCGCCCTGCTCGCCTGCAATCTGCAGATCGGCCAGGCGCAACTGTGGTCGGGACAGGCTCAGCCAGCGCCGCAAGCCAGGCGACAGTTGCTCGCTCAATGCCGCCGCCGCGATCAGGCCGGAAACATCGAGCTGTTTGCCCACCACTGCATAACGCCGCCCGCCGGCAACGCTCAACCCGTCCAGCCGCTGCAGCCTGGCCGCCGCGCCCAGCCGCAGCAGCGGCGCATCCAGCCGCCAACCGCCGTCGATGGTCTGCCAGCGTGCGCGCGCCTGCAGCCGCTCCCATAGCAGCGTGCGGCGCGCGGTCTCCCCGGGCAACGCCGCACCGGACAAGCGCAGCTGCCGCAGATCCGCATTCACGGTGACCGCGCTGATGCGGCGCGCGCGCAGCTGCGCCCAGGCCTGCAGGCGTCCGCCGCCGCCGTCCACGTGCATGCCGCCGAACTGCAGCAACGCCGCCCAGGCGGCCAGATCGGCCGGGTCGGCCTGCGCATACGCGCTGCCGTCGCCGCTGTCGCGGTCGAATGCGATCACCGTGGTCAGCGGTGCGCGCTGCAGGTCGATCCAGGCGTGGCTGCCGACGTTCACGGTCGAGCCGTTGACGCGCAGGCGCAGGTCGATGCGCGGCAGCGTTGTGTCCACGCCGATCGACGGCGCGGCCACCCGCAGGCGTGCTTCGGCCACCTGGATCTCGCCGAGGCGACGCAGCGCTTCCAACGGGTCCGAACGCCGCCCGGCCGGCAAGCCCTGCACCGACCACACGCCATCGTCGCTACGTTGCAGCGTCAGCGCCAGACCGCGCAGACGCACCTCGGTCAGCGAGTGGCCCGGCAACAGGCCGGCATACATCGCCAGCAGGATTTCGGCCTGGCCGACCCGCACCTCGCCATGCGGGCCGATCCGCAGGCCTTCCAGCCGCAGCAGCGGACCGCGCCGGGTCCATTCGGTCTGCAGGCGATCAAAGCCGATCGGCTGGCCGGCGCGCTGGCTCAGCCACGCGGCGATCTGCTGCGGCCGCTGCTCGGCCAACGGCAAGGCCTGGCTGGCCGCACCCACCAGCAACGCGATCGCCACCAGCGCAAGCGCAGTGGCGGTGATCGCATAGCGGCGAAACAGACGGAGACGGCGGCGCAGCGGGGTGGGCATCAGGGGCGGGGATTGGGTATTGGAGATTGGGGATTGGTTAAAGCAAAGCCGCGCACGGTGCCGTCAAGCGCCATTATCGGAGCAAGCCACGCTACCAGAGCCGGCTTTGACCAATCCCGATTCCCGACTCCCCATTCCCGGCCTCACAGCAGCACCACATCGAACTGCTCCTGCAGATACTGGTCGTCGGACTGGAAGCGGATGCTCTTGCCGAGGAATTCCTCCAGCTCGGCCACCGCGGCCGACTCTTCGTCGGTGATGCGGGCGACCACCTTCGACGAGGCGATCACCAGCAGCCGCGCGGCATCGAACTGGCGTACCGCGCGGGTGATCTCGCGAAAGATCTCGTAGGTCACCGTCTCGGCGGTCTTGATGGTGCCGCGCCCGCTGCACTGGCCGCAGGTTTCCGACAGCTGCCGTTCCAGGCTCTCGACGGTGCGCTTGCGGGTCATCTCGACCAGGCCCAGCGGCGAGAATTCGTACACGGTGGTCTTGGCATGATCGCGCGCCAGCGCCTTTTCCAGCGTGCGCAGCACCTGGCGGCGATGCTCGGCATCGTCCATGTCGATGAAGTCGATGATGATGATCCCGCCCAGGTTGCGCAGCCGCAGCTGCCGCGCCACCGCCTGCGCGGCTTCCAGGTTGGTGCGGAACACGGTTTCCTCGAGATTGCGCTGGCCGACGAACGAACCGGTGTTGACGTCGATGGTGGTCATCGCCTCGGTCTGGTCGATCACCAGATAACCGCCGGACTTCAGCGGTACCTGCTTGTTCAACGCGCGCCCGATCTCGTCCTCGACCCCGTACAGGTCGAAGATCGGCCGGTCGCCGGTGTACAGCTCCAGCCGCTCGGCCAGCACCGGCATGTACTTGGCCACGAAGGCCTGCAGCTGCACGAAGGTCTCGTTGGAGTCGACCTTGACCTTTTCCACGTCGCGGCGGATCAGGTCGCGCACCGCACGCAACGGCAGGCTCAGGTCTTCGTAGATGATGCTGCACGGCGGTGCTTCGCGGCCGCGTCGTTCGACCACGTTCCAGACCCGCGACAGGTAGGCGATGTCCTCGGCCAGCGCCTCGGCCGGCTGCCCTTCGGCATTGGTGCGGATGATGTAGCCGAAGCCGCCGTGCTGGGCCGAAACCTCGCTGACGATGGTCTTCAGGCGCAGCCGCTCGGCCTCGTCCTCGATCCGCGCCGACACCCCGACGATCTTGGACTGCGGCAGCAGTACCAGATAGCGCGAGGGGATGCTGATCTGGGTGGTCAGCCGCGCGCCCTTGGTGCCGATCGGGTCCTTGACCACCTGCACCACGATGTCCTGGCCGTCGCGCAGCAGTTCCACGATCGGCACCGAGGCCGCCGGCGGTGGCGGGATCGGCGTTTCCTCGGTATCGACCACGCTGGCCGGCGCCGGCGCCGGACGCACCACGTCGTTGGCATGCAGGAACGCGGCGCGCTCCAGCCCCAGCTCGACAAAGGCCGCCTGCATGCCCGGCATCACCCGCTGCACCTTGCCCTTGTAGATGTTGCCGACCACGCCCCGGCGCCAGCCGCGCTCGATATGCAGCTCCTGCAGCATGCCGTTCTCGATCACCGCGACGCGGGTTTCGCGCGGGGTGACGTTGACCAGGATCTCTTCCGACATCAATGCGCTCCGAGGGCTGTGAGCAACTGCGAGGTGTGAAACAGCGGCAATCCCATCACGCCGGAATAGCTGCCGGACAGATGGCTGATGAAACGTTCGGCGCGGCCCTGAATCGCATACGCGCCGGCCTTGCCCATCGGCTCGCCGCACGCCACATAGGCGGCGATCTGCGCGGCATCGAGTGGCGCGAAGGTCACCTCCGACACCACCAGGGCCTGCACCGGCGCGCGTTGTGCGCAGACTAGAACCACGGCCGTGAGTACCTGGTGGGTACGCCCGGACAGCAGGCTCAGCATGGCGATCGCGTCGTCCACATCGGCCGGCTTGCCGAACACCCGCTCGCCCAGCACCACTTCGGTATCGGAGCCGAGCACGATCGCAGCGGGGTCGCCGGCCTGCACCTGCGCCAGGCCGGCACGCGCCTTGTCCAGCGCAACGCGCTGCACGTACTGCGCAGGCGATTCGTCGGGCGCGCGCAGTTCGGGCACGTCCAGTTGCAGGGTCTGGAAAGGCACATCCAAGCGTTGCAGCAGTTCTTGTCGGCGCGGCGACCGGGAGGCGAGATAGAGCATCCGTCCAGCATACCTGTTGCTCCTCCTCGCCCGCTTGCCGATCCGGGCGGCAGTGGTCGCGTTCGACTCACAACATGTTCATCGAACCCGCAACACGCTTCCCTTACAGACCAGGAGATCTCATGCGTACCACCCTCAAACCGTTGTTGCTGGCCCTGTCCATCGCTGCCGGAACCGCCATGACCGCCCACGCCCAGACCACTCCGAGCTACACCATTCCCAACGATGGCACCCTGCTCAACGTGTCGGCCGAGGCGGAGGCCAAGCGCATCCCGGACATCGCCACGCTGTCGGCCGGCGTGGTCACCCAGGCCGCCGACGGCAACGCCGCCATGCGCCAGAACGCCGAGCAGATGAGCAAGGTCATGGCCGCGATCAAGGCCGCCGGCATCGCCGACAAGGACGTGCAGACCACCGGCATCAACCTCAGCCCGCAGTACACCTACAAGGAGAACGAGGCGCCCAGGATCAACGGCTACCAGGCCAGCAACACCGTCAGCCTCAAGGTCCGCGACATCTCGCGGCTGGGCAAGGTCCTGGACGCACTGGTCGCCCAGGGCGCCAACGACATCAACGGCCCCAGCTTCTCGGTCGACCAGCCCGAGCCCGCCTATGACGAAGCGCGCGTGGCCGCCCTGAAGAAGGCCCAGGCCCGCGCCGACACCTACGCCAAGTCGCTGGGCCTGAAGGTGCGCCGCATCGTCAGCATCTCCGAAGGCCGCAGCGGCGGCGGCGTGCGCCCGATGATGATGGCCGCCTCGATGCGCTCGGCCAAGGCCGAGATGGACACCCAGGTCGCCCCGGGCGAGAGCACCTTGTCGATCAACCTGGACGTGACCTTCGAGCTGGGTCGTTGACCTGACCGTAATCGCGTTCGGTGTGATTTCAAGACTGCCCTCCTCGAGGGCAGTTTTTTTTTGGGGCACGCCGCAAGTTCCGTTACCTGGCCTTGCGATGCCACCGTCCTTCGTACCGCACGAGCCTGCGGCGCCGACTCATCTGTGCGGATCGCGGCAACCGGGCGAATCAGCCAGCCGACCTCCAGCGCTTCGAAACCACTTGTGCCCATGCAAAGGGCGCGGTAAACCTACGCTACCGGATGGTGTCGTGCGTCCGGGTCGCGCTGGTCCTTTCCGCAGTTCCGTTGAGGAGGTGGATGATGGTTCGCACGCAATCCCAGGTTTCTTCCCGATCCACAGGCATCGACAGCTCGCGCGTCCTGGCGATGAGCACGGCGGTGGCCCTGCATCTGCTGGCCGGCGGGCTGTTGTTGATTCCGCTCTCGTACCGGGCGGTTCCGCAGCCGCCCGCACCGAAGGAACGCTGGGTCATGCCCGTCACCATCGCGACGCCACCACCGCCGGTGATCAAGGTCAAGCGGGAGTTCACGCCGAAGGTGCCGCACACACTGCCGACCACGGTCCCGGTGCCGGTGCCGACCCCGGTGATCAGTCAGCCGGCCGTGGTCGAAGACGCAGCGGTCGCCTTACCTGCAGTCACGGACGCGGTCACCGACAGCGCGCCGGCGATTGCCGCGCCCAGCGGCCCGGTCGAGGCAGGCCAGCTGCACTACCTGAGCTCGCCGGCGCCCAGTTACCCGGTGGCGGCCTTGCGTGCCGGGCAGCAGGGCACGGTACTGCTGCGCGTGCTGGTCGGCACCGATGGGCGCCCGGCCGAGGTGAGCGTGCAGACCAGCAGCGGTCATCGTGCACTGGACCTGGCCGCACGCAGCCAGGTGCTGCGCAGCTGGCGCTTCCAGCCGGCGATGCAGAACGGCCAGGCCGTGCAGGCGTATGGCCTGGTGCCGGTGAGCTTTTCGTTGAACTGATGCGTCATCGCGTGCGGCGACCCGGATACCCGGGCGCCGCAGCGTCGAGCCTTGCGTAGCGGACTGCCGCGACCGGCCCACACACCAGACCTGGACGCGAAGCGAACACGCGCGACCTACTGCCATCCAGCGACTGATTTCGTCACGGCAATCACGCAAGTGACCGCGGCCTGCCGCGCCTACGGGCACGTCGTTTACGCGCGATGGTAGGGATGATTGGCCAGCATCGCCGCAGCGCGGTACAGCTGCTCGGCGACGATCAGGCGCACCAGCATGTGCGGCAGGGTCAGCGGGCCGATCGACCAGCTTTCGCTGGCGGTTTTCAGCACCTCGGCGGCGTGACCTTCGGGGCCGCCGATCAGGAACGCCAGATCCCGGCCCTGCCCGCGCCAGTGCTCCATGCGCTGGGCCAGCTGTTCCGAACTGAGCGGGCGGCCCGGGATGTCGAGCGCGACCACGTAGGCGTTCTTCGGCAACGCGGCAAGCACGCGGCGGCCTTCGTCGTCGATCGCGCGTTGCGCGTCGCGGCCCTTGCCGCGCAGGCCGGGTTCGATCTCCACCAGCTCCAGCGGCATCCAGTGCGAAAGACGTTTCTGGTATTCGGCAAAGCCCTGCGCCACCCAGGCCGGTGCACGCTCGCCGGTAGCGATAAGTCGGCATTTCATGACCACATGATATCCGCGTCACAGCTTGGGCATCGGAACCGGGGCGATCACGCCGGTGTCATGGTGCGGTTACAGCGGGCTTCTAGCGTCGGCGCACTACCCAGCCCGCAGGAGTCGTTCGATGCCGATTTTCGATCCCGCCCGCCGCCAGGTGCTCAAGGGCAGCGCTGCCGTGATGGCCGCCGGTGCGCTTGGCAGTTTGAGCGCGCTGCAATCGCGCCAGGCCCAGGCCGCCAACAGCGCCTCGCCGCCGCTGCAACTGGCACCGGTGCCCAGCCGCTATGGCCCGCTCGCGCCGGTCGCCGACCAGAGCACCGGGCTGCCGTTACTGCAGCTGCCGCGCGGTTTCAGCTACCGCTCGTTCGGCTGGAGCGGCGATCGCATGGACGATGGGCAGCCCTGCCCCGACCGCCATGACGGCATGGCCGTGGTCGGCCTGCGTCGGCCGGACTGGCGCCCGGGCAGCGATCCGCTGCGCGGCCTGGAATACGTGCTGATCCGCAACCACGAACGCGGTGCGGCCACGCCGTTCCGCGCACCGGCGATGTACGACACCGGCCTCGTCAGCGGCACCCAGCTGGCCGGCGGCGGCACCACCACCCTGAGTTACGGCCGCCGCGGCTGGGGCAGCCTGGAGCCGAGCCTGGGCGGTACGCTGGTCAACTGCGCCGGCGGCCCGACGCCATGGGGCACCTGGCTGAGCTGCGAAGAGATCAAGACCAATGCGGTGTCCAGCACCGGCCGCAAGCACGGCTACGTGTTTGAAGTGGACCCGGACAGCCAGCGCACCACCGGCCGGCCGCTGGTCGGACTGGGCCGCTTCAGCCATGAGGCGGTGGCGATCGATCCGCGCACCGGCATCGTCTATCTCACCGAGGACGACCGCAACAAGGCCGGCCTGTATCGCTTCATTCCCAATGACCGCCGTGGGCGGAATGGCTCGCTGGAAAACGGCGGCCGCCTGCAGGCCGCGCGCGTGCGCGGACGTCGCAACGCCGACCTCACCGTCGCCAGCATCGGCCAGCAGTTCCAGCTGGAATGGGTGGATATCGACGAACCGGATCTGGACAGCATCGCCGCGCCCGCCGGTTTTGCCGACATCGGCGCCAACGACACCCTGAGCGGACCGTTTGCGCAGGCCTGGGCAGACGGGGCGCTACGCATGAGCCGCGGCGAAGGCATCTGGTACAGCTACGGCAAACTCTTCATCGTCGACACCAGCACCGGCGTGGATGCGCAGGGCCGGCGCGGTTACGGCAATGGTGCGGTGTGGGTGCTGGACCTGTTCACCCAGCGCCTGAGTGCACTGTTCGTCAGCGGCAATCAGCTGGCCGCGCACAACCCGGACAACGTCACCGTCAGCGCGCGCGGCGGCGTGGTGCTGTGCGAAGACGGCGGCGAGAGCCCGGACGACTACGGCCCCGGCGCGCGGCTGCTCGGGCTGACCCGCGGCGGCGAATCGTTCTACCTGGCCAAGAACAACGTGCAGCTCACCTCGCAGCAGATCGCCGATGCCGGCAAGACCATCGCTGAAGGCGATTACCGCGATACCGAGTTCTGCGGCGCCTGCTGGGACCCGCTGGCGCGCACCTTGTTCGTCAACATCCAGACGCCTGGCATCACGCTGGCGATCACCGGGCCGTGGGAGCGCGGGCCGTTGTAAGCCTGTGGCCCTGAGCTGGCTGTCTTAGGCATAGGGCAACGGCCAGCGCTGCCGAACGGACCGGCCCCCGTTCGGCAGCGTCGCTCCGGCCGCCGGCACAACGCCACGCATGCACGCGTCCCGATTGCAGGGCGGGCAGCGTGTCCAGCCAAGGCTGCGCGCCGCATGCGCGCGCGATGGCGGGTGTGCAAGCCGCCAACCACCATAAAGACCGGGATCAGAACCAGGGCGCGTCGGGCGCGTCGGGCGCGTCGGACATGGCGCGCTGCAGCTTCAACCAGCGCTTGAGCGATTGCGGATCTTCCAGCTCGCGCAGGCCCCTGCGCGCCTCCATCAGCTCGTCCTCGAGCTCGCGCTTGAGCTGGGCCATCAACCGGCCCAGTCGCTCGGGCTTGGGTCGCGCTGCCAGCTCCAGCCCGTATTCGGCGCAAAACTCGTCCGATTGCTGCTGCAGCTGCTGCTGCAACTGCCTGCACTGCCGGTCCAGTTCGCGGTTGTAGTCCTGCAGGCGCGCGGCGCTCATCGCGTCCACGCCTCGTGCGTCCATCAGGCCGATCTCGGCCTGCAGTTCGAGCAGGCCCAGCAGATCGCCGGCCTTGTAGGCGGCGTTGAGCCGCTGCATCAGGATGGTGCGCGCGGCGTGGTCGTCGGCGTCCCTGGCGCGGTCCGGATGCAGATTGCCGGCCAGCTTGCGATACAGCTCGCGCACCGGCGGCGGCTCGGCACTCTCCCCCACCGCCTGCTTCTCGGCACGCTTGCGCCGCTGCGTACCGCGTTGCTGGTGTTGCGCGCGCTGCTGCTGCAGACGCTCGCTGACGCGCTCGTAGAGCTCCTCGGGCGACTCGATACCATCCAGCTCGTCGGCATCCAGTCCGTAGGCCTGGCCGAGGATCTGCTTCATCAGCGCATCGGATTCGGCCACTTCCTGGTCGTAGCCGACGGCGCTGTGGCGATCGTAAATCGGGCGTAGTGCCTCGTGGCCGGCCTCGATCAGCGGGGCGGCGATGTCGCACAGCAACTCGGACAGGAGGGCGCGATCGGCCTTGCCCAGCTTGACCGTGGCATGCGCGCGGTCGAGCGCTTCGACCAGCGCAATGTCGGCCGCGCGGCGCTGGTCGAGCAAGGGCTGCAATTGGGTGTGGTAACGCTCGCGCCATTGCGAACGTGCGAGGTGCCAGGCCTGCAGGTCGGCGCGATGCCGTTCCAGGTCGCGCAGCAGGCGGTCGAAGCGCTTGCGTGCCGGCGACAGCGGCGCGCCGGAGGCGTGCGCGCCCTGGCTGCGCAGCTGTTGCAGCGCCTGCGCGGCAGGCGCATCGGTCGGGGGTCGGGCATTGCGCGGCATGCCCGGCTCACTCACTCTTCGGGATCGGCATCCGCGTCGTCCGGACGCTGGTCGCCCACCGTCCACAGACGTTCCAGTGCGTAGAACTCGCGCACGCGCGGCAGCATCACATGCACCACCACGTCGCCCAGGTCCACCAGTACCCACTCGGCCTCGCGCTCGCCTTCCACGCCCAGCGGCATCACGTCCAGCCGCTTGGCGAACTTGACCACTTCTTCGGCGATCGACTTCACATGGCGGGTCGAGGTACCCGAAGCGACCACCATGTAATCGCAGACGCTGGACTTGCCGCGCACATCGATCTCGACCACGTCCTTGGCTTTCAGCTCCTCCACAGCCTCGCGCACGGTGGCCAGCAGGGCCGGCACGGACGGCGGCGGATTCGGGATGGAGGTCTTGATGACTTGGGCTTGGGTGGTCAAAGCGGGTAACTCGATGGAATTGGCGTGAATTATAGGCCGGTCCGGCCGGCTGCGTGTTCAGCGAGTCGGCGGGGCATCGCGGTACAGGCCTTCGTGCACGATGAAGGCCGCCACCGACGCCGGCACCAGCGCCTGCCAGTCGCTGCCGCCGGCGATGCGCGCACGCACGGCGCTGGCCGATTCGCCGCGCAACGGCTGATGCAACCGCCACAGGCGGCCGGCCGGGGCAGTGCCCAGTTCGCTGGCGCTGGCAGTCCACCTGCCCTGCACCGCCTGGGCAAGCTGCGGGGCCTGGCCCAGATCCAGCGGTGCGCCTGGACGCTCGGCAACGACGAAATGCGCCAGTTCGAACAAGGCCTGCCAGTGATGCCAGCTGCTCAGCCCGACGAAGGCATCGGCACCGAGCAGCCAGGCGATCGGTGTCGTGGGGCCGAGTTCGGCGCGTAGTTCGCGCAAGGTATCGACGGTGTAGGACGGCGCGCCCCCCTGGCCGGCGCGGCGCAGTTCGCGGGTGTCCAGCACCAGCCCGGGCGTGTCGGCCAGCGCCAGCTCCAGCATGCGGGCGCGCTGCGCAGCGGTGGCGCCGGGCGCGGGGCGGTGCGGTGGGTCGGCGGCCGGCACCAGATGCACCCGCGCGCCCAGCTCGTCGCGCGCGGCGCAGGCGATGGCGAGGTGGCCCAGGTGGATTGGATCGAAGGTGCCGCCGTAGTAGAGGTGGAGCCGGGAGTCGGGAATCGGGATTGGGAAATCGGAAGAGCGCGGGTTCGGCGCTGCCGGGTGGGCGTTGGTAGGCGGCGAGGTGTGGGCCGCGCTGCCGGGGGTGGCCGCAGCTGTGGCCTGGCCGGGGGGTGCGCTGCGTGGGCAGACGGGTCGCGCATCCTCGACGCAGGCGCGGTCTCCGGGGGCGGCATCGCCGGCGTTCACACCAGCAATCTCACCGCGCGGGCTTCGGCCACGGCCACCAGCAGGCGTTCCAGGCCGACCCAGGGGTCGCCGTCGGCGCGGCCCTTGGCCATGCGGTCGACCCGCGAGGCTTCGGCGACGAAGCGCTCCCAGCGACGTGGCTCGGGATGCCGCTGCAGCGCGCGCTTGAACGGTGCCTGGCGCGATTCCCACAGGCCCTGCGCCTTCATTTCGGCAGCGAGGTTGCCGCCGTTGGCCTGCACTTTGGCCAGGGCCGCGGTACGCAGCAGTTCCTTGATCAGGATCGGCATCAGTGCGGCCACCGCCTCGCCTTCGGCGCGCAGGCCGGCCAGCATGCGGATCACTGCGGCCGGTTGCCCGGAAAACGTGGTTTCGGCCAGGCGGAACACGTCGTAGCGCGCGGCATCGGCGACCAGCGATTCCATCGCCTCCAGGTCCAGCACCTTGCCATCGGCCAGCAGCACCAGCTTGTCGATTTCCTGAGCAGCGGCCAGCAGGTTGCCTTCCACCCGCTCGCTCAGGCGCTGCACGGCGGCAGCGTCCGCACGCAGGCCGTGGCTGCGCAGGCGGCGCTCGATCCAGTCGGCGAGCTCGTGCGGCTTGATCGCCCAGGCCACCGCAATGGTGCCGATGCGGCCGACCGCATCGGCCCACTTGCCCTGGTGCGCCTTGCTCCAGTCGTTGGCGGTGATCAACAGCACCACATCCGGCGGCGGGTTGGCGCAGAAGCGGGTGATGACCTCGGCGCCGTCCTTGCCCGGCTTGCCGCTGGGCAGGCGCACTTCCACCAGCCGGCGCGGACTGAACAGGCTGGGCGCATTGAAGGTCGCATCCAGCTGGTTCCAGTCGAACTCCCGCCCGTCGGCATCGAAGACTTCGCGCTCGCTGATGCCTTCGGCACGCGCCCGTGCGCGCACCGCATCGGCCGCTTCCAGCACCCGCAAGGTTTCCGGGCCGGCGATCAGGTACACCGGCTGCAACGGTTGGTTGGACTGGCCGGCCAGCTGTTCTGGACGAAGTTCCATGACTACGGAAGTTCCATGACTACGAGAACACGCGCGACTGGACCGTTACCGACAAGACCGCGTCGGCGGCGGCCGTCGCGGCATGGTCAGCGCGCGGCAAGCGCGACATGCGCGTGGCGCACGCCAGTTCCGGACACCGGGCGCGGCTGCCCGGCAGATGCGCGGACGGGCTGATCACCGGCTGCTCAGTTATTGGACGAGGACGCCGGCGGCAGCGACGCCGGCACGCTCGATTCCGGCGTGGACGGCTGCACGGGCGGCGTGGCGGCCGGCGGCAGCGGCGCGCTCGGCGTGCTTTCCAGGCTCTCGCCACGTTGCACGCGGGCGCGCACCACGCTGTCGATACGGCGCAGGATCGAGGCGGACATGTCCTTGCGCAATTCGTCGGCGAGGATCTCGCGCTCGGTCGCGGTACCGGTGGCGTCCACCGGTGGCGACACGTAGTCGCGCGACAGCTCGATCACCTGCTGCGGCACCAGCACCGAGCCGTTGGCGGTGGTGACGGTGAAGATGGCGGCGTAGCGCAGGCTGTATTCCTGCGCACGGCCCTGGCTGTCGATGGCGATCGGCAGATCGCCCCAACGCTCGGACAACACCTGCACCTGCGCGAAGCCGGTCTTGGCATCTTCGTCGGCCAGGGTGGCGCCGGCAGCCTTGAGGCCACGCCGCAGCAGCTTGGCCAGCTCGCTGTACTGCACTGCGGACTGCACCTTCACTGCGGGCGTATCCGGCGGCAGCGCCAGCGAGTTGCGCAGATGGAAGCCGCAGGCGGTGAGGCTCGAGACGAGCACGAGGGACGCAGCGAAGGCAGTAGGGAATCGAATCATGGGCACAGTCTGGATGAGCGCCCCGGCGGCGGCAACAGGCGGCTAGCCTGCCCGACACCGCGTGAACGGGGCTTGAGAGGGCGCGGCGAAAAAACGCCGCGCCCAGGAATGAAAAACGCGTTGCCACGCGCCGGTGCAGTGAATGACCAGAAGCCACCCCGGCAATCTCGCCTGCACGTCGCCAAGCGCGCCTGAAATGAAGGACCAGGAACCATCGCGGAAACATCACCCATGCGTCGCAACGCACCAAGTGCAGTCAATCGCACAGACCCCCTGCAGCACCCCGACCCGCGCAACAGCACGCGCCAGTGCAACACGTTGCCGACAACGCCGCAGCGACCGCGCACCGCGTCGCCACGCCGCTCCGGGACACTGCCCGAACCGGCAATGGCGACCTAGCCGATCAGCGACGATCAACCCGCCACGATATTCACGATCTTGCCCGGCACGATGATGATCTTGCGCACGCTCAGCCCTTCCAGGAACTTGGCCGCGTTCGGCTCGGCCTGGGCCAGCGCTTCGATCTGCTCGCGTCCGGCATCGGCAGCGACCTCGATGGTGCCGCGCAGCTTGCCGTTGATCTGCACCGCCAGGATCAGCGCGTCGCGCACCAGCGCGGCGGCATCGACCTGCGGAAACGCGACATCTTCCAGCAGCGTCTCGTCGCGGCCCAGCACCTGCCACAGGGCGTGGCTGGCGTGCGGGGTGATCGGGTTGAGCAGCAGCACCATCGCTTCCAGGGCTTCCTGGCGCACTGCACGCCCCTGCGCGCTGGCATCGTCGAACTTGGCCAGTGCGTTGGACAGTTCCATCACCGCGGCAATGGCGGTGTTGAAGCTGTGGCGGCGGCCGTAGTCGTCGTCCACCTTGCCGATGGTTTCGTGGGTCTTGCGGCGGATCGCCTTCTGCTCGGCGTTCAGCGCGGCGGCGTCCAGTGCAGCGGCGGCGCCCTCGCCCACGTGCTTGTGCACCTGCACCCACAGCCGGCGCATGAAGCGCGCCATGCCATCGACGCCGGCCTCGTTCCATTCCAGCGACTGCTCCGGCGGTGCGGCGAACATCGAGAACAGCCGTACGGTGTCGGCGCCGTACTTGGCCACCATCGACTGCGGGTCCACGCCGTTGTTCTTGGACTTGGACATCTTCTCGGTGCCGCCGATGTGCACCGGCTGGCCATCGGCGATCAGTACCGCGCCGGTGACGCGGCCGCGCTCGTCGCGCTGGATCTCCACGTCGGCCGGATTGATCCAGTCCTTGCCGCCGTTGTCGGCATCGCGGTAGAAGGTGTCGGCGATGACCATGCCCTGGGTGAGCAGGTTGGTCACCGGCTCGTCGCTGTCCACCAGCCGCGCGTCGCGCATGAGCTTGTGATAGAAGCGGAAGTACATCAGGTGCAGGATCGCGTGCTCGATGCCGCCCACGTACAGGTCGGCCGGCATCCAGTAGTTGGCACGGCGATCGACCATGTCGCGCGCGTTGGGGCTGGTGTAGCGCGCCACGTACCAGCTCGACTCCATGAAGGTGTCGAAGGTGTCGGTCTCGCGCTCGGCCGGGCCGCCACAGTCCGGGCAGGTGGTCTGGCGCCAGGTCGGGTCGGTCTTGATCGGCGACCCGGTGCCGGAAAATTCCACGTTCTCCGGCAGCACCACCGGCAGCTGGTCTTCCGGTACGGGCACTGCGCCGCACTTGGCGCAATAGATCACCGGAATCGGGCAGCCCCAGTAGCGCTGGCGGCTCACGCCCCAGTCGCGCAGGCGGTAGTTGACCCGACGCTGGCCCTGGCCCTTGCGCTCGAAGCGCTCGGCCAATGCCTCGAAGGCGCCGCCGAAATCCAGGCCGTCGAACTCGGCCGAATTGATCAGCTCCAGCGGGCGGCTCTTGTCGGTGTACCAGTCGCGCCACTGGGTGGCATCCCAGGTTTGCTCTTCTTCGTTGCGCGGCTCGCGCAGCTTGACCACCTGCACGATCGGCAGCGCGTACTTGTTGGCGAACTCGAAATCGCGCTGGTCGTGGCCTGGTACCGCCATCACCGCGCCGGTGCCGTAGCCCATCAGCACGAAGTTGGCCACCCACACCGGCACCTGCTCGCCGCTGATCGGATGCACCGCGGTCAGGCCCGTGGCCATGCCGCGTTTTTCCTGGGTTTCCAGCTCGGCTTCGGAGACGCCGCCGTGCTTGAGCGTTTCCAGCAGCGCCGCCAGTTCCGGATTGGACCTGGCCGCATGCAACGCCAGCGGATGCTCGGCGGCGATCGACACGAAGGTCACGCCCATCAGCGTGTCCGGGCGGGTGGTGAACACGCGCAGCGGATCCAGCGCGGTGCCGTCGGTGTCGCGCACGTCGAACTGGATCTCCAGCCCTTCCGAGCGGCCGATCCAGTTGCGCTGCATGGTCTTGACCGAGTCCGGCCAGCCCTCCAGCTGGTCCAGGCCGTCGAGCAGTTCCTGCGCGTAATCGGTGATGCGCAGAAACCACTGCGGAATCTCGCGTTTTTCCACCAGCGCGCCGGAGCGCCAGCCGCGGCCGTCGATGACCTGCTCGTTGGCCAGCACGGTCTGGTCGATCGGGTCCCAGTTCACCACCGCGTTGCGCCGGTAGGCCAGGCCCTTGCGCATCAGCCGGGTGAACATGCGCTGCTCGTGCACGTAGTACTCGGGCGTGCAGGTGGCGAACTCGCGCGACCAGTCGATTGCGTAGCCCAGCGACTTGAGCTGGCCGCGCATGTGGTCGATGTTGGCGTAGGTCCACTTGGCCGGCGCGGTCTTGTTCTTGATCGCCGCGTTTTCCGCCGGCAATCCGAACGCATCCCAGCCCATCGGCTGCAGCACGTTGTGGCCGGTCATGCGCTTGTAGCGGCTGACCACATCGGAGATGGTGTAGTTGCGCACATGGCCCATGTGCAGCGCACCGGACGGGTACGGCAGCATCGACAGGCAATAGAACTTCGGTTTGTCCGAAGTTTCGTCGACCTGGAAGGCGCGGGTGGCATCCCAGAACTGCTGGGCGGAGGTTTCGACCTGCTGCGGGTCGTAGGCGTTCGGTTCGACGGTGGACATTGGGAGCGGATGCTCGGGCGGTGCAAAGCGGCACAGGGTACCGCAGTGCAGCAGGTGCTCCAAACGCTCGCCTCAGCCGGCGGCTCTGGCCGGCCAGCGCCAGGCCGCCACGGCCAGCCAGCCGACCCAGGCCAGGAACGCCAGGCGCTGGGCGATCGCCTGCCGCAGCAGGCCCGGCGGGCCGAACGCCAGCACCGCCACCAGCAGCCCCGCCGCCAGGCTCAGCCACGCCAGGACGCGGGTATTGGATTGGTTGAGCAGCGCGGCGGCGAGCAACAGCATGCCGGGCACGAAGGCCACCGCCCACAGCAGCCAGGCCGTGGCATGGGCCTGGCTGGCGCGCCCGTCCAGATCGGTGGGATCCAGCGGCAGCGCACCCATGCCGACAAAGGCCAGCCCGGCCAGCACGATCAACTGCCCGCCCACCCGCAGGCTCCAACTGGACCTGGCCGGCATGCGCGCCAGCAGGCTGACCCCGGTGGCCATGCCGAGCGCGCCGACCAGCACGAACGCCAGCAGGTTGAAGCCCAACGCATGCGGCACCCCATTGGCACCGAGTAAGGCCACCGGATGGCTGGCCTGCAGGTAACCGGGCAGCGCCACGCCAAAGCCGGCCACCGCCAGCACGAATACGCTTGCCGCGACCAGGCCCAGGTAGCGCTGGGTGCCATCGATGCGTGTCATTGCCTTGCTCCAACGCCGGGCGCAGGCTGCGCCGCCAGGACGCGGCATTGTCGTGCCGGGCGCGCCTGGCGTGAACCCCTGCCGCCATGACGGCCGGCAGCATGGCGGCCGACCGCGCGCCGGCCCACCTGGCCACCGCCAGCCTTGTGTCGGCCCGGTTTGCCACCATTACCTCCCACTGTTGCCGCAATCACTTCTGGAAGCCCATGTCCGACAAGCCGCACGTATTCGATGCCACCACCGACACCTTCGAGACCGAGGTCCTGCAGAAATCGTTGACGACACCGGTACTGGTGGACTTCTGGGCCACCTGGTGCGGCCCCTGCAAGTCGTTGACGCCGATCCTGGAAAAGCTCGCCGCCGACTACAACGGCGCCTTCGAACTGGCCAAGGTCGATGTGGACAAGGAGCAGCAGATCGCCGCCGCGTTCCAGATCCGCTCGGTGCCGACGGTGTTCCTGGTCAAGGGTGGCGAGCTGGTCGACGGCTTCCCGGGTGCGATGCCGGAAGGCCAGGTGCGCGAATTCCTCACCCAGCACGGCGTGCTGCCGGCCGAGGCGCAGGTGGTGGAAGACCTGCCGCCGGCCCCGCTCGAACCGCAGGACCAGGTTGCCGCGCTGCGCGAGGCGATCGCCGCCGAGCCGGACAAGGACGAGCTCAAGCTGGATCTGGCGCTGGCGCTGCTGAAGACCGGCGACACCATCGAGGCCGAGCAGTTGATCGATGCCCTGCCCGCCAACCTGGCCACCGACGACCGTGCGGTGCGCGCCAAGGCGCGGCTGGGCTTTGCCAATGTGCTCAAGGACGCGCCGGACGCCCACACCCTGCAGGCCGCCGTTGCCGCCAACGGCGCCGACCTGCGCGCGCGCCATCTGCTTGGCGTGCGCCACCTGCTCGACGGCAATGACGAAGCCGCGCTGGAGCAGTTCCTGGACATGCTGCGGCAGGACCGCGGCTTCGACGACAACCTGCCGCGGCGTAGCCTGATCGATGCGTTCCGGGTGATCGAAGACGAAGACCTGGTCGGCCGCTACCGCCGCAAGATGTCGTCGCTGGTGTTCTAGGCGCCGCCGGCACCACGGCGCCCGGTCTGCAGGCCGGCCGGGCGCTGCCATCACCGGCACAAGTTCCATACGCATGCGAATGGTATGCTGCGGGTCCGCCCCGCCATGGACCCTGGCCGCATGCGTGCTTCCCTGTTCAAGCTCGGTATCAACCTGTGGCCGCCGTACCTGTTTGCCGGGATCCACGTCACCGCGTTGTCGGCCGACTATCGCCATGCCCGCGTCGAGTTGCGCCAACGGCCGTGGAATCGCAATTACGTCGGCACCCATTTCGGCGGCAGCCTGTTCGCGATGACCGACCCGTTCTGGATGCTGCTGACCATGCAGAACCTAGGGCGCGACTACTACGTGTGGGACAAGGCCGGCAGCATCGAGTTCGTCAAACCCGGGCGCGGCACGGTGAGCGCGGATTTCGTCATCGACGATAGCGTGCTGGGCGAGTTGCGCGATGCCACCGCCACTGGCGAGAAGTACCTGCGTTGGTTCGAAAACAGCGTGCACAACCGCGATGGCGAGGTGGTGGCACGCGTGCGCAAACAGCTCTACGTCAAACGCAAGCCGGCGCGCTGACCGGCAGACCGGCGCGCGATCGCAGCGCCGGCGCATGCTGGGCACTGACTTCTTCGGGCAGGCATGGGTCGGCCGGCATTCACGGCGCATACGTCGCCGATGGCGCGCGTTGCGAACCCGCACTTTGCGCCCCTGCGCGCATTGGTCAAGAATCAGGCTTCTTCCCGACTGGCTGCCTTCATGCTGCTGCGCACTGTTGCTTCCGCCTGCCTGCTTGCCCTGGTGTTACCCGCTGCCGCCAACGCGGCCTATCGCAGCCCGCAACAGATCCTGGACGCCTCGCCGGCCAGCGCATGGCGCGTGCTCGACCCCGAGCGCACGCTGTACCTGGAACTGGATGGCGGACGGGTGATCATCGAGCTGGCGCCGCAGTTCGCGCCCGCGCACGTGGGCAACATCCGCACGCTGGCGCACGAACGCTTCTGGGACGGTCTCAGCATCTATCGCTCGCAGGACAACTTCGTGGTGCAGTTCGGCGACCCGGATGGCGAGACGCCGGCCAAGGCCAGGTCGCTGGGCTCGGCCAAGACGCACCTGCCGGCCGAATTCGAACGCGCCTCGCAAGGCCTGGACTTCCAGCGCCTGCCCGACAGCGATGGCTGGGCGGCGCAGGTGGGCTTTGTCGACGGCTTCCCGGTCGGGCGCGACAGCGCCAGCGGCAAGACCTGGCTGGCGCACTGCTACGGCACCCTGGGCGCCGGCCGCAACAACGACGAAGACAGCAGCATCGGCGCCGAGCTGTATGTGGTCACCGGGCAGTCCCCGCGCCAGCTGGACCGCAACATCACCGTGGTCGGCCGCGTGGTCAAGGGCATGGAGTTGCTCAGCGTGATCCCGCGCGGGCCGGACCCGATGGGTTTCTACGAAGACCCCGCGCAACGCTCGCCGATCCGTGCCATTCGCCTGGCCAGCGAGGTGCCCATGCCCGAACGCACGCCACTGCAGTTGCTGCGCACCGACAGCCAGACCTTCCGCGATGTGGTCGAAGCACGCCGCAATCGCAGGGACGATTTCTACAAGCGCCCGGCCGGGCATATCGATCTGTGCAATGTGCCGTTGCCGGTGCGGGCGCCGCCTGCTGGCTAGTTCGGGATCGGGGATTCGGGATTGGGGATTGGTAAAAGCGGGCGCGCTTGTTTTTAGCGGGCGCGCTGGCTGAAGGCGACGCTGCCGAGGATCAGCACCGCGGCCACCAGCATGGTCCAGGTCAACGGCTCGCCCAGCAGCGACCAGGCCAGCAATGCGCCGAACACCGGTACCAGGTAGGTCACCGTGGAGGCGCGTGCCGGGCCGATGCGCTGGATCAGGCGGTAATACATCAGGAACGCCAACCCGGTGCACACCACGCCCAGCGCGGTGGCGCAGGCCCAGGCCACGGCTGGCACCGGCGTGGTCGGCCATTGCAACCAGGCCAGCGGCGCCAGCAGCAGCGCACTGCAGCCCAGCGTGGACGCGGCCGATGCGGCCGGCGGCAAGTCGCCCATGTGGCGCTTCACCAGGTTGTAGCCGATGCCATACAGCAGCGACGCGGTGGCACCCGCCAGGGCCGCCGGGCCCACGCTCAACCCGGCCGACTTGCCGGTGGCCAGCACCAGCACGCCGATGAAGCCGACCAGCAAGGCCAGTGCGCGCCGCGTGCCGATCTTCTCGCCGAAGAACAGGAAGGCAATCAAGGCGGTGAACAACACCGTCATCGCATTGCAGATCGCACCGATCGCGGCCGGCGCATGTTGCGCGCCCCAGGCGAACAGCAGGAACGGCAACGCGGAATTGAGCACGCCGATCGCCGCCAGCATCGGCCAGCGATGCAGCGGGAACCGCGCCCGCGCCAGCCACAGGAACGGCAGCAGCACCAACGCCCCGAGCGCCAGGCGGATTTCCACCAGCGCCACGGTGCCGAACTTGGGTGCGGCCACGCGCATGAACAGGAACGAGCAGCCCCAGACGATGCCGAGAAACCCCAGCTCCAGCGGGGTGCGCCATTCGCGTGTGGCAACGCCCGGCTGCGGCGCCGGTTGCGCGCTCATTGCCCCACCTGCGCAGGCTGCCGTGATGTGCTGGAACCGCAGAGGACAACATCAGGCAGACAGACGGACATGGCACGATCATCGCGATGGGGTACTGCAGCATCGGTTGCAGCCGCAGGCGCGACAAGCGCGTAGTATCGAGGCGAGCCACAAATCTCACTCATGCCTCGATGAACCTGCGCCCCACCCTGTTGCCCGCGCTGGGCGTGTTCGCCGCCGCCGCGCGCCACCAGAACTTCGCGCATGCCGCCGAAGAACTGCATCTGACCGCCAGCGCGGTCAGCCATCACGTGCGCAAGCTCGAAGCGCTGCTGGGCGTGACCCTGTTCCAGCGCTTGCCGCGCGGGGTCAAGCTCACCGCGGAGGGGCGCCAATTGGCCGATGCGGCCACCGCTGCGCTGGCCGACATCGCCTCGGTGGCCGGCAACCTGCATCCGCGCGAAGATGCCATCCCGTTGCGCGTGACCACCCTGCGCTCGCTGTCGTACTGCTGGCTGTTGCCGCGGCTGCCGCGCTTCTGTCGCGCGCACCCGCATATCCGCATGGACCTGCAGTCGGACGCGGCGTTTTCGCGCTTCGAGGAAGGCGGCCCCGACCTGGGCATCCGCTACGGCCAGGGCGCTTGGCCCGGATTGACCTCGCATCACCTGATGGACGACGAACTGTTTCCGGTGGCGTCGCCGTCACTGCCGGAGGTCGCCGCGCTGCGCGCGCCGGCGCAGATCGCACAATTGCCGCTGCTGAGCGACATGTCGCCACAGGGATGGCGCGACTGGTTCCGTGCCGCGCAGGTGCGCGGCACCACGCTGCCGCCGATGCACACCTTCAACGACAGCACCGACGCCATGCGCGCGGCGGTCTATGGCCTGGGCGCGGTCCTGGCACGCAAGCACATCGCCCAACCGTATCTGCAGCGCTACGAGCTGGTACGCCTGCCCGGCCCCACCCTCAAGGCGCGCTACGCCTACTACATCGTGCATCCCAGCCATCGCGTGCCTGGACCTGCGGCAATGGCGTTTATTGACTGGCTCAAGCGCGAGGCCCTGGACGAGCGCACCCCGATGCCGGCGCTGCCGGCGGAGCTGGTGGCATTGCCGGCGCGCGAGACGGCGAGTGCGCCGCGTGTGCGTCGGCGATCGCGCAAGGCCTCGGCACACGAGTGACTGGAGCGGGCGCATGCGTCAGCTTCCGCGCTGCGCCGCGTGGACGCGCACGCGATCGCAATCGCGCTGACGATGGCCACGCAGGTCAGCTGCCGCAACCGGTTCGGCCACCTGCACATGGCTGCGATCCATCGCCTGCATCGTCACTACATCCTGCCGGCGATGTTGCGTGCGGCAGTCCAGCCTTTGCTGCATGTCGGGTAGCGGCCCGACGTCAGACGGCCGACCCGCTCGATGTGAATGAGCGCAGGCCGCGAGTGCCGTACACCATCACCTCGTTTTGTCCTGCCGGTGCCTAGGCTTTAGCTCCCCAATCCCTAGGACGTTCCCATGCCCACTCTTCGCATGCGTATCACCGGCACCGACGACGACGCGCGTGCCATCGCCAACCTGCTGCAGAGCATCGAAGGCATCGAGCACGTGGAAGAAGTCGACGATCTGATGCCGCACCTGGACGACGACGATTCCAGCTCGGCCGGCCTGTCCGACGACGAAGGTCCGGGCAGCCACGAATTCGAAGTGGAAGCCGGCAACGAAGCCACCGCGCAGAAGGTGCGCGACGCCGTGCAGGAACTGGCGCTGCGGCTGGATGTGTTTGTCGAATACGAATTCGACGAAGGCTGAGCGGGCGTCGTACCGACTGCGCCGCCCTTGCGCGCAGTCGGCGTGTGGCGATGGTGCACCGAGGCGCTGCGCAACCATCGCAGACGAACGGCGTCACCGCGCGTGACCTGCGAGCGCGCAACGCCTCGCGTCACTGTCTGAAACAAGCGCGTCTCCAACACATGCGCGGCTGGTGCGGCATCGCCGGCCAGCCGCGCGGCCGATCAGGACATCCGGCGCCGCCGCGCACGCCAGCGCCACGCCTGCAGCAGCAGCCAGCCAACGATCAGCCCGACCACCGCCACCGGCAGCAACGCCGCCACTGCGCGGATCACGAATGCCACGCTGGATGCGAAGACCTGGCCGAACCCGGCGGCCGCCTCGGCGATTTCGCCCCTGCCCTGCTCGCCCCCGGTCCCACGGAAATTGAGCGTCAGCAGCTGGGTGCGCACGCGTCGTTGCTGCTGCGCGGCGTCCTGCTGGGCCTGTTGCGCCTCGGCTTCGATCTCGGCCAGCCGCTTGGACAGGGCCAGCAGATCGGTCACGGCCAGGTCGCGGCGTTGCTGCAGTTCGAGCAGGCGTGCGTGTTCTTTCTGCAGGCGCGCCTGCGCCAGACCGGTGTCGGCGATCTGCTGCGCCAGATCCTCGGCGCGCGTGCTGCGCGCGGCGACATCGCCATGCTGGCCGGCCAGTTGCACCAGCGGCTCGATGCCGTCGGGCGCCACACGTACACTGACGCTGCCACTGGGGTCGCGGCCACCGGTCTGCTCGACCGCCAGCAGCGCGCAGTCGCCGAACTGCGCCGACTGGCAGGCAGTGCGAACCGCCACGATGCGTTGGCCGATCTGATCGGCCGGCAACTCGATCCGCACATCGTGCTCATACGCCAGCGCGTTGCCTTGCGCGGCCGGCGGTGCCGGTGCCGCAGCGCCGCCGTCTGCCGCCAGCTCTGCCGACTGCCTGGAACATCCGCTCAGCGCCCAGCCCAGCAGCAACCCGGCCGCATACCGTTGCATCGCGCGCCTCATCGGCTGGCTCCGGCGACCGCATGCATGCTCGGCGCGGCCAGCTCCGGCACGCAGCGCAGCTTGACCGCCAGGGCGGGCTCGCCGGCACCGGGGTGCATCCCCGCGCTGATGGGCGCACTACCGCACTGCCTGCAGTGGGGATGCTCGATCTGCTGCCGGTCGATGCGCCAGGCCCCCAGCGCCTGGGGCTCGCCCTGCAGGCGTGATTGCCTGCGCGTGCCGAACCACGGCAGGCCGCCATGGCCACGGCCCAGCGGGCCATTACCGCGGTACGCCCCGGTGATCGGCGCAGCGGTTTCCAGCTCGAACGCGCTGCGTCCGCAATGACAGCTACCGGCGTGGTGCATGGTGATCCTCCTTGGAAGCGGCCACTCTAAACCAATGGCGGATGCGGACAAGCGCGCACATGCCTATGCTGGCCGATTGCTTCCATCGGGATCCACCATGCGTCAACGTCTGCTCGTCCTCGCCCTGCTCGCCGGCCTCGGCGCCTGCCAGCAACAGCCCCAATCGCCGCGCGCCGGCACCCCTGATGCCAGCGCCCAGGATGCGCAGACGCCGGATGCCCGCTTCGCGGCGCTGTCCAAGCGCGCGCTCGACACCTGGATGCAGCTGTCGCCGGTCACCGCCACTCAGACCGGCGATCACCGCTTCGACACGCAGATCGACGATCTGAGCAGCGCCGGCCGCCAGCGCAGCCTGGATGCCGGCAAGGCATTGCTGTCGGACCTGGATGCCATCGAAGTGGCCAAGCTGTCGCGCGAGAACCAGGTCGATGCGGCCATCTTGCGCAACCAGCTGCAATCGGAAATCTGGAACAGCGAGGTGCTGCAGAGCTGGGCCTGGGACCCGCAGGTCTACAACGGCCTGGCCGGCAGCGCGCTGTATGGCCTGATGGCACGCGACTTCGCGCCGCTGTCCGAGCGCCTGACCTCGGCCACGCAGCGCATGGAGAAGATTCCCGGCATCTTTGCGCAGGCGCGCGAAAACCTGGACCCGGCCCGCGTGCCGAAGATCCATGCCGAAACGGTGGCCAAGCAGAACAAGGGCATCCTGAGCATCGTCGACACCTTCATCGCGCCCAACATCGGCCAGCTCGGCCCGATCGAAGCGGCCCGCGCGCAGGCCGCCATCGACGCTCTGCGCAAGGCCGTGGCCGAGCAGCAGACCTGGCTGGAGACCGTGCTGGTGCCCAATGCCAAGGGCGATTTCCGCGTCGGTGCGCAACTCTACGATCAGAAGCTGAAATTCGCGCTGCTGTCGTCGCTGTCGCGCGGCGAGATCAAGCAGCGCGCCGAGTCCGAGCTCAAGCGCGTGCGCAGCGAGATGTACGGCATCGCCCGCACGGTGCTCAAGGACAAGCCCGGCGCACCGGCACTGCCCGAAACGCCCAACGACGACCAGCAGCAGGCCGCGATCGAGGCGGCGCTGGAACTGGCCTATGCCGACAAGCCGGCACGCGACAAGGTGGTGGACGAGGCCAAGGCCGCACTGGCGCAGTCCACCGAGTTCGTGCGCCAGAAGGATCTGATGACGCTGCCCGATTCGCCGGTGGACATCATCCTGATGCCGGAATTCCAGCGCGGCGTGGCGGTGGCGTACTGCGATTCGCCCGGCCCGCTCGACAAGAATCTCAAGACCTTCTATGCGGTCTCGCCGATTCCCGACGACTGGAACGACAAGCAGGTCGATTCGTTCCTGCGCGAGTACAACAGCCGCATGATCCACCTGCTCAGCATCCACGAAGGCACCCCGGGCCATTACCTGGAAGGCTGGCATTCGGCCAAGTTCCCCTCCACGCTGCGCGCGGTGCTGCGCTCGGGCATGTTCGCCGAAGGCTGGGCGGTCTACACCGAACGCATGATGCAGGAACAGGGCTACCTGGATAACGACCCGCTGTTCCATCTGGTGCAGCTCAAGTTCTACCTGCGCACGATTGCCAACGCCATCCTCGATCAGGGCGTGCATGTGGATGGCTGGGAGCGCGACAAGGCGATGCACCTGATGACCCACGACACCTTCCAGCAGGAAAGCGAAGCGGCGGGCAAGTGGGTGCGAGCGCAGCTGTCGTCCGCGCAGCTGCCGACCTACTTCGTCGGCGTGCAGGAACATCTGGACACGCGCAAGGCGGTGCAGGACAAGCTGGGCAAGGACTTCAACCTGAAGGCGTACCACGACCAGATGCTGTCCTACGGCGCCCCGCCGGTGCGCTTTGCACGCGAGTTGATGCTGGATCAGCCGATCGAGTGATTGATCCTTCTCCCGAGGGGAGAACAAGTGAACCTTCTCCCCTCGGGAGAAGGGGCCCCAAAGGGGCGGATGAGGGTGCGGGCGAAGCCTGGCGTGGCCGGAACCAGCGAGTGGCTTCGCCCTGTACCCTCACCCCAACCCCCGCTCCGCGCCCCGGCCCGCGCTTGCGGCGCGGGCGCTCCAAGGCACGCGCGCCAGTGGCGCGCAAGCCGTGTCCTGGCGCCCCGGCAGGAGAGGGGCGTGTTGCTGCGGTGGTTGCACGTTTGTGCAGCCCACTAATTTGCGCAGCCCACTAAACAGCGACCTCACCCATCCGCCGCAACAAACCCGCCGGTCTGCCGCGCCCACAGGCGTGCATACAGGCCGCCCTGCGCGATCAGTTGCGCATGCGTGCCGGTCTCGACGATGCGTCCGGCGTCCATCACCACCAGCCGGTCCATGCGCGCGATGGTGGAAAGACGGTGCGCAATCGCGATGACGGTCTTGTTGCCCATCAACGCGTCCAGGCTGTCCTGGATCGCCGCTTCCACTTCCGAGTCCAGCGCCGAGGTGGCCTCGTCCAGGATCAGGATCGGCGCATCCTTCAGCAGCACGCGCGCAATGGCGATGCGCTGCCGCTGACCGCCCGACAGCTTGACCCCGCGTTCGCCCACATAGGCATCGAATCCGCGCCGGCCTTCGCCATCGACCAGTGTGTCGATGAAGCCTTCCGCGCGTGCCTTGCGCACCGCTTCCAGCATCTGAGCGTCGCTGGCCTGCGGCCTGCCATACAGGAGGTTGTCGCGGATCGAACGATGCAGGAGCGAAGTGTCCTGGGTGACCAGGCCGATCTGCCCGCGCAGGCTTTCCTGGGTGACATGGGCGATATCCTGCCCGTCGATGAGGATGCGCCCCTGCTCCAGGTCGTACAGCCGCAGCAGCACGTTGACCAGGGTCGACTTGCCCGCGCCCGACGGCCCGACCAGGCCGATCTTCTCGCCCGCGCGCACCTGCAGGTCCAGCCCGGCGATCACCCCGCCGCGCTTGCCGTAATGGAAATGGATGTGCTCGAACTGCACCTGGCCGTGCGTCACCTGCAACGGCACGGCGTCGGCCGCGTCCTGCACCAGCACCGGCTGCGAGATGGTCTGCATGCCGTCCTGCACGCTGCCGATGTCTTCGAAGATGCCGTTGACCGTCCACATGATCCAGCCGGACATGTTGTGGATGCGGATCACCAGGCCGGTGGCCAGCGTGATCGCGCCCACGCTGATCTGGCCGCGGCTCCACAGCCACAACGCCAGCCCGCAGGTGCCCACGATCAGGAAGCCGTTGGCTACCGCGATGGCGGTATCCATCGTGGTGGTCACGCGCGTCTGCCCGCGATGCTTCACCGCCAGCTCGTCGATCGCATCGCGCACATAGGCCTGTTCGCGGCCGGCATGGGCGAACAGCTTGAGCGTGGAGATATTGGTGTAGCCGTCGACGATGCGCCCGGTGGCCTTGGAGCGTGCATCCGACGCGATCCACGCGCGCGCCTTCATGCGCGGCACGAAGAACGCCATCAGCGCGACATACACCACCAGCCAGATCAGCAGCGGCAGCATCAACCAGGGGTCGGCCTGCGCAAACAGCCACAGCGCGCTGCCGGTATAGACCACGATGTACCAGAGCGCATCGACCATCTGCACCGCCGATTCGCGCAGCGAGGTCCCGGTCTGCATCACCCGGTTGGCGATCCGGCCGGCGAAATCGTTGTTGAAGAAGCCCAGGCTCTGCCGTACCACGTAGTTGTGCATCAGCCAGCGCGAGCGGTTGCTCAAGCCCGGCACGATCGCCTGGTTGACCAGCAGGTTGTGCAGCCCGGTGAACAGCGGGCGCGCCACCAGCGTGATTGCCGCCATCCAGAGCAATTCGCCGGCATGCCGGCGGAAGAAGTCCGCTCCCGGCCGCTCGGCCAGCATGTCGACGATGCGCCCGAGGAAGTCGAACATCGCCACTTCCACCAGGGCCAGCAGCAGCCCGGCGATCAGCGTGGCCAACAGGATCGGCCACAACGGCCGCAGATAATGCAGATAGAACCGCCACACGCTACGCGGCGGCATTTCCCGCTCGATTGGCGGGAAGACATCGATCAGGGATTCGAACCAGCGGAACATCGCAGACACTTTCGGGAAAAACCGGGAGATCAGGCTAGCTGATCGCGCGTCAAGCTGCAGTGGCGCTGGCGTCGAGCTCATGCAGCATCACCTGCACGGCAGGCTGCGATGCGCGTAACAGGCAACCGGATCGATTTCGCTTGCCCAAGCCATGCATGGCCTGGGCGTCACTGCAGGTCATGCGGCGTCAGTCGCGCTCACTCGCGGACACGTGCGAGCAGGCGGTTGACCTCGGCCAGATCGAAATGGCCCGGATCGAAGCGCCCGCCCAGGGTGGCCAGCTCCTGCACATGTTGCGCATGCTCTGGGTCGGCGATGATCCGCAGCAAGGCCTGGTAGCTGTCGATTCCTTCGCTGCTCTCCGGCGGGCAGGCATTGGCGCCGTCCACGCAACGGGCCGCGCGCAGGCTCGCGTCCGGCGGCAGGATCGCCTCGACCTGAACGCGGTGCTGCCAACCCGCGCCGGTACCGTAGAAGTAGTCGAACCGCTCCAGCTCGCCCACCGCGCTTTCGATGCTGACCCGGGCAGCATGCTTGAGCCGTGGCCGCTCCGGCACATCCAGCCCGGACTCGCCGTAGCGGCCGCCGCCCAGGTCGAATTCGTACGGATGCGCGCCGCTCCAGCCCATCACCGGTTGCAACACACGATGCAGCGTGGCCAGGCGCAGCGATCCGGCCACCAGCACGCGGCGCCAGATCAACGGTGCGCTATCCACCAGCGAAACATGCAGCTGATATACCGGCGCAGGCGCGGGTACCACCTGCTGTGCAGCTTTCTTCTTGGCCTTGGTCATCGGGTTTTGGTCGTGTCTCTCAGTGGCCAGTATGGCGGCAGCGGCCCGCGCCTGCATGGCCCAGCTCCGTCAGCGCTGCGCCATGCGGTGTGCGGTGTGCGGTGTGCGGTGTGCGGTGTGCGATATGCGGCATGTCGCGCGATCACGCATCGACGATGCCGCCCACCGTCACGCCAGCATCATTCCGCCGCCGCCCTCGCCCGCCCGGATTTACGCTACACCCGCTGCACGCGCCGGCAGTCGCAGGCCGAACAACAGGTCATACAGGATCGGGATCAAGCCCAGCGTCACCAGCGTGCCCAGCGCCAGGCCACCGATCATGGTGATGGCCATTCCGGTCCACAGCGGCCCGGCAAACAGCATCAGCGGAATCAAGCCGACGATGCAGGTGAGCTTGGTCATCACGATCGGGCGCAGCCGCTTGACCGCTGCGGCGATCACCGCCTCGCGGCGTGGCAGGCCATCGGCAAGCTCGGCCTCGATGCGTTCCAGCAGCAGCACCGCGTTGTTGACGATGATGCCGGCCAGCGCCAGCAAGCCGAAGGTCGCCATGAAACCGAACGGATAGCCGGTGATCACCAGGGCCAGTGCCGCACCGATCAGCACGAACGGGACTGCCGACATCACGATCAGCAGCTTGCGGAACGAGTTGAACTGCCACACGAACAGCAGCAGGATCGCGCCCAGTGCGTGCGGCATGTATTGGAGCAGGGCCTGGTTGGCCTCGGCAGAATCCTCGAGCTCGCCACCGATCTCCAGCCGATAACCGGGTGGCAGCTTGAGCGCGGCCATCGGCACCGACAGGCGCTCGACGATCTCGGTCGCGGTCAACTGCGGGTTGCGTGCGGTCACGGTGATCGCACGGCTCAGGTTGCGCCGCTGGATCGCCGACGGCTCGCTGTCGTGCAGCACCGTGGCGACCGCCGCCAGCGGCACTGGCGCACCGCCGGCTTGCGGGTACACCAGGGTGTCGCCAGGTGTGCCGTCGGCGGCGCGTTCCTGCGCACTGCCACGCCACACCACGGCCACCGAGCTGCCATCGTCGCGCAACAACGAGGCATCCACGCCGCTGTAGCGCGCCTGTAGCGCCTGCGCAATGTCCTCGCTGCTCACCCCGGCACGCCGCGCCCTGAGCTGGTCCACCTGCACCACGTAGCGCGGAATGCGCGCCTGCCAGTCGTCCTGCACATCCACGGTGCCCGGCAACGCGCGCAGCGCCTTTGCAATCGCAGCGGCGCTGCTGCGCAGTACTGTCTCGTCGGGGCCGACCACGCGATACACCGCCATCCCGGCTTCGGTCGCGCCCAGCGAAAACCGCTTCGGCTCAGCGCGCACGGTGGGGAAGTGGCTGCGGACATGCGCACGTGCCCGCGCTATCACTGCATCGAGATCGGTGCCCGGGCGCACGCTCACGGTGAAGTACGCCATGTTGGCCGCCGGCAGCGGGGGATTGAGGCCCAGCACGATGCGCGGGCCGCCATCGGCGACATAGCCGATGCTGTCCACCACCTCCGGGTTGGCGCGCCGATCGGCCAACCAGCGGCTCAGCGCACGCACCGTGCGCAGGGTTTCACGCGTATCGCTGCCTGCCTGCAAGGTCACCGGCATCTGGAACTGCAGACGATCGGACTTGGGCAGAAAGTCGTAGGGGATCGACACCAGCACCGCGACCGCCACCGCCAGCATCGCCACCATGCCGGCGATAAACAGCGCCTTGTGCATCAGCACGCGCTCGATGAGGCGGCGGTAGCCACGATAAAAGCGCGACGGCTCCTGTTCGCTGCCGTGTGCGACATGTGCCTTGGCGAAATACATGCACAACAGCGGCGTCACCGTGATGCTGAGCAGCCACGAGCCCAGCAAGGTCACCCCAAGCACGGTAGCTAGCGAGCGCAGATATTCGTTGGTGCTGGTCTGGCCGAAGAAGAACGGCGAGAACGCCAGCACGATCACCAACGATGAGGTCAGCAACGGGGTGGCCAGGGAGCGGCCGGCGTCGATGCAGGCCTGACGGCGCTGTTCTCCGGCAACCAGGCGGCGTTCGATGTCTTCGGCAATGACAATGCCGTTGTCCACCAGCAGGCCGAGCGACAGGATGATCGCCGCGATCGACACCGTCTGCAGCTCCACGCTCAGCACGCGCATGACGATTAGCGAGGCGAAGATGGTCAACGGCACGATCGCGCCGACGATCAGGCCGGTGCGCCAGCCCAGGAACAGCATCACCACCGCCATGACGATGACGATGGTCTCGCCCATGACGTGGTGCATCTTGCCCATCTCGCGCTCGACCACGTCGGCCTGGAAGGTGACCACGTGCTGCGCAAAACCTGCGGGCAATTCCTGCGCGGTCTGGTCCAGCTTGGCGCGCAGCGTTTTGCCGAAATCGGCGATATTGCTGCCGGGCTTCATCGAGACCGACACCACCACCGCCGGCTGGCCCTGGTAGACGGCAGCGCTTTCCGGCGGATCGGCAGGCATCACCTGTACCTGCGCCAGCTCGCCCAACGCCACTTCGCGCACGCCATTGGCATTGGGTGTCGGCAAGGTCAGCAACAGGTCCCGCAACTGCGCAGGCGAGCGTATCTCCCCGGAAGTCGCAACCGTCATCGCCAGCCCGGACACCGTCGCCAGCCCGCCGGAGGCCACCACATTCTGCGAGCGCAACTGCACCATCACGCTGGCAGGGCTCAGTCCGGTCGCCAGCAGCCGCGCGCGATCGAATGCCACATACACGCGCTCGTCCTGCAGCCCGTACAACGCCACCTGCTCCACGCCAGGCAGGGCATACAGCTGCTCGCGCAGGCGCCGCAGCGGCCCACGCATCTCGCTCATCGAATAGCCCGGTGCGGTGACTGCGATCGAGGCCACCGACACCCGTCCGAAGTCATCGTCGACCAACGGCCCTTGCGTGCCCGCAGGCAGTTGCGCACCCGCCTCGGCGGCCTTGGCCCGCACGCGCTGCCATAACGCCGGCAGATCCTGCACATCGTCGTAAGCGGTCAGCTGCACGATCGCGCTGCCTGGCCGCACCGTGCTCACGATGCGCTTGATGCCGGCCAGTTCGCGCAGGCGCTCTTCGAGGGGGCGCGCCAACAGGGTTTCCACCTGCTCGCTGGGCATGCCCGGAAACGCCACCGAGACAATGGTGTCGCGCACGGTGACCGAGGGTTCTTCCTGCGAGGGAAAACCGACGAACGCCACGATACCGCCGAGCAGGATCGTCACTGCCGCGAACAAGGTCAGCCGGCTCGACCTCATCGCCATCCGGGTCAGCATCATGGCGCCTGCCCTCCGCTCAGCTGCGTCTGCATCTGCAACGGCGCCACCGGCTGGCCATCGATCAAGAAGCCCACGCCTGCGCTGACCACCTGGTCGCCGGCCTGCAGCCCGCGCCGGACCTGGATGCGGCCGCCGACGATCGACCCGAGCTCGACTGCGCGCTCGCGCACGATCCGCTGTGCCGGCTGATACACGAACACGCTGGCCCGTTGGCGATTGAGCCTGGGCAGTACCGCAGACAGCGGCACGCTGGGCGTGCTCGCAGCCTGCGCGGGCAACTGCAGCAACACACTGTCGCCACTGCGCATCGCGTGCGGCGCGCGCACCACCTCCAGAATCGCCAGCGCAGTGGCACCGTTCTCCAGCCGGCTGGACAGGCTGCGCAGGCGCAATGTCAGCGGCACCGCAGGCTCGTCGGCCAGCGTGGCCTGCACGGTCTGCCCAGGCGTCAGCCCGGCGGCAGCAACAGGCGGCAGATTTGCGAGCAATTGCAGATGCGCCTGCCCTTCCAGCTGCAACACTGCCTGCCCCGCCCCCACATCGGCCTGCGGTTGCTGCAGGCGTGCGACCACGGCGCCATCGAAGGGTGCGCGCAGCTCACCAAGACGCGATGCACGCCGCGCCAGCGCCAGGTCGGCCTTTGCCACCTGCAGTTGCGCGGTTGCCGCATCCGCCGCCGCGCGGGCGGCGGTCAGCGTCGCCGCGGAGCTGGCGCCATCGTCGAACATGGCGTGCTGCTGACGCAGTTGCAGCTGCCGCTCGCCGGACTGCGCCATCGCCGCGCGCAGGTTGGCGTCGGCCTGCTGCTGGCGCAATTGCAGCGGCTCGGCATCCAGGCGTGCCAGCACCTGCCCTTTCTCTACGCGGTCGCCCACATCCACCAGCACGGCGGCGATGCGTCCGCCGCTCTCGAACGCCAACTCGGCCCGTTGTTGCTGACGCGCCATTGCCGGCACCTGCAGCCACCCATCGCGGCCGGAGCCGAAGCGCTCCAGCTTGACCGCCCGCGGGGTCTCGGCCGCCGGCGCATCCGGCCGGCTGCAGCCGGCCAGCACCAGCAACAGACCGCAACACACCATGGTGCGAAGAACATCCATCATCACGCTATCCCCTGCCATGTGCCGCTCAGCGGCTGTAGGTCACTGCAACCGTGCCGCCGACAAAACTGCGGCGTGCAACCAGCGGGCTGTCCGTGGCGTTGTCCGCATAGCGGGTGCCGGACACGCTCACGGTGGTGGCCCAGTGATCGCCCAGCGCATGCGTCCAGCTGCTGCCCACCGCGGCGGCATACACGCCGGAACCGGTATGGAAGGCCTGCCAGCGCGTCCGCGCCGCCTGCGCGTCGGTGACCCCGAAGTAGGCCTGGTTGAAGCGACGATCGCCGGCATGCACATCCAGATCCAGCGTCACCGTGTCGCTGGCGCCATGCAGCAGGGTGAACTCCACGCCGGCGCGATAGCGGTTGCGCCGCGCGTCCTGCTTGAGCGCGAATTCGGCTTCCGCGTTGACGTTCATGTACGGCGTGATCCGCTGCATCACCAGTGTGCGTGCGGTGACCGACCCCGGTACATCGCCCATGCCGGCCAGCACGCGCGAACCCGGACGCCAGTCGTTGTCGCGTTGCAGGCGGCCCAGGTCGTAATACAGCGACTGCGACAGATAGAAGCCGGAATCGCTCTGGAACTGCAGACCCGCGCCACGCGCGGTGTCGAAGAACAGCATGCCGCGCTGGACCACCAGCACCGGGTTGGCCTGCACGCGCGCGCGCTCGGCGCCGGCATACCGCGGTGCCGCAACCGCTGCCGCGCCCGCGGTGAGATCGGTGTGGTCGCCCAACAGCCGCGAGCTGCCGGTCAGATCGGTCTGCGCGTGCGCGAGGCATGGCAGCAGCAGGCTGGCAACGAACGGCCAGGCACGCAGTGTGGTGTCACGAGGCAGCTGCATGGAAAACAGGATGGCCATGAAAATCTCCGTCAGCGATCAGGAAAGGGATGGCAGGCAAACGCCGTAGAACGCCTGAAACAGGGCAACCCGGCTCAACAGGCGTTGGCGTGCGGTGGTCAGGTAATCCAGTTGCACCTGCGTGGCGCGCAGGCGCTCGGTCAGCAGCGTGGTGCGATCTTCCAGGCCTGCCTCCACGCGCCTGCTGAGCCGTGTCATGCGCGATTGCTCACGCTCGGCCTGCGCACGTGCACGCGGTTCGGAGTCGGCCAGGGTGGCGTGCGCGTCGAGCGCATCGGCGACCTCGCGGAAGGCGGACTGGATCGCCTGTTCGTAGGCCGCGACATCGGCGCGCTGGCGCAGCTGCGCCAGTGCAAGATTGGCGCGGTTGCGGCCGCCGTCGAACAAGGGCAGGTTCAATTGCGGGCTGAAGCTCCACATGCCGTGGCCGGCGGAAAACAGCCCGTTCAAGCCATCGCTGGCGGTGCCCACGCTGCTGCTCAGGGTGATCGATGGAAAGAACGCGGCGCGTGCTGCGCCGATGTCGGCGTTTGCCGCGCGCAGTTCCAGCTCCGCCTGCTGGATGTCCGGGCGTTGCAGCAACAACGAGGAATCCAGCGCACGCCACGCCGTGCTGGGTGTATCTGCGGCAATCAGGCGCTGCAGGTCGCCCGGCACCGGCAAGCTGTCGTAGCCAACCAGCAGTTGCAGCGCGCGCAATGCCGCAGCGTGATCGTTGGCGCCCTGCAAGGCCGCAGCATGGGCCTGATCGGCCTGATGCTGCTGGCCATCGCGCTGGTCGCGCGCGATCAGCCCAATCCGGTACTGCCGCTGTGCGATGGCCAGCAGCGCAGCGCTGTCGGCATCGGCTGCTTGCAGCTGCTGCAGCGCCTGGCTGCTTGCGCGTTCGGTGGTGTAGGCGCGCAGCACCTCGGCAACCAGCGCGCCCCGGGCCGCATCGCGCCCATGGGTGCTGGCCAGATAGCGCTGCCGCGCCGCCTCGGACATGGCCTGCAGCTTGCCGAAGAAGTCCAGCTCGAGATTGCCGATGCCGGCGTTGGCAACGACCAGATCCTGCCCGTAGCGCGCGTCCAGGGCCGGATCGTCGAAGCGCTGCCGCACCTGTTGTGCACCCACGCCGATGCTTGGCACGCGCGCGGCGCGCTCGATGCGGTACTGCGCCCGTGCCTGCTCCACCTGCAAGGCGGCGCGACGGAAGTCGCTGTTGTGCGCAAGCGCGCGTTGCAGCAACGGCCGCAGATCGCGATCCGGTGCGAACGCCTGCACAAACGCGCGTTCCTGCAGATTCAGCTCGATCCCCACCGGCTCGCTCGGTCCCACAGCGGCCACCGCCTGCTGGCTGCCGAAGGTGCCCGGCACGGTCACCGCCGGTCGCTGGTAAGTCGGCGTCAATGAACAGCCGCCCAGCAACGTGGCGATTGCCGCATTACGCAGGGCGCGGAAACAACGAGGCGCGGTCATTTGTGGAATCATGATGTCGGAGCACACGAGCCAATCTCGACCGACATCCTCGACCTGCAGCGTCCAGGTTGTTTTCGGGAATTATCCAGATTTGATCGAGACGACAGGGCACCACGCCATGACAGGCAAAAAGGTTCTGCTGGTGGAAGACGATGCAGACAGCGCCAGCATCCTGGACGCCTATCTGCGTCGCGACGGCTTCGACGTTGCCATCGCCGGAGACGGCGAGCGGGCGATTCACCTGCATCGTCAGTGGGCGCCGGATTTGGTGCTGCTGGACGTAATGCTGCCCAGGCTCAGCGGTATCGAAGTGCTGTCGGCGATCCGCCGCGCCAGCGATACGCCGGTCATCATGGTCACCGCCATCGGCGACGAGCCGGAGAAGCTGGGCGCACTGCGCTATGGTGCCGACGATTACGTGGTCAAGCCGTACAGCCCCAAGGAAGTGGTAGCGCGCGTCCATGCAGTGCTGCGCCGAAGCGTGGCGGTGCGTGCGCCGGGCGAGCCGCTGCGGCATGGCCGCCTGAGTGTGGACCTGGCTGCAGTGGTGGCCACCGTGCACGACCCGGCCGGGGCTCAGCTGGCACTGGACCTGACCCCGACCGAATTCAACCTACTCGCCATCCTGCTCAAGACGCCGTTCAAGGCATTCACCCGCAGCGAACTGCTCGACGCCTGCCTGCCCGACAGCGATGCACTGGAACGGGTGGTGGATTCGCACATCCACAACCTGCGCCGCAAGCTGGAGGTGCACGGCATCACCGGCGTGCTGGTCACCGTGCGCGCGGTGGGATACCGCTTCCAATGAATGCCCTGCGGCGCTTCAACGCCTGGCGCCGGCAAGCGCCGCTGTGGATGTGGGTGGGTGTGCGGATGAGCGCACTGGCAGTGGTGACCGTGGTGGTGATCGCCTTCGGCATGTGGTGCTATTTCAACCTGCGCGACAGCCTGATCCTGGGCAAGCTGCCGGCGGCGGCCCGCACCGAAATCGAACAACTGCGCGAACAGCCGGTCGCCAACGAGGCACGTCTGTGGCAACTGCTGCAGCAGTACTACGATGTGGAAAATTTTCTGCCCGGGCTGGCCAACCCTGACTGGTGGACGCTGGGGGCCATGGTCGCCCTCTCCATCCCGGTGATCCTGGTCTGCGGGCTGCTTGCATCGCGTCCGTTGTCGCGGCAATTTTCCCAGGTGGCCAGGGCCGCGCATCGGGTCAGCGATGGCGACTTCGGCGCACGCGCGCAGGTGGTGGCAGGCGCACCGGACGAGCTCACGGCGCTGGCGGACGACTTCAACGCCATGGGCGGCAAACTGCAGCAGTACGAACGCGAACTGCGCGAGTCCAGCGCAATGCTGGCACACGAACTGCGCACCCCGCTCAACGCAGCGATGGGCCGCGTACAGGGCATGCTGGACGAGGTCTTCCCGCGCGATCCCGAGCAGCTGCGCCTGGTCCATCGCCAGCTGGAACAGATCAACCGGCTGATCGGCGACCTGCATCTGGTGTCGCTGGCGCGTGCCGGCCAGCTGGTGCTGGAGCCGGACAGTTTCGATCTGCATGAGCTGATTGCCGAGCGGGTGGAATGGGCAGGCCCGACAATCCGCGCGTTGCAGACGACGGTCACCGCGCCGGCACCTTCCGGGCTACGCGTCTGCGCCGACCGCCATCGCCTGGGCCAGGTGTTTTCCATCCTGATCGACAACGCACTGCGCTACGCCGCCGCAGGCAAGGTGCTGGATATCGAGCTGCGCCGCGATGGTGCGCATGTGCTGGTCACGCTCGGCGACCGCGGCCCCGGCGTGGAGCCTGCGCAGCTGCCGCACCTGCTGGACCGCTTCTGGCGCGCGGACAGTTCACGCGCGCGCCATTCCGGTGGCAGCGGCCTGGGCCTGGCGATCGCCTCGGCCATCTGCCAGGCGCACGATGGCCGCTTGATCCTGGGCAATCGCGTCGGCGGCGGGTTGCTGGCCAGCGTGCAACTGCCGTTGTCGCGCTGAGGCGTTCGCGCGGTTGCGCCGCAGCGTTTGCGGCTGCCTGGCATGCCAGGCCGCTGCGAGCATCAACGCTGCTGCAGGCTCGGCACCGCAGCGGTCACGTCGGCATGGCGACGCATGATCCAGTTGAACAGCGGCGTGGCCATCAGCGTGGAGAGGATCGCCATCAGCACCAGCACCGAGAACAGGCCTTGTTCGATCACGCCGGCCTGCAACCCGATGTTGATGATGATCAGTTCCATCAAACCGCGTGCATTCATCAGCGAGCCGATCGCCATCGCATCGCGGTTGTTCTCGCCGGTGATGCGTGCGGCGGCCCAGCAGGCCAGTCCCTTGCCGATGAACGATGCGGCCAGAATCGCCACGCCGGCCAGCATGATCTGCGGCTGCAGCAACACGCTCAGTTGCGTCTTCAAGCCGGAATAGGTGAAAAACATCGGCAGCAGGAACACCACCACGAACGGCTGCATCATCTCGCGCAACTTCTCGGTCAACGCGCCCCTGGGCAGGCAGACGCCGAGCAGGAAGCCGCCGAAGACTGCATGGATGCCGATCGCATCCATCGCCCAGGCGCTGAGGCAGAACAGCATCAGGATGACTGCCAATACGCCATTGCTCAGCGGTTGGTCCTGCACCACGTAACGCTCGAGACGACGCAGCAGATGCCGGCCGACAAAGATCATGAACGCCGCATACGCAACGCCGCCGCCGATGGCCAGATAGGCGCTGCCCCAGCTGCCGCCGAAGCTGGCCAGCACCACGGCAAGAATGCACCAGGCCGCCGCATCGTCGAACGCACCTGCAGTGAGTGCCAGCGTGCCCAACGGGCTATTGGTCAGCCCGCGCTCGTGGATGATGCGCGCCAGCATCGGGAAGGCGGTGATCGCGATGGCCGCGCCCAGGAACAGCGAGGCCTCCATCAACTTGGCTTTTTCCGAGAACAAGCCGTCCACGTTGATCAGCCACGGACACATCGCAAAGGCCAATGCGAACGGCACCGCGATCCCGGCCAGCGACACGCTCATCGCACTGCGATAGCGTGCGCGGAAATGATCGCTGCGGAAGTCGGTGCCGACCAGGAACATGTACAGGCCCACGCCGAACTGGGCCAGCACATACAGCACGTCCAGCGTCTGCTTGGGAAACAGCGCCGCCTGCACATCCGGCAGTAATATGCCGAACAGCGACGGACCCAACGCCACGCCGGCAATCATCTCGCCCACCACCTGCGGCTGCCCCACCCGCTTGGCCAGCAATCCCACCAGACGACAGATCAGCAGGATCACCGCAGCCTGCAAGAAGAAATACACCGACATCTGCGGAGTGGTCATGCGTTGGGCAATATCCCTGAGAAGTGCGCGGATCATAACGAGCCGTGCCGGCCGGCGATAGCATCGTGCAGCTGGCGCCAACGCGCCGTCGGGCGTCGGCACGCCTGCCTGCATCGGCAGGCCCGACCACGTGACGCATGCCCGCCGAGCCCGGTAGCCGGCACGCGCCGTGATCAATGCATGCTGCAGCGCGCATTGCGGCGCAGATGACACCCGAAAGCCCTGCAACCGGTTGGGGATGGCGTGGACGCCACACCGATACTGCATTGGCCGCCGGCCACTAGACGCTCCGTGCAGTGACCGTGCCCCGCTTGCAGGACGAGTGATGTGTCACTTGTGTCCCGTTTGCTCCGCTGCCACCGGCGTCAACACCAGGTCCTGGAAATCGAAGCTGAAATCGGTCAGCGGCGAGATCGCCTCCATCCGCATCTCGCGCACCGCACCATCCGGGGTCAGCGCGAAATTGACGAAGGCATCGGCATTCAGGCTGCGATCGTCCCAGCGCACGATGAAGCTGTCGTGTTGCCAATGCTCCAGCGTGCCGATCAATTGCGCGGTCTTGGAAAACTGCAGACGCAGGCGCTTGCCGTCCTGACGGATCACCACGTCGCCGTACCACGGGTCGCGATAGGTCGCCGCATAGCTGCGCAACGGCAACGACGGCGTGGAGCGCGCCACGCGTGCGCCCTGATGTTTCTTCCAGCTGGTGTCCGCATCGCCGTCGGCCTTGGCCACCGCCTTGGCATAGGCGGCGGTCCAATCGGTGGCCGGCACCTGCAAGAATGCATCCAGCACCTGCAGGGTCACCGCATTGAAGGCCGCACCGATCTCCTGATTGGTCAGCACCACCACGCCCAGCTGCTGGTCGGGCACCAGCGTCAGCCGCGACACCATGCCCGGCCAGCCGCCGGTGTGCCATACCAGCCGATGGCCGCGGTAATCGCTCAGGCTCCAGCCCTCTCCGTAGCCGGCAAAATTGGGGCGTGCTGCCGCCAGCTCCGGCACGGCCGGGTCGGCAATCGCAATCGGCGTGATCATCGACCACATCTCCTGCTGCCGTTTGGCACTGAACAGCGGCGTGCCATCGGGCAGGACGCCGCCGGCCAGTTGCACCTTCATCCACAACGCCATGTCGTGCGCGCTGGAATAGATGCCGCCGGCACCGGAGTTGTTGGACCAAGTCAGCGGCGCGACCGTGCGCAGCTCGGTGAAGTCATACTTGGCATGGCCCACGGCCGCGTTGTCGCCCGGTTGCAGATGGTCGGCATTGAAGCGCGTACCGCGCATGCCCACCGGGGCGAAGATGCGTTGCTGCAGAAACGCCGCATAGGTCTGCCCGGAGACCTGCTCGATCACCTTCTGCGCCACCGCATACAGGATATTGTCGTAGGCGTAGCGATCGCGGAAACCGCCCTTCAGTGGCACCTTGGACAGGCGCTGCACCACTTCGTCGGTGCTGTAGCTGGTGGTCGGCCAGAACAACAGGTCGCCCGCGCCCAGGCTCAGGCCGCTGCGGTGCGCGAGCAGATCGCGCACACGCATCTCGCCGCTGACGTACGGGTCGGACATGCGGAACCACGGCAGGTGGTCGATGACCTTGTCGTCGAGCGAGAGCTTGCCCTCGTCGGCCAGGATCGACAGCGATGCGGCAGTGAACGCCTTGGTGTTGGAGGCGATCGCAAACAGCGTGTCGGGCTGCACCGGCGCAGGCTTGCCGATCTCGCGCACGCCGTAGCCGCGCTCCAGCACCACCTGCCCATCCTTGACGATGGCCACCGCAATGCCGGGCACATCGAACTGCTTGCGCACGCGTTCCATCTGCGCGTCGAACTGCTGCATGCCGGCGGGAAGCTCGGCCGCCTGCGTCGTCACCAAGCTTGCCAGCATCAACACGCCTCCACTCAGCCATCGGTTCACGGTCACTGTCGCACGTCCTCTGGTTCGCTCAGGTCGATCCGCCGGCACTGTCCAGCGACAGCGGCAGCGGTGCCACCAACACGCCGTTGCCATCGGCATACAGCCAATGGCCGGGCACGAAGGCCACGCCGGCAAAATTCACCGGCACATCCACATCACCCAGATCGCGGCGCTCGGTGCGGCGCGGGCAGGCGCCCAGCGCCAGCACGCCCAGCGGCAGCGTGGCCAGGATCTCCACATCGCGCACGCAGCCGTGGATCAACACGCCGGCCCAGCCGTTGGCGACCGCCTGCATGGCGATCTGGTCGCCCAGCAGCGCGTGCTTCAACGAACCCTGCCCGTCCACCACCAGCACGCGGCCGTCGCCAGGCGTGGAGGCCAGCTCGCGCACCCGCGAGTTGTCCTCGAAACAGCGCACGGTGACGATCGGCCCGGAGAATGCCGCACGTCCGCCATAGGAGCGGAACAGCGGCTCGGCGATGCTCACCTCGGGAAAGCGGTCACACAGATCGGGCGTGGTCCAGGTCATCGCTGCGGTCCGAAAGTGGCGATCTGCGATGGTAGCGGCATGGCCGCGTCCGTGTAAGCCGCCGATCGCCCCGCCGGCTGGCCGGGCGGTGCCTGCATCGAGTACACAACGCCTGCATGCGGCCGCGCGCCAACGGCCGCGCCTGCCTGGCAGTGCGCAAACGTTTTGGCAGCCGCGGCTTTGCTGCGGAGCCGGCGGGGCTATCATCTGGGCGGCTTGCCACATCTGCGCGTCTGCGAACATGCCAGGCGCGCGCTCACGCCAACGTGGAATCTGTCATGACCGATCTGTTCGCCGCCACCCCGCCCGCGCTCGATGGCATCCATGTCGGTATCGGCGGCTGGGTGTATGCGCCATGGCGGGAGGGGATGTTCTATCCGCAAGGGCTGGTGCAGCGCCGCGAGCTGGAATACGCAAGCCGCCACGTCACCGCCATCGAGATCAACGGCACGTATTACGGGACGCAGAAACCGGCCACCTACGCGAAGTGGCGCGACCAGGTGCCGCCCGGGTTCGTCTTCTCGGCCAAGGCACCGCGCCGCATCACCCAGTCGCGCAAACTGGCCGGCACCCAGGCGCAGGTGGACGACTTCATCGGCGGTATCGTCGAGCTCGGCGATACGCTGGGGCCGCTGGTGTGGCAGTTCGAACAAGGGCATCGGCTGCAGGCCGACGACCTGGACGCCTTCCTGTCGTTGCTGCCCAAACGCGCCGGCAAGCGCGTGCTGCGCCATGTGCTGGAAATCCGCGACCACGACGCGGTGGATGCCGCGCTGCTGGCATTGGTGCGTCGGCATGGGGTGGCCACGGTGTTCACCGACTCGGACGAGCATCCGTCCTTTGCCGATCTGTCCATCGACTTTGTCTATGCGCGGCTGATGCGCAGCCAGGCGCGCCTGCATGCCGGCTACCCGGCGCCGGCACTGGCGCGCTGGGCCGAGCGCATCCAGGCCTGGCGGCGCGGCGACGATGTGGCGGACCTGCCGCATATCGATGCATCGACGCACGCCGCAGCCACCCCGCGCGAGGTGTTCGTGTTTTTCATCAGTGCCGCCAAGGAGCGCAATCCGGCCGCGGCGATGGCGTTGCTGCAGGCGTTGGGGGCGCGCTGACAGGGGCGTTGCGTCGCGTCTTCGGCGACAATGGCGCATGCCCACGACCGACCTGCGCAAGGCGCAACTGCAAATCCATTTCTGCGTCCTGCTCTGGGGCATCACCGCGATCCTGGGCAAGCTGATCACGCTGCCCGCGTTGCCGTTGGTGTGGTGGCGCATGTTGATCGTGGTGGTGGCGCTGGCGCTGTTGCCGCGGGTGTGGCGCGGACTGCGCGGGTTGTCCGGACGCGTGGTGCTGGGCTATTGCGGCATCGGCGCCCTAGTGGCCCTGCACTGGCTGACCTTCTACGGCGCGATCAAGCTGGCCAATGCCTCGGTGGCGGCGACCTGCATTGCACTGGCGCCGGTGTTCACCGCCGTGATCGAGCCATGGGTGACGCAACGCCCCTTCCGCCCGCGCGAACTGCTGTTCGGCCTGGCGGTGCTGCCCGGCGTGGCGCTGGTGGTCGGCGGGGTGCCGGATGGCATGCGTGCCGGCGTGGTGGTCGGCGCAATTTCGGCGGTATTCGTCGGCCTGTTCGGCTCGCTCAACAAGCGCATGGTCGCGCATGCCGACCCGCTCACCGTCACCGCACTTGAGCTTGGCGCCGGCACGCTGACCCTGACCGTGCTGGCGCCGGCCATGCCGTTGTTGCTGCCGTCGCTGCATGGCGACCTGATGATCATCCCCAGCCTGCACGACGGCGTCCTGCTGCTGGTGCTGTCGCTGGCCTGCACGCTGCTGCCGTTTGCGCTGGCACTGGTGGCGCTGCGCCATCTCAGCGCCTACTCGGTGCAGCTGGTGACCAATCTCGAACCGGTCTACGCCATCGTGCTGGCGATCGCCCTGCTCGGCGAGCAACGCGAGTTGACCGTGCAGTTCTATCTCGGCGTGGCGATCATTCTCGGCGCGGTCTTCCTGCATCCGGTGCTGGAACGCCGACGCACGATCGTGCATCCGGAACTGCTCGGCACCGCCGAGGCGAAGAACATCGTCGACTGACGGCACCGCACAAGCAACAACCGTCGTCGTAGGAGCGGCCCAGGCCGCGACCGGCCTTGTCGATAACGCAGCAACGCCCGCACATCACCACGATCACAACCACACCTATGCCAACGCCACCACCTGGTCGCGCCCGCCCCGCTTGGCCGCATACAGGGCCTGGTCGGCGCGCTTGATCACCGCGTCCGCGCTTTCCTGCGGATGCAGCGTGGCCACGCCGATACTCACCGTCACCGGCAGCGCGATCGTCATCACTGCCACGCTCTGGCGCAGGTACTCGCACTGCACGCGTGCCTGCAGCAGATCCACATCGGGCAGCAGCAGCACGAATTCCTCGCCGCCGTAACGCGCGATGGTGCCGGCACCGGCCACATGCGCGCGCAGCAACGCCGACAGCTCGCGCAGCACCACATCGCCCTGATCGTGCCCGTGCACGTCGTTGACGGTCTTGAAGTGATCCACGTCCAGCAACGCCACCGATAACGGCTGGCCCGCCGCACGCGTCTGTTCCATGGCCACGCCCAGGGCCGCCGCAAACGCACGTCGATTGGGCAGGCCGGTCAGCGGATCGGTGCGGGTCTGCTCGACCAGATCGGCGTTCAACGCATCCATTTGCGCGTAGTAACTTGCCAGCTGCTGTTCGTACCATTGGCGCTCATGCAGTTGCTGGCGCAGGCGCTTGCCGGCCAGGCGCAGTTCCAGCAGATGTGCGGCCTGCCGCGACAATGCCTGCAGCGCCTGCCGCTGCTCTTCGCGCAGATGCGCCGGGGTCTGGTCGAACACGCACAGCGAGCCCAGCGCCATGCCGCCGCTGGTCACCAACGGCGCGCCGGCATAGAAGCGCACCGCAGAGCTGCCGGTCACCATCGGATTGTCGTGGAAGCGCGGGTCGAGCAAGGTGTCGTCGACCATCATCACTTCGTCCGGGCGCAGGATCGCATGCGCGCAGAACGAGATATCGCGCGACGCTTCGCTACGCGGCGCACCATGTGCGGACTTGAACCATTGCCGCTGCTCGTCCACCAGCACCACCGCCGCCATCTGCGTCTGGCACAACGTGGACGCGATCATGGTGAGGTCGTCGAAGGCACGCTCGGGCGGCGAATCCAGCACCTCGTACTGACGCAGCGCGGCCAGTCGTTCGGCTTCGTTGTCCGGCAATGTCGGTTTGATCACGCTGCCTGCTCCCCCAGCTGGCTGTCAGCGGCGCAAGTATGACCGAGCCGGTCATGCGCGGCCATCGGGCTGCACATGCGCAGCCGGCGCACCGTGCCGCTATGTGCGGCCCATCGCGCCGGGCCCCATCACCAATCGGTGCGTTGCGGCAGCAATCCGCGCAATTCCGCATCACTGAGGTTGCGCCACTGCCCGGGCTTGAGCGCGGCCAGCTTGATGTTGTCGATGCGCACACGGCGCAGCTGGGTCACGCGGTAGCCGAATTCGGCAGACATCAGGCGGATCTGCCGGTTCAAGCCCTGCTCCAGCACGATGCGGAAGCCGAACTTGGCGATGCGCGCGGTGCGGCACGGCAACGTGGTCTCGTTGTGGATGCGCACACCGCGCGCCATGCCACGCAGGAATTCGTCGGTGACCGGCTTGTTGACCGCCACCAGATATTCCTTCTGGTGGCGATTTTCCGCGCGCAGGATCTCGTTGACGATGTTGCCGTTGCTGGTCATCAGGATCAGCCCCTCGGACTCCTTGTCGAGCCGGCCGACCGGAAAGATGCGCTGCTCGTGGCCGACGAATTCGACGATGTTGCCCTTGACCGAACTTTCGGTGGTGCAGGTGATGCCCACCGGCTTGTTGAGCGCGATGTAGACATGCTTGCGCCCACCGGGCTTGCTGGCGGCGCGCGTGCGCAGTGGCTGGCCGTCCACCAGCACGGTGTCGTCCTCGCCCACCACCGCACCGGTGCCGGCGGCCACGCCATTGACGGTGACCCGGCGTTCGCCGATCAGGCGATCGGCCTCGCGGCGGGAGCAGAAGCCGGTTTCGGCGATGTATTTGTTGAGTCGGGTCGTCATCGGCCGATTATCGGCGATTTGCAGCGCCCCGCGTGCACCCACGTGCGATCAGGACACCGCCAGCAGCGGCTGCCCGGCGTGCAGCAACTCGTCGAGCGGGCATGGACGATGCAGGCTGAAACCCTGCACCTGGCCCACTCCGGCCTCGTGCAGTCCGGGAATGTCCGCCTCCGACTCCACGCCCTCGGCCACCACTTCGATGCCCAGCGCCAGGCCCACCTGCGCGATCGAATGCACCGCCGCACGGTCCACCGCGTCGTGTGCGTAGTTGCGTACGAAGCCGCAATCGATCTTGAGGACATCCACGGTGAACTGCTTGAGATAGCCGAACGAGGCCAGGCCGCTGCCGAAATCGTCCAGCGCCACATGGCAGCCGCGCGCGCGCACGCTCTGCACGAAGCGCCGCGCGTGCTCCAGATCGCCAATGACGGCGGTCTCGGTGATCTCCATGCACAGCTTGGGCACCAGGCTCGGATAGCGCTCGAACAGGGCGCACACGAAATCGAGAAAATCCGCTTGCGCGATCGACTGCGCAGACAGGTTGACGTGGCACAGATCCAGATTAGCCAGGTGCAGCGGATTGGCCGCCAGCTGCGCGCACAGTGTTTCCAGCACATGCACGTCGACCATGCGCCCCAGGCCGTAGCGTTCCACCGCAGGCAGGAATTCGCCCGGACTCAGCACCCGCCCGTCACCCGCGCGCATGCGCACCAGCACTTCGTACTGCAGGCGTCCCGGATCGCGCAACACCTGGATCTTCTGCGCATACAGCAGCAGGCGGTCCTCGGCGATGGCCTGCTGCACCGCGCTGATCCAGCCGCCGTCGTGGCGGCGCCGCGCCAGCGCCAGATCGTTTTCGCCGAAACAGCGAATCCGGTTGCGCCCCTCTTCCTTGGCTGCGTAACAGGCCAGGTCGGCGGCGGTCATCAAGGCATTGACGTCGCTGGCGCCCTGGCGGATTTCCACCACGCCGAAGCTGCAACCGGGCGTCAGCGGCCGTCCGCCCTGGTGGCTCCATGGCTGACCCAGCACCGCGTGCATGCGCTGGCGAAGTGGCACAGGAACTTGTCGCCCACCGCATGCCCGAAGGTGTCGTTGACCAGCTTGAAGTGATCCAGGTCGACGAAGCACAGCGCATGGCGGAGCTGCGGCGATTGCGGCGGCTCGATCAGGCGCAGCAGCCGGCGTTCGATCTCGCGGCGGTTGATCAGGCCGGTCAGGGCATCGTGGCGCGCATGGAAGGCGACTTCGTCGGCCAGCTCGTGTGCGTGCGAGACATCCTCGATCACCGCCAGCACCAGGGTCGGCTCTTCCGGGCCGGGTTCCACCAGCGAGGCACTCCAGCGCCCCCACATCACCCCGCCATCGGCGCGCAGGAAGCGTCGCTCGCCGGACTGCAGCAGGGCCGGCCAGTCGACCAGGCCGCGGCTGTCCAGCGCGATGTCGTCCGGATGCATCACCTCGGCCAGCGTGCAGGCCTGCAGCTCTTCGGGCCGGTAGCGCAGGATGTTGGCCATCGAGGCATTGGCATCGAGCACGCGGCCGCGCAGGTCGAACTTGACCATGCCCAGCGCCGCCTGTTGGAACGCGGTGCGAAAGCGGCCTTCGTGCGAGAGCAGGTAATCGCCGATGCGGCGCATCGCCAGCACGCAGGTGGTCAGCACCAGCAGCAAGGTCGCCAGGCTGCAGATCACCATCATGTCGTGCAGCAGCCGCGCGCAGCGGACCAGCAGCGCCTGGAACTGCGCCGTATCGCTGCGCATGCGGCCATCGAGCAGATGCAGCTCATCGCGCAGGGCCTGCAGCGCGCGCGGATCCGGGCGGCTGGCGGCCTGCACCGAGGCGGCCCGGTCGGCCAGCGCGCTCAGCTGCAACAGGTCGGCATCGGTGTGTTTCCACATCGCGATGGCGTCGCCCAGATACGGAAAGACATGGCCGTAGCGATACAGCCGCACCATTTGCGGCATGTCCTCAGGGGCATTGCGGCCGGCCGCCAGCCCGGCATGGACCGCGCTCCAGTCGATCACCGGTTGCTCGACCGCCTCGCGGGCCGCGCGGTCGCCGAGCGGCACTTCCAGCGCGCGGCAGGCGGCCTGCAGGTCGGCCGGATCGCCGCTCCCCAGGTAGCGCTCCAGCCAGTACACCGACTCCTGCTGGGCATTGGACCAGTGGCTCTGGCCGACGATCCAGGCCGTCGCTCCGGACTGGATCTCGATCATCAGCGCAGAGAGCACCGCCATGCTGATGGCCATGCCGATCAACAAGGCCAAGGGAAGCGTCAGCCAGCCGCGCATCAGATGCATGGTCTGCCTACCGCCGGTACCGCCCGCCATCTGCGCCATTGTCACCCTCGAACCCTGCCGCCGCCCCATGCGATTCAGGCGCCCAGTGGGCGCCTGAAGGCAGTAGCGGCCGCAATGGCGCAGTCTGTATGGCAGCGCCTGCTTGACCACGGTCGACGCAGGCACTTCGCCTGGCCGGCAGGACGCTGCCGGCAATCCCCGAGACGTCAGCGCGTGACGCCTGCAGTCCGATATGCATCAACCAACATAACGACCACGGCGCCCCGCAGCGACGGCAGGACCGCCGAACGCTGCCGGGTCCTCAGCGGCGCTTACTCGCCGCGGGGCTTGGGCGGGCCCTTGCGATGCGGCGCGCCGGCACGGTCCATCGGACGGTTCGGGCCATTCGGGCGGCCGGACGGCTTGCCGCCGCGCGGGAAGCGCGGCCTGGACGGCGCTGCAGCCGCCTCGCCGTCTTCCAGCTTGCGCATGTTGAGCTGCTGGCCGGACACCCAGACCTTCTTCAGGTGCGTCAGCAGCTCGCGCGGCATGTCGGCCGGCAGGTCCAGGATCGAATAGTCGTCCTGGATGTCGATACGGCCGATGTAGCGGCTTTCCAGGCCGGCTTCGTTGGCGATCGCGCCGACGATATTGGCCGGCTTCACGCCGTGGGTGTGGCCCACTTCGATGCGGTAGCTCTCCATGCCGAACTCCGGCTCGCCACGCGGGGCAACCGGGTCGCGACGCGGACGCTCGGCACCGGCGCCATCATCGGCGAAGGCCGGACGTTCCGCACGCGGCGGGCGTGCCGCGCGCTCGCCATCGGCACGCGGGCCACGCTCGAACTTCGGCTCGAAGCGCGGACGCTCGCCACGGTCGCCGCGATCATTGCGCTCGCGCGGGGCAAATTCCTCGCGTGCGCCACGCACCGGCGGGGTCAGCAGGAACGGCGCATCGCCCTGCAGCAGCTTGGCCATCGCCGCGGCGATATCGATCGCCGGCACGTTGTTCTCGCTCTCGTAGCGCTGCAGCAGATCGCGATACATCTCGATCTGGCCGCCGGCCAGGGTCTCGGTGATGCGGGTCATGAACCGTGCGACGCGGGTGTCGTTGACCGCATCCACGCTCGGCAGCTGCATCTCTTCGATCGGCTGGCGGGTGGCGCGCTCGATCGAACGCAGCATGCCCTTCTCGCGCGGGGTGACGAACAGGATCGCGTCGCCGTTGCGGCCGGCACGGCCGGTACGGCCGATGCGGTGCACGTAGCTTTCGGTGTCGTACGGGATGTCGTAGTTCAGCACATGGCTGACGCGCTCCACGTCCAGGCCGCGCGCGGCCACGTCGGTGGCGACCAGGATGTCGAGCTTGCCGTCCTTGAGCTGGGCGATGGTCTTCTCGCGGGCGGCCTGCTGCATGTCGCCATTGATGGCCGCCGCGGCCATGCCACGTGCCTGCAGCTTCTGCGCCAGCTCTTCGGTGGCGGCCTTGGTGCGGGCGAAGATGATCATGCCGTCGAACGGCTCGACCTCCAGGATGCGGGTCAGCGCGTCCAGCTTGTGCAGGCCGCTCACCCACCAGTAGCGCTGGCGGATATTGGCCGAGGTGGTGGTCTTGGCCGCGATGGTGACTTCGGCGGGGTCTTTCAGATAGGTCTGCGCGATGCGGCGGATCGCCGGCGGCATGGTTGCCGAGAACAGCGCCACCTGGCGTTTCTCCGGCAACTTCTTCAGCACCGCTTCGACGTCGTCGATGAAGCCCATGCGCAGCATTTCGTCGGCTTCGTCCAGCACCAGCGTCTTGAGCTGGGACAGGTCCAGCGTGCCGCGATCCAGGTGATCGATCACCCGGCCTGGAGTGCCGACCACCACATGCACGCCGCGCTTGAGCGCGCTCAGCTGCTGCGCGTAGGGCTGGCCGCCGTAGACCGGCAGCACGCGGAAGCCGGGAATGGCTTCGGCATATTTCTGGAACGCCTCGGCGACCTGGATGGCCAGCTCGCGGGTCGGGGCCAGCACCAGCGCCTGCGGCTTGAGCTGGTTGAGGTCGGCGTTGGACAGCACCGGCAGCGCGAACGCGGCGGTCTTGCCGGTGCCGGTCTGCGCCTGGCCGAGCACGTCGCGGCCGGCCAGCAGCGCAGGAATGGTGGCGGCCTGGATCGGCGACGGCGACTCGTAGCCGACGGCGGCAACCGCCTTCATCACAGCGTCTGAGAGGCCGAGGTCTGCAAACAGCAGCGGCGCGGGAGATTCTTGGGTCATTGGGTAACTCCGGAGGCGCCGCACGGAGCCGGCAGGCGCAAAGCAGCATAGTGTGCGCCCTCAGCCCCCCGCTGTCGAAATTTCCGTGACAGTCCGTTCAGCTTGTGAGGATTCGCCCGCTGCGGCGAATCATCTCCTCGACCCTTGTCATTCCCCCACCCGGCCGGAGCCATGTCCCTGGAAACAGACCTGCACACCCGCTTCAACGCTCTGCTGCAGCAGCACCGCGGCATCGTCCTGAAGGTCGCGGCCAGCTATTGCTGGAACCCGGACGACCGCGCCGAGCTGGCGCAAGACATCACCGTGCAGTTATGGCGCGCGTTCCCCGGCTATGACGCCGGCCGGCGCTTTTCCACCTGGATGTATCGCATTGCCTTGAACGTGGCGATCAGCGATCTGCGCGGTCGCAGCCGCGCGCCGCAGGAACCGCTCCCGCTGGAGGCGGTGGCCGACAGCGTCGCCGATCCGCTGGCGCGCGACCCGGCACACGCGCAGCAGGTCACCGCGCTCCACGGCTTCATCGCCCACCTGCCGCCGCTGGAGCGCGCCTTGATGCTGCTGTACCTGGACGCGCACAGCTACCGCGAGATCGGCGAGGTGCTCGGCATCAGCGAGACCAATGTCGCCACGAAACTCAGCCGCCTCAAGGCGCGCATCCGCGCCGAACTCTGACCATCCACTTCGCCCAAGGAACATTCGATGGAACTCGACGACATGCAACGCGCCTGGCACGCGCTGGAACACCGCCTGGATCAGCACGGCACGCAGATCGGTCACATCCTCGGCCAGGTGCGTGGCCATGCGGCGCGCACCAGCCTGCGCCCGCTGTGGCTGAGCCAGTCCGCGCAATTGCTGTGCGCCGTGGCGCTGCCCATCGTGATCGCGCGCAGCTGGCTTGCCCATACCGATCAGGTTGCGGCGATCATCGGCGGCGTGCTGCTGCAGCTGTGGAGCATTGCGCTGGCGATCTCCGCACTACGGCAGCTGCAGCTGCTGGCGCAACTGGACTTTGCCGGACCGCTGCTGCCGACGCAGCGCGCGCTCGCGCAGTTGCGGCGCTGGCGCACGCGGGTGGCCCCGTGGCTGGGCGTGGCGTTCTGGGTGCTGTGGGTGGCCGTGGCGGACGCCGGCTGGCGCGCACTGACCGGCCTGACCCTGCCGCACGACTGGCTGCTGCTCAATCTGCTGGTGGGCGTGCTCGGCGGCATCGGCACCTGGCTTGGCTATCGACGGCTGCAGCGCAGCCGCCATCCGTGGCTGGAGCGCATCGACAACGCGCATGCCGGGCCCGACATCGTGCGCGCCGAAAGCATGCTGGACGAGATTGCACGCTTTCGATGCGAATAAGCTTGCCGACGCCGCACCGCTACGCCGGCGTAGCGCTGCTGCACCGACTCCACCTGCCGGGGCTGCGTTCGGCACGGTGGTGTTGCCGGCTGCGACAAGCGGATAATCGCCGTCTTCCTGTCACCGAGCGCACCATGCAATTTCTGGAATTCGACCTGGACGGCGAGTACATCGAACTCAACCAGCTGCTCAAGCTGGCCGGTATTGCCGACAGCGGTGGCCAGGGCAAGGCGATCGTCGCCAGCGGCGCGGTCAGCGTCGATGGCGTGCAGGAACTGCGCAAGACCGCCAAGATCCGCCCCGGCCAGTGCGTGCAACTGGACGATGTGGAGATCCGCGTGCTGGCGCTGGACCCCGATGCGGAGCCGGCAGAATGAGCGTGGTGCAGGTCGGCTGGCGCAACAACGCGCCCTCGGCGGACGATCCGGACCACGATGTCTACATCTTTTCGATCGACGTCGAGTCGGACACGCCGTTCTGGTTCGAGCAGTCGATCCGTGGCGGTCACGCCGAGCGCGGCGGTTGCAGCATGCTGGCCTTGCACGAACTGGAAGGCTGGCCCGGCGGCTGGCGCGCAGACGTGACCAAGGCCGGCTGCGCCTGGGTGATTCCACTGCTGGAAGACGCCTTGCGCAGCGGCGATGCGCGCACCGCGATCGATGCGATTCTTGCGCGGGTCGATGCGCCGGCCTGATGGCTGCGTCCTGATGGCCGCGTCCTGACTGCGGCGCGCCTGATGACAGCACTGATGACAGCCGAGCTGACCGAGCCCGCCCGATTGCCACAAGAACACCTGCAAGCGAGCGGATGACCGCATTGCCCGCCCGCGCGTCGAACACCGTTGCAGGCCACTGCGCATGAGGACCACAGTGCAGCGCTGCACGCACTGCGCCTCCCCGCTCCCACGTCGATACCTCAGACGCTGCGCTGGGTCAGATGCGCCGCAATCGCCTGCTTGAACGGCGCCACCGCATGCGCCGCACGCAAGGCACCACGTCGCAGCAGGCGGGCCGGCGCACGGTCGTCGGTGTACAGCGCGGCCAGCGCATTGGTCGCTTCATACAGCGGCCGCGTCGCCAGCCGGTGCGCCCGCTCGTACCCCTGCAGCAAGGCCGCAGCCCCGATGTCGCGCCCGGCTGCAGCAGCGGCACGCACACGCTCGGCCAGGCGCGCCTGGCTCTGCAATCCAAAATTGAAGCCGTGCGCGGTGACCGGGTGCATGCCCACCGCCGCATCGCCGATCAACGCGGCACGCTCGGCGATAAAGCGTTGTGCATAGGCGGCCACCAGCGGATAGGCATGCCGGCTGCCGTCCTGCTGCATCGGCCCGAGCCGATGCTCGAACGCCTCGGTCACTGCCGCACTGAAGTCCGCCGCCTCCATCGCCAGCAAGGCCTCCACCTGTCGCGGCGGCAGGGTCAGCACCGCGCCAGCGCGGTTGCCCTGCAGCGGCAGCAACGCCAGCGTCTTGCCGTAGCCAAACCACTCCCAGGCGGCATGCCGGTGCGGCAGCGCATGGCGCATCCGGCACACCAGCATGGTCTTGCCGAAATCACGCAGCTGCGCGCCGATGCCGAGCAGGCGCCGTGTAGTGGAAAACCGGCTGTCGGCCGCCACCAGCAGGCGCGCCGACACCGTTTCCCCATCGGACAACTGCAGCACCACGCGGCCGCGCTCCTGCTGCACGGCCTGCAGCGTGCAAGAGCAGCGCATCTCCAACCCGGCTTGCGCCTGCACCGCCTGCCAAGCCGCGCGACGGATCAGATGATTGGGCACCAGCCAGCCCAGATCGCCGGCACCACGCGCCGAGGCAGCGAAAGTCAGCGCGAAGTGCGAATGCCCGTCCATGACGCGTGCGTCGCGCAGCGGCGAGATCGCATCGGCGGGAAATTGCTGCCAGATGCCCAGTTGCTCCAGCAGTGCACGCGAGGCGTGGGTCAGCGCGATCTCGCGCCCGTCGAAGGCCGGCTCGGCCAGCTGCGCGCGCGGCTGCTGGTCGACCAGCATCACCGACAGGCCACTGCCGGCCAACGACCGCGCAAAACTCAGGCCAACCGGCCCGGCACCAATGACTGCGATATCCACCGATTGCATGCCGCGCTCCTTTACCACCGAGACCCAGAGGAGCTAACAAGACCTTGCGTGCCGTGGTCAGGTGGATGCGGTCGGTTCAGCGCAATCGGCATGTACGCGTGGCACATGCAGCATCGAGCACGCACGCCTGGCGGTGGGCGCAGCCGTCTTGGTAGCGGCTCTCAGTTTACGGCAGTGGTGCTGGCCGGACTTGATCAGGATCAAGCAGCAACCGAACAGTCGCGGGCGCGCGACTTATCGCTGCGTTTTCTCGGTCACTGTGCCACCGGCTGCGCGCACGCAGCCCGGCCTGCGTCACCAGCCCAGCAACGCCCGCACCAGTTTGACGATGCCCCAGAACGACACCACCCAGATTGCGCTGCGCAGGTAGGGAATCCCCGCCGCATACGCCGGCACGTAAGCCACGCGCGCCCACAGGTACAACTGCACGCCCAGTGCGGTGTCTGCACTGGTACGGCCGGCAACGCTCACTGCCAGGACAGCGGCCGCGAAGATCGGGAAGGTCTCCAGATAGTTGCGGAAGGCGCGATCCAGCCGCGCCGCAATGCCGGTCAACGGCTTGGCATCGCCATCGCGGGCGCTGGCATTCCACTTGGTCCCGCGCTGGGCGGTCATGCTGGCCGAGGCGGCCAGCAGTTGCACCAGACCGAGCACCATGGCCCAGCCCAGCATCTGTAGTTCGATGGTCAGTTCCACGCGGGTCTCCCGATGCGCTGCAAGATCACTTGATCGACGCGCGCAGGCTGTACCCGGCGAGCCGCCAGGTCTTGTCCTCGTCCAGGCGGAACGACACCAGCTCGCGCACCGGCTGCTGGGCCTTGGCAAAGCGGGTCGGGAAGCTGACGTTGACGTACAGGCCTTCGGGCACCTGCGCGCCGGCGGCGTATTTGACCCGCGTCACCGAGCCCTGCCCGCGTCCGACCACCGCCCCCAGGCGCGCACGTTCGGCACCGATCTGGCTCACGAAGGCATCGCGCTTGACCGCGGTCTTGGCGACGCTGGAGGCGCCATCCCATAGCGAGGCCACCTGGTTGGCATCGACCATCTGCGCCACCCGCAATGCCGCCTGGGTCATCTCGGTGTTCTGTTTGACCAGCTGCGCCTGCTGCGCCGGGTTGACCGCGGGCGCCGCCGTCGACGCAGCGGCAGCCGGACGTGCAGCGGTCTGCGGCTGTTGGGCCAGGACCAGCGAGGGAGCCAACAGCAGTGCGGCAAGCAGACGAGGACGGAACATGGGGCAGATTGACCTTGTACGGAGCGAACGAATGAGAGCCGACGCGGGCGCGTGGCGGGTGCGGCAGTTTAAGACCTGCGCTGCCTGCAGCGGTGAGTGCGCGACGATCGCAGGAGCCGGGTGCGGGCAATCCGCGCCGGCCCTGACCACATCAGACTTCACCGCCGGGCGGAACCGCCGCGACGCCGCGCGGCCGCCATAGCCGCCAGCTGATCCACAGCGCGCGGGCGATGGCCGCGATCAGCGCCACCAGGCTCAGCCACACTGCCAGCGTGGCCGGCCACTGCACCCGGCTGGCCGCAGCAATCACCTGCAGGAGCTCGGCCACGCCGAATCCGGCCAGCACCAGCAACGCCGATGGCAGATACGCCAGCGCAACACCTTTTGTCTTTCCGAGCATGGCGCCCCCGGCTCCGTGATATGCCGCGACCATAGGCAGCCGGCAGTGCGGTGCGCGTGAAGCTCAGCCGTCGCCCTGGGCGGGCCCCGGCGCAGGCTCGGCGGCGGCCGCCGCGTCCGGTGCCTCGGTTGGCGCGGCGGTTGGCGCGGCGTCCGGTGCGGCGGTTGCCGGCAGCGCGGCGGCATCGGTTTCGGCCAGCGGGCTTTCTTCCGGGCAGGCCGCATCGGGAAACCCGAAGCGCTGCTTCAAGGCCAGGCCGCAGGCGTTGACCGCCTCCAGATCGGCGCCCTCGCCCTTGCACTTGTGATCGAAGGCGACCAGGAACGCGTCCTTGCGGCGCACGAAGGCGTCGCCGCACTTGCGCATCTGGCGGATGCGCTCCAGATCGTCCTGCACCGCGTTGGTGCCATCCAGCCCGTACTCGCGCAGCTCGTCCATCGTCAGCAGGCGCAGGCTGCGATTGGGCACGGTCATCATCAGGTCGGCCACCGCCACCGCCACGCCGTTGCGCTCCAGATAATCCTTGACGTTGCCGTAGACCTCGCGCAATTCGCGGTTGAGTTCCGCGCGCGAGGTGGCCTTGGAACTGATCCGCATCATGCGGTGGATGCCGACCTTGCCGGCCACCAGCCGGTTGTCGCCGGCGGCCAGCACGAACACGCAGGCGCTGTGGCAGATCGAGCCTTCGCGCACCCAGATGGTCCAGTTGGATTCGCCGATCACGTCGCCGGCGCGGATCGCCGCTTCCACCTGCCCGCCGCTGGAATCCAGGTCCAGGATGCGATGCGGCAACTGCAATTGCCCGGCCACCGTGGCCAGCCGCCACACCAAGGCTGCGAAGCCGGCGTTGATCTTGCCGGCATAGCGCACCCGCAGCAGGCCGGTATCGCGGCATGGCGCCAGCGCCGCCTCCACGCTGGCGCGGTCCAGCGCCGGCAGCAGCGTGCCGTCGCCGGCGTCGCTGCTGTAATCGGTGGCGCAACTGATCCAGGCCTTGCCCGCGTCCAGCTCCGCCTGCGGCCAGCCGGCCTCGCCCGCCTGCGCGCGTGGCCGCGGCGGCGGCGCTGCCGGCTCGGGCGTGTCCACCGACACCATGTGGTCGCCATCGCCCTGCCCCGCGCCGCCCTGTTGCGTGGCGGCGGCATCGGCCGAGGTACCGGTGCGGTCACAGGCCACCAGCGCCAGCAGGCAGGAAAGGGACAGGCAGAGCAGTTTCAGCATGATGTCAGGCAACAGACCGCGACGGAGATCACCCTCAGTCTATGGCTGAACGGGCCCACCGTTTGACCCTGCCATGAACACACAGGCGCGGTGCAACCCTGTCCGAAAACGGCCAGCCGCAGCTGGAGTGAGCGCATAGACTGGCGCCATGCAGACCGCCACACCCGACCGACTCCAATGCGACCGCGCCCGCCTGGCGCGCGATGCGCGCTTTGACGGGCTGTTCTTCACCGCGGTGCGCAGCACCGGCATCTACTGCCGCCCGGTGTGCCCGGCACCGCCGCCCAAGCCGGGCAACATCAGCTATTACCCCAGCGCGGCGGCAGCCAGTGCCGCCGGCTACCGGCCGTGCCTGCGCTGCCGCCCCGAGCTGTCGCCGCAGGCGCAGCAGTACCTGGGCGAAGAGAGTGTGCAACGCGCATTGGCGATGATTGCCGACGGCGCCCTGCAGGAGCAGCCGGTGCAGACCCTGGCCGATGCGGTGGGCCTGAGCGCGCGCCAGCTGCAGCGGCAGTTCGTGCAGCAGCTCGGTGCCACCCCGATCCAGGTGCACGGCACGCGCCGGCTGCTGCTGGCCAAGCAGCTGCTGACCGAGACCGCATTGCCGGTGACCGAGGTCGCACTGGCGGCCGGGTTCAACAGCCTGCGTCGCTTCAATGCAGCCTTCCTGGAAGGCTGCGGGATGCCGCCATCGGCGCTGCGCAAGCAGCGTGCCGAGGTTCCGGGTGGTGCGTTGACCCTGCGCCTGGGCTATCGCCCGCCGCTGGACCTGCCGGCAATGCTGGCGTTTCTGCAGCGCCGCGCGATTCCCGGTATCGAGCAGGTCGACGCCAGCGGCTACCGGCGCGTGATCGGCACACCGGGCAACGCGACGCTGATCGAGGTCAGCGCGGCGCCGCAGCGTGCGGAGTTGCTGCTGCGGATCGGCGCGACCGACCCGCGCCAGATCCCGCAGATCGTGCGGCGGGTGCGCCGGCTGTTCGATCTGGATGCAGACCTGCAGGCGGTGCACGCCACGCTGGCGGCCGAGCCGCTGCTGGCCGAGGCGATCGCGCGCCGCCCCGGCCTGCGCGTACCGGGTGGCTGGGACGGCTTCGAAGTGGCCGTGCGCGCCGTGCTGGGCCAGCAGATCAGCGTGGCCGGCGCGGCGACGCTGGCGGCGCGGCTGGTCGATCGGCATGGCGGCCATCATGTGGAGATGCCGCCCGGCCTGGACCGCATCTTTCCGACTCCGGCACAGCTGGCCGAAGCGCCGCTGGAACAGCTCGGCCTGCCGCGTGCACGCGCCGCCACGTTGCGTGCGCTGGCCTCGGCGTGTGCGCAAGGGCGGCTGCATTTCGGCGCCGGCCAGCGCCTGCCCGAGTTCGTCGCCGCCTGCACGGCCTTGCCCGGCATCGGGTCGTGGACTGCGCACTACATCGCCATGCGTGCGCTCTCGCATCCGGATGCGTTTCCGGCCGGCGACCTGATCCTGCAGCAGGTGCTCGGCACCCCCGAGCGCCTGAGCGAGCGTGCCACCGAAGCGCGCTCGCAGGCCTGGCGACCCTGGCGCGCCTACGCCGTGTTGCACCTTTGGCATCTCGCTGTCGATCGCAAGGACCCCCGTTCATGAGCACACTGCAGTACGACACCTTTCCCTCGCCGATCGGCGCACTCAGCGTGGCCGCCGATGCTGCCGGCGTGCACCACATCCTGTTCGCGCAGAACCGCTACGACGCGATCGGCCGCGCGCGCTGGCAGCATGCCCCGGATGCGCCGCTGGTGCGCGAGGCGCGCGAGCAATTGCTCGATTACCTGCATGGCGGGCGGCGCAGCTTCGACCTGCCGTTGGCACCGACCGGCACGCCGTTCCAGCTGCAGGTCTGGCACACGCTGGCGCAGATTCCGTTCGGGCAGACCTGGAGCTATGCGCAACTCGCGCACGCGGTGGGACGCCCCGCTGCCAGCCGCGCAGTCGGTGCCGCCAATGGACGCAATCCACTCCCGATCGTGCTGCCCTGCCATCGCGTGATCGGCGCCAATGGTGCGCTGACCGGCTTCGGCGGCGGCCTGCCGACCAAGCAGGCACTGTTGCAGCTGGAGGGCTGGTCACCGCGCCGGAGCGCGGCGGCCGACGACCTGTTCGCCGCATCCGCCGCCGGCACGCGCTGACTTCGCGACGTCATTGCCAGGCCGTAAACTGGCGCGATGATCGATCGACGTCTTGTGTTTGCCGCGCTCGCACTGCTCGCGGCCTGTAGTTCCCACGCCCCTTCGCGCAGTACGCCAGAGCCCGCCCCGGCGGCGCCCGCGTCGGCAAACGCACCGCACAGCGATTTACCGCACAGCGTGCTGCTGATCTCCATCGACGGCCTGCGCGCGGACATGCTCGATCGCGGCATCACACCGCATCTGTCGCAGCTGGCGCACGACGGCGTGCGTGCGCGCTGGATGACGCCGTCGTACCCGTCGCTGACCTTTCCCAATCACTACACGCTGGTCACCGGCCTGCGCCCGGATCACCACGGCATCGTGCACAACAGCATGCGCGATGCGACGCTGGGCAGCTTCTGGCTGAGCAAGCAGGACGCGGTCGGCGATGCGCGCTGGTGGGGCGGCGAGCCGCTGTGGGTTGGCGCGGAAACGCATGGCCTGCATGCCGCGACCTGGTCGTGGCCCGGCAGCGAGGCGGCGATCGGCGGTGTGCGCCCCACGCGGTGGCGCCACTACGAAGAAGGCACCAGCCTGGACGCGCGCGTGGACGAGGTGCTGGGGTGGCTGGCCGCGTCCGGCGCGGACAGCAATCGCCTGGTCACGCTGTATTTCGAACACGTGGACGAAGCCGGCCACGACCACGGCCCGGAATCACGCCAATACGCCGACAGCGTGCGTGCGGTGGATGGCGCGATCGGCCGGCTGCTGGCCGGCATGCAGCGCGACGGCACGCGCGAGCGCACCAACATCGTCGTGGTGTCCGACCACGGCATGGCCGAGGTGCCGCCCGGGCAGGCGATCAGCGTGCAGGACATGGTGCGGCCAGATATCGCCACCGCCGTGACCGACGGGCAGGTCATCGGCTTTGCGCCATTGCCGGGACAGCAGGCCCGCGCAGAAGCTAGCCTGCTCGGCGCGCATGCGCAGTACGACTGCTGGCGCAAGGCGGCGCTGCCCGCACGCTGGCACTACGGCACGCATCCGCGCATTCCGCCGATCGTGTGCCAGATGCACGAAGGCTGGGATGCACTGTTCCCGGACAAACTGGCCAGGCGCCCGCGCGATCAGATGCGCGGCTCGCACGGCTTCGATCCGGCACTGCCGTCGATGCGCGCGGTGTTCCTGGCGCAGGGCCCGGATCTGGCGCAGGGCAAGAGCTTGCCGGGGTTCGACAACGTCGATGTGTATGCGCTGATGACACGGTTGCTGGGCATTCCTGCCGCGCCCAACGATGGCGATCCCGCCACGCTGCTGCCGGCCTTGCGCGTGCCGCCGGCCGATACGCGCTGAGTGAGCGTCGCGGCCGCGCTGCGCGGATGCGACAATGGCGCCATGTCTGCTCCTGATCCCTCGCCGCGCCGGCTTCGGCTGCGGCCGTTGTTGTCCAGCGAAGGCTGGCGTCGCCGCGCCGCACTGTGGGGTGGCGCCATTGCAGTGGCACTGGTGGCGATCGTGTTCGCCAAGGCCAGCGACGCCGCCTTCCAGGTGTTCCAGCGCATCACCGCGCATTCGATCTGGTGGGCACTGCTGCTGACGCCGGGCATCTTCGCCCTGCTGGCCTGGCTCACCTCCGGTGCAATGCGGCCCACGCGTGGCAGCGGCATTCCGCAGGTCATCGCGGCGCTGGAACATGACGACGCGGCGTTCCGCCAGAGCAATCTGTCGCTGCGGGTGTCGATCGGCAAGCTTGCCCTGACCACCTTGTCGCTGCTCGGTGGCGCCTCGGTCGGCCGCGAAGGCCCCACCGTGCATGTCGGCGCCAGCCTGATGCATGTGTTCGGGCGCTGGTTCGGGTTCCATGATCCGCGCGAGCTCTCGCATTTCCTGCTGGCCGGCGGCGCTGCCGGTATCGCCGCGGCGTTCAACACGCCGCTGGCCGGGGTGGTGTTTGCGATCGAGGAATTGAGCGGGCGCTTCGAACACCGCTTCTCCGGCACCCTGCTGACCGCGGTGATCGTCGGCGGCGTGGTGTCGCTGGGCCTGTTGGGCAACTACACCTACTTCGGCAAGGTGGCGGTGGCCTTGCCGCTGGGCCAGGCCTGGCTGGCGATCGCGCTCTGCGGCTGCGTGGCCGGCCTGCTCGGCGGCATCTTCGCGCGCCTGGTGCTGGCCAGCGTTGGCGGCAAGCCACGCTGGCTGGCAACGCTGCGCCAGCGCCATCCGGTGCTGCTGGCCGCGCTGTGCGGCGTGGCCCTGGTTGGCCTGGCGCTGGTGTTCGGGCAGGGCGCGTTCGGCACCGGCTACGAGCAGGCGCGCAGCCTGGTGCAGGGCCACGCGGTGGTCGGCCACGAATTCGGGCTGATGAAGCTGCTGGCCAACCTGGTCTCGTACCTGGCCGGCATTCCGGGCGGGCTGTTCTCGCCGGCGCTGGCGGTGGGTGCCGGCATCGGCCACAACCTGTCGGTGCTGATGCCGGGCGTGGACCCGCGCACCTTCGTGCTGCTGGGCATGTGCGCGTATCTGACCGGCGTGACCCAGGCGCCACTGACCTCGGCGGTGATCTCGCTGGAACTGACCGACACCAGCCAGATGCTGCTGCCGATCCTGGCCACCGTGCTGATTGCGCGTGCCATGTCCGGGCTGGTGTGCAGGACGCCGATCTATCGCGGCCTGGCCGAACAGCTGCTGGCACCGACGCCGACACGCCCACCGCAGGCTGCGGCAGCGCCGCACTAAACCAGCGGCGTCGATGCGGGACATAAAAAAACGCGGCGCAAGCGCCGCGTTCTGGTGTCGCGAAGCGGGCTAGGGATCAGCCGGCCTTGGCAACGGTCTTCTTGGCGACAGCCTTCTTGGCCGGCGCCTTGACCACGCCCTTCTTGGCAACCGGGGCAGCTGCACCCACGACGACCTTGCTCACCGCGTGCGAACGCGAATTGCCGTAACTGGAATTGTAGCGCTTGCCCTTGGCGGTCTTGCGGTCACCCTTACCCATGTTCGTCGACTCCTGAATGTGAATACTGAATACAAAATCCCCGCGCTGAACACGGGTCTGGCGAGGTTTACGCCGGCGGCGCCCTCGCGCAAGGCCGGCAAGCCTACCACGTAGGCCCCTGCCCGCGCAGCCCGGGCTAGTGGACGCAGCTGGCGTCGTGGACGTGGGCGTGCCCGTGATTCAGACGCAGATTGACCAGGTGGGCGATGCCGACCAGCGCGCCGCCGAGCGTCATCACCACGGCATGCGGCAGCACCGCGTGATGCAGCGGGTCGTACAGCAGGCCGGCCCACAGCAACAACAGGCCCGGCAGCAGCAGCGCCAGCGCATGCAGCGCCTTGTGCCGGCGATAGCCCAGCACCAGGCTGAACAGGCCCAGCAGCGTCACGAACACCACGATGGCTCGTTCGACCCCGTCGCCCAGCCAGAACGACAGGCCCAGGGACGGGGCCAGGGCCAGCACCAGCGGCAGCACCGCGCAATGCACGGCGCACAGCAGCGAACCGGTCGCACCGAAGCGGTCGAGCACATGGCGAAGAGACGGTAGAGGCATGACTTCCAGCAGGGGCTCGCGGCAATGTGGAATAATATAACATCTTCCTTGTTCCAGGCCCGCACCACTGCATCGCGCAGCTGAGCGGGTCCCGCCGTCGGCGCAGTGGCCAAGCTGCGCCTTATCGTTGATATAAAGTAACAACCACAGAGTCCGGCCCGCCATGCACCCTCGCCCCGTTTTCTCGTTTCGTCGCTCCACCCTCTCGCTGGCCTTGACCAGCCTGCTGACGCCCGCCCTGGCCATGGCCGCGGACGCGCCGGCGGTTGCCGACCCGCAGACCCCGCCCAGCTCGGACACGCGCCACGACGCCACCGCTTCCAGTGGCCGCCACATCAAGGACCTGGACAAGGTCGTCGTCACCGCCAGCCCGCTGCGCGATGCGGCCGGCGAGCTGAGCCGCCCGGTCGAAGTGCTGGCCGGCGAACGCCTGGACGAAGTGCGCAGTTCCAGCCTGGGCGAAACCGTGGCCAGCCTGCCCGGCGTGCAGAGTTCCAACTTCGGCCCCGGCGTCGGCCGGCCGATCATCCGTGGCCTGGACGGCCCGCGCGTGGCGGTGCTGCGCGACGGCCTGTCCACCCAGGACGTGTCCACGGTCAGCCAGGATCACTCGCCGGCGATCGAGCCGTTCCTGGCCAACCAGATCGAAGTGCTCAAGGGTCCGTCCACGCTGCTGTACGGCTCCGGCGCGATCGGCGGCGTGGTCAACGTGGTCGACGGACGCATTGCCGAAACCCCGGTGGACGGCTTCAGCGGCCGCGCCGAAGTGCGCTTCGACGGCGGCGACAAGGACGGCAACACCGACATGTTCCGCGTCGATGCCGGCAACGGCAGCGGCCTGTCGATCCATGCCGACGGCGTGTACCGCAACCAGAACGATTACGACACCCCGCAAGGACGCCAGGCCAATTCCTGGATCGACTCCAAGGTCGGCTCGGTCGGCGCCTCGCTGTCCGGCGACTGGGGCTTCGTCGGCCTGTCGGCCTCGCGCTTCCGCGACAACTACGGCAACCCCGGCGAGCCGGGCGATCTGTCGATCGGCGAGCGCGGGGTGTCGTTGAAGCTGCAGCAGGACCGCTACGACCTCAAGGGCGGGCTGACCGATCCCTGGGGCGAAGGCAGTGCATTGCGCTACAGCTTCGGCCACACCGATTACGCGCACACCGAGTTCGAAGGCGCCGAAGTGGGCACCGTGTTCACCAAGCGCGCCAACGAAGGCCGCGTGGAGGCCTCCTTCACCTTCGGCGGCGGCTGGCAGACCGCATTCGGCCTGCAGGGCAGCGACACCACCTTCCAGGCAGTGGGCGAAGAATCCTTCGTCCCCAAGACCGACACCCGCTCGCTGGGCGTGTTCGGCGTTGCGCGCAACAGCTGGGACCGCGTCACCGCCGAAATCGGCGCGCGCGTGGACAAGGTCAAGTACCGGACCGACATCGGCGTGGACCGCGACTTCACCCCGACCAGCTTCTCGGCCAGCGGCGGTTTCCGCTTCAACGAACAGTGGCGCCTGACCGCCAACCTCGACCATGCCGAGCGCGCGCCGGCCGAGGAGGAGCTGTTCGCCAACGGCCCGCATATCGCCACCCTCGCCTACGAGATCGGCGATGCGGACCTGAAGACCGAGAAGGCCAACCAGGCCGAGCTGGGGCTGAACTTCCAGAACACCTGGGTCGATGCCAAGATCGCCGCGTACTACAACCGCTACAACGACTTCGTCTACATCGTCGATACCGGCGGCCAGTGGTTCAACGAAGAGGACAACGACTTCCTGCCGATCCGCCAGTGGACGCAGAACGATGCGGTCTTCCACGGTTTCGAGGGCGAGGCCACCTTCCATCTGGCCGACAACGACACCGGCGCGTGGGACCTGCGCGTGTTCGGCGACACCGTGCGTGCGCGCCTGAAGGATGGCGGCAACCTGCCGCGCATCGCCCCGGGCCGTGTCGGCGCGCAGATGCGCTGGAATGCCGATGCATGGCGCGCCTCGCTCGGTGCCACCCGCACCATGAAGCAGGACAAGGTGGCAGTGAACGAAACCCCGACCGACGGCTACACGTTCGTCGATGCGCATCTGGCCTACCACGTGGACCGCGGCAGCAATGCGTGGGAAGTGTTCCTGGACGGCAACAACCTGACCAACCAGGACGCACGCGTGCACACCTCCTTCCTCAAGGACGATGTGATGCTTCCCGGCCGCAGCGCCTCGTTCGGCGTGCGCATGTTCTTCTGACGGTACCTCTCTCCCGCCGTCATAAGCGAGGCCGCCTTCGGGCGGCCTCGTCATGTGTCGCCTTGCGCAGCCGGCTGGTGGTCGCACGGCAGAAAACAGCTGCATGTGCAGACGGTACGTGATGCGCTTGGCACCGGTTGCGATCGGGCAGGACGCCTTCGTTCCCGGTCCGTGCACCGCTGCGCAGGGCCGGCACCTGCGTTGCCTGGCTGCCGACCAGCCCGCCATCGCGGTCTGCCGCTGATGCGGCGCACAACAGCTTTTGCCACGGCTTCCATTAGAACGGCAACACGCACTGCATGCGCGCGTTGCCGTTCCGGCGCGCTCCTGTGCGGCACATCACCTTTCCGGCGCCCGCCCGTGTTTTGCGGGGCTTGCGTCGATCGCTGCGATTGAAGGAGAGCACGCATGACCTCGTCCCTGTCCCGCCACGCCCTGTCATTGACCATCATCGCCCTGCTCAGCCCTGTCGCCTACGCGCAAACCGCCCCTGCGGCACCGCCGCAACAGGACGCCACCACGCTGGATGCGGTGATCGTCAGCGGCACCGCGCGCTTCAAGGGCCTGGCCAAGCGCGATGCCAGCTTTTCGATCACCACCGCCAGCCCGGAGCAGATTCAGCAGGCCGTCCCGCAGAGCACCGCGGACCTGTTGAAGATCGTGCCGGGCGTATGGGCCGAGCCCAGCGGTGGCGGCACCGGTGCCAACATCTTCGTGCGCGGCATGCCGTCCGAAGGCGATGCGCCATTCGTGACCATGCAACTGGATGGCTCGCCGCTGTTTCCGCCGCCAAGCCTGTCGTTTCTGGAAAATTCCACGCTGTTCCGTGTCGACGACACGGTCGAGCGCATGGAGGTGCTGCGTGGCGGTTCCAGCCCGATCTTCTCCAACGGGCAGCCGGGGCTCACAGTCAATTTCATCCAGAAAAAAGGCCAGGACGAACCGGAAGGCAGCGTGCGCCTGACCGGCGGCAACAACGCCCTGCGCCGCATCGATGTGTTCAACAGCGGGCCGATGGGCAATGGCTGGTACTACAGCGTGGGAGGGTTCTTCCGCGAAACCGATGGCGTGCGCGACCCGCAGTTCGCCGCCGACAAGGGCGGCCAGTTCAGCGCCACGCTGAGCAAGCGCTGGGACAGCGGCGAGGTGTCGTTCTACGCGCGGCATACCGACGACAACAACGCCTTCTACACCGCCATTCCGCTGCTGTCGCGCAACAACGGCAACGACCTGTCCAGTTTCCCCGGCTTGAATGCGCAGACCGGCACCCTGCTCGGCCGCGATTTCCGCAATGTCGATCTGCCGGTCGGGCCGAACGGGCAGACCATCCAGCGCGATCTGGCCGATGGGCGCGGCGTCAACATCGATGTGTTCGGCGGCGAATTGAACTGGGAGCGCGGCGACTGGACCATCGCCGACCGCTTCAACGTGATGAGCGGCAGTGCGCCGACCTATGCCCTGTTCACCGGGGATGCGCCGCAGCGGCTGGGCGACTTCATCGCCGGCTATGGCAGCGCTGGCAGCGGCCGCTTCACCAACGGCGGCGGCGCGGTGGATCCGAACCAGCAGGTGCTGGAAGCCGGCTGGTGGTCGGTGGACAAGCGCCTGAACTCGGTCACCAACGACCTGCGCCTGAGCCGCGAACTGTTTGCCGGCAATACGCTCACCGTAGGCACGTACTACGCCAGGTATTCCTCCGCAGATACCTGGTACCTGGGCAACACCATGCTGCTCACCGCGCAGAACAACGCGCGCCGCATCGACGTGGATCTGGCTGACGGGCGCCAGGCCACGCGGCAGGGCTTCACCAGCACCGCGTTCTTCAACCTGCGCGCGAACTACGACGGCGAGAACATCGCCGCCTTCGTCGCCGACGAATGGGAAATCAACGACCAGCTGCGTCTGGACCTGGGCGCACGCTACGAGCGCCAGAGCGTCACCGGTGACGTGCACGACACCGCCACGGTGGACCTGGACGGCAACCCGGCCACGCTGTACGACAACGCCACCTCGCTGGCGCTGGCCAGCACGCGCCGCATCGACCAGGACGACGAGGCGTTCTCGTGGACGGCGGGCCTGAACTTCAAGCTCAACGACAGCAACAGCCTGTTCGCCCGCGTCAACTCGGGGGTGAAGTTTCCCGGCTTCGACAATCTGCGCGATGGCCAGAATCGCGTGCAGGACGTGGATCAGTACGAACTCGGGCTCAAGTCCGGCGCCAGCAGCTACGACCTGTATCTCACTGCGTTCTACAACACCTTCAAGAACTCGCCATTCCAGGCGTTTCTGGCCAATGGCGAGAACTTCACCACCGTTGGGGATTCGCGCGCGCGCGGCCTGGAGGTGGAAGGCGCCATCCGCCCGTTCGGCGGCTTCGAGCTGGCCGGCACCGGGGTGTGGCTGGATGCGAAATACCGCAACTACCGCGAGTTCACCGGCAACCAGGTGATGCGCCAGCCCAAGCGGCAGTTCCGCGTGACGCCCAGCTACTACTGGATGATGCCGTTCGGCGACCTCAAGCTGTTCGCCACCTACTCCTACATCGGCGATCGCTTCGCCGACCTGGCCAACAGCCAGCGCCTGCCGTCCTATGACATGGTGGATATCGGCGCCAACCTGCATGTGGGCGAGCATTGGGAAGTGACCGCCAGCGGCAGCAACGTCACCGATACGCTGGGGCTGACCGAAGGCAATGTGCGCGTGCCCGGTGCGGCCACCGGCGGCGTGTTCATGGGCCGGCCGATCGCCGGGCGGCAGTACCAGATGTCGGTGGCGTATCGCTGGTGATCCGCGCAGAAGGCATGCACCTGTCGCTGCCCACGCTGCGGCGCGCCCACCAGCCCGCGCGTGGTGCTGGCGTCTGCCGGTGGCACGCGGGAGGCCACCATGCCTATACCGGCAGCGGGCTGCGCTCTGCAAAATGCCCGCGCCAATACGGGTAGTACGGATACGGCGGCTCCACCGCGCTCACCGCCTCCAGGCGCGCGCGTTGCGCGTCCGTCAGCGACCAGCCCACCGCACCCAGGTTCTGGCGCAGCTGGGTTTCGTCGCGCGCGCCGATCAGCACCGTGCTGACGGTGGGCCGCTGCAGCAGCCAGTTGATGGCGATCTGCGGCACGCTGTGCCCGGTCTCCTCGGCAATGGCGTCCAGCACATCGACAATGTCGAACAGGCGCTCATCGCTGATCGCCGGGCCCGCGGCGGCCGTCGCGTGCAGGCGGCTGGTGTCCGGCAGCGGTTGGCCGCGGCGCAGCTTGCCGGTCAGGCGGCCCCACCCCAGCGGACTCCACACCACTGCGCCCACGCCCTGGTCGATGCCCAGCGGCATCAGCTCCCATTCGTAGTCGCGCCCGGCCAGCGAGTAGTAGGTCTGGTTGGCCACGAAGCGGCTCCAGCCATGCGCGTCCGCCACAGATAACGACTTCATCAACTGCCAGCCGGCGTAGTTCGACGCGCCCAGATAGCGCACCTTTCCTGCACGCACCAGGTCGTCCAGCGTGGACAGGGTTTCCTCCATCGGCGTCATCGCATCGAAGGCATGCAGCTGCAGCAGATCGATATGGTCGGTGCGCAGGCGCCGCAACGAGGCATCCACCGCACGCAACAGGCGAAAGCGCGATGCTCCGGCATCGTTGGGCCCATCGCCCAGGCGCAGGCCGGTCTTGGTCGACAGGATCACCTGATCGCGGCGCCCCTGCAGCGCCTGGCCGAGAATCTCTTCGGAGGCACCGTCCGAATACACATCGGCGGTGTCGAACAGGTTCAGGCCCGCCTCCAGGCACAGATCGATCATGCGCTGCGCCTGCGCCACATCGGTATCGCCCCAGGCAGAAAACAGCGGCCCCTTGCCGCCGAAGGTGCCGGCACCCAGACCGAGCACCGGCACCTTGAAACCAGACCGGCCGAGAAAACGTGTGTCCATCGCACTACTCCCTGAAATCGAAAGAAAATCCACGCGCAGTGCCGGAGGATCGGCCACTGCGCGACGCCAGCCGCGACGGTCCGCTCGCCGGCGACCTGCGCCGATGGCGCCGATCGCGCAGGTCTGCCGGTTGCGCAAGTACTGCGCGCTGCGCCCGCAGGACCGAATCAACCCGCCTGCACGCAGACGCGCGGCGCAGCGGCACGCCGGCGTTGCAGCTGCACGCTCCACAACGCGATCCCCAGGCCCATCGCGCTCAACAACGCGGCAACCCACGGCGTGGCAACCAGGCCGGCATGGGTGGCGATCACCACACCGCCCAGCCAGGCGCCCACGGCATTGCCCAGATTGAACGCGGCGATATTGAGACTGGAGGCCAGGTTCTGGCCGGCACCACGCGCATGCTCGAGCACGCGCAGTTGCAGCGGCGCCACGGTGGCGAAGGCGGCCACGCCCAGCAGCCCGACGAACACCACCATCGCGGTCTTGTTGTGCAGGACCAGGCCCATCGCAGCGAGCACCACCACCAATGCCCCCAGGCTGCCCAGCAAGGCGGCGGTGGGGCGCCGGTCGGCCAGGCGCCCTCCCAGCAGATTGCCGACGATCATGCCGACACCGAAGACCAGCAACACCGGCGACACCGCGGTCTGCGCAAAACCGGTCACCTCCACCAGCAACGGCTGGATATAGGTAAACACCGCGAACACGCCGGCATAGCCCACCACCGTCATCGCCAGCGCCAGCACCACCTGCCCGCGCCCCAGCACTGTCACTTCCTGCCGCCATGACACCGCTGCGGCCGCGCCTGCGTTCGCCGGTACCCACAGCGCCACCGCGGCCGTGGCCAGCACGCCGACGCTCGCAACCGCCCAGAACGTCGCCCGCCAGCCCAGCTGCAGCCCCAGCCAGGCGCCGGCCGGCACCCCCAGCAGGGTGGCCACGGTCAACCCGGCAAACATCAGCGAGATTGCCGAGGCGCGGCGCTCGGCCGGGACCAGCGAGGTCGCCACCACCGCGCCCACGCCGAAGAAGGTGCCGTGCGCCAGCGAGGTCAGCACGCGCGCGACCATCAGGCTGGTGTAGTCCGGCGCCAGCGCGCAGGCCACGTTGCCCAGGGTGAAGATCGCCATCAACCCGACCAGCACCGCCTTGCGCGGCAAGCGCGCACTGGCCAGCGTCAGCACCGGCGCCCCGACGAACACGCCCAGCGCATAGCCGCTGATCAGCAGGCCGGCGGCGCTGAGCGACACGCCCAGGTCGGTGGCCACCTGCTGCAGCAGGCCCATGATCACGAACTCGGTGGTGCCGATGCCGAAGGCACCGATGGTCAGCGCCAGCAGCGCTGGCGGAAAGCGGGAAGAACGCACGGAAGCGGACATGGGCAGGGACCAGGGAAGACGACCCACAGCCTGCGCTCCGGCGTCCTAAGCAAAAACCCCTGCTATCCTGATTCACTATCAACCAATCATTGAGAATCGCATGGACCGCCTCGGCGACATCGCGCTGTTCCTGCGCGTGCTCGATTCCGGCTCGATCACCGCCGGTGCGCGCAGCCTGGACCTGTCGCTGGCGGTCGCCAGCCAGCGCCTGAAGCGGCTGGAACGCGAGCTGGGCGTGCGCCTGCTGCACCGGACCACGCGCCGGCTGCACCCCACACCCGAGGGCCAGCGCCTGGCCGAGCGCGGCCGCGTGCTGGTGCAGGATCTGGACGCGCTGGCCGACGACCTGCGCGAGAGCGCACACGCGGTCGGCGGCATCCTGCGCATGACCCTGTCGGCCTCGTTCGGGCGGCAATACGTGTCGCCGCTGCTGCCGGAATTCCAGGCCCGGCATCCGCGCGTGCACATCAGCGCGCATCTGAGCGACGACCTGGTGGACCTGGTCAAGCAAGGCTTCGATCTGGCGATCCGCATCGGCCCGCTGAACGACTCCGGGCTGGTGGCGCGGCGCATCGCCGACAACCGCCGCACCCTCGCCGCCTCGCCCGAGTATCTGCGGCGCCACGGCACCCCGCGCACGCCGGACGACCTGGCCGGGCATGCCGGCGTGCTGCTGATGGGCCGCGACGGCCGTCAGGACGTGTGGCGGTTGCAAACGCCGGAGGGCGGCCTGGTACGCGTGCGCATGCAAAGCCGCTTCGAAAGCAATTTCGGTGAGTTGATCCGCGACGCGGCCGTCGCCGGCCAGGGCATCGCGTTGCATTCGTACTGGCACATTGCCGAGGAACTGCGCGACGGCCGGTTGGTCGAGGTCCTCCCCGACTACCCGCCACCGACCACGCAGATCAACGCGGTGATGCCGGCCCGCCAGCTGCAGCCACCGCGCGTGCGCGCATTCGTGGAGTTTCTGCTGGAACGCCTGGGCGAGGTGCCGCCGTGGGAGCGTGTCGGTTGAACGCAAGTTTGGTGCTTGCGTCGGCCAGTGCTGGCTGGACGCGGGGCGATGCGTGGCTGCGACGTGACGTCTTGGAGAGCAGCCAATCTACGGCTTTGCGGATGGATCAGCTGTAGAGCGGGTGATCTGTGGCTTTACTGCATGCCCCTCGCCCACCCACCATCGCAGGACACGCCGCAAGTACGCCCGTGTAGGTTCTGGCGCGGCATCCATGCCGCTCACGGTCCCGCGACGGTGGCGGGCAAGGACCTGTCGGGATGGTCGGTGTGCAGGTGCAAGCAGTGCACGACGCGCGTTGTTCGAAAATCAGGTTGTCCGATACTGATGCGCCGGCTCAACGTCGCAACATTTGATGCACATCCGACGACAAGCGGCCTTTGATGCGATAACCGACCAACTTTCTAGTGCGGTGCCTCGCCGCTTGCGGGACCCTGGGCGGCATGGATGCCGCCCAGGAGCCTCCAGGGACGGATTCACGGCGTGTCCCGCAAGTGGCGAGGGCACCGCGCACTCGACTCACCGATCAACAAGGCACGCGTGACCAACACGTTGCCGCTGCCGATATAGAGTTTTGTCGCCGCTCTTAGCCCCCTGCACGCACCAAGCGCTTGTGCAAGCCGCGCCGCTGCGCCTCGCTGAGCAGATGCCCATGCGTGTTCAACAATCCCAGGATCTGCTGATGCGCTTGCGCTGTGCGACGCGCAAGTTCGGCCGTGGCGGCGGCCTCGAGCGCCTTCCAGTCGGCGGGGCGCGTCGGCGTGGGGATGGTCGAACGTTTTGCGGGCATGGGCGAGGCGATCACGGAAACAGACGCCCATGATACGGCGCGCGCGTGAGCGCCCTATCAGATCATGGCCGGCCTGTCGTGTTGAGGCGCTGGGCGTGCAAGCGCCTGAACGCGCGTGTCGGCGCCAACCGACGCTGTCGTGGCCTGCCGCTGCTGCGGACTGCCGGCTCCATGACATCCGGTCTTGTACGATCGACGGCATCGCGGCCAGGCCGCCTGGTGCCACTGCCGAGTCCTGCATGTCCGCCTTGACCGAGATGACCGACATCCTGCTGCGCCACGCCCCTGGCGATGGCATGCACGCCACCCGGATTGCCGGGCTGCAGATCATGTGCAGCGCCTCGCCGACCGTGTCGGTGCCCACGGTCTATACGCCGATGCTGTGCCTGGTGGCGCAAGGCCGCAAGCAGGCGATGCTGGGCGCGGCGGCGTATCTCTATCACCCGCAGATGTATCTGGTGGCCTCAGTGGATCTGCCGATCGTCGGTTCGGTGATCGAGGCCAGCGCCGCGCAGCCGTATCTGTGTTTCTGCCTGGATCTGGACACCGCCGTGCTGAGCGACCTGGCCGTCAGTCACCCGGAGCTGGTCGAGCCGCAACGCGATGCGGCGCAGGCCGGGTTGTTGCTCAACCACAGCACGCCGCCATTGCAGGACGCTGCAGTGCGGCTGGCGCGTCTGCTCGATCAACCCCAGGAGATTGCCGCGCTGGCACCGCTGGTGCTGCGCGAAGTGCTCTATCGCCTGATGGCCGATCCGGCCAATGCGGTGGTGCGCCAGATGGCCATTGCCGACAGCCGACTCAACCAGATTTCCAAAGCCATTGTCTGGCTGCGCGAGCATTACGCACAGCGCTTCCGTATCGAGCAGATTGCCGATCTGTCGGCAATGAGCCGCTCCACCTTTCATGCGCATTTCAAGGCGGTCACCTCGATGACGCCGCTGGAATATCGCTCGCATCTGCGCGTGCACGAAGCGCGCCGGCTGATGCTGGCCGAAGCGCTGAATGCCGCTGATGCCGGCTTCCGCGTCGGCTACGAGAGCGCCTCGCAATTCAGTCGCGACTACGCGCGCATTCTCGGCGCGCCGCCCGCACGTGACGCACAACGGTTGCGTGCCGGGGCACAGGCTGCGACACAAGCGGCGTAAGCCTGTCCGCGCGCAGTGGAGCGCAGTCACGCGCCCGCACCAAGCGACATGTATCACCGACGATGACGCGGCAGACCGCACCAGGTCATCGTTGAGCACCGTTCACTCGGCCGCGTACTGCGCCTCGCTGACCTGCTCCAGCCAGGTCACCGGCGAGCCATCCTGCGCTTCGGCGATGGCAATGTGCGACATTGCCACGGTCGCGTTGGCGCCGTGCCAGTGCTTGACGCCCGGCGGAATCCACACGATGTCGCCCGGGCGGATCTGCTGCGCCGGCTTGCCCCATTCCTGCACACGCCCGGCGCCGGCGGTGACGATCAGCGTCTGCCCCAACGGATGGGTGTGCCAGGCGGTGCGCGCGCCCGGCTCGAAGGTGACGGTGGCACCGCCCACCCGCGCCGGCGCATCGGCCTGGAAAGGCGCATCGATGCGCACGGTGCCGGTGAAATAGTCGGCCGGGCCGGCTGCAGATGCGGCGCCGCCGGCCTTGCTCACCCTGATCGCGTGTCGCTCTTCACCTGCGGGCGTGACGGCAGCCATCATCGACAGCGACATCGCGGTTGCAAACAGATTCATGGCCGTGCTCCTCGATTCAAGTGACTGCACTGTAGCGTGCAGGCGCACCGGCATTACCCAGGCAGCAGCGCATGCACCTAGAAACACAGCGCATCAATGCGGCCATGACCCGCCGGGTGTGGAGCCATCACGCACCATCGCGCATGATGCAGCCGCATGAATGGCATGCGGTGGAGTCGGCATTCGCAACCAATGGCGCGGGAAAACCTCAACGATCTGCAGGCCTTCGTCGCCGTGGCGCGCGAAGGCAGCTTCACCCGCGCCGCCGCGCAGCTTGGCGTCTCGCAATCGGCGCTGAGCCATACCGTGCGCGCACTGGAAGCACGTCTGGGCATCCGCCTGTTGACCCGCACCACGCGCAGCGTGTCGATGACCGAAGCCGGCGCACGCCTGTTCGACACCCTGGCTCCGCGGCTGCAGGAGATCGACCACGAACTGTCCGCGCTCACCGAATTCCGCGACACGCCGGCCGGTACCATCCGTATCACCACTACCGGCCACGCCGCCGACGCCTACATCTGGCCAGCGTTGTCGCAGGTGCTGCCCGACTATCCTGACCTCAGGATCGAGATCACCGTCGATTACGGGCTGGCCGATATCGTTGCCCAGCGCTACGACATCGGCATCCGGCTGGGTGGTCAGGTCGCCAAGGACATGGTCGCGGTGCCGATCAGCCCGATGCAGCGCATGGCGGTGGTGGCGGTGCCGGGCTACTTCGTGCACCACACCATCCCTGCTGCCCCGGCCGACCTGGCCAGGCACAACTGCATCGGCCTGCGCCTGCCCACCCACGGCGGCTTGCTGGTCTGGGACTTCGAAAAGGACGGGCACGAGGTCAAGGTCCGCGTGGACGGGCAATGGACCTTCAACGGCAGCAGCGCGGTGCTGCGTGCCGCACTGGCCGGCGGCGGACTCGCGTTCTTGCCGGAAACCATGGTATTGGAGCACCTCGCCGCCGGCCGGCTACGCCGCGTGCTGGAGGACTGGTGCGCCCCATTCGACGGCTATTACGCCTATTACCCCAGCCGCCGCCAAACCTCGAGCGCACTCAAGGTCGTGATCGACGCATTGCGGCACGATCCGGCGCGCTGACGCGTCCGTGTAGGAGCGTGCCTGCGCGCGACAGGGCTTTATCGGTAAAGCCCCGTCGCGCGCGGGCACGCTCCTACAACAGCGTCGGTTGGCGGCAGGTTTGAGGCTGGTGACCGACGTACTGCGGCACGCTCTGGTGCGTTGGAATGCTCGTGTAGGAGCGTGCCTGCGCGCGACGAGGCCTTATCGGTAAAGCTCCATCGCGCGCGGGCACGCTCCTACAGCAGCGCCGGTTGGCGGCAGGTTTGAGACTGGTGACCGACGCGTTGCGGCACGCTCTTGTTCGTTGGAATGCTCGTGTAGGAGCGTGCCTGCGCGCGACGAGGCTTTATCGGTAAAGCCCCGTCGCGCGCGGGCACGCTCCTACAACAGCGTCGGTTGGCGGCAGGTTTGAGACTGGTGACCGACGCGTTGCGGCACGCTCTGGTGCGTTGGAATGCTCGTGTAGGAGCGTGCCTGCGCGCGATGGGGCTTATCGGTAAAGCCCCATCGCGCGCGGGCACGCTCCTACAACCGCGTCGGTTGGCGGTCAGGATCGCCGGGGTTATTTACCGACCAGCTTCTGCCGCTCCGGGCCGTAACGCTCGCCGACAATCGCCACCGCATCCAGCGCCTGCTGGATGCGCGCAAGATCCTCGCTGTTCAAGGTCAATGCGGCGCCGCCCAGATTTTCTTCCAGGCGATGCCGCTTGGTGGTGCCGGGAAAGTGCAGAGCGAACACCTTGGGCGCGGTCGCCGGCCCTAACCATAGCTCAGGCCCATGCAGCCCAGGCCCAGCGCGGACACCACCGCCCTCCCATCCATCACGCTGCCTGCCGCCGCTAGAACCCGCTCGGCACCTCGCGCTTGCCTGCCGTGGTCACCGCTGGCGATTGCGGCCGATACGCGCGCAGGAACAGCGCCACCGCACTGGCAACATACGCGTGCGGCGTGGCGGCCGGTGCCTGCAATGGGTCGCCACGCAGCGCCGCATTGGCCGGCATCCCGGTCATCAATCCGAAGAAATGCACCGAGGCATCCGGCAGATTGTCGATGACCAGGCTGCCCTGCTCCACTTCGCGCGCCAGCACCGCACGCATCGTGGTGTCGTAGCGTTCGAAGCCCAGCGTCCACATCTCCTCGCGCATCTGGCTGGGCAGTGCCGGCGGCCGCACCAGTCCATACGCCGCGTCGCCCAGTGCATTGCTGGCCGCCATGCGCACGACCGCATCGGCGATGGCGAGCAGACGCACGGGCAACGGCCCGCGCATGTTCAACAGCGCCTCCCAGGGATTGGGCGATTGGTGCGCCAGCGCCTCCAATGTGGTGCGGAACAGCACCTCCTTGGAGGCGAAATGCGCATACACCGTGGCCTTGGACACCATCGCGCGCTCGGCGATGCTGTCCATGCTGGTCCTGTCGAAGCCCTGGCGTGGAAACAGCTCGCCTGCCGCGCGCAGAATCGCACCACGTTTGTCGTGCGGTGCATGCCTGGGTGCTGGCGGTTCGGCAACGGCGTCATCCACGTGGCTGCCCCGTTGCCGTCGTTGCCACCGCCGGCTCGGCCGACTGCAGCCAACCACCGCCCATCGCCTTGTAGAACGTCGCCAGATTGGTGAAGCGCGACAGCTGCGTGGTGATCAAGCTCTGCTGCGCGCTGTACAGCGAGCGCTGCGCATCCAGCGCCTGCAGGTAGCTGTCCACGCCGCGTTCGAAGCGCGCCTGCGACAGCCGGTAGCTGTCGGCGGTGGCATCGACCAGGGCCTGTTGCGCCTGCAATTGCCGGCCCAGGGTCTCGCGTTGCGCGAGCGCATCGGAAACCTCGCGGAATGCGCTCTGGATCGCCTTTTCGTATTGCGCCACCTCGATGTCGCGGTTGGCCTTGGCCATGTCCAGGTTGGCCCGGTTACGCCCGGCGTTGAAGATCGGCAGCGTCAGGGTGGGCACGAAGCTCCAGGCGCGGGTGCCGGAATCGAACAGGTTGGACAGGCTACTGCTGGACGAGCCGGTCGATGCGGTCAGGCTGATGCTGGGGAAGAACGCCGCGCGCGCCGCACCGATGTTGGCATTGGCCGCACGCAGGTTGCGCTCGGCCTCGAGGATATCCGGGCGACGCTGCAGCAACTGCGACGGCAAGCCGGCCGGCACGCTGGCCAGCACGTTGCCGTCCACGCTGGCGCCATCGGGCAAGGCCCGCGGCAACAGCTCCGCCGGCAGCTGCGTGCCGACCAGCAGCACCAGGGCGTTGCGGTCCTGCGCCACCTGCGCGGTATAGCGCTCCACGTCAACGCGCGCGGTTTCCACCGTGGTCTGCGCCTGGCGCAAGGTGAGCTGCGAAGCCACACCCAGCTCGAAACTGCGTTGCTGCAGGCGATAACTGTCGCCCTGGCTGCTCAAGGTGGACTGCGCCAGCTGCAGCAACTGCTGATCGGCCGCCAGCGTCAGATAGGCGGTGGCCACTTCGGCCACCAGGCTGATATGGGCGCTGCGGCGTGCCTCGGCGGTGGACAGGAACTGTTGCAGCGCCTGTTCCTTGAGGCTGCGCACACGCCCGAACAGATCCAGCTCGTACGCACTGACGCCGATGTTGGCGCTGTAGGTCCGGAACACCTGCGGCTGGCCTGGAATGGCCAGCTCCGACGGCGTGCGCGCGTTATTGGCGGTGCCGGTGCCCTGCACGGCGGGCAGCAGCGCAGCGCGCTCCACCCGGTACTGCGCACGTGCCACCTCGATGTTGAGTGCGGCCACGCGCAGGTCGCGATTGTTCTCCAATGCCAGCGCGATCACCTGCTGTAGCGCCGGGTCGGTGAACACCTGCCGCCAGCCGATGCTGGCGATATCGACCGCCGGCTCGGGGCTGGCGGCAGCGGTGGTATTGGATGCCGTCGCGAGCTCGGTGCCGGCAAAACGCTCGGGCACCGGTGCGTCGGGCCGTGCATAGCGCGGCATCAGGGTGCATCCGGACAGCACGCCGGCCACCGCCATCGCGGTCAATGTCATGCGGATCGGTGTCATCTCAGTGTCCTGCCGGTTGCGGTGCGGGCGAAGTGGGCTGTGCGCGGCGCTTGAACAAGCCGCTGATCAGCACGAAGAACAACGGCACGAAGAAGATCGCCAGGATCGTGCCGGACAACATGCCGCCGATCACCGCGGTGCCCAAGGCGTGCTGTGCGCCTGCACCGGCACCACTGCCGAGCACCAGCGGCACCACGCCCAGGATGAAGGCCAGCGATGTCATCAGGATCGGCCGCAGGCGCATGCGCGCCGCTTCCAGTGCCGCTGCGACCAGGCTCTTGCCGCTTTCGTGCAGTTCCTTGGCAAATTCCACGATCAGGATCGCGTTTTTCGATGCCAGGCCAATCGTGGTGAGCAGGCCTACCTGGAAGTACACATCGTTCATTTTCCAGGTCAGCAGTGCGCCCAGCAGCGTGCCGAATACGCCCAGCGGCACCACCAGGATCACCGAGAACGGAATCGCCCAGCTTTCGTACAACGCGGCCAGACACAGGAACACGATCAGGATCGACAGCCCGTACAACAGCCCGGTCTGGCCGGTCGAGGATTTTTCCTGCCGCGACAACCCGGTCCACTCGTAGCCGATGCCCGGCGGCAACTTGGCCGCCGCCGCTTCCACGATCTGCATCGCCTCGCCGCTGGAGGCCGCACCGGGCATCGCCATGCCCAGGATCTCCACCGACGGCACGCTGTTGTAACGCTCCAACCGCGGCGAGCCCGATTGCCAGCTGGCAGTGGCGAAGGCGTTGAACGGCACCATCGTGCCGGCGCTGTTGCGCACGAACCAGCGGTCGATGTCCTGCGGATTCATGCGGTACGCCGCATCGGCCTGCAGCATCACCTTCTTGACGCGGCCCTTGTCGATGAAGTCGTTGACGTAGGTACTGCCCCAGGCGCTGGAGAAGGTGTTGTTGATATCGGCGATCGACACGCCCATGGCCTGCGCCTTGTGCGAATCGATTTCCAGCTTGAACTCGGGCGTGTCTTCCTGCCCGTTCGGGCGCACCGCCACCAGCCGCTTGTCCTGCGACAGCTCGGCCAGCAGTTGATCGCGTGCCTGCATCAAGGCGGCGTGGCCGAGGTTGGCGCGGTCCTGCAGCATCAGGTCGAAGCCGGTCGCATTGCCCAGCTCCGACACCGCCGGCGGTGCGAACGCAAACACCTTGGCATCGCGAATGGTGCTGAAGAACGCACCTGCCTTGCCCGCCACGTCGGTGACGCTCTGGCCCTTGCCGGTGCGCTCGTCCCACGGCCGCAACTTGACGAAGGCAAAGCCCACGTTCTGGCCGGTACCGGCAAAGCTGAAACCGGAGACCGCAAAGATGCCGGCGACCGAGTCCTTCTGATCGACCAGGAAGTGATGCTCCACCTGCTTGAGCACCTCGCCGGTGCGCGCATCGGTGGCACCGGGCGGCAATTGCACCAGCACGAACAGCGTGCCCTGGTCCTCGTCCGGCAGGAAGCCCACCGGCAGCTTCATGAAGCCGAACACCACCAGCGCCAGCAACACCGCATAGGCCAGCATGTAGCGCCAGCCCTTGCCCAGCATGTGCCGCACCACGCCCTGGTAACCGGTGTTGCCGCGATCGAACAGGCGGTTGAACCAGCCGAAGAAGCCGGTGGTCGCCAGACCATGGCCCTTCTCCACCGGCTTGAGCAAGGTGGCGCACAGGGCCGGGGTCAGGATCATCGCCACCAGCACCGACAAGGTCATGGCAGAAACAATCGTGATCGAGAACTGCCGGTAGATCACACCGGTGGAACCGCCGAAGAACGCCATCGGCACGAACACCGCGGCCAGCACCAGGGCCACGCCGACCAGCGCGCCGGAGATCTGGTCCATCGACTTGCGCGTGGCGTCCCTGGGCGACAACTGCTCCTCGCCCATCACGCGTTCGACGTTTTCCACCACCACGATGGCATCGTCCACCAGCAGGCCGATCGCCAGCACCATCGCGAACATGGTCAGCGTGTTGATGGTGAAGCCGAACGCCGCCAGCACGCCGAAGGTGCCGAGCAACACCACCGGCACCGCGATGGTCGGTATCAGGGTCGCGCGAAAATTCTGCAGGAACAGGTACATCACCAGAAACACCAGCACCACCGCCTCGATCAGCGTATGCACCACCTGCTCGATGGAGATGCGCACGAACGGCGTGGTGTCGTACGGCTTTTGCACCTTCATGCCGGGCGGGAAGAATTTCTCCTGCTCCTCCAGGCTCTTGTCGATCGCGCGCACCGTATCCAGCGCATTGGCGCCGGTGGCCAGCTTGATCGCCAGACCGGCGGCCGGCTTGCCGTTGTAGCGGCCCACCGTGTTGTAGCTCTCGCTGCCCAGCTCGATGCGCGCCACATCGCGCAGGCGCACCTGCGAGCCATCGGACTGCGTGCGCAGCAGGATGTTCTCGAACTCCTCGGCGGTCTTCAGCCGGGTCTGCGCGGTGATGGTGGCATTGAGCTGCTGGTTGGGCACCGCCGGCAACGCGCCCAGCTGGCCGGCCGACACCTGCGCGTTCTGCGCCTGGATCGCAGTGCGCACATCCACCGGGGTCAGGCTGAAGTTGTTCAACTTGTTCGGGTCCATCCATACCCGCATCGCGTACTGCGAGCCGAACAAGGTGGTGTCGCCCACGCCTTCGACGCGGCTGATGGTTTCCTGCACGTTGGCAGCCACGTAATCGGACAGGTCCGAATCGCTCATGCTGCCGTCTTCGGAAGTGAAGGCCAGCACGTTGAGGAAGTTGGTGGCCGACTTGGTCACCGTCACGCCCTGCTGCTGCACTTCCTGCGGCAACAACGGCGTGGCCAGCGACAACTTGTTCTGCACCTGCACCTGCGCGGTGTCCGGGTCGGTGCCGTTGTCGAAGGTCAGCGTGATGGTCACCGCACCGCTGGATTCGCTGGTGGAGGCCATGTAGCTGAGGTGGTCCAGCCCCTTCATCTTCTGCTCGATGACCTGGGTGACGGTGTCTTCCAGGGTCTGCGCCGAGGCGCCCGGATAGTTGGCGGTGATGGCGACGGCGGGCGGCGCGATGCTGGGGTATTGCGCAATCGGCAAGGTGGCGATGGACAGGATGCCGGCCAGCATCACGATGATGGCCAACACCCAGGCGAAGATCGGACGATCGATGAAGAAGCGTGCCATGACGTGTGATCCCGCCTCAGTTGGCCGCACGCGGTGCGGTCGGGGCGGAAGGCGTGCCGGCAGCATTGCCAGCACCGGCGGCAGGCTTGCCCTTGGGCTGCCACGGCACGGTCTTGACCTCGATGCCGTCGCGGGCGCGCGAGACGCCTTCGACCACCAGTTGCTCGCCGGCCTTCAGGCCGCTGCGCACCAGCCACTGGTCGCCGACTTCGCGGTCGGTGTCCAGTACGCGCAGTTGCAGCTTGTGATCGGCACCGACCACGAACGCGGTCGGCTTGCCGGCGCCATTGCGCGAGACCGCCTGCTGCGGCACCAGCACGCCCTGCTCCTTGATGCCCTCCTGCAGCACCGCGCGCACATACATGCCCGGCAACAACTCCGCATTCGGGTTCGGGAACACCGCGCGCAGGGTGATCGAGCCGGTGTTCTGGTCGACGGTGACATCGGAAAACGCCAGGTGGCCCTGCAGCGGATAGGTGCTGCCGTCTTCCAGCAACAGCGACACCTTGGCCGCATCGTCGCCGGCCTTCTCCAGCTCGCCGCGCGCCATCGCCTGCTTCAGGCGTAGCAAGGCCGCGCTGGGCTGGGTGACGTCGATGTAGATCGGGTCCAGCTGCTGGATGGTGGTCAGCGCGGTGGCCTGGTTGGCGGTCACCAAGGCGCCCGGGGTGACGCTGGAGCGGCCGATGCGGCCGGAGATCGGCGCGTCCAGGCGCGCGAAGGCCAGGTTGATGCGCGCGGTTTCCACGCTGGCCTTGCCGGCGGCCACGTCGGCCTCGGCCTGGCCCAGTGCAGCGGCGGTGTCGTCGCCGTCCTGCTGGCTGATCGCCTTGATCTGCACCAGTTCGGTGTAGCGCTCGGCCTTGAGCCTGGCGGTGCGCAGGTTGGCCTGCGCCTTGGCCAGGGTGGCCTGGGCGCTGGCATAGCTGGCGCGGTAGGTCGCCGGATCGATCTGGTACAGCGTCTGCCCGGCCTTGACGTCGCCGCCCTCGGTGAACTGGCGCGACTGCACGATGCCGCCCACCTGTGGGCGAACTTCGGCGATCAGGTAGGGAACCGTGCGCCCGGGGAGCTCGGTGGTCAGGGTCACCGGCTGCGGCCTGACGGTCAGCACGCCCATTTCGGGCATGCCCTCCGCCGGCGGCGGTCCGCCCGGCGGGCTGCCGCAGGCACTGAGCAGGAGGGTGGCTGCAACAGCAGCAGCAAGCAAGGGCAGGCGAAACGAAGCATGAGGACGCACGGGAGGTCTCCGACGGAACGCAGGATGGTTAAATCTAAACGGTACGGTTCGGTATCCTAATGAGCGCGTCCGTGGCCGTCAAGCATTCCTGCCCAGTCGGTATACTTAACTGCCCAAGGGAGTCAGTTGATGCGGGTCAGAACCGAAGGAAAACGCGACGCCATCGTGCAGGCGGCCAGCGAGGTGTTCCTCGAACTGGGCTTCGAAGGCGCCTCGATGTCGCAGATCGCCGCCCGCGTCGGCGGCTCCAAGCGCACGCTCTACGGCTATTTCCCGTCCAAGGATGAGCTGTTTGTGGCGTTTGCCAAGGACATGTCCGACCGCTACATCGACCCGCTGCTGGACGCGCTTTCGCAGAGCAACGGCCCGGTCGCCGAGACCCTGCAGCGCTTCGGCGAGGACATCCTCAGCTTCCTGTGCGCGCCCAGCTCGATCACCATCTGGCAGACCATCATCGGCGTGTCGGGGCGGTCGGACGTGGGCGCGTTGTTCTTCAATTCCGGCCCGGAAGAAGGCGTGCAGCGCATGGCCGACTATCTGCAGACGCAGATGGATCGCGGCGTGATCCGCTGCGCCGACGTCCTGATCGCGGCCAGGCAGTTCGGCGGGCTGCTGGAGGCGGAAACCCTGATGCCCTGCCTGTTCGGCGCACTCAAGAACCCCTCGCCCGCGTATCTGCGCGAGGCGACGCAGCGCGCGGTCGCCCTGTTTCTGGCGGGCTACGGCAGCAAGACCGACGCCGCGGCGTGATGCGCGGTGGTGTCTGATACCTTGGGTTAAGCGATGCGTCGCTAGCGACGTCACTGATGCGCGTGCATGGCACTCGCACGTCGGGTTTTGTCAGCCGCTCTAAGTAAACCGCCCTGCGTTTTGGCTGGCGATCCTTACTCGGCCACCGCGCACTTGGCGCACAGGCCGTGCACTTCCAGGGTCTGCGCCTGCGGCTGGAAACCCAGCGCCTTGGCGCGCGCTTCCAGTTGCGCCACCACCTCACGGTCTTCCAGCTCCACCGCGCTGTGGCAGCGGTCGCAGATCAGGAACGGCACCGAGTGCTGGGCGCTGTTGGGGTGGTGGCAGGCGACGAAGGCATTGACCGATTCGAGCTTGTGCACGAAGCCGTTGGCCATCAGGAAATCCAGCGCGCGGTACACCGTGGGCGGGGCGTCGGCACCGACGCCCTTGCCTTCGCGCACCCAGTCCAGCAGCTCATAGGCCTTGACCGGCTTGCCGGCGTCGGCAATCAGCCGCAGCACATTGGCGCGGATCGGCGTCAGCCGCAGGCCGCGCTCGCTGCAGGCACGCTCCACCGCGCGTACGAAGCCGTTGGCATCGTCGACATGGTGATGCGGGGCTGTGCAGGCGTGTTCCTGATCGTGCGTCTGGGTGTGCGTATGCTTGGTCATACAGGCTCCGGCGGTCAGCCCGCCCCTATCTTGATGAGTGCGGCATCGATGCGTTTCAAGGCGCCTTCGCGTCCGGCCAGGTACACGGTCTGCGAAATGTCCGGGCTGACCTGGGTGCCGGTGATGGCCACCCGCAGCGGCTGGGCCACCTTGCCCATGCCCAGCTCCAGCGCGGCGGCCGCGTCGTGCAGCGCGGCCGAGACGGTCTCCACGCTCCATTCGCTCTGTGCCGCCAGCAGTTCGCGCGCCTTGCCCAGCGGCACTTCCGCGCCCAGCTTGAGGTGCTTCATCACCGCCGCCTCGTCGTAGGTTTCCAGCGGCTGGTACCAGACCACGGCTTTTTCGGCCATGTCCTTCAAGGTCTGCACGCGCTCGCGCAGTGCCACCACCACGTCGGCGGCGGCCGGGCCTGCGGCCACATCGATGCCGAGCCGGGCGAGCTGGTATTCCAGTTGCGGGGCGATGCTGGCTGGGTCGTCGGTCTTGAGGTAATGCTGGTTGACCCAGCCCAACTTGGCCATGTCCAGGCGCGCGGCCTTGGAATTGACGTCCTTGACGTCGAACAGGTCGAGCAATTCCTGGCGACTGAACAACTCCTGGTCGCCGTGCGACCAACCCAGACGTGCCAGGTAGTTGATCAGCGCATGCGGCAGGTAGCCGGCGTCCTTGTACTGCATCACGTCGGCCGCGCCGGTGCGCTTGGACAGCTTGGCGCCCTGCTCGTCCAGGATCATCGGCATGTGCGCGAACTTGGGAACAGTCGCCCCCAGCGCCTCATAGATGTTGATCTGGCGCGGGGTGTTGTTGATGTGGTCATCGCCGCGGATCACCTCGGTGATGCCCATGTCCCAATCGTCCACCACCACCGCGAAGTTGTAGGTGGGGAAGCCGTCCGGGCGGAAGATCACCATGTCGTCGAGCTCGCTGTTGGCAATCTCGATGACGCCCTTGATCAGGTCGTCGAACACCACCGTGCCGCCGACCGGGTTCTTGAAGCGGATGACCCGGTTGGGGTCGTCGCGGTACGGCAGGTTCTGCTCGCGGGCGGCGCCGTTGTAGCGCGGCTTTTCCTGCCGGGCCATGGCGGCCTCGCGCATGGCGTCGAGTTCTTCGCGGGTTTCGTAGGCGTAATAGGCCTTGCCCTGCGCCAGCAGTTGCTCGGCCACCTCCTGGTAGCGGGCCACGCGCTGGGTCTGGTAGATCGGGCCTTCGTCATAGTCCAGGCCCAGCCAGTCCATCGCCTCCAGGATGGCGTCGATCGCGGCCTGGGTGCTGCGCTCACGGTCGGTGTCTTCGATGCGCAGCACGAACTGCCCGCCGCGACGGCGCGCCTCCAGCCAGCAATACAGCGCGGTGCGGGCGCCGCCGATGTGCAGGTAACCGGTGGGGCTGGGGGCAAAGCGGGTGCGGCAGGTCATGGAGCGCTCGGCGAAACGGGGATCGGCCGATTTTACCTTGACCAGCACGGACCTGCCCGCATGCGGCTCAGCGGTTGCGCAACAGGTCGCCGTAGACCACGTCATCGCCGCCGCTGCGCGCCGGGCCGGGCGCGTCGTACAGCACCAGCCAGCTGGGCGTGTCGCCGGCCAGGTGCCCGGGAAGGTTGCAGATCGCCTCGGCGCGGTCGCTGTCGGTGCCGTGCGGCAACACCGCCGATTCCAGCAACTCGTGCTGAAAGCGCACCGGTGCCTGGTTGGCAGCCAGCACGGTACGTGCGTCCGGCCATTTGAACAGGCGGATTTCGCCATTCAACACCATGGTCGGGCCGGCCAGCAGGTACAGGTCGTCGCCGGAATAGTGCAGGTCGCGGATGCCCAGCCCGCCCAATTGCAGGAAGTGCTTGCGCAGCAGCGTGCCGTCCTCGTCCAGCGGCGCCAGCCGCAGGTGGTCGCCATGCGCCTGGACGCGGATCTCCAGCAGCGCCGACCAGCCGCGCAGCACCGGCCCGCGCAGGCCCAGCAGCAAGCGCTCGCCGTCCACCACGATGCCTTCGATGTCGAAGCCGTTGTCCTTGCCGGGAATCTTCATGAACGGGCCAAAATGCGGATCGTCGGCCAGCAGCTCGGTGAGCTGGTTGTGTTTGGCATCGCCCTTGAGCCGCAGCGCGCGACGGCCATCGGCGGCTTGGCGCACCAGGCGCGGAGTGCCGTCGGCATCGCGCTCGATCGGCAGGCAGGCCAGCAGGCGGCGGTTGGCGTCGAGCTTGAGCTTGGTCAGGCGTTTGGCGTTGTCGGCATCGTCGCGACTGCGCTTGGCGTTCTTGCGCTTGAGCCCATGCGAGCCGACCACCCACAGGTAGCCGTCCGACAGCGCCATGCCTTCCAGATCCGCCTCCTCGGCCGCCTCGCCGGGCAGGTCCAGCAGCTCGGCCAGCGCAAAACTCTGCCCCTGGCCGAAGCGCAGCGTCTCGCGCTGCACCGGCTCGAGCCTGCGCAGGCGATCCACCGCGCAGGCTTCGTCGCCGGCCACCCACAGCCAGTCGTCGGTAAACGCCGCGCCGGACAGATTGCTGTGCACCAGCGCGCCGGGCGCGAACTCGAGACGGACGCTGTGTGGAATCAGGGTTTTCTTGGCCATGGGAACCTGGTGGGCGATGCGGGTGACGAATCAGGGAACAGCAGAACGCTCGAAGCGTACGCGAGCCGTTAACAGGCAACGGCGGCGCTCGCGCGGCGATGCACGCCGCAGTGGCTGGATGGCCGCGCGTGTCAGTCGAAGGAGGCCAGCGTGGCACGCGCGAGGTGAGCGCCCGATTGACCGACCCAATCGCGGTCGTTGGCGACCTGGGCCTGCGCGCGGCTGGCCTCGAAGGCGAAAAAATCCAGCTCCGCATACGCCCACACGGTACTGCCCTGGGTCTGCGCCAGCACGCCGTCGGCCGGGAAGCCGACATCCATCGGGGCGAACACCGCCGCTTCGCCGGTATTGACGTCCAGCGCCGGGCTCCACGGCGCTTGCCCGGCCGTGACCGATTGCGCGACGAATACGCGGTTTTCCAGCGCGCGCGCCAGGCAACCGACGCGCACCCGCATCGCGCCGGCGGCGGTGTCGGTGCAGCTGGGCACGATCAGCAGCCGCGCGCCGGCCTCGTACTGCGCGCGCACCGGCAGCGGGAACTCGCTGTCGTAGCAGATCGCGATCGCTGCACGCACGCCATCCAGCTCGAACACCTTCACCGCATCGCCCGGCTCGATCAGCCCGGTAGCCTTTTCGAAGCCGGTCAGCTGCAGCTTGTCCTGCCAGCCGTGCCGGCCGTCGGGCGTGAACCAGTCGCTGCGGTTGCGGTAACGGCCCTGGCCCAGATCCAGCAGGAAGCTGCCGGCAACCAGATGCAGCTGATGCCGGCGCGCCAGGCCGGCAAACAGCTTCAGCCACGGCGCACGCAGCGCCTGGATCGCCGCCAGCGACTCGGGCAAGCCGGCAGAAATCTGCGTGCCGAAGGTCGCGCCCAACTCCAGCGACAGGTATTCCGGCAGCACCAGCAGGCGCGCGCCGGCGGCGGCCGCCTCGCCCACCAGCGCGGACTGGCGTGCGGCAAAGGCGGCGAAGTCGGCGGGTTTGCCGATCGGGTATTTGGCGACGGCAATTTTCATCTGGCAGCCTGGTTGCGATGGATCGATGACGTAAGAAGCGAATCGGTCACGGCGGCAATGCCCGCGTCCACACCCGCAGACTGTGGTCGATCTCGCCGTGTTGCAACTCCGCCCACGCCAGCTGCACGCGCATGTCCGCTTGCGGTGCATAGCCGCGCTTGCGCCAGAACACATCGTTGGGTCGGTAGTCGGCAGGTTTGCGCGGATCGTCTTGCGCACGTTCCACCGAGCAGAACGCAGTGAGCGCGAAGCGCCCCAGTGCACGCGCATGCGCCTCGCGCCGGTCGAAGAAGGCGTGACCGATCCCCTGGCCGCGATACGCCGGCAGCAGCACCGATTCACCGAAATAGAACACGCTGGCCGGATCGATGCCGGCCGCGCGGAACGGCGCATGGAAGGCTTCGCTGTCGTCGAGCAGCGGCAGCCCGGTGGAGGCGCCGATCACCGCATCGCCATCGCGTGCCAGCACGAACACGCTGTCCGGCGAGGCCGCATACGCGGCCAGGTAGCCGCGTTCGTAATCGGCATCGCCGTCATACAGGTACGGCCAGGCGCGGAACACCGCGATGCGCAGTTGCGCCACCGCAGCCAGATGCGGCAGCACCTGCGTGCCGCGCACCGTTTCGACGATCAGGGAGGAGCCGCTCATGCCGGCCATGGTAAGCCAGCCTGGCGCCGCGGCGCTGCCGGGGTCAGCGCAGCCAGCGGCCGTTGACCGCGGCCGGGGCCACCGGCTGCTGCCACAACAACCACACCGCCGCCTCCTCGCTGGCCAGCAGCACGCCGCGCAGTGCATCGGTGCTGCGCGCCCAGTAGCTGCCGTTGCTCAACCGCTGCCATGGCCCGTAGCCGCGCTGTCGCGCGCTGTCTGCCGGCACGTCCTGCCGCTGTGCCGCCTGCAGGAATCGGCTGCCATCCAGGCGCAGTGCCTGCGCGGTGCCTGGATGCAGGCGCAGGCCGATCACCCCGCGGCGTCCGTCGCGGTGCAAGGGCAAGGCCGACAACGGCGAAGCTTCCCAGGCCTGCGGCAGCGCTGCGGGAAGCAGCGCCACCGTGTCGATCCCGGCGGGCAGCAAGCGCTGCGCCCGCCGGTGCAGCCATGCGTGAGCGAACATGCCGGCCTCAGCGCAGGCTGTTGCCAAGCTCGTACCAATCGAGCTTGCGGGTCACCCACATGATGCTGGCCAGGATGCCGAACAGCAGCAGCGATCCCATCAGCAGCGCGTTGTCTTCGGAGATCAACAGGCTGTAGAGCACCCCGTACAACGCAGTGAGCATCACCGAGAACCCGGCTGCGCGCGCCCAGCTGCGCAACACCCCGGACAGGTAGAAGAACTGCAGGCCGATACACGCCGCGGCCGACACCAGGTACGCCTGCCAGAACGCGATGTGCTCGGAAAGGCTCAGCAGCAGCAGGAAGAAGATCGCCAGCGCCAGCCCCACCAGCAGGTACTGCAGGGGATGGATCGGCAGACGCTTGATCAGCTCGAACAACACGAACGCCACGAAGGTCAGCACCACGAACAGGATGCCGTACTTGCTGGCCCGGTCGGCCTGGGTGTACACGTCCACCGGGTCGACCAGCTGCACTTGCAGCGTATCCAGCGACGACTGGCTGGACTGCAGCTGGGTCTGCGCACCGGTGGCCAGCGAGGACAACGACCAGCTCGCATTGAAACCACGCGCGCCGATGGTCGGCGCATTGGGCAGGAAGCGCCCGCCGAACAGCGGATGCGGCCAGGCCGAGCGCAGCGCGATGTCGTTGTTGTCGGCAATCGGCGCGATCGCCAGGCTGCGGGTGCCGTCCAGCACGAAGGACATCTCCACCAGATTGTCTTCGCCCAGCGTGCCGGCCAGCGCATCGCCCAGCGGCTGCAGATCGGCGTGGATACCGGCCGAGCGCGCCGCCAGGCCGCCTGCCCCGCTCTCCAGCGGCAGTGTGCGCCCGTCCACGCGCAGGCTCGGCGTGCCGACCAGGCCACGCACATCGGAAATACCCACCGCCAGATGCGGCTGGCCATAGCGACGACCGTCCACGGCCGGATAGGCGAACGGCTCGAACTCGGCCTTGAGCCTGGCCTTCCACGCATACACCTGCACGCGGAACAGGCCGATCCTGCGCTCGGACGGGGTCAACTCGCCGCTCAGGCTGAGCGTGCGCGGGGTCTGCAGCAACTGGCCGTCGCGCTTGCGCCAGACCTTGCGCGGATTGCCCTGCTCGTCGGGCTCGGTGACCTGCACATCCTCGGTAAACGGCAGCACCCGCACCGGCGCGATGAACTGCTGCTCGCCGGCCTTGCTCTGCGCCACCCGCTCCACCGCCTCGTCGCGGTAACGCGCACGGTCCTGCACGGTGCCGCGGATCAACAGCAACGGAATCAGCAGCAACAGGATCAATCCGCCAATGGTGGCGAAGCGCAACAACAGTTTCAGGGATTTCATCGACCATCCTCATTCGGGGAGGTGGCCAGGGTGCGATGCGCCGGTGTCGGGGGTTTGAGGCGAAGTTGAAGCGAATGTGAAGTGGGCGATCGGCAGGATCGGCGACCGGCACTGTGACCCAGTTAGGAAAATGCAGTGTTCGCCCTGCAAAACTGCAACCAAGGCCCAGGACGTGCTTCCGTTGCATCGCCAAGGTTTCGCATCACCGGCGCGCGCCTGGCCGCCAGGCGCAACGATGCGCGTGCAGTTGCGCATCACGGGGCCATCGCTTTTTTCGAGTCTGTATTGATCACGGCGTTCCAGTGCCGTCGTTTCGCCGCGTCCTCCTTCAACTTGCGCGCCGCATCGGCGGTGTCGCACGCGTATGCCCGCCTGCCGGCCGTGGTTCCAGAAGTGCGCACCACTGCATTCCTCTTTCGCCTGGAGTTTGCCTTCCATGAACAAGCAACGTTCACTCAGCCTCTGCCTGCTCGCTGCCCTGAGCCTGTCCTCCGCCGCCGCACAGGCGGCAATGCACGGGATGGGTCTGAAACCCTCGTCATTGATGCAGCCGGTCACGCCCTTGTTCGGCATTGCCAGCGCCGCCAGACCCCTGCCCGCCACGGTGGACCTGACTGCCTGGGCCATCGCGCCAGGCGACCAGGGCCAGGTGGGATCATGTGCGTCATGGGCAACCGCCCACACCCTGACCGGTTGGTACGCCAACGCCAGCAAGCAGGCGCAAACCCGCTTCGCCCCGATGTATCTCTACAGCCAGGTCAACAACGGCGTCGATGAGGGCTCCACGCTGGAAGCGCCGCTGGACGTCGCGCTGGCGCAGGGCATCGATACCGAGCAGCATTACTCGTGGGGCAACTACAACTGGAAGAATCCGCCCACCGCAGCCGACCGCGCCAACGCTGCCAAGAACCCCACGCCGTACCGCAAGTACACCGTGCTGTACTCGGGCGACGGCAATGGCGGGCGGGCCCTGATCGAACAGATCAAACTTGCGCTGGCCTCGTCCACGCCGGTGGTCATCGGCTTCTATGTCCGCCAGGGGTTTGAAGACCTCACGCCGAAGAACCAGGTCGACTACGACATCAAGACGCCGATCCTGGGCGGGCACGCGGTGGTCGCGCTGGGGTACGACAGCGACGGGCTGATCGTCGAAAACAGCTGGGGCAACGAATGGGGCAACAAGGGCTTTGGCAAGCTGTCCTGGTCGGTGGTCGCCAAGGACGTCATGGTGGCCGACGTGGTGCACTAGCACACAGCGGCTGCGCACCGTGATGCGCGGCCGACACGGGGGCGGCATGTGCCCTGGCGCATGCCGCTTCAGTGCACCGCGATGCGGGCGCCATCGGCTCCGGCCTGTGCACATCTGGCATGCAATGCGGTCCAGAGCTGCCAACAAACCTACTGCGCAGCCGCCAGGCGGGCGCGGACGGCGCGCGGAATCTTCGCGTACCACTGGTCCACTCCGGTTGCTCCGCGCCGTCCGCACCCACCTGACGACTGCTCGCTACGGATTGTCAGCCGCGCCTAGCCGATGGGCAGGCGCAGCGTCGCGATCGCACCGCCACCGTCCCGATTGTCCAGTGTCGCCTCGCCGCCGTGCAGGCGCGCGACTTCGCGTACGAACGGCAGGCCGAGGCCGGAGCTGCGTTGTCCGGTCTGCGGGCGGGCCAGCGAATAGAACCGCTCGAACACCCGTTCCAGTGCGTAGTCCGGCACGCCGCTGCCGCGGTCCTGCACCACCAGTTGCACCTGCCCCTTCAGCACCTGCGCACGCAACTGGATGGTGCTGCCCTGCGGTGAAAACGCGATGGCGTTTTCCAGCAGGTTGATCAGCGCCTGGCGCAGCAGGAATCCATCGCCGAGCACATACTGCCCGCGCGCCGTGTCGGAGCCGGCATCGCTGTCCAGCCGCACGCCGGCCGCTGCCGCGCGCGGCAACACGGCGTCCATTGCCGCCTGCAGCAGGCCGGCCACCGCGACGCGCTCGCGCGTCTGCAACCAGCCGTGCTGCTCCACCTCGGCCAGCGCCAGCAGCTTGTCGATGGTTTCGGTCAGGCGCAGCTCCTGGGCGCGGATGCTGGCGACGAAGTGCTGGCGATCGGCTTCCGGCAGTGGCTCGCTCAACAGTTCGGACGCACCGCGGATCGCCGCCAGCGGGCTCTTCATCTCGTGCGTCAGCGACTGCACGTACTGCTCCACGTAGGCCTTGCCTTCGAGCTTGCGCCGCATGCGTTCCAGCGCCTGGCCCAGGTCGCCGATTTCATCGCCGCGCGGTTTTGGCGGTGCCACCGGAAGGCCCGCGCTCACCGCCTGCGCGTAGCGATTGAGCCGGCCGATCCCGCGCATCAGCCACCAGGTCATCCCGATGCCGATCAGCGCAGAAATGCCGATCAGCCAGGCCCCGCGCTGCAGGATGTTGCGCTGGCTGGCCTCGATGAACGGGTCGATGCTGCGATTGGGCTGCGCCAGCGTCAGCACGCCGATCAACGTGCCCGGGTCATTCGGCGCATAGATCGGTGCGGCCACATGCATCACCGTGGCGGCCGGGTCGCCATCGACCTCGGGGCTGGAACGCGCGCCGTACTCGCCGCGCAAGGTGCGATAGACATCGTTCCAGCGCGAGTTGTCGCGGCCCACGTCACGGCCCAGCGAATCGAATACCACCACCCCGCGCGCGTCGGTCACGGTGACGCGGTAGGCCACATCGTTCTTGCGGAACCGCCACACCCAGGCCTTGGGGTCGCGCCGCTGCGCCTGCGCCACGTTGCGCGCAAAGCTGCCGCTGGCGATGCTGCCGGCAGCCAGCTCGCCGCTGGCCATTTCCGCCAGTACGTTGGCCGCGTCCACCAGCGTGGATTCCATCGCCTGGCGCACGCCCGGCTTGACCTCGTTGACGAACACCCGCATCACGAAGAACGCGGCCAGCCCGACGATCAGAAAGAAGCCCAGGAACAGCTTGAGACCGAGCCGCATCTCAGGCCCCGGCCCGGAGAACAACGCCACGCCTGCACTCGCCCATGGCTACAGCTCCAGCGCGTAGCCGAGGCCACGATGGGTGCGGATCGGGTCGGCCGGCACGCCGGCCTGGCGCAGCTTGCCGCGCAGCGTCTTGATGTGGGTATCGACGGTGCGGTCGGCGCTGTCGGCGCTGGCGTCCCAGCCGCGGTCCATCAGCTGCGCGCGGCTCAGGATCGCACCGGGGCGCTGCAACAGCGCCGACAGCAGCGCGTACTCGTAGCGGGTCAGCGGCAGCAGCGCATCGCCGTAGCGGATGCGGCTGCCCTCCCGATCGATCGCAAACGCGCCATGCGGCTGCCAGCCCGGCTCCGCCACGGCGGCCTGGTTGCGACGACGCAGCCGTGCGCGCACCCGCGCCACCAGCTCGCGCGGGGAGAAGGGCTTGGCCATGTAGTCGTCGGCGCCCAGTTCCAGGCCGAGCACGCGGTCGATCTCGTCATTGCGCGCGGTCAGGAAGATCACCGGCACATCGCTGAAACCGCGCAGCGTGCGGCACACCTCGAAGCCGTTGATGTCCGGCAGGCCCACGTCCAGCACCACCACATCGGCCGGGTCGGCGCGCAGCCGCGCCAACGCGTCGCGGCCCAGCAGGCAATGCTCGGGCGCATAGCCTTCGCTGCGCAGCGCGTACAGCACGGTATCGGCAATGGCGGCTTCGTCTTCGACGACGAGCACGCGGGCGGGGGACTCGGACATGGCGCGCAGCATAGCCGCATGCTGGCGCGGCCCGTACACTGCCGCGATGAACTATCGCCACGCCTTCCATGCCGGCAACCATGCCGACGTGCTCAAGCACATCGCCTTGCTGGCGCTGATCGACACCCTCAAGCGCAAGGACACCCCGTTCTTCGTGCTCGATACCCACGCCGGACGCGGGCGCTACCAGCTCGGCGGCGAAGAGAGCCGCAAGACCAACGAGGCCGATGCCGGGGTGATGCGGCTGATGGCCGAGTCGACCCTGCCCGAGGTGGTGGAACGCTATCTGCGCGCGGTGCAGGCCGACAACCAGACCATCGCCCGCCCGGCCACGCCCGGCCAGAAGCCGGCGCGCGCCACCGCCGGCATCCAGATCAACCACTATCCCGGCTCGCCGCTGCTGGCGGCGCAGGCACTGCGCGAGCAGGACCGCATGGCGTTCTGCGAATTGCAGCCGGAAGAGGCCGAGGCGCTCAAGCGCCTGTTCGCCAGGGACAGCCGCGTGCGCGTGCATGCCGGCGATGGTTACGAGGCGATTCGCGCCTTCGTGCCGCCACGCGCGGGCGAGACCAGGATCGGCCGCGGGCTGGTGCTGATCGACCCGCCGTACGAATCGCAGGATGCAGAGTACCCGCAGGTCATCCACAGCGTGCGCGAGACCCTGGCGCGCTGGCCGCAGGCGATCTGCATGGTGTGGTACCCGATCAAGCTGCGCCGCAGCCTGCAGCCCTTCATGCGCAAGGCTGCCACGCTGCCGGCCAAGTCGGTGCTGGTGGCCGAGCTGCAGGTGCGCCCGGACGACTCGCCGCTGCGCCTGACCGGCAGCGGGCTGTTGATCGTCAATGCGCCGTGGCAGTTCGACCAGATGCTGGCGCCCGCGCTGCCGGTGCTGAAGCAGCATCTCGGCGAGGCCGGTGCTTCGACCCGGCTGGAGTGGCTGCGCCAGGACGCCTGATTCGCCGGCGCCAGACGCCTCCTCGTGCTGGCAAACGCGGCTGCATACTCACGACTGGATCACGGTATCGCTCGGTACAGTGATGAGGGAAGCACTGCCACCCCCTGACGGCCCCCAGCGGCGCACCGGATTCATTCACGGTTGTGCGCTGGGCGGGTGCCAGAATCTTCCGATCTTTAAGGAACACCGGTCATGGCCATTCGCAATCGCATGCCTCCCTGGCATGAAAACTTCAGTCTGCCCAATGGCCGCACGCTTCTGCTCCGCCCGATCCGTCCAGAGGACGGTCCGCCGCTGCAGGGCGCTTTCAGCCTGTTGGGACCAGAGGAAATCCGCGCGCGGTTCGTGCGCTCCTCCGCCGAAATCACCCCGGAGATGGTGCAGCGCCTGACCCATCCCAACCCCAAGAGCGAAATCGTGCTGGTGGCCGCCGAGCAGCTGCCGCCGGGTGAAGCCCTGGTGGGCGCGGTCGCGCGTGCGGCGCTGGTGCCGGGCACCCGCCAGGCCGAGTACACCATCCTGGTCAGCAGCTTCGTCGCCGGCCAGGGCCTGGGACGGCAGCTGATGCGCAAGCTGGTCAAGTGGGCGCGGCGCAAATACCTGGATTGCCTGTTCGGCGACGTGCTGCAAAGCAATGTGCCGATGCTGCAACTGGCCGAGTCGCTGGGCTTCAAGCCGCAGCCGCATCCGGATTCGCCGGAGTTGGTGCGCATGGTGCTGGAGCTGGATGCCTGAGGGGCTGGGATTCGGGATTCGGGATTCGGGATTCGGGATTCGGGATTGGGGATTGGGGATTGGGGATTCGTGAAGCGGCTTGGGCGGTTGGTCTGCGACTTGGTTGCAGGGCCCTTGCCCGCCCACCATCGCGGGACACGCCGCAAGTACGTCCCTGTAGGCTCTTACGCGGCATCCATGCCGCGTAAGGTCCCGCGACGGTAGGTGGGCAAGGACCTGTCGGGATGGTCGGTGTGCACGGTTAAGAGCAGCAGCGGTGTCCTGCTGTTGGGGCGAGGACGCGTCAGTCCGTCTCCCAACGGAAGCCGAGCAGCGGGCAAGCTTTCAACGAGTCAACCAGCCAACTGTCTGGTGCGGTGCCCTCGCCGGTTGCGGGACCGTGTGGCGGCATGGATGCCGCCACCGAGCCCCCAGGGATGGGTTCACGGCGTGTCCCGCAAGCGGTGAGGGCACCGCGCGCCCGACGACCTGGGGCTTTTGGATTCAAGCATCTGATTGCGACTGAACGACCCCAGTTTTTCGAAGCCTCAATGGCGTTAGGCATTACGCTTCAGAGGCCCCAGTCATGCGGGTGGATGAGTTGCAGGGCGGTTGGGCTGTGACTTGGTTGCAGGGCCCTTGCCCGCCCACCATCGCAGGACACGCCGCAAGTACGTCCTTGTAGGCTCTTACGCGGCATCCATGCCGCGTAAGGTCCCGCGACGGTTGGCGGGCAAGGACCAGTCGAGATGGTCGGTCTTTTGCAGCAGTCGCCCATGCGATAGCTCAAGCGTAGAGCGGCTGATCTGCTACCTGGCTGCAGGGCCCTTGCCCGCCCACCGACGCGGGACACGCCGCAAGTACGTCCATGTAGGCTCTTACGCGGCATCCATGCCGCGTAAGGTCCCGCGACGGTGAGCGGGCAAGGACCAGTCGAGATGACCGGTGTGTTTGGTAAGAGCAGGCACCGGGATCTGCTGTTCCGACAAGGAAGCGTCCCATAACGCTGACCGATCAACGGATACGCCCTTTAAGCAACCAACCAGCCAACTGTCTGGTGCGGTGCCCTCGCCGGTTGCGGGACCGTGTGGCGGCATGGATGCCGCCACCGAGCCCCCAAGGATGGGTTCACGGCGTGTCCCGCAAGCGGTGAGGGCACCGCACCCTCGACCGACTGGGCTTTTGACTGGGCTTTTGACTGGGTTTTCGATTGGGCTTTTGACTGCGCTTGCGACTGCAACTGGTCCACCGGCGTGCTGGCCCAGGCGGTGCCCGGTACGAGCAAGTCGATAGCTAAGGCAGGACCGTGCAGCGCGCTTCTGCGCAGGTGGCCCGACGCCGGCTTTCACGCCGGATGGACCGGGCCTGGTGGGTGCTCTGATAAAATTGCCGGCTGATGCCGTCGCCAACCACCTTCCCCTCTCCGCCGCTGCCCAAGTCCGGCCAGCTCCGCGCCTATTGGCGCGCTCCGTCTTCGCCGACTGCGCTGGCCTGGTCGATCGCAAGGGCTGCCGAGGCGCATGCCGGCCCGCTGCTGGTGATCGCACGCGACAACCAGAGCGCGCATCAGATCGAGGCGGATCTGCACGCCTTGCTCGGCGAGCACGCCACGTTGCCGGTGGTGCCGTTTCCCGATTGGGAGACCCTGCCCTACGACCAGTTCAGCCCGCACCCGGAAATCATCAGCCAGCGCCTGGCGGCGCTGCATCGGCTGCCCGCGCTGACCCGTGGGGTGGTGATCGTGCCGGTGCAGACGCTGATGCAGCAGCTGGCACCGCTGAGCTATATCGTCGGCGGCAGTTTCGATCTGAAGGTCGGCCAGCGGCTGGATCTGGATGCGGAAAAACGCCGGCTGGAAAGCGCCGGTTACCGTAACGTGCCGCAGGTGATGGACCCGGGCGATTTCGCGGTGCGCGGCGGCCTGCTCGACGTGTTTCCGATGGGCGAAGCCACGCCGTTGCGGATCGAGTTGCTGGACGAGGATATCGACTCCATCCGTGCCTTCGACCCGGAATCGCAGCGCTCGCTGGACAAGGTCGAGGCCGTCAAGCTGCTGCCCGGCCGCGAAGTGCCGATGGACGATGCCAGCGTGGAGCGCGTGCTGGCCTGCCTGCGCGAGCGTTTCGACGTGGACACCCGGCGCAGCGCGCTGTACCAGGACCTGAAATCGGGTCTGGCGCCGTCGGGCGTCGAGTACTACCTGCCGATGTTCTTCAGCAAGACCGCCACCTTGTTCGATTATCTGGACAAGCGCGTGTTGCCGCTGGTCGCCACCGGTGTCTCCAATGCGGCCGATACGTTCTGGGCGCAGGCACAGGACCGCTACGAACAGCGCCGCCACGACGTGGAACGCCCGCTGCTGACGCCGGACGAGCTGTATCAATCGCCGGACGCCTTGCGCGAGCGGCTCAACAAGCTGGCGCGCATCGAAGTCTGGGCCAGCGATCATCCGCGCATCGACGAGGCCGCCGCCCTGGGCGACCAGCCGTTGCCGCCGCTGCCGGTGGCGGCAAAGGACGCGCCGGCCGGCCAGGCGCTGTCCTCGTTCCTGGGCCATTACCCCGGCCGCGTGCTGGTGGCCGCCGATACCGCCGGCCGTCGTGAGGCCTTGATGGAAGTGCTGGCCGCCGCGCAGCTGAAGCCGGAGGTCGTTGCCGACCTGCCCGCCTTCCTGGCTGCCACCAAGCTGCGCTTCGGTATCACCGTGGCGCCGCTGGAAGACGGCTTTGCGCTGGACACCCCGCAGATTGCGGTCCTGACCGAGCGCCAGCTGTTTCCCGAGCGCGCCAACCAACCGCGGCGCAGCCGCCGGGTCGGGCGCGAGCCGGAAGCGATCATCCGCGACCTGGGCGAGCTGTCCGAAGGCGCGCCGATCGTGCACGAAGACCACGGTGTGGGCCGCTACCGCGGGCTGATCGTGCTCGATGCCGGTGGCATGCCCGGCGAGTTCCTGGAGATCGAATACGCCAAGGGCGACCGCCTGTACGTGCCGGTGGCGCAGCTGCATCTGATCAGCCGCTATTCCGGCGCCTCGGCCGAGACCGCGCCGCTGCATTCGCTGGGCGGCGAGCAGTGGACCAAGGCCAAGCGCAAGGCGGCCGAAAAGGTCCGCGACGTGGCGGCCGAATTGCTGGAGATCCAGGCGCGCCGGCGTGCCCGCGCCGGGCTGGCCTTGCAGGTGGACCGGGCGATGTACGAGCCGTTCGCGGCCGGCTTTCCGTTCGAGGAAACCGGCGACCAGCTGGCCGCCATCGATGCGACCCTGCGCGACCTGGGTAGCAGCCAGCCGATGGACCGCGTGGTCTGCGGCGATGTCGGCTTCGGCAAGACCGAGGTCGCGGTGCGCGCCGCCTTTGCCGCCGCCAGCGCCGGCAAGCAGGTTGCCGTGCTGGTGCCGACAACGCTGCTGGCCGAGCAGCATTACCGCAATTTCCGCGACCGCTTCGCCGACTACCCGATGAAGGTGGAAGTGCTGTCGCGCTTCAAGAGCACCAAGGAAATCAAGGCCGAGCTGGAGAAGGTGGCCAGCGGCGAGATCGACGTGATCATCGGCACGCACCGGCTGCTGCAGCCGGACGTCAAGTTCAAGGACCTGGGCCTGGTCGTGGTCGACGAAGAGCAACGCTTCGGCGTGCGGCAGAAGGAAGCACTCAAGGCGATGCGCGCCAACGTGCATCTGCTCACACTCACCGCAACCCCCATCCCGCGCACGCTCAACATGGCCATGGCCGGGCTGCGCGACCTGTCGATCATCGCCACCCCGCCACCGAACCGGCTGGCGGTGCAGACCTTCATCACTGCCTGGGACAACGCGCTGCTGCGCGAGGCCTTCCAGCGCGAGCTCAGTCGCGGCGGGCAGCTGTACTTCCTGCACAACGATGTGGAAAGCATCGTGCGCATGCAGCGCGAGCTGTCCGAACTGGTGCCGGAAGCGCGCATCGGCATCGCCCACGGGCAGATGCCCGAGCGCGAGCTGGAGCGGGTGATGCTGGATTTCCAGAAGCAGCGCTTCAACGTGTTGCTGTCGACCACGATCATCGAGTCGGGCATCGACATTCCCAACGCCAACACCATCATCATCAACCGCGCCGACCGCTTCGGCCTGGCCCAGCTGCACCAGCTGCGCGGCCGCGTCGGCCGCTCGCATCACCGCGCCTACGCGTATCTGGTGGTGCCGGACCGGCGCTCGATGACCTCCGATGCGGCCAAACGCCTGGAAGCGATCGCCTCCATGGACGAGCTCGGCGCCGGCTTCACCCTGGCCACGCACGATCTGGAAATCCGCGGCGCCGGCGAGCTGCTGGGCGAGGACCAGAGCGGGCAGATAGCCGAGGTCGGCTTCAGCCTGTACACCGAGCTGCTGGAACGCGCGGTACGCAGCATCCGCCAGGGCAAGCTGCCGGATCTGGATGCCGGCGAGGAAGTCCGCGGCGCCGAAGTCGAGCTGCATGTGGCCTCGCTGATTCCCGAGGATTACCTGCCGGACGTGCATACGCGGCTGACGCTGTACAAGCGCATCTCCAGCGCACGCGATGCCGATGCATTGCGCGAATTGCAGGTGGAGATGATCGACCGCTTCGGCCTGCTGCCGGACCCGGTCAAGCACCTGTTCGCCATTGCCGAGCTCAAGCTGCAGGCCAATGCGCTGGGCGTGCGCAAGCTGGACCTGGGCGAGAACGGTGGCCGGCTGGTCTTCGAGGCAAAACCGGCGATCGACCCGATGGCGGTGATCCAGATGATCCAGAAGCAGCCGAAGATCTACACGATGGACGGCCCGGACAAGCTGCGCATCAAGCTGCCGCTGCCGGAAGGCGCGGACCGCTTCAACGCCGCGCGCGGCCTGCTGACGATGCTGGCGCCAAGATGAGACCGCGCTGCGGTCGGCTGCGCCTGCCATGGGCGCCGCGCCCGGCCTGGAAGACGCCAGGACGCGCCGACCGCGTTGCAGGCACTGCGTAAAGTGGCGCCGATCCAATGCGGCACCTCCGCTAAAGCCCATGCTCCTTGCGCTGCCGGTGCAGGAGGCAGGCGACCTGTCTGGGGCGTCTTTGCTGCAGCCGCCGTGCACCCGCTCACGCCGCAGGCACTCAAGAAGTCGGCGGGAATGCGGCGATCTGTCCTGCGGGACTGTCCAGGACATTGGTGCCCTGAGCCTGCTTGCGACAAAGCTGAGCAATTAATGCCCAGGCAGTGATGGCCTTCTCAATTTCGTCACTGCACTGAATTTGGCCTAAATATTCCTGTCACGCGCCGATACCTGCATGGACCGGCGTGATCTCCGTGTGCAGCACTGCCCACACAAGCCCACGCCGGAGCGACCTTCTTCCGCGTCATGGCACGCAACCGTGCGCCATCGCATCGCTTGAGGCATCAATGAACACGCCACTGTCCGATCTACCCGCGCCGCTGACGCTTGCCCTGGAAGGCGAGATGACCATCCGTCGCGCTGCCGAACTCAAGCCGCTGCTGCAGCCGGCCTTGCTGCATCCGGGCGGGCTGCATCTGGACCTGGGGGCGGTCAGCGAGATCGACACCACCGGCCTGCAGTTGCTGCTGGCGACCAAGCAGGCGATCCAGGCCGACGGCCGGCCGTTCTCGCTGACCGATTCCAGCCGCGCGGTGGTTGATGTGATCGAACTGCTCGGCCTGCTCGAAGCGCTGTACCCGCATGCGGTTGCGGGTCTCGGCGAACGCATTCACTAAGGAACCGGCGACACGCATGGACATGAACCAGCTGATGCAGACCTTCCTGGCCGAAAGCCGGGACCTGCTCGAAGACATGGAACGTCACCTGCTCGAAGCCGAGCGTGGCGAATCCTCGCCGGATGCGGTCAATGCGATCTTCCGTGCGGCGCACACCATCAAGGGCTCGGGTGGATTGTTCGATCTGCCGCAGCTGGTCGGTTTCACCCACGTCGTGGAAAGCGTGCTGGACCTGGTGCGCGACGATGCGCTGACGCTGAGCTCGGAACTGATCGCGCTGCTGCTGGTGTGCTGCGACCACATCCACGCCCTGGTGGAAACCGCGGCCGATCCGGCACACGCCGATGCCGACGCCCTGACTGCAGAGGCCGAGCCCCTGCTGGCGCAACTGCAGACCTACCTGCAGATCAGCGCCTGCGGTGTCACTGCCACGGCCGTCCAGCACAACACCCCGGAGAAACAGAGTGGTTACTGGCGCATCACGCTGAAATTGTTCGCCGATGCGCTGCGCTACGGCAACTCGCCACTCAAGCTGATTCGCAACCTGCGCGGGCTGGGCTCGGTCGAGTCGATCAATACCGATGTCAGCGGGCTGCCGAGCTTCGAAGCGCTGGATCCGGAAGCCAATTACCTGGGCTTCCGGATCCTGCTGCGCAGCGATGCCGACCGTGCCGCGATCGAGGACGTGTTCGAGTTCGTACGCGAGGACTGCGACCTGGAGATCATCTCGGTACCGGCACCGATGGACGCCAGCGCCGTGCTTGCAGACGAGCCGGTCATGGCTGCGGCCGCGCCGGTTAGCGGCGTGCTGGCGGGCGTGCCGGCCGCAGCGTCGGCACGCCCGCAGCAGGACACCGGCGCACGCAACGCCGACGCGCGCTCGATCCGCGTGGACGCCGACAAGCTCGATCGCATGATCGATCTGGTCGGCGAACTCATCATCGCGGTGGCCGGCACCAATGCCAACGCGCAGCGCACCGGCGATGCACAGCTGCTGGAATCGGCCTCGATCCTGGCCGGCCTGGTGGAAGATGTGCGCGAAAGCGCCCTGCAACTGCGCATGGTCAAGATCGGCGGCACCTTCAGCCGCTTCCAGCGCGTGGTGCACGACGTGGCGCGCGAACTCGGCAAGGACATCGCGCTGGTCGTGGCCGGCGAAGACACCGAACTGGACAAGTCGGTGGTGGAAAAGATCGGCGACCCGCTCACCCATCTGGTGCGCAACGCCATGGATCACGGCATCGAACCGGCGGAGGTGCGCGTGGCACGCGGCAAGCCGGCACGCGGCACCGTGGGCCTGAATGCCTATCACGATTCCGGCAGCATCGTCATCCAGATCACCGACGACGGTGGCGGTCTGAATCGCGACCGCATCCTGGCCAAGGCGCTGGAACGCGGCCTGATCGAGCCGGGCCGCCAGCTCAGCGACCGCGAGGTATTCGCGATGATCTTCGAGCCGGGCTTTTCCACCGCCGAAAAGGTCACCAACCTGTCCGGCCGCGGCGTGGGCATGGACGTGGTCAAGCGCAACATCACCGCGCTGCGCGGCACCGTGGAGATCGACAGCACCGCAGGCCTGGGCACCACCATTTCGGTGCGGTTGCCGCTGACGCTGGCCATCATCAACGGCTTCCAGGTCGGCGTCGGTAAATCGGTGTTCGTGGTGCCGCTGGACGTAGTGGAGGAATGCGTGGAATTCACGCCCGACTACGGCAGCGACTACATCGACCTGCGTGGCAGCGTGCTGCCGTATGTACGCCTGCGCGCACTGTTCGCGCTCGGCGGCAAGACGCCTGCGCGCGAGAGCATCGTGGTGATCCGCCAGGGTACCCAGCGTTTCGGCCTGGTCGTGGACACCTTGCTGGGCGAATGGCAGACCGTGATCAAGCCGTTGTCCAGGGTCTTCGCACAGGTCAAGGGCATCAGCGGTTCGAGCATCCTGGGCAGCGGCGATGTCGCGCTGATTCTCGATGTACCCAGCCTGCTGCAGCAATTGCATCCAAACCAGGACGCCCTGGCGGCCTGAGTCACCACACAAGCACTCCCCACATCACCGCCTCGTTCGTTGTTCCCTGACCCCAGGAAGCTGCCGCCATGTCACACCGTCTCCCGATCGCCACGCAGTTGTGGTTCACCGCCGCCCTCGCCCTTGCCTTGCCTGTCGTGGTGGTGGTCGCCGGCTTTGCGCTGACGCTGTCGCACGGCGCCCTGCTCGCCGCCAGCGTCCTGGCCGCACTCGTCAGCGGTGCGTTGCTGCTCCATGCGATCCGCATCGCGACCGGCTCGCTGGAGCTTGCCACCACCACGCTGGATGCATTCGCGCGTGGCAACTTCGCCGTCGCCCTGCCGCAGCTGCGCGACGAGCAGGCCTGCGAGGTGCTGCGTGCGCTGCGCAAGGTGCAGAGCACCATCGCCCAGGTCAACCAGGAGATCAACCGCGTCTGGCAGGAACACGACGCCGGCGAGATCGACGCGCGCATCGACGTGGCACGCTTCGATGGCGATTTCCGCACCACCGGCGAAGGCATCAACCGCCTGGTCACCAACCATATCGCGGTCGAGAAGCAGCTCATGGCCTGCGTGGCCGAGTTCGGCCGCGGCAACTTCTCCGCCGAGCTGGAACGCCTGCCGGGCAAGAAGGCCCTCATCAACGAGATCGTCGAGCAGATCCGCGGCAACCTCACCGGCATGGTCGCCGAGGTCAACCACATGGCGGCCGAGCACGATGCCGGCGATATCGACGTGGTCATCGACACGCAACGTTTCGCCGGCGATTTCCGCCGCATGGCCGAAGGCATCAATGCAATGGTAGCCAGCCACATCGCGGTCAAGAAACAGGCCATCGCCTGCGTGGCCGAGTTCGGCCGCGGCAACTTCACCGCACAGCTGCCGTTGCTGCCGGGCAAGAAGCGCTTCATCAACGAGACCCTGGAACAGGTGCGCGGCAACCTCACCGGCCTGATCCGCGAGATCAACCACATGTCGGCCGAACACGAAGCCGGCGATATCGACGTGGTCATCGACAGCAGCAGCTTCGACGGCGATTTCCGCAGCATGGCCACCGGCATCAACCAGATGGTGGGCGCGCATATCGCGGTCAAGAAGCTGGCAATGGGCGTGGTGGCCGAATTCGGCCGCGGCAACTTCGAGGCACCGCTGGCGCAGCTGCCGGGCAAGAAGGCCTTCATCAACGACACCGTGGAGCGTGCGCGCGGCAACCTGCGCAGCATTTCCGAGGTGATCCAGGTGATGGGCGCGATGGCCGACGGTGACCTCACCCACACCGTGGAAGGCCGCTACGAAGGCGCCTTCGCCGACATGCAGCGCTACGTCAACACCACCATGAGCCGGCTGACCGAGATCGTCGATGAGGTCAACCGCAACGCCGAGAACCTGGCCAGCGCCTCCGAACAGGTCAGCGCCACCGCACAGGCGCTGGCGCAGGCCGCCAGCGAACAGGCGGCCGGGGTGGAAGAGACCAGCGCCTCGCTGGAACAGATGACCGCCTCCATCGCGCAGAACACCGAGAACGCGCGCGTCACCGACAGCATGGCTGCCAAGGCTGCCAGCGAGGCGGCCGATGGCGGCGACACCGTGCGCGCCACCGTGGTGGCGATGAAGGACATCGCCAGGAAGATCGGCATCATCGACGACATCGCCTACCAGACCAACCTGCTGGCGCTCAATGCCGCCATCGAGGCCGCGCGTGCCGGCGAACATGGCAAGGGCTTTGCGGTGGTGGCGGCGGAAGTGCGCAAGCTGGCCGAGCGCAGCCAGATCGCCGCGCAGGAGATCGGCGAGGTGGCCGGCTCCAGCGTGGACCTGGCCGAAAGCGCCGGCCGCGTGCTCGGCGAGATGGTGCCCTCGATCCGCCGCACCTCCGACCTGGTGCAGGAAATCGCCGCGGCTTCCGAAGAACAGACCGCCGGCGTCAGCCAGATCAACACCGCCGTCGGCCAGTTGAACCAGACCACGCAGTCGGCCGCCGCCAATGCCGAAGAACTGGCCGCCACCTCGGAAGAAATGAGCGCGCAGGCCGAACAACTGCAGCAGTTGATGGGCTTCTTCCGGCTCGGCAATGGCGCGCGCGCGGCGGCATCGCCCAGCAACAAGCCGGGCCCGCGCCGGATCGCACCGCACGGCAGCAGCACCGCAATCAGTGCACCGCCGCGTCGCAGCAACGTGCGCCAGTTCAGCGCGGTGGCAGCCACCGCCGATGCGATCGACGAATCGCAGTTCGCCAGCTTCTGAGGACACGACGATGCAACCGCACAGCGCAGCCAGCACCATGCCAACCGCCGTCGCGCCGCCATCGACGGCGCCGCAGCAATACCTGACCTTTGTGCTGGGCACGGAGATGTTCGGCCTGGGCATCCTCGGCATCAAGGAAATCATCGAATACCGCATGCCGACCGACGTGCCGATGATGCCGCCGGCCCTGCGCGGGGTGATCAACCTGCGCGGCGCGGTGGTGCCGGTGGTGGATCTGCAGCAGCGCTTCGGCCGCAATGCCAGCACGATCACCAAGCGCAGCTGCATCGTGATCGTGGAGATCGCCCATGGCCACACGCATCAGGTGCTCGGCCTGTTGGTGGATGCGGTGAGCGAAGTGCTGGAGATCGCGCCCGACGCCATCGCCGACGCGCCCAGTTTTGGCGCCGGCATCGCACGCGAATGCATCCATGCGATGGCCAGGATCGGCGAGCGCTTCGTGATCCTGCTCGACGCCGATGCGGTGCTGGGCAACGACGCACTCGCCCAGCTGCCTGTCGCCGAGCTGGCAGCCTGACATGTCCAGCCTGCACGCAAGGACTCCCATGCGCCCCACCCTTCTCTCCTGCAGCTGCGCGCTGGACGGCCCGGTACTGGTCGTCGACGACAGCGTGGTCCAGCGCGAACACGCGATGGCGCTGTGCCGCCAGCTCGGCGCCGTCGCCGTCGACGGCGCAGTCGACGGCCACGCCGCGCTGGCCTGGCTGAGCAGTGCAGTGGCCCCGTCGCTGCTGCTGATCGATCTGGAAATGCCGGGCATGGATGGCGTGCAGCTGCTGGATGCGCTGGCACGCGGCAAGTACAGCGTGCCGGTGGTGGTGGTCTCGCAGCGCGGCGGCGCCCTGATCGATGCGGTGATGCAGCTCAGCCGCAGCGCCGGCGTGCGCGTGCTCGGCGGCATCGAAAAGCCGATGCATCTGCAGGACCTGGCCAACGTGCTTGAGTGCGAGCCGGGACTGGCCACGAACGCGCCCGCGTTTGCCCAGGCGGCGATCTCGCCGCTGATGTCCAGCGGCGGCGCGGCTGCCTCGCGGCTGGACCGGGCCATGCGCCGCGGCGAAATCCGCGTGGCCTACCAGCCCAAGCTCGATCTGAAGGATGGTCGCCTGCGTGGCGTGGAAGCGCTCGCCCGCTGGCGCCGCCCGCAAGGCGACATGATCGGGCCGGACCGCTTCATTCCGCTGGCCGAACGCGAGGGCCTGATCCATGCCCTGACCCAGCAGGTGATCGACATGGCAGTCGCGCAACTGGTGGACTGGCGCGCAGAAGGCCTGGAGCTGAGCCTGGCGCTGAACCTGTCGCCCAACCTGCTCGGCGAGCAGGGCTTTCTCGAACAGCTGTGCGGCAAGCTGGGCGACAACGGCCTGAGCCCTGCCGATCTGGTGCTGGAACTCACCGAAAGCGCCATCGTGGAGCCGGCCAATGCCTTGAGCATGCTGGCGCGCCTGCGCCTGCACGGCTTCGGCCTGTCGATCGACGACTACGGCACGGGGTTTTCCTCGCTGCAGCGCCTGGCCAGCATTCCCTTCACCGAACTCAAATTGGATCGCAGCTTCGTGCATGCCGCACATCGCAGCCGCAGTCAGCGCACCGTGCTCGAATCCACGCTGGAACTGGCGCACCGGCTCGAACTCACCGCCGTGGCCGAAGGGGTGGAAACGCCGGAGGACTGGCGCCTGCTGCGCGAGCTGGGCTGCGATCTGGCACAGGGCTACCTGATGGGCTCGCCGATGCCCGGGCCGATGCTGTCGGAATGGTGGCGCGAACACACCGTGCGCATCGCACGCCTGTGCGGTAACGCGCTGCCCAGCGATGCGGATGTCGCCTGACCATGAGCACAGCCACCGCCATCACCGAACAGGAGTTCGGCCGCTTCCAGCGCTTCATCTTCGAAGCGGCGGGCATCAGCATTTCCACCGGCAAGAAAGCCATGTTGTGCGGCCGGCTGGGCAGGCGCCTGCGCGAACACCAGTTCAGCACCTACACGCAGTACCTGCAGTTGCTGGAAAGCCGCCAGGACCGCGCCGAGATCCAGACCGCGATCGACCTGCTGACCACCAACGAAACCTACTTCTTCCGCGAGCCCAAGCACTTCGAGCTGCTGCGCAAGCTGGCCGGCGAACATCGCGGCGGCCTGCCGTTCCGCTGCTGGAGCGCGGCCAGCTCCAGCGGCGAAGAGGCCTACAGCATGGCGATGGTGCTGGACGACGCCTTGCAGGGACGGCCATTCGAAGTGGTCGGCAGCGACATCAGCACCCGCGTGCTGGCCAAGGCGCGCACCGGGCATTACGCCCTGCAGCGCATCGACGGCATTCCGCAGCCCTATCTCAAGCGCTATTGTCTGCGTGGCCAGGGCGAATACGACGGCACCTTGCTGGTGGAACGCCGCCTGCGCGACCGGGTCAGGTTCGTGCATGCCAACCTCAATGCGGCCTTGCCGATGCTGGGCAGCTTCGATGCGATCTTCCTGCGCAATGTGATGATCTATTTCAATGGCCAGACCAAGCGCGAGGTCATCCTGCGTGTGCTGTCCAACCTCAAATCGGGCGGCTATTTCTGCATCGGTCATTCGGAGAGCCTGAGCGAACTCGACATCGATCTGGTCCAGGTGGCACCCTCGATCTTCCGCAAGGCCTGAGCCAAGGATCCGCCGTGTCGACCGCCTTCAACCGCCCTGCCGCCAGCCCCATTGCCCGCACCGATGCCATCAAGGCCATGGTCGTCGACGACTCGGCGGTGGTGCGCCAGGTGCTGGTGGGCGTGCTCAACGACGCGCCCGACATCGAGGTCATCGCCACCGCGGCCGACCCGCTGCTGGCGATCGAGAAGATGCGCAAGCAATGGCCGGACGTGATCGTGCTGGATGTGGAAATGCCGCGCATGGACGGCATCACCTTCCTGCGCAAGATCATGAGCGAACGCCCCACCCCGGTGGTGATCTGTTCCACGCTCACCGAAAAAGGCGCACGCGTCACCATGGATGCCCTGGCCGCCGGTGCGGTGGCCGTGGTGACCAAACCGCGCCTGGGGCTGAAGCAGTTCCTCACCGACTCGGCCGACGAACTGGTCAATACCGTGCGCAGCGCCGCACGCGCCAACGTCAAGCGGCTGGCCGCGCGGGTTGCCGCGGCGCCGCTGGAAGCGGAGGTCAAGCACACCGCCGATGTGATCCTGCCGGCGCAAAGCGGGCGCGCGCTGGCGCAGACCACCGAGCGCATCGTCGCCATCGGCACCTCCACCGGGGGCACCCAGGCGCTGGAGGAAGTATTGACCGCGTTGCCGCGCGTCTGCCCCGGCATCGTGATCGTGCAGCACATGCCGGAGAAATTTACCGCCGCCTTCGCCGCGCGCCTGAATGGCTTGTGCCAGATCGCAGTGAAAGAGGCCGCCAACAACGACCGGGTGATGCCGGGGCGCGCGCTGATCGCGCCCGGCGGCAAGCACCTGCTGCTGCGCCGCAGTGGCGCGCAATATTTTGTCGAAGTGATGGAAGGCCCGCCGGTCAACCGGCACCGTCCGTCGGTGGATGTGCTGTTCCGCTCGGCCGCGCGCGCGGCCGGCAGCAATGCGCTGGGCATCATCATGACCGGCATGGGCGACGACGGCGCCGCCGGGCTGCTGGAAATGCGCCAGGCCGGCGCGCGCACGGTGGCGCAGGACGAACACACCAGCATCGTGTTCGGCATGCCCAAGGAAGCGATCAAACGCGGCGGCGCCGACCGCATCCTGCCGCTGGGCGCGATGGCGCGCGAGATCGTGACGCAGCTGCAGTAGCGCGCCGCACGCGCAAACGGCGCAATTACAACTGCGACTCCAGCGGCAACCAGCCCATCACCGCCGCCGCGCCACGCCGCCACACGCTCGCGGCCGGCTCTTGCGACCATACCTCGGGCGGTTGCGCTGCATCGTCGTGCCAGCGCAACTCGCCCTGCTCCAGGGTCACGCGGTAGCTCACCGGCGCGCCGATCTTGCGGTTGTAGACCTGCTCCAGCTGCGCGGCCACTGCGCGGTCGTTGAACAGCAGGCCCATCTCGGTATTGAGGTTCATCGAGCGTGGATCCAGATTGAACGAGCCGATGAAGCCGCTGCTGTCGTCCACCACGAACGCCTTGGTGTGCAGGCTGGCACCGCTGGAGCCGAACAGGCTGCCGTCCGGCTTGCCCATCGGCTTGAGCTCGTGCAGGCGCACGCCTTGCATGAGCAGGGGCACCCGGTAATCGGCATAGCCGCTGTGGACGGCAACCACATCGTTTGCTGCCAGCGAGTTGGTCAACACGCTCACGCGCACATTGCGCCGACGCAACGCGCCGATCCAGCGCATGCCGTCCTCGCCCGGCACGAAGTACGGCGAGATCACCTTCAGTTCGCGCTGCGCATGCGCCATCTCGCCGATCAACACCGGCGTCATCCAGTCCGCCTGCGGCGGTGCGCCCTCGGCCTTTTCCGGCGGGTCGGAAACGATGCGCGCCTGGTCCAGCCACTGCACCTGGCGCTGGCCCTGCGTCAACGCCTGCACGCTGGGTGACTGGCGCAGCCGCTGCACATACGGGTGCGCGCGTGCCGACTCCAGGCCCGCATCCAGGCTGCCGCGCAACGCATCCAGCGCCTGCGGCTTGGCGGTCACCAGCGCAGCCAGCGGCAGGGCATTGGGGCTGTTCCAGTACGCATCGAAGACCTGCTCGGCCTGGCCCACGGCCGGCCCCATCAGTGCCGCGTCCATGTCCATGAAATTGGTGTCGCGCGCCGCATCGAAGTATTCATCGCCCACATTGCGGCCACCCACCACCGCCATCCGGCCATCGGCAATCCAGGCCTTGTTGTGCATGCGCCGGTTGATGCTGAACATGCGCAGCACCATCTCCACCCCGCGCATCAGCGTGCCTTCGCGCGCACGGGTAGGATTGAACAGACGGATCTCGATCATCGGGTGGCTGTCCAGCGCCGCCAGCACCGAATCGCTGCCGTGGATGTTCATGTCGTCCAGCAGCAGGCGCACGCGCACGCCGCGATCGGCCGCATGCAGCAGTTCGTTGTGCAGCAGGTTGCCGGTGAAGTCGGCATGCCAGATGTAGTACTGCAGATCCAGGCTGCGCCCGGCCGCACGCGCCGTGAGCGCACGCACCGCGAACGCATCGACATTGTCGGGCAGGATCACCATGCCGGTCTGACCGGCATGTGCCTGCTGCAGCGGCGCGACCACCTGATCGATCGGCGTGGCGATCGCCGTGGCAGGCAGCGCGTGGCTCACCGCACCACGCTGACGATCGGCAAAGCGTCCGTAGCCGTACAGCGACAGCACGCTGCCCAACAGGAGCACCAGTGCACCGATGCCCACCCATTTGATGATTTTTCGCCTCGTCACTGCCGCCCCCGTGTTGCAGAGCGCGGCAGTCTAGACGCTGCACCTGCGTGTCGATGTGCAGACGCAAGCGCACAAGCGAGCTCGACAAACGCGCAAAAACAGCGGATTTCCCGGCGCGGACTGTCGCAACAGTCCGCGCCGGATGCGATGCCGCTTACCAGATCGCAACGCGATCCTTGTCGCCACGCACCATCGCATCGCCCGGCTTGCACTGGAACGCCTGCGCAAATGCCGGCATGTTCGACGGCGCACCATTGGCGCGGAAATTGGCCGGCGCATGCGGGTCGGTGTTCAGGCGCACGCGCAATTCGCCGTCGGTGAAGTTGCGGCGCCACACCGTGGCCCAGTTCATGAAGAAGCGCTGGTCCTGCGTATAACCGTCGATGTCCTTGTTGGCGCCGGGCTGTTCCTTCAATGCCATCTGCAGCGCGTCATAGGCCACGGTCAGGCCACCGAGATCGCCGATGTTCTCGCCCAGGGTCAGCTTGCCTTTGACGTTGACGCCAGGGATCGCCTCATAGCCGTCGAACTGCGCCACCAGCTGGTCGGTGCGCTGGGTGAACAGCTTGCGGTCCGCATCGGTCCACCAGGTATCGAAGTTGCCCTTGGCATCGAACTGGCTGCCCGAGTCGTCGTAGCCATGCATCATCTCGTGCCCGATCACCGCGCCGATCCCGCCGTAATTCAATGCCGGGTCGGCCTTGGGGTCGAAGAACGGCGGCTGCAGGATCGCCGCCGGGAACACGATCTCGTTGCGGGTGGCGTTGTAGTACGCATTGACCGTCTGCGGGGTCATATGCCACTCGCGCTTGTCGACCGGCTTGCCGATCTTGTCCAGCATGTAGCGATAGTTGAATGCCTGCGCGGCCTGCATGTTGGCCAGGAATCCATCACCGCGGGTTTCCAGGCCCGACCAGTCGCGCCACTGATCCGGGTAGCCGATCTTGGGCGTGAAACTGGCCCACTTCTCCAGCGCGCGCTGCTTGGTTTCCGCGCTCATCCAGTCGAGCTTTTCCAGCCGCGCCTTGAGCGCCACCGAGAGGTTCTGCACCAGCTGCTGCATCTGCTGCTTGGACTCGGCCGGGAATGCGGACTGCACGTACAGCTGGCCCAGTGCCTCGCCCATCGCCTCGTTGACCGCATTCAAGGTGCGCTTCCAGCGCGGCAGCATGTCCTGCTGGCCACGCAGCGTCTTGGCATAGAAATCGAAGTTGGCCTGCTCGAACGGCTTGGCCAGATACGGTGCCGCCTCGTCCACACTGTGGAAACGCAGGTAGGCCTTCCAGGTTTCCACCGGCGTATCGGCCAGCATCGCATCGAGTTCGGTGAAGTAACCCGGCTGGCTCAGCGAGAACGTCCCTGCCGGCACCTTGAGTGCGCTGAAGAACGCCTGCCAGTCGAAATGCGGTGTCACCGCGTTGGCACCGGCCACATCGACCGGGTTGTAGCGCTTGGCCGGGTCGCGCAGTTCGATGCGCGACAGCGAGGCGGCGGCCAGGCGGGTTTCGAACGCCATCACCGCCTTGGCCTGCGTGGCCGCCTGCGCGGCGGGAACGCCGGACAACTCCAGCACGCGCGCGATGTAGGCCACGTACTGCTCACGGATCCTGGCCTGCGCCGGATCGGTGTAATAACCCTTCTCGGGCAAGCCCAGACCGCCCTGGCCTGCGTAGGCGATCATCTGTTCGGAATGCTTGTAGTCGGCATTGGCGCCGAACGAGAACAGGAAGCCCTGGCCCTTGGCGTAGCTGTCGCGCAACCATGCGGCGATGGACGGCGCATCGGTCAGCGCATCGATCGCCTTGAGCTGCGGCTGCAGCGGCGTGATGCCGGCCTTGTCGATCGCCGCTTCGTCCGAGCCGGTGCGCCACAGGTCGGCGATCTTGGCGTCCACCGAGCCGGCCGACAGGTTGCCGCGCGCCAGTTGCTCCACCAACGCGTGCTGGATGGTCAGCGAACGCTCGGCCAGCACCTCGAAACTGCCCCAGCTGGTGCGGTCCGACGGCACCGGGTTGGCCTTGAGCCATTTGGCGTTGACGAAGCCGTTGAGGTCCTGGCACGCGTTGATGGCCGGATCCAGGTCATTGACGCCGAAGGCCACGATCGGCGCATCGAGCTTGGACACATCGACCCTGGTCGGCGCGGCCGGCGGTGCGGCCGGTGCCGGCCTGGCGGTGTCCTCGGAGCGGCCACACGCCGAGAGCGTCACCGCGATGGCCACCGCAAGCGACAGTGGCGCGAATTTGCTCAACATCTTTCCATTCTCCAAGGCATGCGACCGCGTCATGCGCAGTCAAAAAAAAAAGTAGGCAATCAGCGCAGACGCACCAACCACGTCATCATTGCAACGGCACCGCAACGTCCTGACGTCCGCTGCCGCGCCCTATCGAAGAGCACACGTCCCACAACGCACTCCGCGTGGCCTGGGCACATGCCACCGCTGTTGCCGCCGCAGAAACCGCCCCGGCAATCCGGCGCAGCAGCAGCGCCATCGACTGCGGTCATTTGCGCGCGTACAGCGGTGCCATCACCAGGTACACCGGATACGCCAGCACCATCAGCACCAGCGCGACCTCATGCCCGGACGCCGCCTCCGCCCAGGACTCCATCCGTCGCGACGGCCCCCAGAAACCGAACGCCAGCAGCGCCACACCCACGATGCCGACCAGCAGCGCCAGGCCCAGCGCCGAACCGGACACACTGCCCCGGGCCAGCAACGCGAACGCAGCGCCGCCACCGCCCAACAGCAGCCCCAACGTCACCAGATACGCGCGGCAGTAGGTGGCACTCATCTGTTGCCTTTTCCGCTTGCTGGACATCATGTCTCCCCTGCAAGAACCCGCGCATGCGCACCTGCCCGATCCACCAACAGGCGCGCACGCGTGTCAAATCCGCACGCGTCAATCGAGCGCGCGCCGCAAACTCCACGCCATGCTGCGCGCCATGCACGCAGCGTGGCCAGCGGATGCGGCGATTACTTCGCCTTGCCCTGATTGGCCACCGCGTCGGCGGCACGCTTGGCCGCTTCCGGGTCGCCCAGGTAGCGGAAGCTTTGCACCTGCAGGGTGTCGTCCAGCTCGAACAGCAACGGGATGCCGGTCGGGATGTTGAGCTCCAGGATCTGCTCGTTGGAGACCGCGTTGAGGTACTTGTACAGCGCACGCAGCGAGTTGCCGTGCGCGGTCACCAGCACGGTCTGCCCAGCCTTCAACTGCGGTGCGATCGCGTCGTGCCAGTACGGCAGCACGCGCACCAGCGTGGTCGCCAGCGACTCGGTACCCGGCAATGCATTGCGATCCAGCGTGGCGTAGCGACGATCGTGACACGGATGCCCCGGATCGTTGACGTCCATCGCCGGCGGCGGAATGTCGTAGGAACGGCGCCAGATCTTGACCTGCTCTTCGCCGTGCTTGGCCGCGGTTTCGGCCTTGTCCAGCCCCTGCAGGCCACCGTAGTGGCGCTCGTTGAGGCGCCAGCTCTTGGACACCGGCAACCAGTCCTGGTCCAGTTCCTTCAACGCACCCTGCAGCGTATGGATGGCGCGCTTGAGCACCGAGGTGTGCGCCACATCGAACTGCAGCCCTTCGTCCTTCATCAGCTTGCCGGCCGCAGCGGCTTCCTGGCGGCCTTGTTCGGTGAGTTCCACATCCACCCAGCCGGTGAAACGGTTGTCCAGGTTCCATTGGCTCTGGCCATGGCGCAGCAGTACGAGTTTACGGGTCACTACGGTTCTCCGATTGGGGCCGATCAGCCTGCGATTGTAACGGCAGCCAGCGCATCGCAGGCGTGCACGAGACCGCCACGGCCAGCGCGCGATGCTGGGGCCATGCAAACGATCGATCCCGTCTTTGCCGGTTGGGATGGCAGCGTCATCCAGGCGCGACAGTTGCAACAGCAACTGGCACACCGCGTGGTGCTGCAGGACCAGCTCGGCGCAACACCGCAACTGCTCGCCGGCTTCGACGTCGGCTTCGAAGACGACGGCCAGACCACGCGCGCGGCAGCGGTGCTGCTGGATGCAGACACGCTGATGCCGCTGGAAACGCACATCGCGCGGGTGCCCACGTCGATGCCGTACGTGCCGGGCCTGCTCAGCTTTCGTGAGCTGCCGGCCTTGTTGCAGGCGCTGGCACTGTTGTCGCGCCCCCCGGATCTGGTCTTCATCGACGGCCAGGGCATCGCGCATCCGCGCAAGCTCGGCATCGCTGCGCACTTCGGTGTGGTGACCGGCCTGCCCAGCATCGGCGTGGCCAAGCAACGCCTGGCGGGCAGCTTCGTCGCGCCGGGCCCCGAGCGCGGCGACCACAGCCCGATCCTGCTGGGCGGCACGCAGATCGGCTGGGCGCTGCGCAGCAAGCCACGCTGCAATCCGCTGATCGTCTCGCCTGGCCATCGCGTCTCGATGCAGGGCGCGCTCGACTGGACGCTGCGTACGTTGCGCGCCTATCGCCTGCCCGAGCCCACGCGCCTGGCCGATCGGCTGGCCTCGCGGCGCGGCGAAATCGCCCTGCACAGCGCCGCCTCCGGACAGCTGTTCTAGCGCGCGGCGGCCAATCACGATCAACCGTGCGCGTGCCTGTCTCTGTCGTCTGCAACCGCCCATCTCGGCACGTTCGTTCTGGCCGCCAGCACGCCGCGCAGCGACTGTCTCCGGGACGATCCGTCTTGGTGAAGCGCTCGCCAGGCCGCGCGCGCGCATGCAAAGCTGGTGTCCATTCGACTTGATCAGAGCCGCCGCCATGACCACCCTGATTGCTCCCCGCGTGCATGACATCGGCGGGCTGGAAGTGCGCCGCGCCGTGCCCACGCTGCAGGCGCGCAGCGTCGGCCCATTCGTGTTCGTCGACCATATGGGCCCGGCAGTGCTGGAGCCGGATCACGGCATCGACGTGCGCCCGCATCCGCATATCGGCCTGGCGACAGTGACCTTCCTGTGGTCCGGCGAGATCGGCCACCGCGACAGCCTGGGCTCTGACCAGGTGATCCGCCCCGGCGACGTCAACTGGATGACCGCCGGCCGCGGTATCGCCCATTCTGAGCGCACGCCGGCCCCCGAGCGCGCCCGCACGCATGCGCTGCACGGCATGCAGACCTGGATCGCGCTGCCGCGCTCGGCCGAAGAGACCGCGCCGGCCTTCCATCACCACGCCGCCGCCAGCCTGCCGCAGCAACGCCGCGCTGGTGTCTGGCTACGCGTGATCGCCGGCCGCGCGTACGGCGAGGAATCGCCGGTGCAGGTGTTCAGCGGCACGCTCAACGTCGCGCTGGATCTGCAGCCGGAGGCGGAGATCGACCTGGACACCGGCCACGCCGAACGTGCGCTCTACATCCTGGAAGGCGAGGCGCAGCTGGATGGCACCGACGTGCCCGCGCGCCACCTGATCGTTCCCTCGCCCGGCAGCCGCGGGCGCCTGCGCGCCAGGACGCCGCTCAAGGCGATGCTGCTCGGCGGCGAACCGCTGGATGGGCCGCGCCACCTGTGGTGGAACTTCGTCTCCAGTTCCAGGGAGCGCATCGAGCAGGCCAAGGACGATTGGCAGGCCGGCCTCTTCGGCCGCATTCCCGGCGACGACAAGGAATTCATTCCGCTGCCGCAAACCCCGGCGCCCAAGCCGGTCAACTACCCCTGACCGCAGCCGGCAGCCCGGCAGTGCCGCGCAGCCCACCCAGGTCTCGCAACGGGAGTGCCCGCGCGCACGATCGATTGCAGCCCAACCTGCGAATTGCGCTTGAGCTTGCAGCCCCACCTGTGGTAGTGATGTCGACAGGTTGGGGACAGGTTGCGTGCGGGCACAGCCGGGCGGGGAGCGCATGGGCTGATGCCGTGACACGGTCAACAACGCTGTCCCTGCGCAGACATCCAACGCCGGGGAACACTTGAATGAAGTCCGCATCCTGCCTTGTCGGCCTGAGCCTGCTGTTGGCCGCCGCCACCGTTCACGCCCAAACCTCACCGGTCTGCCCACCGTTGCCGCCAGCCTCCGGGCTGCAGTGGAGCGAGCTTTCAGGTGCGGACTATCTGTTCTGCAAGGCCTTGACTGCAGACGGTCGCCAGGTGATGGGCGTGATGCTGACCACGCGCGACCCGGCGATGACGCTGGCGCGTGACCGCCGCGCGGAGAAGGGCCAGATCCAGCAGGAAGACTTTTACTGGTACAAGCTCGACTTGGGCGGCCGCGAGCTGCCGGGCATGGAATCGCGCCGCGTCACCGTGGTCGAGCTGGGCAAGAAACGCTATGCACAGCTCTGGATCGACGGCGCCAGCACCGAAGAGCTGGCCTCGATGCAATCGCTGGTGCAGAACATGGATCTGCAGCCCGCCAGCCTGGCCTTGCAGCGCTGACGCAACCGGTAGTGAAGCGCCAGGTCATGCCGGCCTGATGCGGCCCGGCGGGCGCGCCAGTTGCGTACACGCCTTTGCATACCGGGCGCGCCTGCGCTCTCACATGCCTGCTGCACCCCGACGCGTCGCCGTCACCCCGCATGCCGTATCGGCGCGCACCTCGTCGGTGCGCAGCCGATGGAGCGGGCAGATGTCGGCCCGTCCAGCAGGCGGTCACTCACGCCGCTCTCCTACGCGTGGCGCGAGCGGCCGGCTAAAACCGGCCTTCCTGGAAGTCGACGAAGGCCTGCATCAATTCCTGCTTGGTATTCATCACGAACGGGCCGTGCCGCATCACCGGCTCGTTGAGCGGGCGGCCCGCCACCAGGATCAGCTGCGCGCCGTCGGCACCGGCCCGCAGCGTCAGGCGCTCGCCGCCGCCCAGCACCGCCAGTTCCTGCGCCGGCAGCGCACGCGCGGCATCGCCCTCGCCCACCGTCACCGCACCTTCAAAGGCGTAGGCAAACGTGTTGTGGCCGCTGGGCAGCACATAGTCCCAGGACGCCTCCGGTGCCAGTGCGATATCCAGGTACACCGGCTCGGTGGCCGGTTGCACGATCGGGCCGCGCACCTGGCCCACGGCTCCGGCGATCACCTTGACCGTGACACCGGGCGCCGGCTGCGCGACCGGGATGCTGTCCGGTGCGTACTCCTGATACCTGGGGTCGGTCATCTTGTCGCGCGCCGGCAGGTTCACCCACAGCTGGAAGCCGCGCATGCGCCCGGATTCCTGCTCCGGCATTTCCGAATGGATCAACCCGCGGCCGGCGGTCATCCACTGCACGCTGCCCGGGGTCAGCAGGCCTTCGTTGCCGTGGTTGTCCTTGTGACGCATGCGCCCGTCCAGCATGTAGGTCACCGTCTCGAAGCCGCGATGCGGGTGGCTTGGGAAACCGCCGATGTAGTCCTCGGCCTTTTCGGTGCCGAACTCGTCGAGCATCAGGAACGGGTCCAGATCCGGCAGCTGCTGGGTGCCGATGACGCGGGTCAGCTTGACCCCGGCGCCGTCGGAGGTCGGCATGCCGCGGATGGTGCGCAGCACATGCGCCGCTGTCGTGGTGGGGGTGATCATTGCGTGATCCCTGTGCAGTGGGTCGGTGCACCAATGATGGGTGCGCCTGCTGCAACGCCCAACCACGGCCGCTGCAACCGATCGTTCCAATCGTCGGCCTCCTATGGCGGGCGCTAGCGCATCGTGTACCCGAATACTCTACGACCAAAGTTTTACCCTGCCGCGGAACGCTGCCATTGACCGCAGCCTGGCACGGGGAGACCCTTGGGCGAATCGTTCCTGAGGGGCATGCATGAAAGGGTTCTCGAAGCTGGTCTGGGGCGCGCTGGCGCTGCTGGCCGCGTTCTGTCTGGGTACCGTGGCGCTGCGGCGTGGCGAGCACATCAATGCGCTATGGATCGTGGTGGCGGCGGTGTCGATCTATCTGATCGCCTACCGCTTCTACAGCCTGTTCATCGCCGACAAGGTGATGCAGCTGGACGTGACCCGCGCCACGCCGGCGGTGGCCAACAACGACGGCCTGGACTACGTGCCCACCAACAAGCACGTGCTGTTCGGCCACCATTTCGCCGCGATCGCCGGCGCCGGGCCCCTGGTCGGCCCGGTGCTCGCCGCACAGATGGGCTACCTGCCCGGCCTGCTGTGGCTGGTGGTCGGCGTGGTGTTCGCCGGCGCGGTGCAGGACTTCGTGGTGCTGTTCCTGTCCAGCCGCCGCAACGGCCGCTCGCTGGGCGATCTGGTGCGCGAGGAAATGGGCCAGGTGCCCGGCACCATCGCCCTGTTCGGCGCCTTCCTGATCATGATCATCATCCTGGCGGTGCTGGCGATGGTGGTGGTCAAGGCGCTGGCCGAAAGCCCGTGGGGCATGTTCACCGTCATCGCCACGATGCCGATCGCGCTGATGATGGGCGTGTACATGCGCTACATCCGGGTCGGCAAGATCGGCGAGATTTCGGTGGTCGGCCTGATCCTGTTGCTGGGTGCGATCTGGCTGGGCGGCAAGGTCGCGGCAGATCCGAGCTGGGGCCCGGCATTCACCTTCACCGCCAAGCAGATCACCTGGATGCTGATCGGCTACGGCTTCGTCGCCTCGGTGTTGCCGGTGTGGCTGCTGCTGGCACCGCGCGATTACCTGTCCACCTTCCTCAAGATCGGCACGATCCTGGCACTGGCGATCGGCATTGTGGTGGTCATGCCGGACCTGAAGATGCCGGCACTGACCCAGTTCGCGTCCACCGGCGACGGCCCGGTGTGGAAAGGCGGCATCTTCCCGTTCCTGTTCATCACCATCGCCTGCGGCGCGGTCTCCGGCTTCCATGCGTTGATCGCCTCGGGCACCACGCCCAAGCTGCTCGCCAACGAAGGCCACATGCGCTACATCGGCTACGGCGGCATGCTGATGGAATCGTTCGTGGCGGTGATGGCGCTGGTGGCCGCATCGATCATCGAGCCGGGCATCTACTTCGCCATGAACAGCCCGGCCTCGCTGGTCGGCAGCGACACGGTGGCGGTTGCGGCCAAGGTGTCCGAGTGGGGCTTTGCGATCACGCCCGAGGTGCTGGAAGCCACGGCACGCGACATCGGCGAGCACAGCATCCTGGCACGCGCCGGTGGTGCGCCCACCCTGGCGGTGGGCATCGCGCAGATCCTGCACCATCTGCTGCCGGGCGAAGACACCATGGCGTTCTGGTACCACTTCGCGATCCTGTTCGAAGCGCTGTTCATCCTGACCGCAGTGGATGCCGGCACACGTGCGGGCCGCTTCATGCTGCAGGACCTGCTGGGCAACTTCATCCCGGCGCTGAAGAAGACCGAATCGTGGACCGCCAACATCATCGCCACGGCCGGCTGCGTGGCGCTGTGGGGCTATCTGCTCTACACCGGCGTGATCGATCCGTTCGGCGGCATCCAGACCCTGTGGCCGCTGTTCGGCATCTCCAACCAGATGCTGGCCGGGATCGCGCTGATGCTGGGCACGGTGGTGCTGTTCAAGATGAAGCGCGACCGCTACGCCTGGGTCACGCTGGTGCCGGCGTTGTGGCTGCTGATCTGCACCACGTATGCGGGGCTGATCAAGATCTTCGACAGCAACCCGGCGCAGGGCTTCCTGGCGCAGGCGCACAAGTACCAGGATGCCATCGCCGGCAACACCATCACCGCGCCGGCCAAGACGGTGGCGCAGATGCAGCAGATCGTCACCAATGCCTACGTCAACACCGGGCTGACGGTGCTGTTCCTGTTCGTGGTGGGATCGATCCTGGTCTACGCGGTCAGGACGATCGTGATTGCGCGCCGCAATCCGCAGCGCAGTGATCGCGAAACCCCGTACGTGGCCTTGCAGCCACACCAGATGGCGGACCTGTAATGGGCACCCAACTCGTTCTTGCCAGCCAGTACCAGGTGCATCGCCGCATCTGGCGGCGCCTGATACAGATCGCCCGCCTGTGCTGCGGCATTCCCGATTACGACAACTATGTGCGTCACATGCTGGAAAAACACCCCGACAAGCCGGTGATGGACTACCCCACCTTCTTCCGCGAGCGCCAGGACGCGCGTTACGGCGGCAAGAGCGGGTTTCGCTGCTGCTGACCAGATGACCGGGCAGGTGGCGAGTCGGAATGCAGCAGGGCGCGATGCAAATCGCGCCCTGCTGCGTTGATGGCTTGGGGTTGGCCGCAGGGAGTCCGCTCGCACTCACCAGCGCGGACACGCCGCAAGGCCAGGCGGCCGATGGACGGCCTTGCCGATGGATCAGTTGGAGGGCGGGTGATCTGCGGCCTGGCTGCAGGGCCCTTGCCCGCCCACCATCGCGGGACACGCCGCAAGTACGTCCTTGTAGGCTCTGGCGCGGCATCCATGCCGCTCAAGGTCCCGCGACGGTGGGCGGGCAAGGACCAGTCAAGAGGGTCGGTGTGCGTAGTTGCGAGCTAGGGCATGACCTACGTTGCTTGGATCATGTTGCGCCTGAAAATACTCATTGCAGTTCGAGCGACAGGCAAGCTTTGAACAGGCACCCTACGACTTTTTCTCAGCGCCTCACCGCAGGTCTGGCAACAAGCAGGTTTCACCTGACCACCGACCAACGTCTGGTGCGGTGTCCTCGCCGGTTGCGGGACCGTGTGGCGGCATGGATGCCGCCACCGCGCCTCCATGGACGTACTTGCGGCGTGTCCCGCGAGCGGTGAGGGCACCGCGCCCTCGACCCACCGATCTGTTGACCTGGACTTTGACCTGAGCGTTTGACTGAACTCAAACCACGCTACGGCTCAACAGCTCTGTTATCGCAAGTCGATTGCACGATCTGGCCGACTGCGGTTGAAGAACGAGCTGGCTGCCACTTCGCCGCCATCGACACCGCATTCAACATCTCTTGTCAGCAGCGCTCAGCCAGCGCGTTTTTGCGCAAGCCGCTCGAACAACGCCGGTAAATCGCGCATATCGTCGAACACCGCCAGCACGCCAAGCCGACGCAAGGTGTCGGCATGCCCCTGCGGGATATGGCTGGCCCCGGTGAAACCCAGCACCTGCATGCCGGCCGCCAACGCGGCAGTCGCACCGGTGGGGCTGTCTTCGATCACCAGGCAGCGCTCCGGCGCAACGCCCAGGGTGCGTGCAGCCAGTAGATAGACATCCGGCGCCGGCTTGGGACGCTCCACCATATCGGCAGCGAAGACATTCCCCGCCGCACGTGCGGTGAGCCCCACCCGTTCGACCGAGGCGATCACATTGTGGCGGCGGCTGTTGGAGGCCACCGCCAGCGGCAACGGTATCCGTTCCAATGCGTCGCGCACGCCGGCGATCGGCTGCACCTCGGCCTTGATCAAGGCTTCGCTACGCGCCTGGATCTGGGCCAGCAAGGTCTCCGGCAGTTGCACGGCGAAGTGTTCCTGTACGCGCAGCAATACCTCACGCGTGGTCTGCCCGAACGTTGTCCCGAGCAAATGCTCCAACGCCTCGGCCGGCACGAAGGCCGCCAGCGCCTCGCGCATCACCCGGTCGGCCAGTATCTCGCTGTCGACAAGCACGCCATCGCAGTCGCTGATCAGTAATTCGTAGACCATTGCACCCATCTGTTCGCAAAGCACCATTATGCCGGCCGCGTTGTGACCGTTGGCTGTTGTAGATTGCATCCGCGTGCAAAGCCCATCGTGGGTGCATCGGCACCATGCAGACACCACCACGGCGAGCGGCCTCAACGGCCGACACCCAGGCGCCGACGCATGTCACGAAATCTTACCGCGCGTCGTTTGGGCAGCTGGTAGGATCGGCCCGGCTGCGGAAGGACACACCGCAGTGCCACCAGGAATGCGATCAGGAGAAGGAGATTTCGATGCAACCGCGATTCCCCACCCTGCTCGTTCTTGCGACCTCGTTCTTCGCGGTCTCATGCACCGCCTCGCCCGGTGCCAAGGAGCAAACCACCATGTCAGCTACGCTGCACGACCACACCGTCGCCTTCCGCGACCCCGGCCTGAGCGATATCGCCAACGCCATTGCGCACGGTGACGTCGCCCGAATCGGCGCACTCGCACCGACAGTCGACCTCGCCGCACACGGCGATCAGAACGTCACCCTGCTCGAGTGGGCGATCTGGAATGAACAACCCCGCGCCCTGGCCGCATTGCTCGATGCAGGCGCAGACCCGTCGTTGCCGGGCATGGACCAGGAAACGGTCGTGCACATGGCCGCCATGGCGCAGGACGCGGAGTACCTGAAGATCCTGCTGCAGCACAAGGCGCCGATCGACGTGGTCAGCGCACGCGCAGGCTGGACACCGTTGTTCCGCGCCGTGCAGAGCAAGCGCGATGCGCAGATCGCGCTGTTGATCGATGCCGGCGCCGATCTGCAGCGCGTCGACAACACCGGCAACAGCGTGCTGCACCTGGCCGCCCAAAGCGGCGCGGCGAGTCCGGCAGTGCTGCAATTGCTCAAGGCCGGCGTGGATCCGACGCTGCGCAACGCACAACAGAAAACCTTTCAGGCGTATTTCTTCACCACCCCCGATCGCCTGCTCAATGCCGCCGGTCAGCAGGTCAGGGCGGACGTGCGCGCATGGTTGAGCGCCCACAACATTCCCGTGGAAAGCAGCCGCTAAGCGGGCTTTTCGCACGACGAACGCAAGGAGCCGCGCATGAGCCCGTCAGATTCCACCCACTCGTCCACGCCATTCGCAGAGTCGATGCGTGGACAGCAACCGCAGCCGGAAGACCGCCAGTTTCCGGCGGTGCTGCAAGACCTCTACGCCACTGCCTCGCAGCGACGCGAAGGCAGCGCTGAAACCTTCGCGCCCCTGCCCAACGGCTGGACGCGCATGGACGACGGCACGCTGCAGCGTGCCGGTATCGACCCCGGCCTGCTGCACGACGCCAAGAGCGGTTTCGATGCCGCGTTCTACCGCAACGACCAGGGCCAGGTGGTGCTCGGCTTCTGCGGCACCGACGAAGGCAAGGACTGGAAGCACAACCTCGGCCAGGGCCTGGGCTTCGACGACGCGCAGTACGCGTCCGCGATCCAGCTCGGCAGCCAGGCCAGGCAGGCGTTCGGCGACCAGGTGGTGATCTCCGGACACTCGCTCGGTGGCGGTCTGGCGGCGGCATCGGCGATGGTCAACGACATCCCCGCCGTGACCTACAACGCCGCCGGCGTCAACGACCGCACGCTGGAACGTCAGGGCCTGGATGCCTCGGCGGCCAAGGACTACGCCAGCAGCGAGTTGATCCGCGGCTACCACGTCCGCAACGAGATCCTCACCCACCTGCAGGAAGACAGCATCCCGCTGAAATGGGCGATGCCCAATGCGGCCGGCCATCAGATCGAGCTGCCGGAACCGGACCCGTTGTCGTTCGGGCAACGCCTGGTGCCAGGCATGATGCTGAAGCACCGCCTGGACCTGCACGGCATGGACTCGGTGATGAAGGCGCAGGACATGCAATCGCCAAGTCAGGCGCAAGGTACCGGCAGCCAGTTGTTCAACGATGCGGTGGTGCGGCTGGACGGCCAGCGCGAGCGCCTGGGCCTGCGCGACGACACCGCGTTTCTCAATACCGCCGCTAGCGTGGCCGCGCGTGCCAGCAGCGACGGTCTGCAGCGGATCGACCACCTGGTGCCCAACCGCGATGGCGACAGCCTGATTGCGGTGCAGGGCCGGATGGACGACCCGGCGCATCTGCGCAGCCATGTGCAGACCGCCTCGGCAGCCAACGAGCCGGCGCACGGCAATGTCGATCAGCTGCAGCAGCACAACCAGCAGCAGTCGCAGCAGAGCACGCAGCAGGAAGCGCAGCGCCGCGGTCTTCAGCAGTAATCGTGGTCGGGCACCGGCGCTGCCGGTGCCCGACTCGATGTGGCCGCCCCCCCTTGGCGAACGGTTGTCGCATGGAGGCAGCGGGTGCATCCGGCACTGCGGCAGAGGCGTGGCAACGCCCGCGCGCGCCCGGCAACACGGTCCGACGGCGCGCCAGGCAGCGGCAGGCCCGGTCAGCCCGCGCCTGCCATCGCCCGCAGGGTGATGCCGACCAGATAGGCCAGATACGTGCCGGTGGCGTAGCCCATCGTGCCCAGCAGCACGCCGACCGGCGCCAGGGCCGGGTGGAACGCGGCGGCCACCACCGGCGCCGAGGCCGGTCCACCGATATTGGATTGCGAGCCGATCGCGAAATAAAAGAACGGCACCCGCAACAGGCGGCCCAGGCCCCATAGCAACCCGATATGCACCGCGATCCAGATCAGCCCGAGCAGGAACAGCCATGGCCGGTCCAGCAACGCCAGCAGATCCATCTGCATGCCGATACAGGCGATCAGGAAGTACAGCAGCAGCGAGCCGATCCTGGACGCGCCAGCGCCCTCCAGCGTACGTGCGCGGGTGAAGCTCAGCAGCAGGCCGATGCTGGTCGCCAGCACCACCACCCAGACGAACGGCGTGTCCAGGCTGAACTGGCTGGACCAGCGCAGGTTGGCCTTGCACCAGGCGGCCAGCGGCGTGGCCAGCGCATGCGCCAGCCCGACCCCGCCGAACGCCACCGCCACGATCACCATCAGATCGGCCAGGCTGGGAATGCGCGCGTGTTCGGCCTGGAACTGCGCCATGCGCGCCTGCAGGGCATCCAGCGCGCGGGTATCGGCTCCGCTGCGCGCATCGATGCTGCGTGCGCGCCCGGCCAGGAAGATCAGCGCCGCCATCCACACATAACCGACGCCCACATCCACCACCGCAAACTGCCCGAACGTGGTGGCGTCCACGTTGAAGACCTCGCGCATCGCCAGCATGTTGGCCCCGCCGCCGATCCAGCTGCCCGCCAGCGCGGCCATGCCGGCCCAGGTATCGCCGGCCACCGTGGCCGGATGCAGCCAGCCCATCACCCAGAACGCCACCACCGCCCCGAGCATGATGCTCAGCGATGCGCCCAGGTACATGGCGACCAGCTTGGGCCCCAGCCCCAGGATGGCGCGCAGGTCGACGCTCAAGGTGAGCAGGACCAGCGCGGCCGGCAGCAGCACGTCGCGCGCGATCGGGTTGTACAGGCGGGTATTGGCACCGTCGATCAGGCCAACGGTGTTGTAGATGCCTGGCAGCAGGTAACACAGCAGCAGCGCCGGGACGACGGCGTAGAAGCGGCGCCACGGCCCCTGCTCGCGCGAGGAGGTCCAGAACACCGCGCCCAAGGTGACGGCGATCAGGCCGAAGACGACGATATCGTTTTGGATCAAGGCAGAACCGGCAACGTTCACTGGGGCGACACTCTCGACTGGGAGCCGCCAACGTGCGGATCCCAGCAAGAATGGCCGATCGCGTGCATCCAGTCGACTGGCCATCCTCGCAACCACGGGGTGCCTACAAAGTGGCCGGATTTACGCAACCGCAGGTTGCCGGGTGCGCGCGATCGCCCCCGCCTGCCCGGGCGGACGGTCAGCGCCGCCTTTCCCCTGCTTGCAGGGTGCCGGCCCGGTCAGCCGTAGCGACGCACCACGCGATCGCCTTCGGCGGTATGCAACACCACGCCGCTGGGCTGACCGGTGGTCAGGCAGTGCAGCTTGGCCATCAATTCGGCATTTTCCAGTGCGCCCTGCTCGCGCAGATAACGCAGCGGCGACCATTGCGGCCGGGTGACCCACCAACCGCCCTGTTCGGGATGAATACGGACAACATAGCGGGACTCGTCCATCAGGGCCTCCGGCCGGTAGATGCAGCGATCGAACGATTGAGGTGGGCAGCGCGGGGAGGCGCAGCGCACCGGCGCTGGGGGTGCCATGGTCCTGCCGGGGATGCCGGCGCGCCCTTACTCAAGGGGCCGCGGGAGAGTGGCCAGGGGCCCCGCGTCCGGCATAGCAAGAATGCTTCTTCGCTTATGCCAATACCGTCGGGCGGACACTGGCATGAAGGTAGGAAAATTCCTACGTGACACCGATCAGGGCGGGCGTTAGATTCGCGCTCGAGCGGCGAACCGACGTCGCAAGTGGCCGTCAACGGGCGCAGACGGCGCGAGGGAATTGGTCGCTCGTAGAAATGCCTCGGGGGAGGAGTCGCATGCATCTGCTCAGGAAGTTCGAGTTTCCGGTCAAGACCGCGATGGTGGTGGGCTATGTCCTGGTGATCAGGGAAGCGATCGTGCTGTGGTCCTGATGCAGCTCTGCCGCCAGGCTGCCGGATAGCGCGCAGCTGCACCCGTCACGGTGTCTCAATCCGCATCCACCCAGCCACGCTGTTGCGCTGCGAGCAGATCGGCGGGCGTGTCCACGTCCAGCGCAAGCGCCGGGGCGCTGACGCAGCCCAAGGTCTGCACGTCCAGGCCGGCGAACAAGCCACGCAGGCCGCTGTCGCCCTGCAGCGGCACGTCGGCCCAGGCCGCGTGCGTGACCACTGCGGGAATGCCGCGCACACCGGCATACCCGCTGGTGGAGCACCCGGAGGCGGCACGGTCGGCCTCTTCGAGCAAGGCGCGCAGATGCGGCGCATCCAGCGCAGGCTGATCGCACCCCAGGATCAGGCTGCGCCGCAGCGAGGTATCGTCCTGCACATGCTGGCGCAGCGCCGCCAGGCTGGAGCCCATGCCGGCGGCCCAGTCGGCGTGGCGCAACACCTCCACCTCCAGTCCCTGCAGGACATCGCTCAGCGCGTCCGCATCTGCGCCCAGCACCACCACGCAGCGGCGTGGCCCCGTCTGCAACGCGATGCGTGCAAAACGCCGCAACAACGGTTCACCGTCGCGCAGCAACAATTGTTTGGAACGCCCCAGCCGGCGTCCTGCACCTGCGGCGAGCAGCAGCGCGACGTGATCGCTGCTCATGCGTCAACTGCCATCGCACGAGGCGAGCGATGGCACGATGCCGGCGGCATTGGAGACCAGTCAAAACCGGCATCGCGCAAAGTCGCGGATAAAGGGCCGGCAATGACGGGCGACGGCAATCGAGCTGCGTCGCAAGCGACGTCGTCATCGTGATCATGTAGTTCGGTCATGGCGACGTGGCGTGGTTTTGGAGATGCGCCAGCGTAGAGATTCAACTGTGCGCGCCGAGTGACTAAATGCAGCGCAGTCTCCGGCTCGCGCTGGATGGCGCCGCCTGCACCTGACCAATGGCATGGCGGGTATTGCGTTGCCACGGCAGCGCTACGATAAACATCGCAGTGCGTTACTGTTAGCGCGGGATGAGGCAGTCAATCGCGGCCGCGAAAGGCATGCAGTAGAGACATACCCAAAGGGCCTATCAACCATCCGCTTTCCACGACGCCGCACCGCAGCAGAAACCTCGGCTACGAGCAACAGACCAACGCGATAGCCCACCGCAGATCGAAGTCAATGCAGATGCGCGATTGCGCCCTGCTGCCCGCTCGCCTGACCGCAACAGCCTCAGCCGGCCAGCGCGGCGGCCTGCCCATCGGCCACCGCCTGGGTGGCTTCGGCAATGATGCCCAATGCAATCGTGTGCGGTGAGGAGTGCCCCATGCGCCAGCCCGCCGGCAGCCGCAATCTGGCCAGGGCCGCATCGTCATACCCGAGCGCACGCAGTGCCTGCAGGCGTGCCTCACGCTTCTGGCGACTGCCCAGGATGCCGATGCAGGCGACCCCGGAGGCAAGCCCACGACAGGCGACCTGCAGATCGCTGTCGCCGTCGTGCGCAAGGCTGTAAAGCGCGGTGTCCGCATCCAGATGCAGATCCTGCAAGGCCTCGCCCAAGGCACGGCGATCGTAATGGTCAGCAGCCAGTCCGGGCGGCGGTTCGCCGGGACCATGCGGCCGCAACACGCGCACTTCGATGCCCATCTGGCTGGCGAGTGACACCAGCACCAGCAGCGCAGGATCGGCACCGACCAGCACCAGCCGCAGCGGGGGGCGATGGGTGCGCAGGAATTCATCGGGACGCAGATCCTGCGTGCTCGCTGGGTAACGGACCGCGCCGGTGGTCCGATCCAGCGCGACATGAAACGGGCGACGATGCTGGCGCGCATTGCGCCAGCGTGCCAGATGCTCGCCAAGATCCTGTACCGGCCAGACCAGCACGCCGATACGGCCACCGCAGCTGAGCTGGATATCCAGCACCTGGCTGCCTTCGCCGTAGTCCAGCCAGCGCGGGGTGCCGTCACGCAAGGCGGCGATGGCTTCGTGCGCCACTGCCGCCTCCACGCACCCGCCCGAGACGTAGCCGGCCACCCGCCCATCGGCACTGATGGCCATCTCGCTGCCCAACGGGCGCGGCGAGGAGCCTTGCACGTCGATCAGCGTGGCGATGGCCACGCGCTGGCCCGCCCGATGCCAGGCGCTGAGCGTCGGCAGCAGGTCATCGTGCAACGCGTAGCTTGGCCATGCCGGCCACGCCGGCTCGGCCGGCGCCGCATGCGTGACCGGGGCCACCATCGCACTCACGCGCGCAACAGCTCGGGCAGATGCGGAAGCAGCTTGTCCAGCGTCACCGGGTACTCACGGACGCGCACACCGGTAGCGTTGTAGACCGCATTGGCGATTGCCGCGGCCACGCCGCAGATGCCCAGCTCGCCGACACCCTTGGCCTTCATCGGCGACGACATCGGGTCGCTCTCTTCGAGAAAGATCACTTCCTGGTGCGGGATGTCTGCATGCACCGGCACTTCGTAACCGGCCAGGTCGTGATTGACGAAAAAGCCCAGCCGCTTGTCGACCGCCAGCTCTTCCATCAGGGCCGCGCCCGCGCCCATCGTCATGCCGCCGATGACCTGGCTACGTGCAGACTTGGGATTGAGGATGCGTCCGGCCGCACACACCGCGAGCATGCGGCGGATGCGCACCTCGGCAGTGGCGATATCCACGCCGACTTCGACGAAGTGCGCGCCAAAGGTCGACAGCTGATGCGTCTTGGAGAGGTCCCCGAACTCGATCTTGTCCTCCACCACCAAGGCGCCATTGGCGGCCGCATCGCCCAGCGCGATGCGCCTGCCGCCGGCACGCACATGGCTGTCGGCAAATTCGGCCTTGGCCGGGTCCAGCCCCAGCTGCTTGGCGACGGCCTCGCGCAGCTTCACCGCTGCGGCGTACACACCGGCGGTGGAGCTGTTCGCACCCCACTGCCCACCGGAACCGGCCGAGGCAGGAAAACTGGAATCGCCCAGCCGCACATCCACCCAGTCCAGCGGCACGCCCATCATTTCTGCGGCGGTCTGCGCAATGATGGTGTAGGAGCCGGTGCCGATATCGGTCATGTCGGTTTCCACCACCACGCGACCGCCCTGCTCCAGGCGCATGCGCGCGCCGGAGGTCATCACCGGTGCATTGCGGAACGCCGCGGCCACGCCCATGCCGACCAGCCAGCGCCCATCGCGGTTGCTGGCCGGCTTGGCCTTGCGCTTGGACCAGTCGAAACGCTTTGCGCCATCTTCCAGGCACTTGACCAACTGACGCTGCGAGAACGGACGCTGCGGGTTTTCCGGATCCACCTGGGTATCGTTGACGATCCGGAACTTGACCGGATCCATGTCCAGCTTCTCGGCCATTTCGTCCATGGCCACTTCCAGCGCCATCAATCCCGGCGCTTCGCCAGGCGCACGCATCGCATTGCCTTCGGGCAGATCGAGCACGGCCAGGCGTGTGGCAACCAGGCGGTTGGCACCGGCGTACAGCAACTGCGTCTGCGCGGCCGCAATCTCGGGCCCGCCCTCGGGCAGGTCGCCGGACCAGCTCTCATGCGCAATCGCGGTGATCTTGCCGTCGCGCTGTGCGCCAATACGGATACGCTGCACGGTGGCCGGGCGGTGCGTGGTGTTGTTGAAGATCAGCGGCCGCGGCAACATCACCTTCACCGGGCGTCCGACCTGGCGTGCGGCCAGCGAGGCCAGCACCGCATCGGCACGCAGGAAGAGCTTGCCGCCGAAGCCGCCACCGATATACGGCGACATCAGACGCACGTTTTCGCGCGGAATACCGAGCGTCCTGGCCAGATCGCCCGTGCTCCAGTCGATCATCTGATTGGAGGTCCACACGCTGAGCTTGTCGCCTTCCCACATGGCGATCGATGCGTGCGGCTCCATCATCGCGTGCGAATGGTCCGGCGTGGTGTATTCGGCATCCAGTTGTACCGGGGCTGCCGCGAAGGCGCTATCGAAATCGCCGACTGCGCTGTTCGGCGCCCCGCCCTCCTTGGTGACCTTGGCGCCATCGCGTGCCTTCTCCAGATCGTAGGCACCGACATGGCGGCCGTAGTCGACCTTGATCAGCTGGCCTGCGGCGCGTGCCTGCTCGAAGGTCTCGGCCACCACCACGGCAATGGCCTGGTGGTAATGCTGGATCTCCGGGCCGCCCAGCAACTTGGCGGTGTTGTATTTGCCTTTCTGCAGCTTGCCTGCATTCTGCGCGGTGACGATGCCGAGCACGCCTGGCGCATTGCGCGCAGCGCTCAGATCGATGCTGCGGATGCTGCCCTTGGAGATGCCGGCACCGACGACATGGCCGTAGGCGGCACGTCCAGGCAGGTCGTGATGCTCGTACGCATACGGCGCCTTCCCGGTGGTCTTGAGCGGACCGTCGATACGGTCGACCGGCTTGCCGACGACCTTGAGCTGGTCGATGGGGTTGGTACTGGCGGGAGTGTCGAATTTCATATCAGGCCCTCGTGTCGGCCAGGATCGCGGTCAAGGTGCGCTCAACCAGCGGCAGCTTGAAGGCATTGTGTTCAGTGGGTTGTGCGCCATCGAGCAGCACGGAGGCAATCGCACGCGCACCCTGGCGCGACTGCGCTTCGGCCGCCTCGCTGCGCCACGGCTTGTGGGCGACACCGCCGACGCCGACACGCACGCTGCCATCGCGTTGCACGACCGCCGCAACCGACACCAGGGCGAATGCATACGAGGCGCGGTCGCGCACCTTGCGGTAGACATGCGTGCCGCCGAGCGGCTTGGGCAGACTTACCGCGGTGATCAGTTCGCCGCGTTCCAGGACGGTTTCCAGGTGCGGCGTCTTGCCGGGCGCACGATAGAACTCGGACAGCGGCACCGCACGCGTCTGTCCATCCGGGCGCACGGTTTCGACAACCGCGTCGAGGACGCGCATCGCAATGGCCATATCGCTGGGATGGGTGGCGATGCATTCCTCGCTCACGCCGATCACCGCCAACTGCCGGTTGAAGCCGCCGATGGCCGCGCACCCGCTGCCCGGCAGGCGCTTGTTGCACGGCTGATTGGTGTCGTAGAAATACGGGCAACGCGTGCGTTGCAACAGGTTGCCCGCCGTGGTGGCGCGGTTGCGCAACTGCCCCGAGGCACCTGCAAGCAACGCGCGCGACAGCACTGCGTAATCGCGACGCACGCGGGCGTCGGCTGCCAGCTCGGTATTGCGCACCAGCGCACCGATGCGCAGGCCGCCGTCCGGCGTTTCCTCGATGGTGTCCAGGCTCAGCCCGTTGACGTCGATCAGGTGCGAGGGCGTTTCGATCTGCAGCTTCATTAGATCGAGCAGGTTGGTGCCGCCTGCGATGAATTTGGCACCCGGCTGACGCGCCGCCTTGGCCGCTGCATCGGCGGGTGAGGTCGCGCGCTCGTAGCTAAACGCCTTCATGCGCGCTCTCCGGCAACTTCGTTGATCGCATCGACGATGTTGGAATACGCGCCGCAGCGGCAGATGTTGCCACTCATCCGTTCCTGCAATTCCGGCGTGGTGAGCCGGGTCTTGCCGGTGAGATCTTCGGTGACGTGGCTGGGAATGCCGCGCTTGACCTCGTCCAGCACCGCCACTGCCGAACAGATCTGCCCGGGCGTGCAATAGCCGCACTGGTATCCATCGTGCTTGACGAAGGCCGCCTGCATCGGATGCAGCTTGTCCGGCGTGCCAAGACCTTCGATGGTGGTGATCTTGCCGCCCTGGTGCATCACCGCCAGCGACAGGCAGGAATTCATCCGCTGCCCATCGACGATCACGGTGCAGGCACCGCACTGGCCGTGGTCGCAGCCTTTCTTGGTGCCGGTCAGCTGCAGGTGTTCGCGCAGGGCATCCAGCAAGGTGGTGCGATTGTCCAGGGTCAGCGTCACCGGCTTGCCGTTGACTTCGAACGCAACCTGGCTCGATGCATTGGCAGGCTCGACTGCCTGCCGCTGCGACATCGCAGTGGCGGCAGTTGCAGCCATCGATTGGGTTGCGGCAACGCTGGCTGCCGACGCCGTGCCAGCGATCAGTACCTCGCGACGGGTCATCTTGATATCTCTCATGGCTGGCATCTCCAACAATGCTGGCTTATACAGTTCTTAAATAATGTGCAGCGCGGCCGGTCACAATCGCGTGAGCATGCAGCACGTGTGTGCGGGTGTGAATCGGCGGTATGCCTTGATTCTAGAGGCGCTGCAGGCAGGCATTGGCGACATGGACGGCATGTGCCTATGAAACGCGCTCATCATTGTTGGCATGCGGTGCGCGCCGGCCTGCACATCGATCAAGGCGCACCGGCAGCGCGTGTATGTGTGGACAGCGCGTCGCAGCGCTTGCGGTGATGCAAGATGTTTTCTCGACATGCTGGCAGGGATGCCCGCATCCCTGCCAGCTGCGTGGGCGACGACGATCAGAGCCTCTACGCGACACGCGCGCTCCGTCATTTTTCCGCTTCACCATGAGCGTCTGGCGCAGCCGGGCGCACTGTGTAGAGAGCATCCAGGTAGAGAACATCCGGTGCGAATGATCAACCCGCAGCGGCTACCGCGTGTCACGCGCATGGACAGCGTGCAGCCCCTGGCGTCTCGGCGTGGTACATGACGACTCGGCGCAGCGGCCGCGCCCGCCCGGTGGCAAGCGCGGCAGTTTGCAACTGCTCCTAGAACTCCAGCACGATCTTGCCCAGGTGGCCGCCTGCCTGCTGCAACGCGAACGCGTCGGCGATCTCGTCCAGCGCGAAGGCGCGATCGATCACCGGCCGCAGCGGCAAGGCGTCCAGCGCACGCACCAGTTGCTGCTGATGCGTGCGGCTGCCGACTACCAGCCCTTGCAAGCGCTGCTGCCGGACCATCATTTCCGCGGTCGGCACCGGACCGGCGGCACCGGTCAACACGCCGATCAAGGCGATATGCCCGCCCACCCGTCCAGCACGGATCGATTGCGCCAACGTGCCCGGCCCACCGACCTCGACCACGTGATCCACGCCGCGTCCGTTGGTGATCTCCCGCACCTGCGCCGACCACTCGGCGTGCTGCCGATAGTTGATCACGTGGTCTGCACCCAGCGCGCGCGCCTTGGCCAGCTTTTCGTCGGACGACGATGTCGCAATGACGGTGGCGCCCATCGCCTTGGCAAACTGCAATGCAAAGATCGACACACCGCCGGTGCCGAGCACCAGCACGCTATCGCCGGCCTTGAGTCCGCCATTGACCACCAGGGCGCGCCATGCCGTGACGCCGGCCGTGGTCAAGGTGGCCGCTTCGGCATGGCTGTAGCCGGCCGGCGCATGCGTGAACGCGTGCGCAGCGGCCACGACTGCGGAACGCGCATACCCGTCCACGCCATCGCCAGGCGTGGTGGCAAAACCGGCACGTAGCGGCTCGCCATCCAGCCAGTCGGGAAAGAAGGTGGATACCACATGGTCGCCGACGGCGAACTCATCCACCTCCGGCCCGACGGCCTCGACTACACCGGCGCCGTCGGACATGGGGATGCGGCCATCAGCGGTCGGTGCCTGCCCCGACACCACGCCAAGGTCGTGGAAATTCAGCGAGCTTGCGTGCAGCCGCACTCTGATCTGACCGCGTGCCGGCTGCCCGGGGTCTGGCAGCGCAACGGCATGTAATGCGTTCAAACCTGCAGGATGAGCTAAACGAATGGCGCGCATACGGCACTCCCTGTTGTGATCGGCGTTCGAGATAACACGCCGGGCGTTAGCCGCATGCAGTCGAGCTGGCTTTTGGCGCTGCTGTCGGCTGCCGTGTTTCGTCGCATCGTCGAGCACGGTGACAACAGCAGGCTGGACAGCGGCGCGGTTGCATGCCAGGTGAGCGTTCCCGCAGCGCATGAGGCATCAATCACAGATCTGCATTGCACGACGCGGTGCGAGCGATTCCACGCGGCGCCAACAGCTAGGCTGGCATGGCAATTGCAACCTCCTGCTGTCCAGACAGGTACCTTCCGTGACATCGACCAGCAAGCGACGGCGGCAACGTGCACAACGCATCGCGTTGCACTTTGTGCTGAGCATTTCGTGCCTGCTGCTGCTTGGTTCGGAGTACTGGTCCATCCATGACGAGCGCACCAGCGCGCTGCATGCCGCCGAAGCACAATCGTTGAATCTCGCCAATTCGCTGGCGCAGCATGCCAGCGACACCATGACCATCGCCGATGCCGTGCTGTCCGGGTTGGTGTCGCGGGTGGAGCATGACCAGGGCTCGGCCAGTGCGCGACTGGTCATGCATGACTTTCTGGTACATGAGGCGCGTCGCTCGGACCGGTTGCACGGCATCTTCATCTATGCGGCCGATGGCACCTGGATGAGTTCGTCACTGAGCAGCACGCCCAGGACACACAACAACGCCGATCGTGCCTATTTCAAATATCACCGCGACCATCGCGACGCCCTGTCGCTGGTCGGGCCGCCGGTCCAGAGCCGCTCCGATGGTAGCTGGGTGCTCACGTTGAGCCGGCGCCTCAACACGCCCGGCGGCGAATTTGCAGGCGTTGTCCTGGTCACCCTGCAACTGAAGTATTTCCAGAACTACTACAGCAGCTTCGAGGTCGGCCCGAACGGCACCATCGGCATGACCAACGACGATGGCATCGTGCTGGTACGACGGCCCGACAAACCTGGCGTGATCGGCACCTCGATCGCCGGCACCTCGATCTACGTCACTATGCGCGCACGCAGGCACGGAACTGCGACCTATCGTTCGCCGATCGACGGCGTGGAGCGTATTTCCAGTTTCGCGCCGGCGCAGGCGTATCCACTGACCGTCTTGACCGGCGTCTCGGTCGATGACGCATTGGCCAATTGGCGCCAATCCGCGCGCCAGCGGATCATGATCGCCACCTTGGGATGCGTGCTGCTGCTGGGCGTGGGCATCTGGCTGGATCTGCAATTGCGCCGCATGCACCGCAACGAGGAAAAACTCAGCTCCGAGGCCTGGATAGATGCACTCACCGGCATTGCCAACCGGCGTGCATTCGATCACCGGCTCTCGCGCGCCTTGCAGCAGGCGGTGCATCGACAGGCGCCATTGTCGGTGCTGATGATCGATGTCGATCATTTCAAGCTCTACAACGACACCTACGGCCATGTGAATGGCGACGCCTGCCTGCGCCTGATCGCGGGCGCAATCGCCGGCTGCTCACGGCGCAGCGAAGACATTGCCGCGCGTTACGGCGGCGAAGAGTTCGGCATGATCCTGCCGCAGACAGACGCTGCCGGCGCGTTGCGACTGGCCGATGCAATCCGTAGCGCCGTCGCCGCGCTCGGCCTGATGCACATGTCCAGCCCGACCAGCGCGCACGTCACCGTCAGCGTCGGCGCAGCGACGTTCGAACCGGGCGAAGTGCCACTCAGCCCGGATGCCTTCGTGCATGACGCCGATTCGGCGCTGTATCGCGCCAAGCAGAACGGCCGGAATCGCACATCGGCCTAGCGCAGCGGACAACACCACTGCGCGCAACGCCGGGTGGGCGCGTCTCGCGCTCGGAATCGGCAGGTGCCAGGCGCACGCCCCCCTGCTGCGCGGCGCTTGCACCCGCCTGGCGATTGCTTGCGAGGGGGTGCCAGCCATGCCTGGTCGAGACTGGTCAGCGGCGCCGCCGTACCGGCCAGGTCAGCCTGCGCGTGCAGCAGCTTCGAAACCGCCGGCGTGCAGCGATGCCGCCAATGGCCAGCACGCAGAAGGCCCGCACAAGGCGGGCCTTCCGGAATGACAAACAGGCTGGCTGCCGATCAGAACGGGATATCGTCGTCGGCAAAATCGTCCATCGGTGGTGCCGACTGCTGCTGGGCCGGCTGCTGACGACGCGGGGCATAGTCCTGACCGCCGCCCTGACCACCGCCGCCTTGCTGCTGGCGCGGCGCCTGGCTGCGCTGCGGGCGATCGCCGCCCATGCCACCACCACCGCCTTCGCCACGGCCGCCGAGCATCTGCATCTCGTTGGCGACGATGTCGGTGCTGTACTTCTCCACGCCGTCCTGGCCGGTGTACTTGTCGTAGCGCAGCTCGCCTTCGACGTACACCTGCGAACCCTTGCGCAGGTACTCGCCGGCGATCTCGCCCAGCTTGCCGAAGAACACCACGCGGTGCCACTCGGTGCGCTCCTGGTTGTTGCCCTCGCGGTCCTTGCGCATGCTGGTGGTGGCCAGACTCACGCGCGTGATCGCCATGCCGGCCTGGGTGTACTTGGTGTCGGGATCGTTGCCGAGGTTGCCGACGAGGATGACTTTGTTGATGCCGCGGGCCATAGATGCTTCCGAGATGGTGCGCCGGCGCCGATGGGGCGCGGCGGTGAATGTCTTGGTGCCAATGTTACCGCACCTGCCCTGCCCCGGTGCCTGTAGGTCCCCGCAGCGCCGGGCCGGGGAATGCCGCGCCGGCAGGTCGGAATCCGGGCACTCCCGAACCTGCCCGGCGCTGACGCCGCAAGGGTTTGCGGCTGCCGTGAGGACCTCCGGACACGGCCGACGGGACGGATCTGGCCCAGACACCTATAATCGGCGCACATCACGAACGCCTGCGCATGACCATCGCCGAAGACCTCCCCACCGTCCTGGGCCTGCCCCAGATCCAGTCCCTCGCCGCGCCCGACATGGCCGCGGTCGACGCGCTGATCCGCCGCCGCCTGGCCTCGGACGTCGTGCTGATCAACCAGATCGCCGATCACATCATCTCCGCCGGCGGCAAGCGCCTGCGTCCGATGCTGGTGATGCTGGCCGGTCACGCCGCTGGCGGCTCCGGCCCGGAGCACCACCAGCTGGCGGCGATCATCGAGTTCATCCACACCTCCACCTTGTTGCATGACGACGTGGTGGACGAGTCGGACCTGCGCCGCGGGCGCAGCACCGCCAATGCGCTGTGGGGCAATGCACCCAGCGTGCTGGTCGGCGACTTCCTGTATTCGCGCAGCTTCCAGTTGATGGTGGAGCTGGATCGCATGGAAGTCATGCAGATCCTGGCCGACACCACCAACCGCATTGCCGAGGGCGAGGTGCTGCAGCTGCTGCACGTGCACAACCCCGACACCGACGAAGCCGCCTACCTGCGCGTGATCGAGCGCAAGACTGCGGTGCTGTTCGCCGCCGGCACCCGCCTGGGCGCGCTGGCCTCGGGCGCGGACGCGCAGGTGCAGCAGCGCCTGTACGACTACGGCATGCAGTTGGGCTTTGCCTTCCAGATTGCCGATGACGTACTCGACTACGCTGCCGACGCAGCCGACCTGGGCAAGAACCTGGGCGACGACCTGGCCGAAGGCAAGGCGACCCTGCCGCTGATCCACGCCATGGCGCACTCGGATGCGGGCACACGGGAGCGGCTGCGCCAGATCGTCGAGCAAGGCGATGCAGCCGCGATGCCGGAAGTATTGGCCGCCATCCACGCCACCGGCGGACTGGACTACAGCCGCCAGCGCGCCGCCGAATACGCAGCCGCCGCCGAACAGGCGCTGGACACCCTGCCCGCCAGCCCGGCGGTCGCCGCATTGCGCGGCCTGGCTCGCTACGCGGTGCAACGCACGCACTGATCCGGGGCTGGACGCCCCGGACGGAAGTGGGCATTTGGGATTGGGGATTCGCAAAATCGGCTGCTTGTGCTTTCACGACTCCCGGCATGCGATGGCGCAACGACGCTCAGCCCAAAGCCCTGAGCACTAGCTCACAGGAAGATTCGAAGAACGGGACCACGCCGTTGCGAATCCCGAATCCCGAATCACCACTCCCGGCTAAAGCCCAGAGCACTAGCTCACAGGAAGATTCGAAGAACGGGACCACGCTGTTGCGAATCCCGAATCCCGAATCTCGAATCTCGAATCACCACTCCCTGCTATCGACCAAACCGCTCATCGAAGAAGTCGCCCAGCATGCGGTATGCACGCGTCGCCGCACGCGGGTTGTACAGGCAGCCCGGCGGGCTGTTGGCATCGGCTTCGGCAAAGCAATGCACGGCCCCACTGAAGTTGACGAACTGCCAGTCCGCGCCGGCCGCAGTCATCTCGGTTTCGAACGCGGCGATGTCCGCCTTGGTCACGCTCTTGTCGTCGGCGCCGTTGAGCACCAGCAGCGGTGTCCTGGCCGAACCGGCGGCCGCCGGGCTGGGTGTGGCGATACCGCCGTGCAGGCTGACCACACCGGCCAGCTGCGCGCCCGCGCGCACCAGTTCCAGCACCGTGGTGCCGCCGAAGCAGAAGCCCACCGCACCGATGCGCGATGCATCCAGCGGCGCCTTGCCGGCCTGCGCCTTGAGCACGTCCACTGCTTTCAGCGCGCGGGCGCGCAGCGTCTGCGGGTCCTTCTTCAGCGCACCGGCAAACTGCCCGGCCTCGCTGTCGTTGGCCGGACGCCTGCCCTTGCCGTAGACGTCGGCAACCAGCACCACGTAGTCGTCGCCGGCCAGTTGCCTGGCCTTGGTGACCGCCGAATCGTTGACCCCGCGCCAGTTCGGCACCATCACCAGGCCTGGGCGCCTGGCGGCACCGGCATCGTCGTAGACCAGCACGCCGCTGAAGGTGTCCTTGCCGATCGTCCATTCCAGCGGCTTGGCCTGCATCGCAGCGGCGGCGGGCAACGCCAGCGACGCCAGGACACCGAACACCCCAACGCCACGCCATCTCCATTGCTTGTGCATGTGCCTGCTCCCGGGAAGGTCCGGCGAGTGTAGGCGCTGTTGCCGTGCAGGCCGGGTCATCGCCGGCGACGGCAGAGCGGTTGCGTCGGCGGCCTGCAGCCGCGATCGAAAACTCGAGGCGAATGCCCGCCATCGACCGGCGCGGTCATTGCAGCGCTACTGCACGCCCAGGCCCGGAATCGCGCTGATCATCGCCGGGTCGAACCCGGTCAACTGCGCAAAATGGCGGCCGCGCGCGACGTAGTCGCTGTACGCGCCGAAGCTGGGCGCCCCCGGCGACAGCAGCACCACACCGCCCTGCTCGCCGAGGGCCTCGCGTGCCAGCCGCACGGCATGTTCCAGGTCGGCGGCCGCATGCAGGCCGAAACGGCCGCTCTCGGCCAGCGGGGCCAGCAACGCATGGATCCGCGGCCCGTTCGCCCCCATGGTGACGATTTCCAGCGGCGCTTTCTGCGCCATCTGCGCGGCAAACTCCTGCCAGTCCAGCCCACGATCGTGCCCACCCACCAGCAAGGCCACACGACGCTGCGCAAAGCAGGCTAGCGCCGCGAGTGACGCATGCGGCGTGGTGCTGATCGAGTCGTTGACGTAGCTGATGCCGTCCACGCTGCCAAGCAGCTGCAGGCGGTTCGGCAACGGGCGGAAGCTCGCTGCGGCCGGCGCCAGTGGCGCAGCGTCCAGGCCCAAGGCTTCCACCGCGGCCAGCACCGCACACAGGTTGCGCCGATTGTGTTCGCCCGGCAGCGACACGTTGGTGGTGTCGAACACCGGCTGCTCGCCGCGATACACCACATCGCCGCGCAGATGCCAGCCATCGGGATGGTTGAACCAGCGCACCTGGCTGTCGGGCAACTGCAGCTGGGTCAGGTGCGGGTCGGCCGCGTTGAGCAAGGCGATGCGCGGGCGGCCTTCGGTGACCAGCGCCAGCTTGTCGCGCACGTAGCGCGCCTCGTCGCCATGCCAGTCCAGATGCTCGGGAAACAGGTTCAGCACCAGCGCCAATTCCGGACGCGCGCCGCTGCGCCCCACCTCGCCGGTCTGGTAGCTGGACAACTCGATCGCCCAATATGTCGGCGGCGGTTGCGGTGCCAGCACTTCCAGCAAGGGTTGGCCGATATTGCCGACCAGGGCGGTGCGATGGCCGGCCGCACGCAGCAGATGCGCCAGCAGCGCGGTGGTGGTGCTCTTGCCCTTGGTGCCGGTGACGCAGATGGCGCCAGGCACATAGCCGTCAGGCTGCGCATGCTCGGCAAACCACAACGCGGTGCCGCCGATGAATTGCGTGCCGTGCTCGGCTGCGGCGGTGTGCGCCTCGGGGCGATACGGACTGATGCCGGGCGATTTCACCACCACATCGAACCGGCCCAGCGCCTGCGCGCTGGCGTCGGTTTCCACATGCAACGCAGCATCGGCCAGCGTCTCGAGCTCGCGCGCTTCGTCGGCGTTGCAGAACACCGTCAGCGTTTGCGTGGGCAACGCGGCGCGCAGTGCGCGATACGCGGCGCGCCCTTCGCGCCCCCAGCCCCATAACGCAACCGCCTTGCCCTCAAGCTGCGAAATTCGCACGCACGCGCTCCCACAGCGCCGACGGAATCCGGTGTTCGCCGTCGATCGCCAGCAACGGCTCCAGCTGCAGCGCCTGCTGGTCCAGCTGCGGCTGGATCTCGCGGATGAAACGCAGCACCAGCGCGTCTTCCTTCCATTCGGCACGGCTGGCCAGCACCGCCATCGCCGCGCGCGATTCGCGCCCTTCGCCGACGCATTCGAACGGCTTGTGGTCCTGGAATTCCAGCAGCGCATCGTAGCCGCCGGCCTGGGTTGCATCGTCGAGCAGATTGCGTCCGAAGATCTTGACCAGCCGCGTCTTGGGCATGAACGGTGCCAATGCCAGGAACACGAAATGGCACTTCGGGCAGACCCCGCACCAGCGATGCACCGGGCGCTCGCCCATGATGTGGAAGTTGCGGTTGCAGCTGGAAAAATGCGCGTCGTAGTGATCGGTCTTGGCGAACTGGCGCGCCACCGCCAGCTCCGACAACGGCCGCAGCAGCGAGTAGTAGCGCAGGTCGGCCGCCACGTGCCGCTGCACGTAATCGCCGAACGCCTGCTCGAACGCCCAGCCCTTGGACCATTGGTGGTTGACCTCGCCGGTGCCGGGAATCTGGCTGCCGTAACTGGCCGAACGCTCGTTGGAAAACACCACCTGGTCCACGCCATTGAGCAAGGCCGACAACACCAGGATGGCCGAGTTCACCGCAGTGACCGGGATATGCCCGTTCCAGGCGCCCTGGCGATTGAGCTCGAACAATTCCGGCGCCAGCACGCGGCCGATATTGAGCACCGGCAGACCGGTGCGCTCTGCGCAGGCCCGGATCAGCTGCGAGCCGCCGATCCAGCTCACCGTCTGGTCGATGCCGGCGTGCCGCAGGGCTTCGATGCTGACCAGCGAATCCTTGCCGCCGCCGATCGCGACCAGGGCATGCTCGCGCAGGCCCAGCGCCGGCGCATCGGCAGTTGCCGGTGCGGCCACCGGGAAGCGGATCCTGCCGTGCAGGTTCAAGCCATTGCGGTAGGCGAACTCGCCCAGGCCGTGCAGGTAGACACTTTCCACCAGCGCGGCGGTGTCAGCGTCGATGGCGTAATCGTCGATCTGGATGGTCGGCGGCACCGCCGCCTTGAAATAGCTGACGCCGGCGATGAGGTGCAGCAGGCGCAGCGCCTGTTGCACCGCAGCGGCATGCGCGCCGTCCAGCGCAAAGGGTGCACCCGGCACCGCGACAGTCTCGACCAGTTCCGGCCCTTGGTCGAAGGCATACACCAGCGTCGCCACGCCGGTCTGTGCGTCGAGTGCGCAACGCACGAAACGAAAGGTGGAGATCTGGTGTTTGTCGAAAGCGCTCATGGACTACCTGCAGGAACACGTACGCGACGCAGATAACGTCGGCACAGGACATATTCAATCATGGAAAACGGCACCACGGCCCACAGCAACGGCAGGCAACCGAACAGCACCGCCAGCACCAGCACATCCGGGCGTGCGGCCGTCGCATCGCCGGACACCGCGAAGGCGATGGCGAGATACAGCGCCACCACAGGTACATAACTCAGCGCGCTCAACAACACCGTGCGCACCGCCATCCCGCCACTGCGGCGTGCCGGAGCCCGCGCATCGCGTCGACGTTGCCAACGCCCGGCCAGCCATGCGCCGATACCGGCGGCGACCAACGCGGGCAGCGCCCATTTGAAGATGTCGCTCCACGGCATGCCCAGGCTCAGTTGCTGGAGCGCGGTGGCGAACACGATCGCTCCGCCACCGGCCAGCGTACTGAGCGCAACGAATTCAGCCTGCGGGCGCATCGATCACCTCTTCGCGCGGCAATTCGCGCTGGTTGTAAGTGCTGGCCATCGAGTAGCCGTAGGCACCGACATCAGCCACCAGCATCACATCGCCCGGTGCGGTGGCGGCAGGCAGACGACGGCGCTTGCCGAACACGTCGGAGGATTCGCAGATCGGCCCGACGATATCGAAGCTGCCATCGGCCGGCGCATCGAGCTGGCTGAGGTTCTCGATGTCGTGCCAGGCGTCGTACAAGGCGGGGCGGATCAGTGTGTTCATGCCCGCATCCAGGCCCACGCGCTGCACGCCATCCTTTTCGATCACCTGGGTTACCTGCGCCAGCAGCACGCCGGCTTCGGCCACCAGGTAGCGGCCCGGCTCGATCGCCAGGCGATAGCCCGGATGCACCGCCTTGACCTCGGCCAGGCCCTTGGCCCACACCTCCAGGTCGAACGGCTCGTCCTCGGCGCTGTAGGGAATCGGCAGGCCGCCACCGATGTCGATGGTCTCCACCGTGCCGATGCGGCGCGCAAAGCCGGCCAGTTCGTCGTACATCATCCGCCAGTGTTCGCCGGTCTCCACGCCACTGCCCAGGTGTGCATGCACGCCGGTGATGGTGACCTCGAGCGTGCGCGCCACTTCCACGAACTCATCCACGCGCGTGGACGACAAGCCGAACTTGGACGCCTTGCCGCCGGTGTTGACCTTCTCGTGATGCCCGTCGCCATGCCCCAGGTCGATGCGCAGCCACACGTTGCGGCCACGGAACACCTCCGGCCAGCGCCGCAATGCTTCGACGTTGTCCACGGTGACGGTCACGCCCAGCGCGAATCCCGCTTCGTATTCGGCCTTGGGCGCGAAGCTCGGCGTGAACAGCACGCGCCGCGGCGACAGCTCGGGCAAGGTGTCGAACACGCGGCGCAGCTCGCCGTGCGAGACGCATTCCAGGCCGAACCCGGCCTGTTCCAGCGCCATCAGGATCGCCGGATGCGCATTGGCCTTGATTGCGTAATAACGCTGATCCACCGCCGCGATCTGCGCCAGCGCCTGCGCGCGCGCGCGCACGGTGGGCAGGTGATAGACGTAACGCGGCGTGCCGGCCCTGGACAGCGTCAGCAGATGCGCGCGCTCGGCATGCCACCACGGCGTGGGCCGCGGGCGCACCGAACCGATGATCTGCCGCCAGCGCGGACCGAACACCTCGCCTTCGCTCACCGGCATCGCGCCGCTGTCGATCAATTCCGCATGCAGGATCGGCAGCAGGCCATCGGCATCGGCTTCGTCGATGACGAAGGTCAGATTCAGGTCGTTGGACGACTGCGAAATCATGTGCACGCGTTCCTGCCCGAACGTGGCCCACACATCGGAGAGCTTGTGCAGCAGCGAGCGCATGCCACGCCCGACCAGGGTGATGGCCGCGCAGGGAACAATGATCTTGACCTTGCAGATCTGCGACAGATCAGCCGACAGCGCGGCCAGCACGTCGGTGTTGACCAGGTTCTCGCTCGGGTCCAGCGACACGGTGACGTTGGTTTCGGCCGACCCGATCAGGTCCACCGACAGGCCGTGCTTCTTGAACAGCGTAAACACATCGGCCAGGAAGCCGACCTGCTGCCACATGCCGATGCCTTCCATCGACACCAGCACGATGCCGTTGCGCCGGCTGATCGCCTTGACGCCCGGCACCGGCTCGGCATTGCCGTCGATGCTGGTGCCGGGCAGATCGGGCCGTTCGGTATCCAGGATCGCCATCGGCACGCCGGAATCGCGGCATGGCTTGATCGAGCGCGGGTGCAGCACCTTGGCGCCGGTGGTGGCGATTTCCTGCGCTTCGTAATAGTCCAGGCGGGTCAGCAGCCGCGCGTCCGGCACTTCCTTGGGATTGGCGCTGAACATGCCGGGCACGTCGGTCCAGATTTCCACGCGGCTGGCGCCGAGCAGCGCACCGAAATACGCCGCCGAGGTATCCGAACCGCCACGCCCCAGGATCGCGGTGCCGCCATCGGCGTGCCGCGAAATGAAGCCCTGGGTGATCAACAGGCGGGTGGGCTGCGCATCGAAACGCGCGCGCCAGTCGGCGTCGGACTGCCATTGGCAGGACACCGACAGGCGCTTGGACCATTCGCTCTGATTGGGCTGCGGCGGCAGCGCCGACAGCCACTGGCGCGCATCCAGCCAGCCCATGTCCAGGCCACTGGCATGCAGGTACGCCGCACCGATGGTGGAAGACAGCAACTCGCCCTGCCCCAGCACCTCGGCCTGCCAGTCCAGCGCGCGCGCGGCCGCGCGCGCGTCGCCGACCAAGGCATGCAAGGCGGCCAGGCGCTCGCCCAGCACCGCATCTGCATCCAGCTCCAGCTCGGCCAGGAACTGGCGGTGACGCTGCTCCAGCGCGGCCACGCGCTGGGCGCTGTCGGCGGCGCCATCGGCGATCGCGGTGAGTTCGTTGGTCACGCCCGACAATGCAGACACCACCACCAGCACACGGCCACCGGTTTCCTCGGCCCGTTTGCCCGCCAGTTTTCCAATCGTGTCCCAGCGATGACGACGCGACACCGAGGTGCCGCCGAACTTGAGGACGATCCAACGATCGGTAGAGTGGGGAGCTGACATGGAGATAGGCGTTTAGGATGAGGGGAAAACGCCCGGTACGCCGGGCGGAACCTCCGATTCTACTGCCAATGTCGCCCGCATGACCCCGCGTGCGGTCACAGCATGCCGAGCGCCGCTTTCACTACTGCAACGGTTTGCGCTGCAACCATCGCGCGCATTCCATCGATCGAGATCCATGCCCCATGAGCAAGCATCGCTACCTGCAACTGGATGTCTTCGGCGGCCAGCACGGCAACGGCAATCCGTTGGGCGTGGTCCTCAACGCGCAGGCGTTGTCGTCCGCGCAGATGCAGCAGATCGCCGCGTGGCTGAACCTGTCGGAGACGATTTTTTTCCTGCCGGTCAGCGCGCCCGATGCGGATTACCACATCCGCATCTTCACCCCGCGCGCCGAGTTGCCGTTTGCCGGCCACCCCAGCGTCGGCGCCGCATGGGCGGCGGCAACCCACGGGCTGGTGGCGTTCAAGCCGGACGGCCGGATGCGCCAGCAATGTGCGGCGGGCGTGCAGCCGGTGCAGGTGATCGACCGGCATGGCGCCCTGCTGGTGCGGCTGCAGGCACCGCGTGCGCAAGCGATCGAGACCGGCGCGATCCATGCCGCGGCGTTGCACGATGCCTGCGCGGGTCTGCGCGTGGCCGACCACCCGGCCGCCCTCTGGAACAACGGCCCCGGCTGGTGGCTGCTGGAACTGGCCGACGCGCAGGCGGTACGCCAGGCGACGCCCGATTTGTCTGCGATCACCCGCCTGACCCAGGCCAGCGCGGCCACCGGCCTGGCCATCTACGCGCCGCAGGCCAATGGCGACGCAGACCTGGTGGTACGCGCCTTCTGCCCCGGCGACGGCATTGCGGAAGATCCGGTCACCGGCAGCGCCAACGCCTGCATTGCTGCGTGCCTGCACGGCCAGGGACGCGTACCGGGCGAGGCGTCGCGCTATGTCGCCAGCCAGGGCCGCGAGGTCGGCCGCGACGGCCGCGTCCACGTGGAGGTGGATCACCAAGGCGAGGTCTGGATCGGCGGAACGACCAGGCAAGTGATCGAAGGCCGCATCGATTGGTAAGCTGCCGCGCCCTGTTCGCGGATCCGCCACGATGACCACCCGCCGCTTCCTGCAACTGGATGTGTTCTCCGCCCGCCCCGGCAGCGGCAACCCGCTGGCAGTGGTGCTGGACGCCGAAGGCCTGGACGATGCCGCGATGCAGGCCATCGCACGCTGGACCAGGCTGCCGGAAACCACCTTCGTGTTTGCGGCGCCGGACGCGCACAGCAGTTATCGGCTGCGGATGTTTTCGCCACAAAAGGAAGTGCCGTTTGCCGGCCACCCCAGCGTGGGCACCGCACATGCGGTGCTGGAGGCCGGCCTGGCCGCGCCCGACGACGGTGTGCTGATCCAGGACGGCATCGCCGGCCAGTTGCCGCTGCGCGTGGAGCAGATCGCAGGTCACCGCAGCATCGCCATCCGCACCCCGCGCGCGCGCGTGGCCGAGCAAGTGCAGGCCGACGACCCGCGCCTGCGCGATGCATTGCGCGGCTGGCCCCTCGGCGGGCTGCCGCCCGCGCTGATGGACGGCGGCCGCACCTGGTGGGTGGTGGAACTGGCCAGCGAGGCGGCACTGCGCGGCCTGCAGCCTGATTGGGAGGCGATCGCCGCGCTGGCCGAATCCACCGGCAGCATGGGCGTGTTCGCCTATGCCGGCGCCGCAGCGCCCGGCGCCTACGATCTGGCGGTGCGCGCCTTCGTCGGCAATGGCCGGCGCTTCGAAGATGCCGCCTCCGGCGCGGCCAATGCGGTGCTTGCCGCCTGGCTGGACAGTCGCAACGCATTGCCCGGCAAGGAACGCCGTTATGTGGTCAGCCAGGGCCGCGAGATCGGCTTCGACGCCCTGCTGGAATTGCGCATCGATGCCAATGGCGACGTGTGGTCGGGCGGCCAGGTGCAGACGGTGATTCGCGGCACGCTGGATTGGGCGTGATCGCCGCCTGATCCTGCGGCTGACGCGCGCCTGGGTCGAAACGAAAAACGCTGTGGCCTCCCACAGCGTTTTCGTCATTCAAGAGGCTGATGTCGATTACCTGACCGCAGCGCGCGACACCACACCGGTCAGTCGGGACGCACGTCCACGCGCACGCGGATGCGATCGCCCGGGTTGTAATCGCTACGCGTGTGATAGGTGCGGCCCGCGTATTCGTACGTCACGTCGTAGCCATCGACACGATCGCGTTCGCGGCGGTAGGACACCGGCTCGCAGACGCTGACATTGCCCTGGTAGTTACGATTATTGGCTTCGTAGATCGAGCGGCCTGCCGCGACCCCGGCCATGGTGCCGACGGCGGTACCAACCAGGCGGCCATTGCCGCCGCCGACCTGGCTGCCGAGCACCGCACCGGCGATTCCGCCAATCACGCTGGCCACCCCGCGATTGGACACGCCGGCCTGGCCGTAGCTGCCACCATCGCGGTAGTAACCATCGTTGCTGGTGTAGTAGCCGTCGGCCGGGCGGTTGTAGCAGCGTTCGCTGCTGCGCTCGTTGTACGTATCGGTGACGATGATCGGGTCCACGCGTACCACTCGCGCGTATTCGTAGCGACCATCCTCGTAGTTGCCACGTCCGTTGTAGCCGCCGTCATAGCGCTGCGCGGTTGCATTGCCTGCAACGGCCAGACCCACCACCAGAGCACCAAGCACGAGAGTTTTCATTGCAGCAGCTTCACAGGGAGGACACGCAGCCGATGCTCGGCCTGCGCCAGTGAAACCGCCCTGAACCGAACCGCCCCCTGCAAAGCCCTATTCAGGTCGCCGCCAGCTGCGTACGCCGGCCACCATCGCCGGCGCACGCACAGGGATCACGCCTGGTTGGAAAACTCGCTTTCCAGGCTGATCGGCACCGCGCTCAGCGCCTTGGACACCGGGCAGTTCTTCTTGGCGGCATCGGCCAGCTCGCGGAACTTGGCTTCGTCGATCCCCGGCACCACGGCGGTGAGCTTGAGGCGGATCTGCGACAGCTGCGGGCCGCCTTCCATCGACAGGTCCACGTCTGCACGCGTGTCCAGCGAGGTGGGCGGAAAGCCTGCTTCGCTCAGCTGTGCGGACAGCGCCATGGTGAAGCAGCCGGCATGCGCGGCGGCGATCAGTTCTTCCGGGTTGGTGCCCTTCTCGTCACCGAAGCGGCTGCTGAAGGCGTAGCGGGTCTTGTCCATCAGCCCGCTCTGCGGTGTGCTGAGCTGGCCCTTGCCGGTCTTGAGGTCGCCTTCCCAGTGAGCGGTGGCGTGACGTGAAATACCCATTGCGATCTCCTGCGATGAAAGGAGCGGTCACGATAGGCGAGTGGATGTTATGGCGTGGTGCCTGGATTCGGGATTCGGGATTCGGGAGTCGGGAGTCGGGAGTCGGGAGTCGGGAATCGGGAATCGGGAATGGGAATGGGAATGGTAAGAGCAGGCTGCGTGCGCTCTGATCGCAAGGGCTTTGCGAGCGTCTGCGCGAAGACGCTCGGCCGGCGGCGACCGCGACCGCATTGTGGATGCGCGGTCGCGTCGCCGGGCTGGTTCAACCTAGCAGGGTTTCCAGTACGGCCATGCGTACCGCCACGCCGTTGGCGACCTGGCGCAGCACGCACGATTGCGCGCCGTCGGCGACTTCGTCGGTGATTTCCACACCGCGGTTGATCGGGCCCGGATGCAGCACGGCGGCATCACGGCCGGCGCGTGCCAGGCGCTCGCGGGTGAGTCCGTAGTCGGCGTGATACTGCTCCAGCGACGGCACCAGCCCTTCTTCCATGCGCTCGCGCTGCAGGCGCAGCATCATCAAGGCGTCGGCACCGTCCAGCATGGCATCGAAGTCCTGGCCGACCACGCAACCGTCCAGCATGTCGTCGTCTGGCAGCAGGCTGGCCGGACCGCAGACGCGGATCTCGCCGGCACCCAGCGTGCGCAGTGCATGCAGGTCCGAGCGCGCCACGCGTGAGTGCTTCACGTCGCCGACAATCACCACCTTGAGCTTGGAAAAATCGGTGCCCTTGGCCTGGCGCAGGGTGAGCATGTCCAGCAGGCCCTGGGTGGGATGCGCACTGCGGCCGTCACCGGCATTGATCAGCGCGGTGCCCTCGCCTGCGGCCGCGGCCAGCGCTTCCACCGCACCGTCGTCGGGATGGCGCACCACAAAGCCGCGCACGCCCATCGCCTCGAGGTTCTTCAAGGTGTCGCGTGCGGTCTCGCCCTTGCGGGTCGAGGAGGTCGAGGCATCGAAATTGAGCACGTCCGCGCCCAGCCGCTGCGCAGCCAGGTGGAACGAGCTGCGCGTGCGCGTGGACGGTTCAAAGAACAGCGTGCACACCGCGGTGCCGGCGAGCACGCTGCGCTTGCCTACGCGCCCCACCGCCGCGTCGCGGATCTGGCCGGCACGATCGAGCAGTTGCAGCAGCGTGGTGCGCGGCAGTCCTTCCAGGGTGAGCAGGTGGCGCAGGCGTCCGTCCGAATCGAGTTGCATGGTGGTCATCGCAGGTCGGGAGTGTCAGGGAAGAAGGGTGGCTTGGTCGGGCGCGGCCAACCAGCGTTCGACGATCACCGCGGCCGCCATCGCGTCCAGCGCCTCGGCATCGCGGCGGCGCTTGCGCCCGTCGGCGCGCTCGCGCGCGAAGCGCTGCGCAGCTTCGACCGAACTGGAGCGCTCGTCGATCAGTACCACCGGCAGCGCATAGCGCTCGCGCAGTTGGCGGGCAAAGGCATGTGCGCGCTTGCGTGCCGGTTGATCCTTGTCGTCCAGAGTGAGCGGGTCGCCGACCACCAGGCCGTCGGGGCGCCATTCCTTGTGCACGCGGTCCAGCGCGACCCAGTCCGGGCCATTCGCATGCACAGGGATGACCGCCACTGCACGCGCACCGGCACCCAATGCGGTACCGACCGCCACGCCGATCCGGCGCGACCCCACGTCGAAGCCCAGCACCGTGCCATCGGGGCGGATCGCGCCCGCCTCAGGCATGCCCGGAATAATCCGTCAGCCGGAACAGATCCACGCCGATGCGCCCGGCAGCGGTCTGCCAGCGATCTTCCAGCGCGGTGGCGAACAGCACGTTGGCGTCCGACGGCGCGGTCAGCCAGCTGTTCTCGCCCAGTTCGAATTCCAGTTGCCCCGCGCCCCAGCCGGCACAGCCCAGCGCCACCAGCGCATTGCGCGGGCCTTCGCCGGCCGCCATGGCTTCGAGAATGTCGCGCGAGGTGGTCAGGTACACGCCCTGCCCCACTTCCAGGCTGGAATCCCAGTCGCGCGCATCGTCGTGAATGACGAAGCCGCGCTCCGGGTGCACCGGCCCGCCGCTGAGCACGACCTGCTCACGCAGGTGGTCGTCGACGGTGTCGATGCCCATCTGCGACAGGACCTCGCCCAGGGTGTACTCGGAGGGCCGGTTGACCAGTACGCCCATGGCGCCGTTCTCGTCGTGCTGGCAGATCAGCGCGACGCTACGCGAAAAGGTGGGATCGGACAGCGCCGGAAGCGCGATCAGCAGTTGGTTGGCCAGAGGCGTGGGCAAAACGGACATGGCCGCATTCTAGCCGTTCGCTTCGCCGCGCGCAGAGCCGCTGCCATACTTGCTGCACCCAGGCGTCATTGGACTGCCGATGTGGCCGATGGACTTGGACCTTGCAGACGCCACCGATGGTCCGTCAGGCAAGACCGGCCCATTCAGATTGCTGGCGGCTGCGCAGCGGCCCTACAGGCTGTGCCTTACCGCGATCGATCTGCTCCGGTACGGCAGTCGATCTATCCACCCACGCGTCGCTGTTCGGTCGCTGTGGCCGTGCATCGGATTCCCGGCCACAGCGCCGGCCCTTGGTCCACTCACAGCCGGTCCACCTACAACCGGTCCATCAACAACAGGCATCTCATGAGCGGTTATTGCAGCATCGCCCCAGGCCATCCGGTCCATGGCCATTACCACGATCACGAATACGGCTTTCCGCAACGCGAGGAGTCCGAGCTGTTCGAGCGCCTGGTGCTGGAGATCAATCAGGCCGGGCTGAGCTGGGAAACCATCCTGCGCAAGCGCGGCAACTTCCAGCGCGCCTACGGCGGCTTCGACGTGGACACGGTGGCGGCCTATGGCGAGAGCGACATCGCACGGCTGCTCGGCGATGCCGGCATCATCCGCAACCGCTTGAAGGTGCTGGCAGCCATCCACAACGCGCAGATCATCCAGCAGCTGCGCACCACGCACGGCAGCTTCGCGCAATGGCTGGACGCGCAGCACCCGCTCGACAAAGCCGCCTGGGTCAAGCTGTTCAAGAAGACCTTCCGCTTCACCGGCGGCGAGATCACTGGCGAATTCCTGATGAGCCTGGGCTACCTGCCCGGCGCGCACCATCCCGAGTGCCCGGTATTTGCGGACATTCAGGCACTGTCGCCGCCCTGGATGCGCAGCGCGTGAGCGACACCCTGCGTGCCGCGTGCGGGGCGCCAGCACTCCGTGCCGCGGCCACACCGCATCACACCTCTCGCCTGCGCTGCTCGCTGAGCGTTGCTGATTGCCTTCGCCGCGGCAGTGCCGCAGGCAGACGCGCACAAGGTGCCTGGGCTTTCGCTGACACAGGTGCTGGACCAGTTGCGCCGTGACATTGCCGCCGTGCCGGCCAGCGACCCCACGCCCATCGACACCGTGATGAAACGCTACGCCGCTACCAGCGGGCAAAGCTTCGACATTGCGAGCCCGGATCCGGCGGAAGACTCCTAGGCAGTGTCACCCACGCAGCCGGCCGGCGTCACCGATGCCGAGTGGCACGCGCTGCAAGCCTAACGCACGCGCACCACCAGCGAAGCAGACGATCTCTCCGAGAACCGCAGCCACCACTACACCCTGATCGACCTGGACGAGGACGGCCAACGCGATCTGCTGGATGACGCCTATGTGGGCGGCACCGGTCTATTTACCCAAATCACAGTGCTGCGGGTCATAACGATGGCTTCCGCGCAGCCGCCCCCACGCCCACAGGTACAGCCAGACAGTGATTGCGCACCAGGCGGGTACCGGCGCGCGCTCCATGCCTACTCCGCGCACCGGCCGCGCCCGCCTTGCAGCGGCGCGATCGTTTCGACGATGCCGTCCCGCTTATCCACTCGCACGCACGCGGCGCACTAGATGACGCGGCCTTGCCGCAGCATCCACGATCACTGCACACCCGTCGCGGCATGGTCGGCACATGAGCATCCGCATCGGCATTTCAGGCTGGCGTTATGCACGCTGGCGCGGCACGTTCTACCCGACTGGCCTGGCCCAGCGGCGCGAGTTGGCCTACGCCGGGCGCTGTTTTCCCAGCGTGGAAATCAATGGCTCGTTCTATTCGCTGCAGCGGCCGGAGAGCTACCAGAGCTGGCATGACGAGACGCCGGACGACTTCGTCTTCGCGGTCAAAGGACCGCGGTTTGTCACGCATATGAAGCGGCTGCGCGATTGCGAACAGGCGCTGGCCAACTTCTTTGCATCCGGCGTACTGCGGCTGGGGCCAAAGCTAGGGCCGATCCTGTGGCAATTGCCGCCAAGCCTGCGCTTTGACGCAGCGGTGCTGGATGCATTTCTCTCCAACCTGCCGCACGACACCGAGGCGGCACTCACCCTGGCGCGCAAACGCGACACCACCTTGATGCATGGGCGCACGGCCTTGAGCGTCGATCGCAAGCGCCCGCTACGGCATGCGCTGGAAATGCGCCATTCCAGCTTCTGCGACCCGTCCTGCATGAAGCTGCTGCGCAAGCACAAGGTGGGCGTGGTGATGGCCGACACTGCAGGCAAGTTTCCGTACCTGGAGGATGTCACTGCCGACTTTGTCTACCTGCGGCTGCATGGCGACGCGCAGCTGTATGCCAGCGGCTACAGCGACCACGCTCTGGACCGCTGGCGCGAGCGGATCGCGGCCTGGGCCGCAGGCGGTGAGCCCTCCGATGCGCAGCGTGTCGGGCCGCGTGCCAGCAAGCGCGCGCGGCGCGACGTGTACTGCTATTTCGACAACGACATGAAGGTGCACGCACCGTTCGATGCGCGCGGCCTGATGCAGCGACTGGACCTGCCCACAGACTGCCCGGCGCGCGAGGAGGTCGTGTAATTCCGCTGCGCGCTCACACGCCCATGTAGCGGTGCGGCCGGTGGTTGAACATCAGCACCAGGCTCAGCATCAGCGCGCCAATGGCCGAATACAGTACCTTGTCCGGCGTCAGCACGAAGAACGCGACTAGCATGAGTATCGCATCGAAACTCATCTGCACCTTGCCCGCACTCCAGCCGCGCTCGCGCTGCAGATACACCGCCAGGATGCCGATGCCGCCCAGGCTGCCGCGGTGGCGGATGAAGAACAGGATGCCCAGCCCGGCCAACGCACCGCCCACCACTGCGGCAAACAATGTGCTCATGTGCGCATAGTCGGCCCAACGAGGCAGCAGGTCGGTCAAGGCCCCGCAGGCGCCCACCGCAGCGAAGGTCTTCAAGGTGAATTCCCAGCCCATGCGGCGCACGCTCAACCAATAGAACGGCAGGTTGACCAGCACGAACACCAGGCCGAAATTCCAGTGCAACGCGTAGTGCAGCAGGAAAGCCACCCCGGCCATGCCACCGATCATCAGGCCGCCCTTGGCGAAGATCGCCAGCCCCAGCGATGCCACCAACGTCGCCAGCACCATGCCTTGCGCATCCTCGGCCACCGAGTGGTGATACGCGTGGTCATCGGCGCTGGTACCGGCCGAATCCGGCGGCGGCGTCAGCGGGCCGGAGGTGAACACGGCACCGTCGTCGGGCAACGGCTCTTGCTCCGGACGGAGATCGGAATCGGGAAGGCTCACGGGCTGGGCACTGCGGTGGGGTGCGGATATTAGACACTATCGGCGCACCTGGTTACATCTGAAACATCACACCGTCCGCGCCGTCCGCTGCGCCCGTGTCGCTGCGGCGCCATCCGCCGCTGGCATCGCGCACCGGACAGCTGCAGTCAGCAACACGCCGCGCCCGGCGCAGGCCATCCTGCTTCAGCGCATGCCCCGGCCATCGGCCACGGCAGCACACCTGCAATCGCTCAACGAACCTCGGCGATCTCCACGCCATCCAGGCCCTGGGCAAGGGTCTTGGCGTCGCCGCCCTGCGAGAGCTTGATGCGCAGGCGCACCTCGTTCTGCGAGTCGGCGTAGCGCAGCGCGTCTTCGTAGCTGATTTCGCCGGCCTGGTACAGCTCGAACAGGCTCTGATCGAAGGTGCGCATGCCCAGGTTGGTGGACTCCTTCATGATCTCCTTGAGCTTGTGGATCTCGCCGTCGCGGATGTAGTCCTGCACCAGCGGCGTGCCCAGCATGATCTCCATCGCCACACGCCGGCCGCGACCATCCGGGGTCGGAATCAGCTGCTGCGCGACCACGCCCTTGAGATTGAGAGACAGATCCATCAGCAGCTGGTTGCGCCGGTCTTCCGGGAAGAAGTTGATGATGCGGTCCATCGCCTGGTTGGCGTTGTTGGCATGCAGGGTGCACAGCACCAGGTGGCCGGTTTCGGCAAAGGCCACGGCGTGATCCATGCCCTCGCGGGTGCGCACCTCGCCGATCATGATCACGTCCGGCGCCTGGCGCAGGGTGTTTTTCAGCGCGTTCTCCCAGCTGTCGGTATCGATGCCGACTTCGCGCTGGGTGATGATGCAGCCCTCGTGCTTGTGCACGAATTCGATCGGGTCTTCGATGGTGATGATGTGCCCGGTGGAATTCTGGTTGCGGTAACCGATCATCGCCGCCAGCGAGGTCGACTTGCCGGTACCGGTGGCGCCGACGAAGATGATGATCCCGCGCTTGGTCATCGCCAGCGTCTTGATCACCGGCGGCAGGCTCAACTCCTCCACCGTGGGGATGCGCGTTTCGATCCGGCGCAGCACCATGCCGACCTGGTTGCGCTGGTAGAAGCAGCTCACGCGAAAGCGCCCGACCCCGGACACGCCGATGGCGAAATTGCACTCGTGGGTCTTTTCGAATTCTTCGCGCTGCGACGGCGTCATCACGTTCAGCACCAGGTCGCGACTCTGTTGCGCGGTCAGCGGCGTCTGGGTGATCGGACTGATCTTGCCGTGCACCTTGATCGCCGGCGGCATCCCCGAGGTGATGAACAGATCCGACGCCTTCTGGTGCGCCATCAGCTTGAGGAAGGAGGTGAAGTCGATGGTGCTCATGGCGTGCTCCTTCGGAGCCGGGAATGGGAAATCGAGAATCGGGAATCGGGAAAGCCAGCAACCGGGAGCCGGGACCGGTCAGGAAACCTGCTGTTGCGATTCCCCATTCCCGACTCCCTATTCCCGAATCACTCGAAGATCCGCTTGTCCTTGGCGTATTCGCGTGCCTGGTTGCGAGTGATCAGGCTGCGCTTGACCAGGTCCTGCAGATGCTGGTCCAGCGTCTGCATGCCGTATTGCTGGCCGGTCTGGATCGAGGAATACATCTGCGCCACCTTGTCCTCGCGGATCAGGTTACGGATGGCCGGGGTGCCGACCATGATTTCCCAGGCAGCGGTACGCCCGCCGCCCACTTTCTTGAGCAACGCCTGCGAAATCACCGCACGCAGCGATTCGGACAGCATCGAGCGCACCATCGGCTTTTCGCCGGCCGGGAACACGTCGATGATGCGGTCGATGGTCTTGGCCGCCGAGCTGGTGTGCAGGGTGCCGAACACCAGGTGGCCGGTTTCGGCGGCGGTCAACGCCAGGCGGATGGTTTCCAGGTCGCGCAATTCGCCGACCAGGATGATGTCCGGGTCTTCGCGCAGCGCCGAGCGCAGCGCCTCGTTGAAGCCGTGCGTGTCGCGGTGCACTTCGCGCTGGTTGATCAGGCACTTCTGCGAGGTATGCACGAATTCGATCGGATCCTCGACGGTGAGGATGTGGCCGTATTCGTTCTTGTTGATGTAGTCGATCATGCCGGCGAGCGTGGTCGACTTGCCCGAACCGGTCGGGCCGGTGACCAGGATCAGGCCCTGCGGCTGGTCGATCAGCTGGCGGAAGATCGGCGGGCAGCCCAGGTCCTCCAGCGTCAGCACTTCGGACGGAATGGTACGGAACACCGCACCGGCGCCGCGGTTCTGGTTGAACGCATTGACGCGGAAGCGCGCCAGCGACGTGATCTCGAACGAGAAGTCGACCTCAAGAAATTCCTCGTAATCGCGACGCTGCTTGTCCGACATGATGTCGTAGACCAGCGCATGTACCTGCTTGTGGTCCAGGGCCGGAATATTGATGCGACGGACATCGCCATCGACACGGATCATCGGCGGCAAGCCAGCCGACAGATGCAGGTCCGATGCCTTGTTCTTGACAGAAAACGCCAATAGTTCAGCGATATCCATGCGCTGCTTTTCCCCTAGGCTGCGATTGGAAGTTACTCCCCAAGCGGCAGTATAGCGTTCTGGCTGCCGGCGGGAAGCGGCGCGCGGCCGGTTCAGGCCGGCACCATCGGGCGGGCCTGAAGGCGTTGGTTTGGGGCTGCGGTACGGGCACGCTCCTTGCCTGGTCCGGCTCGGACATCGACTGCCGGCTCGCCACGCCTGCGGCCGGTCCCGGCACCGCCGCGCGCCGGTGCAGCGTCCTTGGCCGGCCCGATTCGGCAACCCCGCTGGAAGGACGCTGCCGGGGGCGGCACTATAGCGTTCCTTTCTCGCCTGGATTGCCACGTGCCGGCTTCGTCGCTGCAGCAGATTCTCGATGCCATCCACGCCGCCGCGGCTCGGCACGCGCGCGCCGATGTGCGCCTGCTGGCAGTGTCCAAGACCCGGCCGGCGGATGCGGTTGCCGCGCTGGCGGCGCAGGGCCAGCGGGCGTTCGGCGAAAACTACGTGCAGGAAGCGCAAACCAAGATTGCCCGGCTGCAGGCGCTGGGCCTGGAGTGGCACCTGATCGGCCACCTGCAATCCAACAAGGCCGAACTGGCCAGCCAGTGGTTCGACTGGGTGCAGACCGTGGACCGCGCCAAGCTGATCGCACCGCTGGCCAGGCACCGGCCGGCCGATCGCGCCCCGTTGAATGTGCTGATCCAGGTCAATATCGACGACGAGGACAGCAAGCACGGCTGCGCGCCGGAGGCCGTCGACGGCCTGGCCGCAGCCATCGCGCTGCAACCGCAGCTGCAATTGCGCGGCCTGATGGCGATCCCCGCGCCGTTTCCCGAGCAGGCGCGCCGCATGGCGGCGTTTACCCGCATGCAGAACCTGTTCGAAGACCTCAAGCGCCGGTATCCGCAGGTGGATACCTTGTCGATGGGCATGAGTTCGGATTTTGCCGAAGCGATCGCAGCTGGCGCGACCATGGTACGGGTGGGGACTGCCTTGTTCGGCGAACGCGCGGCATCGGCTGCCGCAGCGTCCTGAGCATGCTTTCCGGTCAGCCGCGCGCAGCGTCGCTGCGCCCTCTTATCCTGCTTCCTCTTATTTAAGGTGTCGCAATGACTCTGCCCTCCGCCCCCGCGCCCTCGCCTACTGCCGCTGCGCTCACCGCGTTCGTCGGTGGCGGCAACATGGCGCGCAGCCTGATTGCCGGGCTGATCCGGCAAGGCGTCCCCGCTGCCAGCATCCGCGTCGCCGAGCCGGTGGCCGAACTGCGCGATGCGCTGGCGCGCGATTTCGGCGTGCATGCCGTGGAGCAGGCGCGCAGCGCGGTGGACGGCGCAGCCGTCTGGGTGCTGGCGGTCAAGCCGCAGGTGCTGCCGGCGGTATGCGCGCAGCTGGCCGATCTTGCGCAGGCGCAACAGCCGTTGCTGCTGTCCATCGCCGCCGGCATCACCGCGCCGCAGCTGGAGCGCTGGTCCGGCGGCAACCTTGCGGTGGTGCGCGCGATGCCCAATACGCCCGCGCTGCTCGGTGCCGGCGTCACCGGGCTGTATGCCAATTCCCGCGTGTCCGACGAGCAACGCGCGCAGGCAACCGGCTTGCTGGAGAGCGCCGGTGTCACCGTCTGGATCGACGACGAAGCGCAGATGGACGCGGTGACCGCGGTCTCCGGCAGCGGTCCGGCCTATGTGTTCCTGCTGGCCGAAGCGATGGAAGCCGCCGCGCGTGCGCAAGGCCTGCCAGCCGAGACCGCACGCACACTGGTGCTGCAGACCCTGCTCGGTGCCTCGCGCATGCTGACCGAATCGGGCGAAGCACCGGAGCTGCTCCGCCGCCGGGTGACCTCGCCCAACGGCACCACGCAGGCGGCAATCGAAACTTTTCAGGCCGGCCAGTTCGAAGCGCTCACCGCCCAGGCGATTGCCGCAGCGACCGAACGCGGCCGCAGCTTGTCGGCGGCCAATGATTAGTCGACGGTGACGGGACATCATCCAAAGCAGGAATGTCTCGCAGCGGCCGGCCGTGCCGCGCGCGGGAGTGCCAAGGCGACTGTGCGGTGGAACCGTCACGACGCGTCGCGCATCGGTGCCTGCCAGGTGCAGGAAAAAACCCGGCGCACGTGACTGGCGCACATGGCAGCAACAGCGCGAACGCAGCGGATCGACGGATCGAACAAGGCCTCTGGTACGCGTACCAACCGCCGGCAACGCCAGACGTCTCCTGCAAGGCGTAGCCACGCAGCAACGCTGATCGCGGCAGCGAACGCCACCGCCGGCAGCACACCGTGAGCGACGCTCGGCACCGAGCGCGCTGCAAAAAAGCACACATGCCTTCGCGCAAAGGACCTGCTGCTGTGCGTCAGACACCGCATCGCCATGCGCATTGCAGCCGCTTCGACAGCGCTTTGGCGGGGGTTTTCTGCCAGCGGTGAACGAATCCCCGTCAAAAGACGCTTTTTTTCGGTTGTTTCATCGTTTGCCTATTGGCGGCGCGCAGCAGTTGCCCTACATTTCGCGTTGCCGACCGGGTCGGCAGACCCAACACCACCAACGATCACGGAACACATAACTCATGGCAAAAACCGCCGCTAAGAAGGCTGCCCCCAAGAAGGCAGTGAAAAAGGTCGCCGCGACCAAGACCGCAAAGCCGGCCAAGGCCGCTGCTGCCAAGTCCGCTGCGCCGAAGCCGATCAAGGAAGCGCTGAGCAAGACCGGCCTGGTCGCGCACATTGCCGAATCCACCCAGCTGGCTCCGAAGGACGTTCGCGCCGTTCTGGCTTCGCTGGAAACGGCCGCCCATTCGTCGCTGAACAAGAAGGGCGCCGGCTCGTTCACCCTGCCGGGCATGCTGAAGCTGACCAGCGTCCACGTGCCGGCCAAGCCGAAGCGCAAGGGCATCAACCCGTTCACCAAGGAAGAGCAGACCTTTGCAGCGAAGCCGGCCAGCTTCAAGGTCAAGGCGCGCCTGCTGAAGAAGTTGAAGGACGCCGCGCTCTAATCCGAGCATGCCTCCGGTGCCACGAAGGCGGCCTGCGGGCCGTCTTTTTTTTTGCGCACGTGACCGCCCGCCTCACTACCCACATGCCGCTCATCGGCACTTGCCTACCCTGCACGCTGATTCGCAACGCAGCAGGTGCATGTGACCGATCCATCGTCTCCCCGCCCATCCACACCGATGCCATCGGCAGCCCGCAGCCCTGCACGTCGCCTGCGCCGCCTGCTGGTGTCGATTGCACTGCTGTGCGTCCTGGGTGTGGCGGCGCGTTGGGCATGGCAATTGCCGATTGCCGAGCAACTGCGCACCAGCTGGGAGCTGTCGCGCATGCCGCCACCGGCGCAGTTATCGGTACCGGTCGAAGGGGTGCAGGCGCGCCGCATCGCCGATACCTTCGGCGCACCGCGCGGTCGCGACCGACGCCATGCCGGCGTGGATATCTTCGCGCCGCGCGGCACGCCGGTGCTGTCCGCGACGCGCGGGGTGGTCAGTGCCATCCGCGATCAAGGCCTGGGCGGCAAACAGGTCTGGGTGCTCGGGCCGGCGATGGAACGCCATTACTATGCGCACCTGGACGATTGGGCCGCCGGCCTGGCCGTTGGCAATGTCGTTGAGCCCGGCACACGGCTCGGCATGGTCGGCACCACCGGCAACGCGCGCGGCACGCCGCCGCATCTGCACTATGGTGTCTATGGGCGCAACGGTGCGTACGATCCGCTGCCGCTGCTGCGCAAACCCGTGCCACAGCCGGCACAGTGAGCATGCTGGAACACTGCGTCATGGCCCGCGCTATCGAGGCCGTTGCTGGCTGCGCCTATGGTGGAGTCAGCCCAAGGAACGACGCCCTTTCCATGTCCCGAAAACGCTATCGCATTACGGTCACGCCCATCGAGAGCGATGGCCGCCCCTGCAGCGATCGCTGCACCATCGAATTCGAACAGCGCTCGCGTGCCGACTGGATGCGGTTGCTCGAGGAACTGCACCTGCGACGCGATCTTAGCAGCGACGAATGTGCCGCACTGACCGTCGGTTCGCAGCTGCTGGAAGACCTGGCCGCCCGCCCGCGCGCGCAGCCAAGCGATGCGCTGGAGGCCTTGCGGCCAAAACTGCAGTTGTTGCTGGAGCGCCTGCAGCGCGTGCAGCCGGCTCCCGGCAGCTGAGACCGACGCCGCGGTGATCGCTACACTGCGCATATCGGGGACGGGAGATGCGCCATGCGTGGGTTGGGGATCGTCATGTTTGCAGCGGCCATCGCCGGTTGCAGTTGTCATCGCAGCGCTGACGAAGAAACCGCCACGGCAGCGTCCTCGCAAGTCATGGCGGCGACCAAGACGCCAGGGGGCGCCACTGAGGGCGATGCGCCCGCACGACCCGCAACCGATGCCAACCTTGACGATGCCGCCGCGCGCGCCAGCTTTGCCAAAGCAAGCGCAACCGTGCAGCGGTATCTGGGCGCCTTGCCCGGCGCGGCGCGCGGCGATGCCGATGCACTGTGGAGCGGTGGTCGCCCTGCGCCGGTACCGGACGATGCGGCGCTGCGCAGCATTACCAACATCCAGTCGATGCGCATCGACAACGACCCGCCCATCGCACTGGACCACGCGCAGCCCCCGCGCCTGATCGAAGTGCCGGTGCGGCTGATCGTGCGCACCGAGGCCGGCACCCAACGCCTGGCCGGCGCTTACCGGCTGCAGCCGCGCAGCGGCAGCGACGACTGGGAGATCTATTCGGCCACCCTGCATCCGGTGTTGCGCTAACCCACGGTTCACCGGCACCGACTAAGGTGATCTCCACCTGTTGCCGGAGTCACCCGATGAAACTGCGTTCGCTTGCCGGATCCCTGCTTGCCCTGGCTCTGGCGCTACCGACGACCGGCGCGTGGGCGACGCCGCAGATCCAGGGGCACCAGATCAGCGTGCAGGGCAGCGACCTGCAGCAGTTCCTGGGTGGCCGCTTCCCGCAGACGCATGATGCGCTGGGCGGCCTGGTCGAGATGACGGTCAGCAATCCGGTGCTGTCGCTGCCGCCGGGCGACCGGCTCAAGATGGCATTCGATCTGGCGCTGGCCACCGCCGGCGGCGCGCCCGCACCGGTCGGCAATGTGACCTTGACCAGCGCACTGCGCTACGACACCGCCAAACAGGGCTTTTACCTGGATCAGCCCACCATCGATGACTTCCGCCCGGCCAATGCCGGCGCACGACTCGACCAAAGCACCCGCCAGCTGCTCAATGCCTGGCTGGCCGATTACGCGCGCAAGGAGCCGATCTATCGCATCGACCCGGCCATCGCGGCGGTGATGGGCAATGTGCAGGTGGAGTCGGTCGGCATCCAGAACGGCCGCGTCGCGGTCAATTTCAACCAGAACATCGAGCAACTGGTGCCGGCAGCCGCGCTGTCCGGGAAATAGGCCCTCGCACCGGTCGCGACGCAGCATGGACGTACGCCGTCATGCCGTTGCGCAAAGTCGCGCGAACCATTATTTGATCAAGACAAAGGCCCGGCGCCACCACGCCGGGCCTTTGCTTTCATGCTGTCACCATTGCAACGATGCGATCAGGACGCCAGGGCCTTGGCCACCGCGGCGGTGAAGGCCGGGATATCGTCTGGCTTGCGGCTGGTGATCAGCGTCCCGTCGACAACGACTTCTGCATCCTGCCAGCGTGCGCCGGCATTGCGCAGGTCGGTCTTGACCGACGACCACGAGGTGACGTCGCGATCGCGCACCAGATCGCTTTCCACCAGCAGCCACGGGCCGTGGCAGATCGCGGCAACCGGCTTGTCTGCACTGGCAAAGGCCTGGATGAATGCGATCGCCTTGGCGTCGCCGCGCAGGGTGTCGGGGTTGAGCACACCGCCCGGCAGCACCAGCGCATCGTAGGTGTCGACCTTGGCCTGGTCCAGCCGCTGGTCCACCGGCACCGAATCGCCCCAGTCGGTCTTGTCCCAGGCGCGAATCTGCGCTGCGTCACCGGGCGCGATCACATCGACCTTGGCACCCCAGGATTCCAGCAGGCGCTTGGGCTCAGTCAGTTCGGACTGTTCGAAGCCGTCGGTGGCGAGCACGGCGATGGTCTTGCCGGAGAGCGAATAAGACATGGGGGACTCCTTGCTGAAAAGAAGCCCGCACGCTAGTCGTGCAGCTGTTGCACGTGGGTGAACCGATGTGTGCGCCGCGTCAGTGCGGGCAGCCGCACGCGCGTGCTCAGCGCTTGGGCTGCAGCATGGTGCCGGTGCAGTTCTTGGACCCGCAGCGGCATGCCCAGATCTTCTTCAGACGCGGCGTATGCCGCTCGGCCAGCGTGATGCCGTAATTGTAGGTGAGCTCTTCGCCGGCCTTGATCGCGCGTTTGGCCTCGATGAAGATCTTGTCCTTGCTACGGTCGTCGCCTTCGGCCTCTTCGATCACCGCTTCGCAATTGGGATTGCAGCTGTGGTTGATCCAGCGCGCGACATTGCCCTCGTAGTTGGCATCCAGCACGTAGTCGTCGCTGAGCGTGAACAGGAAGGTATGCCCGCTTTCGACATCGCCGGTGTCATCGGCATCCACTTCCGCGTGCGTGCGCAAACGCCCCTTGTACTGGATGATGCGCTCGCCTTTGCGGAGCGCGGCGAGGGCGAACATGCCATTGCCGTGGATACGTGACTTGCGGGCGGCAACTTTGCGCGACATGAAGGGGTCCAGTGATGGGGCCGCTCATTGTGACTGCAGTGCGACGATGCGCCAAGCACAAGCGCACCATCGCTCGCAACGGCGCACGCTTGCCGGCGGCTGAACCGGGCGGTTGGCCCTGCCCGGCCGGAAAGAGTACAATTTCGGTCCGCTTTAAGGTTCCTGCTCGCTCATGTTGCGCGTTACCAAACTCACCGATTACGCCACCGTCGTGTTGACCGTCCTGGCAGCGCGCTGCGGGCAGGTGCTCAGCGCCAGCGAACTGGCCGAGCAGGCCGGCCTGGAACCGCCGACCGTGAGCAAGATCCTCAAGCCGCTGTCGCAGGCGGGCCTGGTCGAAGGGCTGCGCGGCGTGCATGGCGGCTACCGCCTGGCGCGCGCGGCCAGCGAGATCACGCTGGTGGAGATCGTCGAGGCGATGGAAGGCCCGCTGGCGATCACCGAATGCAGCCAGGACCACAGCCAGTGCGGCATCGCGCAGACATGCGGGGTGCGCTCCAACTGGCGCCTGATCAACGACGTGGTCGGCGATGCATTGCGTCGCGTCACGCTCGCCCAGATGTTGCAGCCCCTCTCTCTCCCTGGCGACGGCCGTCGGCGTTCCATCGCCGCACGCGTCGCGACCACCTGACCCTGTAGGCAGCCCGATGGCCACCGAACTTGCACCCCCGCAGAATGCCGAAATTATCGAACGGTTGGGCCGACGCTATGACGCCGGCTTCATCACCGAGATCGAATCGGACTCGCTCCCGCCCGGCCTGGACGAGGACGTCATCCGTGCGTTGTCGGCCAAGAAAGACGAGCCGCAATGGATGACCGACTGGCGTCTCGAGGCGTATCGGCACTGGCTGAAGATGCCGATGCCGGAATGGGCGAAATTGAAGGTTTCGCCGATCGATTTCCAGGCATTGAGCTATTACTCCGCGCCCAAGGGCCCGAAGTACGCCTCGCTGGACGACGTGCCCAAGGAACTGCTCGACACCTACGACAAGCTCGGCGTGCCGTTGCACGAGCGCGCCCGGCTGGCCGGCGTGGCAGTGGATGCGGTGTTTGACTCGGTCTCGGTCGGCACCACCTTCCGCAAGGAGCTGGCCGAAAAGGGCGTGATCTTCTGCTCGATGTCCGAGGCCATCAAGGAGCACCCGGAGATCGTCAAACAATATCTGGGCAGCGTGGTGCCGGTTGGCGACAACTATTTCGCCGCGCTCAACTCGGCGGTGTTCTCCGATGGCAGCTTCGTTTTCATCCCGAAGGGCGTGCGTTGCCCGATGGAACTGAGCACCTATTTCCGCATCAACGCCGGCCACACCGGGCAGTTCGAACGCACCTTGATCGTGTGCGAGGACAAGGCCTATGTGTCGTATCTGGAAGGCTGCACCGCGCCGATGCGCGATGAGAACCAGTTGCACGCGGCGGTGGTCGAGCTGGTGACGCTGGAAGATGCCGAGATCAAGTATTCGACCGTGCAGAACTGGTATCCAGGCGACGAGGAAGGCCGTGGCGGCATCTACAACTTCGTCACCAAGCGTGCCGAGTGCCGCGGCGCGCGCAGCAAGGTCACCTGGACCCAGGTCGAAACCGGTTCGGCGATCACCTGGAAGTATCCCTCCTGCGTGCTGCTCGGCGACGATTCGGTCGGCGAGTTCCATTCGGTGGCGCTGACCCATCACCGTCAGCAGGCCGATACCGGCACCAAGATGATCCACATCGGCAAGCGCACCAAGAGCAAGATCGTCAGCAAGGGCATCAGCGCCGGGCGCGGACAGAACACCTATCGCGGCCTGGTCAAGGTGGACCGCAATGCCGATGGCGCGCGCAATTACACCCAGTGCGATTCGTTGTTGATCGGCAAGCAGTGCGGCGCGCATACCTTCCCCTACATCGAGGTGAAGAATCCCGGCGCCACCGTCGAGCACGAGGCCACCACCTCCAAGATCAGCGACGACCAGCTGTTTTATTGCCGCGCGCGCGGCATCAGCCAGGAGGACGCGGTGTCGCTGATCGTCGACGGCTTCTGCAAGCAGGTGTTCCGCGAGCTGCCGATGGAGTTCGCAGTGGAAGCCAAGAAGCTGCTGGAAGTCTCGCTGGAAGGCAGCGTCGGCTGACGCCGACGGAATGGGGAGTGGGGAATGGAGAATCGGTATTGGTTCTCTTTCCTGCTCCTTGCCGCGCCAACGTCTCGCATTACCCATTCCCTATTCTCGATTCCCTATTCCCATGCTTACGATCAACAACCTCCACGCCAGCATCGCCGGCAAAGACATCCTCAAGGGCCTGTCGCTGGACATCCAGCCGGGCCAGGTGCACGCCATCATGGGCCCCAACGGCGCCGGCAAGTCCACGCTGGGCAATGTGCTGGCCGGGCGCGACGGCTATGAGGTCAGCGCCGGCAGCGTGCAGTTCGAAGGCAAGGACCTGCTCGAGCTGCCGCCGGAAGAACGCGCGGCGGCCGGTCTGTTCCTGGCCTTCCAGTACCCGGTGGAAATCCCCGGCGTCAACAACACCTATTTCCTGCGTGCCGCGCTCAATGCGCAACGCAAGGCGCGTGGCGAGGACGAGCTGGACTCGATGCAGTTCCTCAAGCTGGTGCGGCAGAAACTGGCCGTGCTGCATCTGAAGGACGAGCTGCTGCACCGTGGCGTCAACGAAGGGTTCTCCGGTGGCGAGAAGAAGCGCAACGAGATCTTCCAGCTGGCTGTGCTCGAACCCAAGCTCGCCATCCTGGACGAGACCGATTCGGGCCTGGACATCGACGCGCTCAAGAGCGTGGCTGATGGCGTCAACGCGCTGCGCTCGCCGGAGCGTTCGTTCCTGGTGATCACCCACTATCAGCGCCTGCTCGACTACATCACCCCGGACGTGGTGCATGTCCTGGCCGAAGGCCGCATCGTGCAGAGCGGTGGCCCGGAACTGGCGCTGGAGCTGGAAAAGCACGGCTACCACTTCCTCAAGGACCGCGTGGTGCCCGAGGCGGCTGCCTGATGAGCGCCCTGCTGGAATCCCTCGCCCGTGGCTTCAGCGGCAACGACGCGCGCCGCGCCGAGCTCGATGCCGCGCTGCAGACCGGCCTGCCCGGCCCGCGCGCCGAAGCCTGGAAATACACCTCGCTGCGGCAGCTGGAGCGGCGCAGCTTCCAGCCCGCGCCGCTGGTGCCGACGTTGATCGACGCCGCGTTGCTGGACGAGATCCCGTCACCGCGACTGGTGTTCGTCAACGGCCGCCCGTCCGACGCATTGAGCGACCTGTCGACGCTGCCGGACGGCGTACAGCTGGACACCTTGTCCGCGTCGCTGGCCGCAGGCGACGACGCGCAGCAGTTGCTTGGCCGCCGTTTCGAGGGACGCGACGAAATCTTCGCGCGCCTCAATGCCGCGCTTGCCGACGAAGGCGTGCTGGTGCGCGTGCAGGACGGCGCGCAGATCGAGGCGCCGCTGCACCTGGTCTTCATCGGCGTGGCCGGCGAGCACGACCTGTCCTGGCATCACCGTCACCTGATCGAACTGCGCGCCGGCGCGGCGCTGAACGTGGTCGAGCATCACCTGCATGTCGGCGATGCCGCGCATCTGCACAACAGCCTGATGCATGTCCATCTGGCCCAGGATGCGGTGCTGTCGCATGCGCGCGTGCAGGCCGACAGTGCGCACGCAACGTCGCTGTTGCGCACCGACGCGGTGCTGGCGCGCAATGCGCGCTACCAGCGCGTGGATCTGGAACTGGGTTCCAACCTGTCGCGCCACGAGCTCAACGTGCGCCTGGAAGGCAACAACGCCCAGCTCACCGCCAATGGCGTGCTGCTCGGCAACGGCCGCCGCCATGTCGATACACGCCTGGGTATCGCGCACATCGCCCGCGACACCAGCTGCGAGCTGGTCTGGCGCGGCGTGGGCGCCGATCGCAGCCGGGTGGTCTTCCACGGCGGCATCAACATCCGTCCCGGCGCCGACGGCACCGACGCGCGGCTGTCGAACAAGAACCTGCTGCTGTCGGCCAATGCCGAGATCGATACCCAGCCGGTGCTGGTGATCGATGCCGAGGAAGTGCAGGCCGCGCATGGCGCCACCGTCGGCCAGCTCGACGACAATGCCCTGTTCTATCTGCGCTCGCGCGGCCTGCCGCAGGCCGAGGCGCAGCGTTTGCTGAGCGCCGCGTTCTGCCACGAGCCGCTGCGCATGCTGCCCAGCGCGCTGGGCGCGGTGCTGGCGCTGCAGCTGGATCGCGCACTGACCTCGGCAGGCGTGGCATGAACGCGCCCGCCACCACGCACCTCGCCGCGCCGGACTGGGAGCGCGTGCGCTCGGATTTCCCGTTGCTGATGCGGCAGGTGCATGGCAAGCCGCTGATCTATTTCGACAACGCGAACACCGGGCAGAAGCCGCTGCAGGTCATCGCCGCGACCGACGAGTTCTACCGTCGCCAGAACGCCAACGTGAGCCGCGCAGTGCATGCGCTGGGCACCGAGGCCACCGATGCCTTCGAAGGCGCGCGCAGCAAGCTGGCACGCTTTCTCAACGTACGCGCCGACGAACTGGTGCTGTGCAGCGGCACGACCTTTGCGATCAATCTGGTCGCTTATTCATGGGCGCTGCCGCGCCTGGGCGCCGGCGATGTGATCCTGATCTCGCGCATGGAGCACCACGCCAACATCGTGCCGTGGCAGCTGGTGGCGCAACGCACCGGCGCCACCATTCGCGTGGCCGAGATCACCCCGGACGGTGCACTGGATCTGGACGCCTTGCGCAAGGCGATGACGCCGCAGGTCAAGCTGCTGGCGATCACGCATGTGTCCAATGTGCTGGGCACGGTCAATCCGGTGCGCGAGATCTGCCGCGAGGCGCGCAAGCGCGGCATCGTCACCGTGGTGGATGGCTCGCAGGCGGCGCCGCATCGGCGTATCGACGTGGCCGGCATCGGTTGCGATTTCTACGCAATCACCGGCCACAAGATGTGCGGGCCCACCGGCACCGGCGCACTGTGGGCGCGTCGCGAACACCTGCAGGCGATGCCGCCGTTCCTGGGCGGCGGCGAGATGATCAAGGAAGTGAGTTTCGAGGGCACGGTGTTCAACGAGGCCCCGCACAAGTTCGAAGCCGGCACGCCCAACATCGCCGGATTCATCGGCCTGGGCGCGGCAGTCGATTACCTGGAGTCGGTCGGCCTGGCGCATGTGGAAGCGCGCGAGGCCGAGCTGCTGGCGCACTTCACCGAGGAGCTGCAGCGCATCGACGGCCTGCGCATCTTCGGCACCACGCCGGACAAGGCCGCGGTGGTGTCGTTCCTGATCGAAGGCGCGCATGCCCACGACCTGGCCACCCTGCTCGACCTGGAAGGCGTCGCGGTGCGCTCGGGCCAGCACTGCGCGCACCCGCTGCTGCAGTACTACGGCGTCGCCGCCACCTGCCGCGCCTCGCTGGCGTTCTACAACACGCATGACGAGATCGAGCGCTTCGTTGCTGCGCTGGTGAAGGTGCGTCGCCTGCTGGGTTGATTGGAATCGGGAATGGAGAATCGACAATGCGGCTCTCCCGCAGACTGATGCGATTCGACACGTGGAATAGCTCATCGAGCGGCGCAACGCTTTTCCCGATTCCCGATTCCCGATTCCCGATTCCCGATTCCCGATTCCCGATTCCCGATTCCCGATTCCCGATTCCCGATTCCCGATTCCCGATTAAACTGCTCCCATGCAGACCACCACCTTCCGTACCGCCACCGTCGACGATATCGACGCCCTCGTGTCACTGGTGACCTCGGCCTATCGCGGTGATGTCAGCCGGGTGGGCTGGACCACCGAGGCCGACTTTCTCGACGGCGCGCGGATCGATCCTGCAGTCCTGCGCGAGGACCTGCTGCGCGATCGCAGCCTGGTGCTGCTGGTCGAACAGGACAGGCGCCTGCTGGCCTGTGCGCATATCGCAGACGACCAGGGTGCCGGCTACTTCGGCATGTTTGCGGTCGACCCCGCGCTGCAGGGCAGCGGGCTGGGCAAGACGCTGCTGGCCGAGGCCGAGCGTATCGCCCACAGCGAGTGGCAGCTGCCGGTGATGCGCATGACAGTGATCGACATTCGCGCCGAGCTGATTGCGTTCTATGAGCGACGCGGCTACCGCCGCACCGGCATCACCAAGCCGTTCCCGTATGGCGACGCGCGTTTCGGCGTGCCGCTGCGCCAGGACCTGCGCTTCGAGGTGCTGGAAAAACCGCTCGGCGGCGCAGCGCTGTGAGCGACACCTGGACCTTTGTCTGCGCCAGCGAGGCGCTGCTGCCCGGCGAGCTGCAGACCGTCTGGGACGAGGTAACCGATGCCCCGATCGTGATCTTCAACCTCGACGGCGAGCTGTACGCGCTGGAAGACCGCTGCAGCCATGAAGACTATGAATTGTCGCCGGGCACGTTCGACCCCGTAGAAGGCAGCATCGAGTGCCTGCTGCACAGCGCCCGCTTCGACATCCGCGACGGCCGCCCGCTGTGCGCACCGGCCTACACCGCGGTGCCCAAGTTCCCGGTCAAGCGCGAACACGGCGGCATCTGGACCCGCGACGACCGCTGACCGCGGCCGCATCCGCGCGCGAGATACGGCAGCCGTAAGTGGAGGCCACGCACGGCGCTGATCTGCAGTGGGTCGCTGTCCTGCATGCGCACCCGGAGTCCGCGGCTCCGCGCCCTGCATGGGAACACCCCCCTGCCATGTCAGCGAGCACGGCCGGCTGGAGCGCGGCTGTTGGGCCGGCGAGCAAGCGCAGATACGCGCATCTCCCACGCATCTCTGCCTTGGGACTGCAGCTGCCTGATGCCTCAGGCGTCGCGGTTGCCCCTTCGCCTGGCAGGCACCAAGAAAGATTGCAAAGAAGAATGATTTGCATTTAAGATCTCAGCCCTTCAGGCCTTCTTAACAACTGGCCTGCCCTGCGATCCCATGCGCCCAGCCCTGCTCGACACGTTTTTCCTGACCTTGCCCCGCATGCGCCTGGCTGCGCAGCGCTTGCGTGTGTCCGGACACTGGTCGGGCCGACTGGCCGCCTCGGGCTAGCGGGCCCGCTCCCGATCCGCCTTCCCATCCCGCATCCGCCGAGCCATCGCCAGGCCGGAGCCTCGCTTTCCTCTTCGAGACGCCTCATGACTCCCAGGATTTCCCCGCTCACCTCGGCCGTGCTGCTGACGCTGTCCGCTCCTGCCTTCGCCCAGCCCGGCGATGCGCCGGCGCCTCCGGGCGCGGTCGATCTGGACGCCATCCGGGTGCAGCAGGAACGTGCGCAAAAGCCGTCCTCGCCCAAGTACACCGAGGTGCTGCGCGACACGCCGCAGACGATCACCGTGGTCACCAAGCAGACCATGGACCAGCAGAACCTGCTGTCGCTGCGCGACGTGCTGAGCACCCTGCCCGGCATCACCTTCGGCGCGGGCGAAGGCGGCGGCGGCTATGGCGACAGCATCAACCTGCGCGGCTTCACCGCCAGCAGCGACATCACCACCGATGGCGTGCGCGACAGCGCGCAGTACAGCCGCAGCGACACCTTCAACCTGGAAGCGGTGGAGCTGATCAACGGCGCCAACTCGGCCATGTCCGGCGCCGGTTCGGTCGGCGGCAACATCAATCTGGTGACCAAGACCGCCGGCCAGGGCGACTTCACCAACGTCGTGGTCGGTGGCGGCAGCGACCGCTATGGCCGGCTGACCGCCGACAGCAATTACGATTTCGACAACGGCACCGCCGTGCGCCTGAACGCGATGGGCCACACCCAGGACGTGCCGGGGCGCGATGAGGAATTCCGGCATCGCTGGGGCTTTGCGCCGTCGGTGGCCTTCGGCCTGGGCTCGGATACCCGCTTCACCCTGAGCTACCTGCACCAGCACGACAACAACCTGCCGCAGTACGGCGTGCCGTTCGCGCTCAGCCCGTTCAACGACGGTCCGCTGCCGGGCGTGGACCCGGAAACCTTCTTCGGCTACCGCAACACCTCGCGTCAGGACATCGACGTGGACATGCTGACCGGCGTGCTGGAAATGGACTTCGACGACACCGTCAAGCTGCGCAGCCTGGCGCGCGTGCAGCGGGTCGACCAGACCACCAACGCCACCGCGCTGCAGGGCACCTGGTGCCTGCCCGACGGCACCGATCCGTACACCGGCCGCGCCTGCGCCGGCCAGCCGGCAGCCAGCTGGAATCCGAACAGTGGCCCGCGCGGCCTGGTGCGCGAGACGGAGAACTTCATCGCGCACAGCCAGACCGACCTGACCGCCACCTTGCACACCGGCGCCATCGAGCACCGCGTGGTCGCTGGCGTGGCCTTCAGCAAGGAAGACTTCGAACTCGATAGCGGCACCACCTTCCGCAATGCCGATGGCTCCACCACCGGCATTACCTATCCGCTGCAGTCCTTCGACAATCCCTACAACGTCTGGACCGGCCCGCAGAACTATTTCCGCACCGGGCGCAGCAAGGGCAGCCTGACCAACCAGGCGGTGTACCTGTTCGATACCTTGCAGTTCAACGAGCAATGGATGCTCAACCTGGGCGGCCGCTACGAGCACAACGAAGGCGACAGCACCACCTATACCGTCAACGCCGCCGGCAACGTCACCGGTGTGAGCCCGGGCTTCCCGGCCGGCAGCGAAGAGGACCTGTTCTCGTATCGCGCCGGCCTGGTCTTCAAGCCGGCCGAGAACGCCAGCCTGTACCTGTCCTACGCCAACAGCAAGACGCCGTCCAAGGCCTCGGTCAACGGCTCGTGCACGCCGATCGCCACTGCCACCGCCGGCGCCAACTGCAATGTCGAGCCGGAGACGGCGGTCAACATCGAACTGGGCGGCAAGTGGGACGTGCTGGACCAGCGCCTGGCACTGACCGCTGCGGTGTTCCGCAATGAGCGCGAAAACTACAAGGTCAACAGCGGCGACCCGCTGATTCCCGAGCAGGTGCTGGACGGCAAGGCGCGCGTGGACGGCGTCGCGCTTGGCGCCGCCGGTTACCTGACCGAGCGCTGGTCGATCTTCGCCAACTACACCTTCCTGGACAGCGAAGTGCTGCAGAGCGTGTCCAACCGCACCGAGAGCCTCACCGGCGACCCGGTGGCCGGACGCGAGCTGGTGCAGACTCCGCGCAATGCCGGCAACATCTGGACCACCTACACGCTCAACCAGTGGACCTTCGGCTACGGCGTCACCTACCAGGGCGGTTTCTATCCGAATAATTCCTCGGCGGCCGCCTACATCAAGACCGATGACTACTGGGTGCACCGCGCGATGGTCGGCCTGCGCGTCAACGACTGGCTCAGCCTGCAGTTGAACGTCAACAACCTGTTCGACGAGGAGTACTACACCAGCGTGCGCAACAACCTCACCGTCAACGCCGCAGGGACTGTCACGGCGGGCAATGGCTGGGCAATTCCTGGCGAAGGCCGCTCGGCGGTGTTGAGCGCCACGTTTAGTTTCTAAGCCTCCGGCACGCCGCCCGCACGGTGCGGGCGGCGTGGAGATCTGCCCATGTTGCTGCCCATTCCCGATGTCCTCACCCCCGCACAACTCGGCGAGTTGCGGGCACGGCTGGACGCAGCCGACTGGGCGGACGGCCGCATCACTGCCGGCCATCAGTCCGCGCAGGCCAAGGACAACGCACAACTGCCCGAAGACAGCGCCATTGCACGCGAGGCCGGTGCGCTGGTGCTCGAGGCGCTCGCGCGCAACAGCACGTTCTTTTCGGCGGTGTTGCCGCGGCGCATCTATCCGCCGCTGTTCAACCGCTACAGCGGCGGGCAGTCGTTCGGGTATCACGTCGACAACGCGATCCGTTACGACCGCAGTCGCGGCGGCGCAGATCCCATCCGCACCGACGTCTCCGCCACCTTGTTTCTCAGCGACCCGGACAGCTACGACGGCGGCGAGCTGGTGATCGAAGACACCTACGGCACGCAGTCGGTGAAGCTGCCGGCCGGGCACCTGGTGATCTATCCCGGCACCAGCCTGCATCGGGTGATGCCGGTGACCGGCGGCGCCCGTGTGGCGTGTTTCTTCTGGACGCAAAGCATGTTGCGCGACGATGCGCAGCGGCGCCTGCTGTTCGAACTGGATGTGTCCATCCGGCGGCTGACCCAGGACACCCCTGGCCATCCCTCGCTGATCCAGCTCACCGGCGTGTATCACAACCTGTTGCGGCAATGGGCCGATGTCTGAGCCCGCACTGGACCCCACGCAGTTGATCGACCTGCTGCGCACTCACCCCGATCGCGCGATCGCATGGCTGCGCAAGGCCGCCGAGCGCCAGGATCTGGCGGCGCAACTGCTGCTCGCGCAGCTCTACGCCGAGGGCCGCGGCATCCCCGCCGATCCGGCCATGGCCATGCTGTGGTACGAGGTGGCCGCCAATGCCGGGCATGCGGAAGCGATGAACCAGTTGGGGCGTTGCCATGAACTGGGCTTCGGCACCGCGTGCAACGAGGTGCTGGCGGCGCTGTGGTATCGCCGCGCCGCCGAACATGGCCTGGATTGGGGCATGTACAACCTCGCGCATCTGTACGGCTCCGGGCGTGGCGTGCCACAGGACCACGCCCAGGCGCTGGCGCTGTACCGCACGGCCGCCGAACGCGGGCACGCCAAGTCGATGAACTTTGTGGCGCGCTATCTCGACCAGGGCCTGGCCTGCACCGCGGATCCGATCGCTGCGCGCCACTGGTATCGCCGCTCTGCAGAAGCAGGCGATTTTCGCGGCCAGGCCAGTTACGCCACCTTGCTCGCGGATGCCGGCGACCTCGATCAGGCCGAGCGCTGGATGCGCCGTGCGATCGCCGGCGGGCATGCCGGCTTCCTGCAACAGCTCACGCCGTTGCTGGCGGGTGCAACGCACCCACGTCTGCGCGCGTTGCTGAGCGAAGTGACCGCGCGGCAATCGCAGTTGCAGCCGTCCCCGGCAGCGGACGTGGCCTGAGCGCGGCATGGCCACTTCCAATGACACCCTGGCCACCACGCAGCAACGCCGCGGCTTCTGGCTGCGCATGCTGCATCAATGGCACTGGATCAGTTCGGCGCTGTGCCTGATCGGCATGCTGCTGTTCACCATCACCGGGCTGACCTTGAATCACGCCGCGCGCATCGAAGCCAGCCCCTCGACCGAACACCGCACGCTCACGCTGCCGCCGGCACTGCTCAAGTCCCTGGGCACCCGCGAAGATGGCGACGCCCCGCTGCCGCCACGCGTAGCGCACTGGCTGGGGCGTGAGCTGGAGATCAGCATCGGCACGCGCAACGGCGAATGGTCGGCCGACGAGGTGTACCTGGCGCTGCCGCGCCCCGGCGGCGATGCGTGGCTGAGCCTGGATCGCAACACCGGCGCGATCGAATACGAGCGTACCGGGCGCGGCGCCATCGCTTATCTCAACGACCTGCACAAGGGCCGTAACGCAGGGCCGGCCTGGGGCTGGTTCATCGACGTGTTCGCCATCGCCTGCCTGGTGTTCTGCATCACCGGGTTGTTCCTGCTGCATCTGCATGCGCGCCAGCGCCGCATGACCTGGCCGCTGGTCGGCCTGGGCCTGCTGATTCCGTTGCTGCTCGCCCTGCTGTTGATCCACTGACCTTTCTACCGGAGACGATCATGCGCGCCACCCTGACCATCGCCCTGAGCGGCCTGCTCGCCATGCCGGCATACGCCGCCACGCTCGACATCAACGTGGAGATTCCCAAGCTCAACGTCGCCGAGTACCACCGCCCGTATGTGGCGATCTGGCTGGAAGGCGCGGACCAGAAGGTCGCCGCCAACCTGGCGGTCTGGTATCAATCCAAGGACACCGCCGAAGGCCATGGCACCAAGTGGCTGCCGGACCTGCGCCAGTGGTGGCGCAAGAGCGGGCGCACCCTGGAGGTGCCGGTCGACGGCGTCACCGGCCCCACCCGCCCGGCCGGCGCGCATGCGCTGTCGTTCTCCGACACCAAGGGCGCATTGACGTCGCTGCCGGCCGGCCAGTACACGCTGGTGGTGGAAGCCGCGCGCGAGGTCGGCGGCCGCGAACTGGTCAAGGTGCCTTTCAGCTGGCCGGCAAAGGCGCCGCAGAGCGCCAAGGCCAGTGGCAGCAGCGAACTGGGCGCCGTCAGCCTGGTCGCCAAGCCGTAACGCCTGGCGTCGGCCGGTGGCGCGGGCCGCTTGCGTCCCTGCCCCGCTGGCGCCCGCTGCAGCCGCTTCAGCAGATCGTCTCCCGCTTTTTTGTCCCACGCATCCAGCCAGCGCAGCGACGCGCGCTGATCAGACACGTGCCCACCGCCCTTATCGTCCTTCAAGGAGTTGTCATGCAACGTTCGCTCGTCCTGGTCGCCCTGCTCGCCGCACTGCCGGTCAGCGCATTCGCCCACAAGGCCTGGTTGCTGCCGTCGCAGACCGTCATCGCCGGTGAGGCCCCGTGGATCACCGTGGATGCGGCGGTCTCCAACGACCTGTTCTACTTCAATCACGTGCCGCTGCGCCTGGACAAGCTGAGCATCACCGCACCCGATGGCAGCGCGCTCACGCCGGAAAATCCGGCCACCGGCAAGTACCGCAGCGTGTTCGATCTGCAGCTCACCCAACCCGGCACCTACAAGCTGAGCATCGTCAACGCCGGCCTGTTCGCCAGCTGGAAGGAAGACGGCAAGCCCAAGCGCTGGCGCGGCGACGAAGCCCGCTTCGCCACCGAGGTGCCGAAGAACGCGCAGGACCTGCAGGTCTCGCAGTCCTTCAATCGCGTGGAAACCTTCGTCACCCGCGGCGCGCCGACCACCACCGTGTTCAAGCCCAGCGGCAAGGGCATCGAGCTGGTGCCGGTGACCCATCCCAACGATCTGGTCGCCGGCGAGGCGGCGCAGTTCACGCTGCAACTGGATGGCAAGCCGGCGGCCGGGCTGGAGATCGAGATCGTGCGCGGCGGTACCCGCTATCGCGATGCGCAGAACGAGATCAAGCTCACCACCGATGCCAAGGGCGGCTTCAGCGTGACCTGGCCGGAGGCCGGCATGTACTGGCTGGAAACCACCACCGAAGACAAGAAAACCTCGCTGCCGCAGGCCAAGCAGCGCCGCCTGGGCTATGTCGCCACGCTGGAAGTGCTGCCGCAGTAATCTGCCGGCACGCGGCAGGAGCGCGCACAGCGTGCATCCTGCCGCCCCATCTTCATACGATCCGTCCATGCCCGTCCCGTCTTCCTCCGACCACGCCATTGCCACGCTCGGCGGCCGCAGCATGGGCACCACCTGGAGCGTGAAGCTGGTGCCGCCGCGCGGACGCGATCTGCACCCCTTGCATGCGTGCATCCAGGCCGCACTGGACCGCGTGGTTGCGCAGATGAGTACCTGGGAAGCCGATTCGGATATCAGCCGTTACAACCGCGCACCACCAGGCAGCTGGCACCGCCTGCCCGACGAATTCCACGCGGTGCTGAGCGCCGCACTGGAGATTGCACAGGCCAGCGATGGCGCCTTCGATCCCACCGTCGGCCCGATGGTCGAGCTATGGGGTTTCGGCGCTGCCGCCGGGCGTCAGCGCGTGCCGACAGCAGAGGCGATCGCATTGGCCAGCCTGCGCTGCGGCTGGCAGCGCCTGCGGCTGGATGGCAGGCGCGTGCTGCAGCCGGGCGCAGCGGCACTGGATCTGTCCGGCATCGCCAAAGGGTTTGGTGTGGACTGCGTGCATCGCGCCTTGCTGCAGTCGGGGATCGACAGTGCCTTGATCGAGGTCGGCGGCGAATTGTTCGGTTACGGGCGCAAGCCCGATGGCAACGTGTGGCGCGTGCTGGTCGAATCGGCCCCCGACGAAGATGCCGGCACCGCGCTGCCGGCACGGGTGCTGGCACTGGCGGGGCTGGCAGTGGCCACCTCCGGCGATCGCTGGCACCGCTTCGATGCCGATGGCACGCGCTATACGCATACCTTCGACCCACGCAGCGGCACGCCCGTTCCGCATGCCCCCGCGGCGGTCACCGTACTGGCTCCCGATGCGATGCAGGCCGATGCCTGTGCCACCGCGATGACCGTGCTTGGCGTCGATGCCGGTCTTGCCCGTGCACGCAAGGCGGACCTGGCCGTGCGATTTCTGGTGCGCAAGGACGGCATTCTGCTCGAATCCATGAGCCCGGCGTTCGAACGCCACCTGTCCGCGTCATGAGCAGCGCCACCTCACGCGTGTGGCTGGGCAATGGGCTGGTTCTGCTGGCGCTTGCCGGCGTCGTCGGCTGGCTGGGCGGCTTGCATGACGGCACATGGTGGAGTGCACCCACGCCGCAGCGCTGGCAACTGGCGGCTCTCGGCCTGGCGCTGTATCTCGGCCTGTGCACGGCCGTGCTGCTGCGTGCGCGCACGCGTGTTGGCGCACAACGCGCAGACGCCAGCGGCGTGTTGATCGTCTGGGCAAGCCAGACCGGATTTGCGCGCGAACTGGCGCAACGCAGCGTTGCCGCGCTGCAATCGGCAGGCGTCGGCGCGCATGCGCTGCCGATCGAGGCCGTCGATCGCGATCAACTCATACGCGTGCCGCGGCTGTTGTGCATCGTCAGCACCACCGGCGAAGGCGATGCACCCGACCACGCGCAGTCGGCCGAGCGCAGTTGGCTTGCCGACGACGCGCAGGATCTGACTGCCGTGCAGTACGCGGTCCTGGCCCTGGGCGACCGTGGTTATGCGCACTTCTGCGCGTTCGGCCGGCGCCTCGACGATCGCCTGCAGGCGCGCGGCGCCACGCGCCTGTTCGAGCGCATCGAGGTCGATAACGCCGACCCGAACGCACTGCAGCACTGGCAACGCCGTCTGGTGGAACTGGCGCCCGCACTCGCGACGCAGTCGGACTGGAGCCTGCCGACCTACACCGCCTGGCAGCTACGCGAGCGCATCCACGTCAATCCCGGCAGTGCGGGCGCACCGATTTACCGGCTGCGCCTGGTGCCATGCGATGGCGCGTTGCCGCACTGGAGCGCAGGCGATATCGCGGAGATTGCACCGCGTAACACGCCGGACGCGGTGGAGTCCTGGCTGCAGCGCAACCAACGCGATGGCGCGCAGCATATCGACGGCCGCCCCCTGCGCGACTGGCTCGGCGGCGCGCAACTTCCCGTCGATGCCGATGCCGCTCTCGGTATCGATGTGGGTGCCGGTGCCAGTCCCGATGCAGAAGCAGAAGCCGGAGGCGAAAGTGGCCCAGGTGTGGGTACGAATACAGAGGCGGCTGCAGGCATAGCTACAAGGACAGGCCTGAGCTCAGCAATGGACGCAGAAGCAATGGTGCGCCGCCTGGCCGCCCTGCCCCATCGCGACTACTCGCTTGCCTCCATTCCCGAGGAAGGCCATGCCGAACTGCTGGTGCGCGAGCACCGGCACGCCGACGGCAGCCTGGGCCTGGGTAGCGGCTGGCTCTGCGTCCATGCACCGATCGGCGCAGCCATCGCGCTGCGCCTGCGCAGCAACCCCGGCTTCCACCCGCCCGCACCCGAGCAGCCCATGCTGCTGATCGGCAACGGCACCGGCATCGCCGGTCTGCGCGCGCATCTGCGTGCACGCATCGCGACCGGCGCACGTCGTAACTGGCTGCTGTTCGGCGAGCGTAATGCCGCGCACGACGCGCTGTACGCCGACGAGCTGCAGCAGTGGCAGCAGGATGGCTGGATCGAACGCCTGGAACTTGTCTACTCGCGCGATCGGCAACAGCCACCGCATTACGTCCAACACGCACTGGCCGCCGCTGCCGACCGCTTGCGTCATTGGGTTGATCAAGGCGCCTGCATCTACGTCTGCGGCAGCCTGCGCGGCATGGCACCGGAGCTTGACCGGACCCTGGATGCCATTCTCGGTGCCGAGGTCAGACAGGAACTGCTACGCAACGGCCGCTATCGCCGCGACGTGTATTGAACCCTCGGGTGTAGCGCTGCCAACAGCGATCAACGCAGCGACGACCTGGCAGCCAGGCCAGCGCGCCCGTTGCTGCAATCCGCATCATCGATGCCTGCGGTGGCTGTGCGCTCACCGCATAAGTGAAACGCCCTAGACCGGACTCACCCGGATCGCCAGCAACTCGCCGCCGCCATCGAGCACATAGCGGGTGCGCGTGGAGGCACTCAGCCATGCGGTATCGCCGGCAGCCAACGGTGGCAAGCCGCTGTCGCGTCCAAAGCTGGCCTGGCCTGCGAGCAGATGGATCGCCCAGGCGCTGCCCGGATCGGCGAAAAACAGCATGGTGCCGACCAGCGGCCGATGCAGCAGTTGGGTCTGCAGCAGATCGCGCCGCCACATCAGATTGAAATCCTGGGTCGGCCCGTCGAGCAGCGTCGCATGCACCCTTTCTTCGCCTGCGAATCGGACGCGCTGGTACGGCGGCAGCAATGTGCAGCTGCGATGATTGCCGCCAGCAGCACCGATGCCACCATCGCCTCCAGCATCATGGCCGCCACGCCCAGCGCCACCGCCCTCATTGTCGCTGCCGCTATCGTTTTTGCCGCCAGTGCCGCCGCCAGTCGCAGTCGCAGTCGCAGTAGGAGTAGCAGTAGGAGTACCAATGCCTGCACCTGCACCTACACCTACACTTCCACCTGCACTTCTGTCGCAGCCAGCATCACCAAACTGCAGCCGCATGCCATTGCCGTGCAACAGCACCAGCTCGCGATCGATGCCTGGGAATGCGGAAAACACCGCATCCTGTTCGATCTCGGCGATCGACAGGCGTAGCGCCCACGCGTCGGCATCGCCGAGGCACAGGATCTCGCGCGTCCAGCCCAATTGATTGCGCCACCGCTCGCGGCGGTAGTCAGTGGCCGGAATCACCCGGCTGCTCAGGTCTGTGGGCTGCATCGGTGCATTGTGCCTGAAGCGCTGCGGTGGTCCGTCCTCCCCCGGCTCGGCGCGCCAGCGTATCGACCGGGCTCCACGACAGATGCGGGCAATACCATCGGCCAATAATGCTGGGCACGTGCTGGCAACCAGCAATCACCTGCGAGATGCCGCTGAGCAGACAGAGGCCTGCAGTTGAAACGTATGCCATAGGCTGACGGTTGACCAGCGGAGTGAGCCTACCGCCAGGAGCAGAGCGCTACGAGTGGCCCACTGCATCACTCATTTCCGCCGCACCATCGGCGTCCCCGGAATGGCCACGCGCACCAGCCAATCCGCGCCGAGTCCCCAAAACGAAAAACGCCCGGCTGCACATCCAAGTGCAACACCGGGCGATTCCACGTCCTTGTCGGCTTCCAGCCATCCCCCGGACATCCTGTCCAGTTAGGTTGCGGCCACGCATCCTCGCGTCGAACCGTATCTCGGATCCTTTCCCCTTAACGCCGTCCCACCGGTTTCACCGCCGCCCCCTTGGCAGCCTTCTTGGCGGGAGCCATCGTGGCTCCTACTTCGATCAGGTCGCGATTCCGTTCGACCGTCTTGAGTCCGATGCCCTTGACCAGTGCCAGTTCCTCGGCACTTTTGAAGGGACCGTTTGCCTGACGGTGCTCGACGATTGCCTCGGCTTTTGATCGCCCGACATTCGTCAGCACCTTGTCCAATTCCTCAGCAGACGCGGTGTTGATATCGACCTTGTCGAGTGCATACGCATTCGAGGACAACAGCAACGCCAGTAGCAGGGACTTCAGGACTACGGTAAATGACCTCATTGCAACGCTCCTTGTGGCTTGGGTGATGGTCCTAGCCAGCATTCCTGCCGGCGGAGCCAGTGTCCCGCGCCACATGCAGCAATCCTATCGCCAACGAACTTTTCACACAGCCGGTGAACTGCGCGCCGGCTTGTAGGGAAATACCTACCCCCAGGCACGGGCGTAGAATGTGCCGTTACGCCACGTATTCGGAGCCTCCATGGAAAGCGCCAAGATCGACCAATTCATCAGCGACACCTGGGACCGCGAGATCGTCCCGCAATTGGTCGATTACATCCGCATTCCCAATAAATCGCCGATGTTCGATGCCGACTGGGTCGCGCACGGCTACATGGAGCAGGCCGTCACCCTGATGGAAACCTGGGCGCGCGCGCAGGCGATCGAGGGCATGCAGGTCGAGGTGGTGCGCCTGGAAGGCCGCACGCCGTTGATCTTCATCGAGATTCCGGCCACCGGCACCGAATCGGGCGACGACACCGTGCTGCTGTACGGCCACCTGGACAAGCAGCCGGAAATGACCGGCTGGGATGCCGACCTCGGTCCGTGGGAGCCGGTGCTGCGCGACGACAAGCTGTACGGGCGCGGCGGCGCCGACGACGGCTATGCGATCTTTGGTTCGCTGGCGGCGGTGCTGGCGCTGCGTACCCAGGGCCTGCCGCATGCGCGCTGCGTGGTGCTGATCGAAGCCTGCGAGGAATCCGGCAGCTACGACCTGCCGGCCTATGTCGATCATCTGGCCGCACGCATCGGCAAGCCGTCGCTGGTGGTGTGCCTGGATTCGGGCTGCGGCAACTATGAGCAACTGTGGTGCACCACCTCGCTGCGCGGGCTGACCGGCGGCAACCTGAGCGTGAAGGTACTGGAGGAAGGCGTGCATTCGGGCGATGCCTCCGGCGTGGTGCCGTCCAGCTTCCGCCTGCTGCGCCAGCTACTGTCGCGGATCGAGGACGAAGCCAGCGGCCGCATCCTGCTGGACGGACTGCACGTGGAAGTGCCGGCCGAACGGCTGGCGCAGGCCAAGGCCGCGGCGGCGACGCTGGATACCGCCATCTTCGACAAGTTCCCGATGGTCGAGGGCCTGGTGCCGATGCATGACGACCTCACCGAGCTGGTGTTGAACCGCACCTGGCGCCCGGCGCTGTCGATCACCGGTGTGGACGGCATGCCGCCGCTGGCGTCGGCCGGCAACGTGCTGCGTCCGCAGACCGCAGTGAAGCTGTCGCTGCGGCTGCCGCCGACCGCCGACGGCAAGGCCTGCGGCGAACTGCTCAAGGAAGCGCTGCTGCGCGATCCGCCCAATGGCGCCCAGGTAACGCTGGAGCTGGAAAAGGCCTCGTCCGGCTGGAATGCGCCGGCGATGGCGCCGTGGCTGGAAAAGGCCATCGACGACGCCAGCCTGGCGTTCTTCGACAAGCCGGCGATGTACATGGGCGAAGGCGGCTCGATCCCGTTCATGGGCATGCTGGGCGAGAAGTTCCCCGGCGCGCAGTTCATGATCACCGGCGTGCTCGGCCCGCATTCCAATGCGCATGGCCCGAACGAGTTCCTGCACATCCCGATGGGCAAGCGGGTGACGGCCTGCGTGTCCAAGGTGATTGCCGAGCATCACGCCGCCTGCCTGCGCGGCGAGACCAGCGGCTCGCCGGTGGCGGCCGACAGCGGCACCCGTCATGGCGGGCATGGCTGCTGCTGATTGATGCCTGGGCCGCCCCGCGCATGTCGGGGCGGCCCAGCGCCTCGCCATGCGCTGCGGCGCGCGCATGGATGCAGCCCCAACGCCATGGCGACAGCCAGCGCGGCACACGTGGTCGCGGCGGCGGCGAATGCTAGTCTGCCGATCCCCTCCCCTCAGTGCCTGCGATGAACACTCTCTTCGGTAGCGACAGCTGGCTTTACATCATTCTGGTCGGCTTCGTGGTCGGGCTGCTGGCCCGTTTCATCACCCCTGGCACGCAGCGCCTGGGCTGCCTGCTGACCATCGTGCTGGGCATCGCCGGTGCACTGGTCGCCAGCTGGTTCGGCCGCTACATGGGCTGGTACCACGCCGGCGAACCGGCCGGTTTCCTCGGTGCGTTGCTGGGTGCGATCGCAATCCTGGCACTGCTGCGGCTGTTCAGCGCCAGCAAGCGTTGATCGAACCTGCGTCGTTTTCGACCAGGCTGCGCCTCACTTCACGACACAGCATTCACCCATGACGTCATCGTTGACTCCAGATACCGCGCGCGCTGCGCTCCGCCTGCAATGGGCGCAGCATGCGTTGAACGCCCCTGAGGTCACGCTGCAACGTGCCTCGGTCGATGCGGGATTCCGCAGCTACTGGCGTACCCAGGGACGCGGCGTGGACCACATCCTGATGGATGCGCCACCTGCACTGGAAAATGTGGCGCCCTGGTTGCGCATGCACGCCCTGCTCGGCGCGCACGGCGTGCGGGTGCCGCAGGTGCTTGCGCAGGATCTTGAAACCGGCTTCCTGCTGCTGGAAGACCTGGGCGTGCCGACCCTGGCGCAGGTACTGACCGACGCCAATGCCGACGCGTTGCTGGATGCTGCGATCACTCAGTTATTGCTGCTGCAGCGCATTCCGCCACCTGCCGACAGTGGCGAGTTCGGCGAGGCGCTGCTGCAACGCGATGCCGGCCTGTTCGAAGAATGGTTCCTCGGCCGCCACCTCGGCTTGCAGCTGGACTGCGGCCAGGCCGAGCAGCTGCAGTTGGTGCAGCGCCGCTTGATGGACAACGCACTGGCGCAGCCGCGCGTGTTCACCCATCGCGATTTCATGCCGCGCAATCTGATGCCGATCGGCGACGGGCCGGCGGTGCTGGATTTCCAGGATTGCGTGATCGGCCCGATCGCCTACGACCCGATCAGCCTGTTCAAGGACACCTCGGTGAGCTGGCCGCTGGCGCGCGTGGATGGCTGGCTGGAGCGCTACCACGCACGTGCGGCAGCGTCCGGATTGCCGGTGCCGCCGCTGGCGCAATTCCTGCGCGATGCGGACTGGATGGGCGTGCAGCGGCATCTGAAGAATCTCGGCATCTTCTCGCGCCTGAGCCATCGCGACGGCAAGCATTGGTATCTGGATAACGTGCCGCGTTTCATCGCCTATCTGGACGAGGTGTTGCCGCGTCATCCCGACCTTGCGCCGCTGGTCGGCCTGCTGGAAAAGCTGGTCAAACCTGCCCTGGCGGCACGCTCCGCACAGGCCGGCGCATGAAGGCGCTGATCTTCGCCGCCGGTTTCGGCGAGCGCATGCGTCCGTTGACCGAACACACGCCCAAGCCGCTGCTGTCGGTCGGCGGCACACCGCTGATCGTCTGGCATCTGCGCAAGCTGGCCGCACTGGGCGTGGACGAGGTGGTGATCAATACCTCGTGGCTGGCCGACCAATTTCCGCAGGTACTGGGCGATGGCAGCGCGTTCGGGCTGCGGCTGACGTATTCCTTCGAGGGCGCCACCCCACTGGAAACCGGCGGCGGCATGCTGCATGCATTGTCGTTGCTGGGCGATGCGCCGTTCCTGCTGGTCAACGGCGACATCTGGACCGATTTCGATTTCGCGCGGCTGTCGGCCGCGCCGGCGGGCCTGGCGCAGCTGGTGCTGGTCGACCGCCCCGCCTATGCAGCGCGCGCAGACTTTGCGTTGGATGCCGATGGCAAGGTGCGCGCGGACCTGCCGGCAACGCTCACCTATTCCGGCATCGGCATGTATCGACCGGCACTGCTGCGCGACTGGCCATCGGTCATCGGCCAGCTGCCGGAGCCCAGCGGCGCGGCACCACGGTTTGCGCTGGCGCCAATCCTGCGTGCGCAGATGGCGGCAGGGCTGATCGATGGCATCCACCATGCCGGACGCTGGACCGATGTCGGCACGCCGCAGCGATTGGCAGAGCTGGATGCCCAGCTGCTGCGCGACGGCGGCTGACCGCAACCAAGCGCTGCAACCGGCCAGCCGCGCATCGTGCGTTGCTCGAACTACGCACACCAACCATCCTGACGGGCCTTGCATCCAACCCGAGTGCCGCCGCGCCTGCTGTTATCCATGCGCACCAACCCTCTCGACGGGTCCTTGCCCGCCTACCGTCGCGGGACCCTGAGCGGCATGGATGCCGCGCCGGAGCCTACATGGACGTACTTGCGGCGTGTCCCGCGATGGTGGGCGGGCAAGGGCCGCGCAGCAAACTCGCAGCGCCGAGGGCGCGGCGCCCCCACCGCACCAGACAGTGCGCTGATTGTTTACTGGAAGCCCTGCACATCGCCCCTCTCGACGGGTCCTTGCCCGCCCACCGTCGCGGGCCCCTGAGCGGCATGGATGACGCGCCGGAGCCTACATGGGCGTACTTGCGGCGTGTCCCGCGATGGTGGGCGGACAAGGACCGCGCAGCAAACTCGCAGCGCCGAAGGCACGGCGCCCTCACCGCACCAGACAGTGCGCTGATTGTTTACTGGAAGCCCTGCACATCGCCCCTCTCGACGGGTCCTTGCCCGCTCACCGTCGCGGGACCCTGAGCGGCATGGATGCCGCGCCGGAGCCTACACGGACGTACTTGCGGCGTGTCCTGCGATGGTGGGCGGGCAAGGGCCCTGCAGCAAAGCTACAGACCATCCGCTCTGCAAACTCTGGGCCTCGTGCTTCAAGTGCCTGGACACTGCGGATGGATGTGCTGATAGGAAACGCAAAGCAGCCTGCACCTGAGTAGCAGTGAGCAACGTAATTCTGTAGGCCGCTCTAAGAGCCGCGATCCTCCAGCACCCGCCGCAGGAACGGCACGGTGATGCGGCGCTTGGCAGCCAGCGATTCGCGATCCAGCCGGTCCAGCAACGCCACCAGTCCGGCCAGTTCGCGTTCGCTATGGGTCAGCAGCCAGTCGATTGCTGCCTCGTCCAGCGCCAGCCCGCGCCGTTGCGCACGATCGCGCAACACGGCCGCGCGCCCGGCGTCGTCGAGCACCGGCAGGCTGATGCGGATGCACTGCGACAGCCGCGAGCGCAGGTCCGGCAATACCAAGGCCAGGCCATCGGGCGTCTGCCGCGCGGTGTACAGCAAGGTGGTGCCGGCAGCGCGCGCGCGGTTGTGGAAATCGAACAGCGCCACTTCGTCGTCGCGCTGCCCGGCAATGCTTTCCACACCGTCCAATGCGACCAGGCTGCGCCCTTCCAGCGCCTCGAGCGCATCGCGCAACCGGCCAGTGGCCGCGTGCAGGGGCAGGTACGCCGGGGCACGCCCGGCCTGTTCGGCGGCCGCGCACAACGACAACGCCAGATGCGTCTTGCCAGTGCCGGCGGGGCCGGACAGATACAGCCAGTCGTTCACCTGCCCGGCCGCCAATGCCTGCAGCTGCGACAGCAGGCCATCAGGCGCGGCGATGTAACTATCGAATCGCTGATCGGGCGGCGCGCGCAACGCCAGTGGCAACTGCGGAACACTCACGAGCGATCCGTGTCCTTGCTTGGGTCGATGATCACGCTGCGCTCGGGCGTGGACTGCAGCACGATGCCGGCGCGCTCGCCCGCATACAGATCGCTACGCGTGTATTGCTCATGCGCATAGCGCAGCAGCACATTGGCCACCGCCGCCACCGGCAGCGCCAGCAGCATGCCGAGAAAGCCGAACAACTGGCCACCCGCCATCACCGCGAAGATCACCGCGACCGGATGCAGGCCGATCTTGTCGCCGACGATGCGCGGCGTCAGCACATAGCTTTCCAGCAACTGGCCGACGGTGAACACCACGCCGACGCCGATCAGCAACTTCAGGTCGAAGCCCTGCGCCTGCACCACGGCCGCCAGCAGGGCGAGCACGATGCCGGTGGTGGCGCCCAGATACGGAATGAAGCTGATGAAGCCGGCGATGATGCCGATCAACAGGCCCAGATTGAGCCCGATGATGGACAGGCCGGCGGCGTAGATCGCCCCCAGCGCCAGCATCACCAGGAACTGGCCGCGGATGAAGCCGCCCAGCACGTCATTGGATTCCAGTGCGAGCCGGCTCACGGTACCGATGTAGGCACGCGGAATGACCGCGGCCACCCGCTCGACCAGGCGATCCCAGTCGCGCAGGAAGTAGAACGCCAGGATCGGCAGCAACGCCAGGTTGATCACCCAGGTCACCATCGCAAAGCCCGAACGCTGCACGTAGCCGAAGAAGGTCTTGGCGGCGCCGCCGGCCTGTTCCCAGTGACTGCGGATCCAGTCGATCAGGCGCTCCGGGTCCAGCCAGCCCATCAGTTCCACGCCGGTCTTGGCTTCCAGCCACGGGATCGCGGTACTGATCGCCCAGGTCCGCATCTGCGGCAGCGCGTCGATCAGGGTCATGATCTGGCGCTCGATCATCGGCACCAGAATCATCAGCGCCAGCACGAACAGCAGCAGGGCCAGCACGAACACCAGCACCACCGCGATGTTGCGCGAGCGGCCGGCGCGTTCGATGCGATCCACCAGCGGATCGCCCAGCCAGGCCAGCAGCAACGCCAGCACGAACGGCGTCAGGATCGGCGACAGCAGCGAGACCACCCACAACACGCCGACAGTCACCGCCACCCATTTCAGGCGACGCAGAAACAGGGCGATTTCGGCTTCGGGAGTCAAGGTCATTTCAGGCGGTACTCGGCGTGCTCGTTTTCGAGAATGATCGGGCCCTCGGTCGGCACCGACACGGGTACCAACGGGCTGTTGTCGCCGAGCATACGGTTGAGGCCGGAAATGCCCGTGAGCAATTCCAGATCCACTTCCATGCGGTCGCCGTTGGCGCTGACCGGGCGGATGCTGCGCACCACCGACACGCCCTGCAGCGCGGCGGAGACGCGCAGATAGTCGTCGGCGCTGCCGATCCCGGTGATCACCGCGCGGTAGACACCGGGCACACCCGAATCCACGCGCTTGGCGTAACGCTTGACCAGGGCATCGGCCGCGCCATCGGCACCGGCGGCCATCGCACGACGCGCATCGCCGTCGCTGCTGGTCCAGCTGGACAGCACGTTGCCGTTGTCGACGAAGACCCAGTCGGCGGTCCAGCCGGCGTCATTGCGGTAGAGCTTGCCGATCAACTGCATTGGCGGGCTGTACTTGGCCGATGCGCGCGCCACCGCCGCGGTGTCCTTGCGCCAGATCGCGCCGGCCAGCACCTGCTCGGCGGCGGCACCGCCGGGCAGGCCGAGCCGGTAGCCGCGCTCGATCGCCCGGTCCAGCACGCTGCGCGCGGCATTGGCCTGCGCCACGCCGACCAGGCGCGGGCCGCTGCCGTCGTCGATGGCCAGCCACAGCACCGGCTTGGGCCGCGGCAGCGGCCACACCGGCAGCCCCAGTGCGGCGATCAGGCCATCCACGTCGGACTGCCGGAAGCGCGCCACCAGCACGGTGCGGAAGGTCGGCGCCCCGGTGCGCGAGGTGCCCTGGTCCTGACGGTAGTCGTAGTTTTCGACATAGCCCGGCGCGCCGCGCAGTGCCTGCGAGACGCCTGGGCGGCTCATCACCCCGCGGTCGCCGGAGACCTTGCCCAGCACCGCGCCGAGCGCGCGCGCCAGCGCGCCGGGGCGATCGGACTCGCTCTGGCTGTTGACCGGCACTTCGGCCTCATAGGCGCTTTGCGCCTTGGCGACGTCGCCTTCGGTGCGTAGATCGGCCTGCGCAAAGGCTGGCGCGAGGGGCATGGCGACCACGAGGGCGAGAAAGAAAGCGAGACTGCGGCGCATCGACGGTTCCATGACGTAAGCGTATCCGGGTGAATTGTTGCCCGAATGGGACGCCAGCGCCAACGTGGCTGCTAAAATCGCCGCCTTTACAGCCGAGCCCTCCCTGCCCGTGACCAGCCCAACGCCTTCCAATCCCTCGCCCATGACCTACCGTGAGGCAGGTGTCGACATCGACGCCGGCAATGCGTTGGTCGAACGCATCAAGCCGCTGGTCAAGCGCAGCTTCCGGCCGGAGGTGATGGGTGGCCTGGGCGGGTTTGGCGCCTTGTTCGACCTGTCCGGCAAGTACCGGGAGCCGGTGCTGGTGTCCGGCACCGACGGCGTCGGCACCAAGCTCAAGCTGGCCCAGCAGCTGGGCCGGCACGACACCATCGGCATCGACCTGGTCGGCATGTGCGTCAACGACGTGCTGGTGCAGGGCGCCGAGCCGTTGTTCTTCCTGGATTATTTCGCCACCGGCAAGCTGGACGTGGAGACCGCCGCGGCGGTGGTCGGCGGCATCGCGCGCGGCTGCGAGCTGTCCGGCTGCGCCCTGATCGGCGGCGAAACCGCCGAGATGCCCGACATGTATCCGCCGGGCGAATACGACCTGGCCGGCTTCACCGTCGGGGCGGTGGAAAAATCGCAGCTGCTGGACGGCGCGCAGGTGCGCGCCGGCGACGTGCTGATCGGCATCGCCTCGTCCGGCCCGCATTCCAATGGCTACTCGCTGATCCGCAGGATCTACGAGCGTGCCGGCGCCCCGGCCGAGCTGGTGCTGGACGACGGCGTCAAGCTGATCGACGCGCTGATGGCGCCGACCGCGCTGTACGTCAAGCCGATCCTGGCGCTGCTCAAGTCGCATGGCGACAGCATCCACGCCATGGCCCACATCACCGGCGGCGGGCTGACCGAAAACATCATCCGGGTGATCCCCGACGGCCTGGGCCTGGACATCGACGCCACCGCCTGGATGCTGCCGCCGGTGTTCGCCTGGCTGCAGCGCGAAGGCGCGGTGGCCGATGCGGAAATGTGGCGCACCTTCAACTGCGGCATCGGCTTCGTGCTGGTCGCCGCACCCGAACAGGCCGCCGCGCTGGAACAGGCACTGGAGGCGCAGTCGCTGGCGCACTGGCGCATCGGCCAGGTGGTGCCGGCGCAGGGCGATGAGCGCGTGCGGATCGGTTGACCGAGGAGACCTGCATGGACGCTGCCCCACACGCACTGCCGGCACAGGCCAGCGCTGACGATCTCCAGCACCTGAAACTGCTGTCGATCTTTCACTATGTGCTGGCCGCCATCACCGCGCTGTTTTCGCTTTTCCCGTTGATCCACCTGTTCATGGGCATTGCGATCGTCACCGGGCACCTGCCCATGACACAGGCCAGCACGGATGCACCACCGATGGATCCGCGGTTGTTCGGCTGGTTCTTCGTGGTGTTCGCAGGTGTGTTCATTGTCTGCGGCCTGACGCTGGCAGCGTTCATGGCCTATGCCGGCCGCTGCATTGCCCAGCGCAGACGGCACCTGCTGTGCCTGATCGTGGCCGGCATTTCCTGCTCCTTCATGCCGTTCGGTACCGTCGTCGGCGTGTTTACGCTGGTGGTGCTGCTGCGCCCGCAGGTCAAGGCCTTGTTTGCTCCCACCGCCACTGCAGCGTGACGCGCACTGCCCATGACATCAGCGAATCGCACCGCATGAGCCTGCGCCTGGCCGTGCTGGCCTCCGGCCGCGGCAGCAACCTGCAGGCCATCCTCGATGCCATCGCCAGCGGCCGGCTGCCGGCCGAGGTCGTGGGCGTGTTTTCCGATCGCCCACAGGCGCCGGCCCTGCACAAGGTCGATGAGGCACTGCGCTGGAGCGCCAGCCCGCGCGACTTCTCCGACCGTGCCGCCTTCGACGCCGCGCTGGGCGATGCGATCGCCGCCGCGCGGCCGGACTGGGTGATCTGCGCCGGCTACATGCGCATCCTCGGCGAGCCGCTGGTGCGTCGCTTTGCCGGGCGCATGCTCAATATCCACCCCTCGCTGCTGCCCAAGTACCGCGGCCTGCACACCCACGCCCGCGCACTGGAAGCCGGCGACGCCGAACATGGCGCCAGCGTGCATCTGGTGGTGCCGGAACTGGATGCCGGCACGGTGATCGCGCAGGCGCGCGTACCGGTACTGCCCGACGACAGCGCCGAGCAGCTGGCCGCGCGCGTGCTGGCGCGCGAACACCCGCTGCTGCTGGCCACGCTGGACCTGCTTGCCAGCGGGCGCGTGCAGGTGCGTGGCGATGGCGTCCACATCGACGGTCAGTGCCTGTTTACGCCATTGCGACTAGAGTCCGCTGACACCGCACTCGCCTGAATGCGGATACGCCCTCCTCATCCTGTCTCGGACATCCTGGCGGCCCCGTGCCTCGCTCTCAGCGCATGAAACCCCTCCCGATCGCCACCGCGCTGTTAACCGCCGTCCTGCTTGTTCCGGCCGGTGCCGGCCGTGCGCAACAGGCCGCTGCCGTGCCTGCGCCAGCTGCCGCCGCTCCGGTTGCGGCGCCGCCGACGGCGCCTGCATCTGCAGCCGCCCTGCCTGCCAGCAGCTGGACGCCGCCGCCACTGCAGCCCTTCGTGGCCACGTACCAGGCGTTCTACCGCGGCAAGGAAGCCGGCGATGCCACCATGCAGGTCAGCAACGGCGAAGGCAGCCAGTGGCGCATCGACATGTCGGTACGCGGCCGCAAGGGCTTTGCCAGCATTCTCGGTCTGAACCTGGAACAGAGCACGGTGTTTCGCGTCGATGGCGACACCTATGTGCCATTGAGCCAGAGCACCGTGCGCAAGGCGATGTTCTTCGGCAAGAAGGTCACCGGCGTCTACAACTGGCAGACCGCCAGCGCCCAGTGGGACGGCGATCTGAAGAAGGAGCGCCAGCAGCCGATTCCGCTGCAGCGCGGCGACCAGAGCGCGCTGTCGCTGAACCTGTCGCTGATGCGCGACGCGCAACCCGGACGCAGCCTGAGCTATCGCTACGTGGATGTCGGCCGGGTGCGCAAATACGACTACAAGGTCGCCGATGCCACCGAGGTGGTGCAGGTCGGCGACCTGAGCTACGACGCGTTGCGCGTGTACCGCGTCAACAGCGGCGACAACGAAACCATCCTCTGGATCGCCAACGGGGTTCCCACGCCGGTGCGCATCCTGCAACGTGACAAAGGTGAGGATCAGGTCGATCTACGCCTGGTCGAATATCAAGGAGCCTGACCCATGCACACCGTTTCCCGCACCTGTTCGCTGATCGCCGCTGCCGCACTGGCCGTAGCCAGCCTGCCCGCGTTCGCCATGCAGCCGTTCCAGGCCGATTATTCGGCCAACTACATGGGCATGCAGGCCAACGGCACCATGACCCTGGCCGCCGCCGGCGCCAACCAGTGGCGCTACACGCTCACCATCCAGAACCAGCTGGCCAACCTGACCCAGAGCACGGTGTTCGAAGAGAGCAACGGCCAGCTGCGCCCGGTCAGCAGCAACGACACCTCGTCGATGATGGTCAAGCGCCGCAACGTCACGGCCAACTACGACTGGAAGACCAGCCAGGCCACCTGGGGTGGCGACATCAAGCCGGACCGCCGGGGCCCGGTGAAGTTGCAGCCCGGCGACATGGATGCCCTGCTGATCAACCTGGCGATCACCCGCGACCTGGCCGCTGGCAAGCCGCTGAACTACCGCATGGTCGACGAAGGCCGCATCAAGCCGATGAGCTACAAGGTGGTCGGCAAGGAAACCATCACCGTCAACGGCAAGCAGGAGCAGGCGACCAAGGTGTCGCGCGTGGACGGCGACAAGGAATTGATTGCCTGGGTAGTCAAGGACCTGCCGGTGCCGGCGCGCCTGCTGCAGAAGGAAAAGGGCCAGGACGCGCTGGACCTGACCATCAAGGCGTTGCGCTGAGCGCCAGGCGCGCCTGGTAGGAGCGTGCCCGCGCGCGACGGGGCGTTATCGGTCATGCGCCGTCGCGCGCAGGCACGCTCCTACCAGGTCGTGGGAGCTGCTCGGCAGCTGCCCTCCGACTGCAAGAAAAAGCCCGGCTGCCAGCCGGGCTCTTCATTTCGATCAGGCGCGGTGCGGAATCTCCGCAGCAGGCAGAGACACGCTCACCCCTCAGGGCTTTGCCGCAGCCTTGTCGTCGCCGGTGCTGAACACCGTGCGGCAGTCCACGCGAATCTGCTGGTCATTCTTGCGCCAGTAGAACAGGTCGCAATGGCGCTTGCCTTCGACGGTCTTCTTCACCGCCACCGCATAGAACGACTGCGCGATCTCGTCGCGGCTGGCAGTGCCGTCGTTGTTCCAGTCCATGTCCTTGAACTCGACACCCTGGGTGATCGCCATGCCGACCGACCAGGCGTAGGCCAGCCACGCCAGGATCAGCACGATCACGCCGAGCAGGATCTTGCGCCGGGTGGTGAACCGCCCGCGCAGGATCATGCGCTGCGCCGGATGGTCGCGCCCAGCGCCCCCAGCTTCTCCTCGATGTTTTCGTAGCCACGGTCCAGGTGGTAGATACGGTCGATGCTGGTGTCGCCGTCGGCCACCAGGCCGGCCAGGATCAACGACGCCGAAGCGCGCAGGTCGGTCGCCATCACCGGCGCGCCGCTGAGGCGCTCGGCACCGCGCACGATCGCGGTGTGGCCTTCGACCTGGATGTCAGCGCCCAGGCGCAGCAGCTCGTTGACGTGCATGAAGCGGTTTTCGAAGATGGTTTCGTTGATCACGCCCACGCCATCGGCCACGCAGTTGAGCGCCATGAACTGCGCCTGCATGTCGGTGGGAAACGCCGGGTACGGCGCGGTGGTCAGGTTGACCGCGCGCGGGCGCTTGCCATGCATGTCAAGCGTGATGCTGTCGGCGGTGGTGGTGATGGCCGCGCCGGCTTCGGTGAGCTTGTCCAGCACCGCGTCCAGGGTGTCCGGACGGGCGCGGCGCACGGTGACGCTGCCGCCGGTCATCGCCGCGGCGACCAGGAAGGTGCCGGTCTCGATACGATCCGGCAGCACCGCATGGTGCCCGCCGCCCAGGCGCTCGACGCCCTGCACCACGATGCGCGGCGTGCCGGCGCCCTCGATCTGCGCACCGAGCGCGATCAGGCAGTCGGCCAGGTCGGTGACTTCCGGCTCCATCGCCGCGTTTTCCAGCACGGTGGTGCCGTCGGCCAGCACGGCCGCCATCAGCACGTTCTCGGTACCGGTGACGCTGACCATGTCGAACACGTAGCGGCCCCCCTTCAGGCGCCCATTGCTGGTGGCCTTGATGTAGCCGTTTTCCACGCTGATCTCCGCACCCAGCGCCTGCAGGCCCTTGATGTGCTGGTCGACCGGGCGCGAGCCGATCGCGCAGCCGCCGGGCAGCGACACTTCGGCAGTGCCGTAGCGCGCCAGCAGCGGGCCCAGCACCAGGATCGAGGCGCGCATGGTCTTGACCAGCTCATAGGGCGCGACCTGGTGGGTGACCGAGCGCGGGTCGACCAGGATCGAGCGCCCCTTGGCCAGCGTGCCTTCGTCGATGGTCACCTCGGCGCCCAGCTCGCTGAGCAACTTCACCGTGGTGATCACGTCGTGCAGGTGCGGCACGTTGCTGATCTCCACCGGCGCATCGGCCAGCAGGGTCGCGCACAGGATCGGCAGCACCGCGTTCTTGGCGCCGGAAATATTGACTTCACCATGCAGCGCTTGGCCGCCGGTCACTACGATTTTTGCCATGGGAGCTTGGGGAATCCGAAAAGGGACGTCGGGGAAATGTAAGGGGTCGCCAGGAGTCGGCCGGCACTTGGCAGTCGGGGCGGGGGCGCAGCCCGATCGGCCAGGATCGACTGACGCTCAGCCTTCGTCGGGGGTCAGCGTCTTGAGCTGCAGCGCGTGGATCGCCCCGCCCATCAGCTCGCCCAGGGTCGCGTAGACCATGCGGTGGCGGGCCAGCGGCGCCTTGCCGGCGAATGCGGGGCTAATCACGGTCGCCTCGAAGTGCACGCCATCGTCGCCGTGCACCTCGACGCGGGCTTCGGGCAAGCCGGATTCGATGAGTTTACGGATGGTTTCGGCGTCCACAGGGCGTTTCCTCATAAAATGAGCGCACATTCTACTCTTCACCCGAGTCCCGCATGGCCGTCTCGCACCTGCCCTCCGCCACCGTCAGCGACGCCAGCCTGGTCGCCAGCGGCCAGCGCGTGCTGGAGATCGAGCGCGAGGCGCTGGCCGGCGTGGGCGCGCGGATCGGCAGCGACTTCGCCGCGGCCTGCCGGCTGGTGCTGGCCTCGCGCGGGCGCGTGGTGGCCACCGGCATGGGCAAGTCCGGGCATATCGCGCGCAAGATCGCCGCCACCCTGGCCTCCACCGGCACGCCGGCGTTCTTTGTCCATCCGGGCGAGGCCGGGCACGGCGACCTGGGCATGATCACCGAGGCCGACATCGTGCTGGCGCTGTCCTATTCGGGCGAATCGGACGAGGTGCGCATGCTGCTGCCGGTGCTCAAGCGCCAGGGCAACCCGATCATTGCCATGACCGGGCGCCCGAGCTCGTCGCTGGCCCAGGCCGCCGACGTGCACCTGGATGTGAGCGTGTCCGCCGAAGCCTGCCCGCTGCATCTGGCGCCCACTTCCAGCACCACCGCCTCGCTGGCAATGGGCGACGCGCTGGCGGTGGCGCTGCTGGACGCGCGCGGCTTCACCGCCGACGACTTCGCGCGCTCGCATCCGGCCGGCAGCCTGGGCCGGCGCCTGCTGCTGCACATCACCGACGTAATGCACGCCGGTGATGACCTGCCACGCGTGCGCGAGGACGCCAGCCTGAGCGAGGCGTTGATGGAAATGAGCCGCAAGCGCCTGGGCATGACCGCGGTGGTCGATGGCCAGGACCGCCTGATCGGCCTGTTCACCGACGGCGACCTGCGCCGCGCGCTGGACAGCGACATCGACGTGCGCAGCGCCGGCATTGCGCAGGTGATGACGCGCAACCCGCGCACCATCGGCGCCGACCAGCTGGCCGCCGAAGCCGCGCGGCTGATGGAGGATTACAAGATCAACGGTTTGATCGTGGTCGATGCGCAGCAGCGCGCGGTCGGCGCATTGAACATTCACGACCTGTTGCGCGCAAAAGTGGTTTAACAGGTTCAGTTTTCTACCGTTGGAACCCCGTTCTCACCGATTCGTGCCGATGCCCTATTCCCCTTTGCAGCACCTGCCCGCCGACATCACCGACCGCGCCGCGCGTATCCGCCTGGCCTGTTTCGACGTCGACGGCACCCTGACCGATGGCCGCCTGTACTACGACCATGCCGGCAACGAGAGCAAGTCCTTCAACGTGCTCGACGGCCAGGGGCTCAAGCAGCTCGACCATGCCGGCATCCATGTCGCGCTGATCACTGCGCGCGCCAGCCTGTCGGCGGAAAAGCGCGGCCAGGATCTGGGCCTGCACGTGCAGATCGGGGTCAAGAACAAGCGCCTGGCCGTGCTGGCCTTGTGCCAGGAGCACGGTCTGTCGCTGGACCAGGTGCTGTTCATGGGCGACGACCTGCCCGACCTGCCGGCCCTGCTGGCGGTCGGCCTGCCGGTCGCACCCGCCAACGCGCACCCGTGGATCGCCGAGCGCGTGCAGTGGCATACCCGGGCACGTGGCGGCGAAGGTGCCGCGCGCGAGGTCTGCGACGTCGTGCTGGCCGCGCAAGGCCAGATCGAGGGCATCATCGAAAGGTTTTCCGCATGAGCTGGAACTGGCGCACCACCCTGGGCGTGGTGTTGTTGGCCGCTGCGGTGGTCTCCGGCTGGTCGGCCTGGCAGCAGCGCGCGCGCCCGGTTGCGGCGGCGGCGGACGATTCGCGCGCCGACTACGTGCTGCGCGATTTCGAACTGATTGCGCTGGACAAGGAAACCGGCAAGGAATCGATGACGCTGCGCGCGCCGGAGATGCATCGCAACCGTGCCGATCGCACCTCCGAGGTCACCACCCCGGTGTTCCTGTTGCCCGACAACACCAACCAACCGTGGACGCTGCGCTCCAAGACCGGCTGGATCAGCCCCAAGGGCGACGAGTTGCGCCTGCGCGGCGATGTCGAGGGCGACAGCCCCACCGGCGGCGCAACCCCGCCGACCACGTTCCGTACCCAGAGCCTGGACGTGTTCCCGCAGCAGAATCTCGCCAAGACCGCTGCCCCGGTGAGCATGAGCCGGCCGGGTATCATGCAGAGCGGGGTCGGCTTCGAGGCCGATCTCAAATCACGCCAGTACAAGCTCCTTTCCCAGGTCAAGACCCGTTATGAACCGAATGCTGCCCGCTAAGCTGGCGTTTGCCGCGCTGCTGCTGCCTGCCCTTGCGATGGCCAAGACCAGCGACCGCAATCAGCCGATGGCGATCGACTCCAATGCCAACGACTGCAACATGCTCGACGACAGCGGCAAGTGCCGCTTCAGCGGCAATGTGGTGATCACCCAGGGCACGCTGGAAATCCACGCCGACACCGCCGACATCTTCCAGAAGAATGGTCAGACCGACCGCGTCGTGCTGACCGGCAAGCAGGCCACGCTCAAGCAGCAGATGGACGACGGCGCGATGATGAACGGCCAGGCCGACAACATCGAGTACCAGGTCGCCAACGAAGTCATCGTGCTGACCGGCAACTACAAGGTCGACTCGCCCAAGGGCACCAACGCCGGCCAGCGCATGGTCTACAACACCAAGACCGGCAACATGCAGAGCGGCGGCGACGGCAGCCGCGTGCGCACCATCATCCAGCCGAAGACCGCGGCGCCGGCGGCCGCAACGCCGGCCGCCAAGCCCGCGGCCAAGCCGCAGGGGAAGAAGTAATGCTGGTCGCCACCGGTCTGCGCAAGAAGTACAAGCAGCGCGAAGTGGTCAAGGAATTCGGCCTCACGCTCGAGGCCGGCGAAGTGGTCGGCCTGCTTGGCCCCAACGGCGCCGGCAAGACCACCTGCTTCTACATGATCGTGGGCCTGGTCGAGGCCGATGCCGGCCGGATCGAGCTGGACGGCCGCGACCTCACCGCCGAGCCGATGTATGCCCGCGCCAAGCTTGGCGTCGGCTATCTGCCGCAGGAGCCCTCGATCTTCCGCAAGCTCACCGTGGCCGACAACATCCGCCTGGTGCTGGAGCTGCGCGAAGAGCTGGATGGCGCCGGCCGCGAGAAGGAACTGGTCTCGCTGCTGGAAGAACTGCAGATCACCCACGTGGCCGACCAGCTGGGCGCCAGCCTGTCCGGCGGCGAGCGGCGGCGGTGCGAGATCGCGCGCGCGCTGGCGGCCAAGCCGCGCATGATGCTGCTCGACGAACCCTTCGCCGGCGTCGACCCGATTTCGGTCGGCGAGATCCAGCGCATCATCATCCACCTCAAGGAACGCGGCATCGGCGTGCTGATCACCGATCACAACGTGCGCGAAACCTTGGGAATCTGCGATCGCGCGTATATTCTCGCCGAGGGGGGCGTACTGGCGCAGGGGGCACCAGATGCGCTGCTAGCCAATCCCGACGTCCGTCGCGTGTATCTGGGGGAAACTTTCCGCCTTTGAGCGCGTCGCCGCGCCATCGATTTTCCCAGTCAGTGCCCGCATGAAAGCCCGGCTCCAGACATCGCTAGGACAGCAGTTGGTCATGACGCCGCAGTTGCGTCAGGCGATCAAGCTATTGCAGATGTCCACCACCGAGCTGGAACTGGAAATCGCCGAAGCGGTGGAGACCAATCCGCTGCTGGAATGGGCCGACGAAGCCGCGCATGCGGCCAACGCGCTTCCGGTGGAAGCATCGTCGGCCGCCTCCACCGACGACACCCCGCGCGAAGAACCGGCGCCGGCCGAGCGCGACGACGACTGGTCGCAGGACGAGCTGCAGTGGACAGGTTCGGGCAGCGGCGGCAGCTTCGACGATGACGAATCCGGCGATGCCGCCGAGCGCGTGGCAGAAGCCGAAACGCTGGCCGACCACCTGCTGTGGCAGCTGCACCTGTCGCCGCTGTCGCCGCGCGACCGCCAGATCGGCGCGATGCTGATCGATGCGCTGGACGAAGACGGCTACCTGCGCGAACCGCTGTCGGCCATCCTGGAAACGCTGGCGCTGGGCGCGGCAGTGGACGAGGCCGACGTGCTCACCGTGCTGCACCAGATCCAGCGCTTCGACCCGGTCGGCGTGGGTGCGCGCACCCTGGGCGAATGCCTGGCACTGCAGCTGGCCGTGCTCGACCCGGCCACCCCGGGGCGCGAACTGGCGCTGCAGATCGTCGCCGGCCCGCTGGAGCGCCTGCCGCGCAGCGGCGTGGCCGGCCTAGCGCACGAACTCAAGCGCTCCACCGCCGATGTCGACCAGGCGGTCCAGTTGGTGCGCTCGCTGGACCCGCGCCCGGGCAAGCAGATCGGCGACCTGTCGCAGGACACTTATGTGGTGCCGGACTGCGTGATCTGGCGCCAGCGTGGCGTGTGGCGGGCCTCGCTGGCCGGTCGCGCCCAGCCCAAGGTCACCATCCACCGCGGCTACGAGAACCTGATCCGCAGCTGCGGCGAATCCGACGCCGGCTATCTGCGCGGCCAGCTGCAGGAGGCGCGCTGGCTGCTCAAGAGCCTGGAAGCGCGCGGCGAGACCCTGCTGCGGGTGGTGCGCTGCCTGCTGCAGCACCAGGCCGGGTTCCTGGAATTCGGCGCGCAGGCCTTGCGCCCGTTGACCCTGCGCGAGATCGCCGGCGAGCTCGGCCTGCACGAATCCACCATTTCCCGCGCGATCGCCCGCAAGTACGTGCGCACCCCGCGCGGGACCATCGCGCTGCGCTCGTTCTTCGCCTCCGGCATCGACACCGACAGCGGCGGCGAGGCCTCCAGCACCGCCATCCAGGCCATGATCCGGCGCCTGATCGAGGCGGAAAACCCGCGCAAGCCGCTGTCGGACGCCAAGTTGGCCGACCTGCTGAAAACCTCCGGCGTACCAGTGGCGCGGCGCACCGTTGCGAAGTATCGTGAGGCCATGAACATTTCCGCCTCCCACGAACGCGTCCGTATCGCCTGACGTTGCACCCACCGCAACGCCGGCCTGCGCCGGGTTCGTCGGATCACCGGAACGGTTCATTGGCCCACCCGACCAATGGAGGTATCCGATGCGTATCGAGACGTATGGCCACCAGCTTGAAGTGACCCCCGCGCTGCGGGAGTACGTGGCAAGCAAGCTGCAGCGACTGCAGCGCCATTTCGACCAGCACTGTGAAGTCCGGACCCAGCTGGCCGTTCGCAAGCCAGACCATCACGTGGTCGCCACCGTCAACCTTCCCGGTCGTACCCTGCACGCAGATGCCAGCGGCTCCACCATGTACGCGGCCATCGACCTGCTGGTCGACAAGCTCGACCGCCTGGTGCTCAAGCACAAGGAAAAGAAATGTAACCACCATGCACGCGAGGTGCGCGACAATCCCGCATGACGCTTCCCGCTTGATGCCCTCATGCCTTTAACCGATCTGATGGCGGCCGTGCGCACCGTGGTGTCGCCGGCCGCCGATCGCGACACCGTCCTGCATACCGCCGCCGACCTGCTGTCCTGCCGCCAGGCCGGCGCCGACGAGCTCTACGCCAACCTATGCGAGCGCGAGGCCCTGGGCAGTACCGCCATCGGCCACGGCATCGCCATCCCGCATGGGCGCTGCCCCAATCTCACCGAGCCACGGGGCGCACTGCTGCGGCTGGACACGCCGGTGGCCTTCGGTAGCGATGAGCCGGTGGACCTGATCTTCGCGATGGCGGTGCCTGCGCACTACACCCACCAGCACCTGATGCTGCTGTCGGAGCTGGCCGAACGGTTTTCCGATGCGGAGTTTCGTCAGCAGCTGCGCGCCGCCCCCAACGCCGACGCCTTGATGGCGCTGCTCACCGACGCACCGCCACCACAGGCCAGCGCCGCATGAATACCAGCATCACCGCACGCGAACTGTTCGACCAGCAGCGCGACAAGCTGGCGCTGCGCTGGGTCGCCGGCCAGAAGGGCGAGCACCGCGAGATCGAGGCCGGCAGCAACAATGCGCGCCGCCCGTCGCTGGCCGGCTACCTCAACGTGATCTATCCCAACAAGGTGCAGATCCTGGGTACCGAAGAGCTGGCCTGGCTGGACTCGCTGGATGCGCGCCAGCGCTGGGAGACCATCGAGAAGATCATCCAGGTGCAGCCGCTGGCGCTGGCGATCAGCAAGAACCAGTCGTGCCCGGAAGACCTGCGCGCGGCCGCCGACGAATCCAACACGCCGCTGTGGATCTCGCCCAAGCGCGGCCATGAATTGCTCAATCACCTCTCCTACCACCTGGCGCGCACGCTGGCGCCGCGGGTGACGCTGCATGGCGTGTTCATGGAGATCTATTCGATCGGCGTGCTGATCACCGGCGAGGCTGGCTCGGGCAAGAGCGAGCTGGCGCTGGAACTGCTCAGCCGGGGTCACCGCCTGGTGGCCGACGACGCACCGGAGTTCACCCAGATCGCGCCCGACGTGCTCGACGGCACCTGCCCGGAACTGCTGCAGGACCTGCTGGAAGTGCGCGGCCTGGGCGTGTTGAACGTGCGCGACATGTTCGGCGACACCGCAGTGAAGAAGAACAAGTACCTGCGCCTGATCGTGCACCTGACCCGCCCGATGACCGAGCCCACCCCGTCCGGCTACGAACGCCTGACCGGCGATTCCGGCAGCCGGCATGTGCTGGACCTGGACGTGCCGCTGATCACCCTGCCGGTGATGCCCGGCCGCAACCTGGCGGTGCTGACCGAGGCGGCCACGCGGCTGCATATCCTGCGCACCAAGGGCATCGACCCGGCGGCGATGTTCATCGCCCGCCACAGCAACCTGCTGGAGCGACGCACGCCATGAGTACCGCGCCCTCCACGTTGATGATCGTGAGCGGGCTGTCCGGCTCGGGCAAATCGGTCGCGTTGAAGACCTTCGAGGACCTGGACTACTACTGCTCGGACAATCTGCCGGTCGAACTGCTGCCGGACTTCGTCAAGAGCCGCCTGCGTGGCAACCCGCTCGGCGACCAGCGCCTGGCGGTGGGCATCGATGTGCGCAGCCGCAGCGACCTGACCCAGCTGGCGCAATGGCGCCAGGCCGCGCAGGAATACGGCATCGAGGCACGGCTGCTGTTTTTCGAGGCCAGCGACGAGGCGCTGATCAAGCGCTACGCCGATACCCGCCGCCGCCATCCGCTCAGCCATCTCGGCCTGGCCTTGCCGGAAGCGATCACCCGCGAGCGGCAGCTGACCGAACCGCTGCGCGCGCAGGCCGATGCCATCATCGACACCAGCGCGCTCAACGTGCACCAGCTGCGTCGCCGGGTGGTCACCGAGTTTGCGCTCGGCACCAGCGACCGACTGTCGCTGCTGTTCGAATCGTTCGCCTACAAGCGTGGCGTGCCGGCCGAGGCCGACTTCGTGTTCGATGCGCGCGTCTTGCCCAACCCGCATTGGGACCCGGAGCTGCGCCCGCTGACCGGCCGCGATGCCGGCGTGCGCGACTATCTGGACAAGGAACCGGACGTGGTGCGCTACAGCGCGCAGATCGTGGACCTGCTCGATACCTGGCTGCCGCGGCTGCGCAACGACACCCGCAGCTACGTCACCATCGCCTTCGGCTGCACCGGCGGCAAGCATCGCTCGGTGTATCTGGCCGAGCGCATGGCGCGGCATGCGCGCGAGCAGGGCTGGCCGGAAGTGGCGACGTTTCATCGCGAGCAGGATTGAAGGGCCGGGATTCGGGAATCGGGAATCGGGAATCGTCAGAGCGGTGTCATGCAGTCTGAAAGAACGCGTGTCATCAATGCATTTCATCAGCGCGTTTTGATCACGCGTTGCCTTCCCGCCTACTGACTGCAGCGCTCGCTTGTGATGCGGGACGCATCGGGAGACTGGCGAGGTCACGGATCATTGCCGTGCCGGCGGCAGCGCATGTGTTGCAGGCATCGTGCGCGTCACGGTGCGGCGGTCCTAAACGGCTATTCATTTCGCAACACATCGGTGCCGGCAGACGCTATCGCGCGGTCATGCCGACCTGTTAACGTTTCGGCATGGCCTGTGGCATTCTCCTCATTACTCATCCCGGCATCGGCGCGGCGTTGTTGAACGTGGCGACGGGGCTGTTGCGGCAGTTGCCGCTGAAGACCGAAGCGTTCGACGTGCCGCTCGATGCAGACCTGGACGCCTTGCTGCCCCAGGCCTCGTCGGCGATGCGACGGGTCGACAGCGGCGACGGCGTGCTGGTCATGACCGACCTGTACGGCGCCAGCCCCAGCAATCTCGCCAGCCGGTTGGCAAAGCTCGGCACGCCGGTTCGCCGGGTGTCCGCGCTCAGCCTGCCGATGCTGCTGCGGGTGATGAACTACCCCGAACAAGGATTGCAGGAGCTGCCCGCCACCGCGGCGGCAGGCACCCGCAACGGAGCGATCATCGACGATGCTTGAACGCGAACTCATAGTTTCCAACCGACTCGGACTGCATGCGCGGGCAACCGCCAAGCTGGTGCAGACGCTGTCGTCCTACCGCAGCAACGCCACGCTGGCGGCCAAGGGCCGCGAGGTGAACGCCAAGAGCATCATGGGCGTGATGCTGCTGGCCGCAGGCCAAGGCACCAGCGTGGTGGTGCGGCTGGATGGCGAAGACGAAGCGCAGGCCCTGCAGGCGCTGGTGGACCTGTTCGAGCGTCGTTTCGACGAGGACAGCTGAGCATGCGCGGGGTCGGTGCGGGGCTGACCGACAGGGCGCGGCCGCGCCAGGGGCGCACATGAGCCTGCGTCTGCGTGGACACGCCGCCTCGCGCGGCAACGCACTCGGACGCGCGCGCGTGCGCCAGAGCCACACGCTGGAAGTGGCCGAACAACGCGTGCCCGCCAGCCAGGTGGAGACGCAGCTGCAGCGCCTGCATCTGGCGATCGAGGCGGCACGCACCGAGATGCAGCAGCTGCGCGACCGCCTGCATGGCGCGCTTGCGCGCGAAGTCGGCGAATTCCTCGAACTGCATGCGCTGCTGCTCGACGACCCGGAGCTGCTGCAAGGCCTGGACGAGTTGATCCGCACCCACCGCTACAGCGCCGACTACGCCTTGCGCGTGCAGCGCGACCGGCTGGCAGCGGTGTTCGACGGCATGGAGGACGCCTACCTCAAGAGCCGCATGGACGACCTGGATCACGTCATCGGCCGCATCCATGCGTTCCTGCACAAGCGCGCGCCCGACCTCAAGGGCGTGGCCGGCGAGATCCTGGTCTGCGACAACGTCGCACCCTCGGAGCTGGCGCAGTTGCAGGCGCAAGGGGTGGTCGGCATCGTCACCACCGCCGGCAGCGCGTTGTCGCATAGCGCGATCCTGGCGCGCAGCCTGCACCTGCCGCTGGTGGTGGGGGTAAGCGATGCGGTGCAGCGGATCGACGATGGCGATGTATTGATCGTCGATGCCGGTTCCGGCCAGGTGATCGTCGATCCCAAGCCCGAGCACCTGCGCGACTACCGCGAGCGCCTGCGCGCGCTGGCCAAGGAACAGCGCGAACTGGGCCGGCTGCGCTCCAAGCCCACGCGCACGCGCGACAACGTCGATATCACGCTGCTGGCCAATGCCGAATCGCTGGAGGACGTGGCGAAGGCGCACGCACTCGGCGCCAGCGGCCTTGGCCTGTATCGCACCGAATTCCTGTTCCTGCAGCGCAACGAGCTGCCGGACGAAGAGGAACAGTTCCACACCTACCGCGACACCGTGCTGGGCATGAGCGGGCGACCGGTCACCATCCGCACCCTGGACCTGGGCGCCGACAAGGCCGACCGCACCGGCCTGACCTTGAGCGACGAAGACAACCCGGCGCTGGGTCTGCGCGGGGTGCGGTTGTCGCTGGCCCGGCCTGCGGTGGCGCAGGCGCAGTTGCGCGCGATCCTGCGCGCCTCCGGCTACGGGCCGGTGCGCATCCTGGTGCCGATGGTCAGCGGCCGCGAGGAAGTCCAGCTGCTGCGCCGGCAGATCAAGAAGCTGGCCGCGCAATTGCGCGAGCAAGGCCACGAGATCGCCGAGCACATTCCGCTCGGCGCAATGATCGAAGTGCCGGCTGCGGCGCTGGCGCTGGACTGCTTTATCGACGATATCGATTTCCTGTCGATCGGCACCAACGATCTGGTGCAGTACCTGCTGGCGGTGGATCGCAACAACGAGGCATTGGGCGAGTTGTACTCGCCGCTGCATCCGGCGGTGCTGCGCCTGATCGCGCAGGTGATCGCCACCGGGCGCGCGTTCGGCAAGCCGGTGGCGGTGTGCGGCGAGATCGCCGGCGACCCGCGCTTCGTCCCGATGTTGCTGGTCCTGGGGCTCACCGAGTTCAGCCTGCATCCGGCCACGCTGCTGGAGGTACGCCGTGCGGTGCGCGACATCCACCTGGGCGAGTTGCGCGTGCATGGCGAAAAACTGCTGCGCGCGCGCGACCGCAAGGGGATCGAAAAGTGGCTGGCCAACGTCGCGCAGGGCCTGATGCGCTGAGCGATTGCGTCATCGCGCAGGGGATGTTCCTGCGCGTTGCCCTTCGCACTGTATGTTTCGTCACCATGCGCAAGCGATAATGCCGTGCTGACTCAGCACCGCGTCTTCCATCGGGACGTGTCCACTCTTCCAGGGAGCCGCGCATGGCCGAAGCTGTCCGCCACGACAAGACCGCGCGACAGCTGCGATTGCTGTCCGATGCGCTGGATAGCGGACGCCTGGGCCCGGTACGCCGGCTGGTCAATACACTGGCGCCGGCGGAGATCGGCAACCTGCTGGAGTCGCTGCCGCCCGGCAAGCGCGAAGTGGTGTGGGGCCTGGTCGACCCGGAAGACGACGGCGAAGTGCTGCTGCATGTCGGCGATGAAGTGCGCGAAAGCCTGCTGGCCGACATGGACACCGACGAGATCGTCGCCGCGGTCGAAGACCTCGACATCGACGATCTGGCCAACCTGGTCGAAGACCTGCCCGACACCGTCATCGACGAAGTGCTCAAGTCGATGGACCGCGAGAACCGCGAGCGGCTCGAGCAGGTGCTGTCGTATCCGGAGGACACCGCCGGCCGCCTGATGAATCCGGACGTGGTGACGGTGCGCGCCGACGTCAATGTCGATGTGGTGCTGCGCTATCTGCGCCTGCGCGGCGAGCTGCCCGACCACACCGATCACCTGTACGTGGTGAGCCGACGCCATCAGTATCTGGGCCGGGTGTCGCTGGCCGCGCTGGTCACGCACGAGGACAGCACGCCGGTCAATCGCCTGATCGACGACGAACAACCGGCGATCGACGTGGGCGATGGCTCCGACGAGGTCGCACGGCGCTTCTCCGACCATGACTGGATTTCCGCGCCGGTGGTGGACGACAACAACATCCTGCTCGGCCGCATCACCATCGACGACGTGGTCGACATCATCCGCGAACAGGCCGAGCACCAGGCCATGAGCGCGGCCGGCCTGGACGAGGACGAGGACATGTTCAGCCCGGCGCGGCGCGCATTCCGCCGCCGCCTGATCTGGCTGGGCATCAACCTGTGCACGGCGTTCCTGGCCTCCAGCGTCGTCAGCGAATTCGAAGGCACCATCGCCAAACTGGTGGCCCTGGCGGCGCTGATGCCGATCGTTGCCGGCATGGGCGGCAATGCCGGCACCCAGGTGCTGGCGCTGATGGTCCGCGGCCTGGCGCTGGGCCAGATCGGCTCCTCCAACGTGATGACCTTGCTGAAGAAGGAACTCACCGTCGCGCTGATCAACGGCATGGTGCTGGGGATCGGGCTGGGGCTGATCGTGCTGGCGTGGTTCCGCCAGCCGATGCTGTCGCTGGTGATCGGCACCGCGCTGACCTTGAACATGCTCACCGCCGCCTTCGGCGGGGTACTGGTCCCGGTGACGCTGAAGCGGCTGGGCTTCGACCCGGCATTGGCCGGTGGCGTGATCCTGACCACGCTGACCGACGTGATGGGGTTCCTGAGCTTCCTCGGCCTGGCGACGCTGATCCTGCTGCCGTAGCTGCCGTATCCGGTGCTTGCGCCGAACGTCGTGCTGGGCATACAGCGGCAAGGATCGGATGAAGAGTCGGCAAAAATCGCCGCAGCGCGACATGCCAGCACACCTGCATGCGGCGATACTGCTGGTCTGTCATTGGTCAGGAGGTCTGCGTGATCCGTCGTTGTCTTGTTCTTGCGATTGTGGCGCTGGTCCTGGCCGGCTGTTCCAGCATGGCTGAGCGCCACCACGACGGACGCCGCGGCCATTTCGTCACCCGCACGCTGGAACTGGAAGGACGGCTCTACCGCTATCAGGTGTTCGTACCGGCCTCCACGGCGCCGCAACCGCGCCCGATCGTGCTGTTCCTGCATGGCTCGGGCGAACGCGGCGACAACGGACGCGATCAGGCGGAGGTCGGCGTTGGTCCCTACCTGAGCGCACACACCGCCGAGTTCCCTGCCCTGGTGGTGCTGCCGCAGGTGCCCGACGACGAGGAGTGGCTGGGCATCAATGCACGCATGGCGATCGCCGCGCTGGATGCGGCCAGTGCCGAATTCGGTGCCGACCCGCAACGCACCTATCTCACCGGCATCTCGATGGGCGGCTATGGCGCCTGGGAAATCGGGCTGATGCAGCCGCAGCGGTTTGCCGCGATCGTGCCGATCTGCGGCGCACTCAAGGCGCCGCGCGACGAGCGTCGCACGCTCTACGTCAGCCTGGTGGCCAAGGAGGCCGACCCGTACACCGCTGCGGTCACCCAGCTCAGGCACGTGCCGATCTGGATGTTCCATGGCGCCAAGGACGACTCGGTGCCACCGCACGACGACCGCGCGCTGTACCGGGCCGCAAAGGGCATCGGCGCCAATGTGCGCTACAGCGAATATCCAGACGGTAACCACAACGCCTGGGACGCGACCTACGCGGACCCGGCGATGTGGGAATGGATGTTCAGGCAGCGCCTGCGCTGAGCGGGCGGCTCGCCGCGCCGATGCGGTCTGCACCCGCTCAGTGGTGATAGCCGGTATCCGCGGTGATCTTGCCGCGGAACACGCGGTACGACCACACCGTGTACCCCAGGATCAGCGGCAGCAGCACCACCAGGCCGATCAACGCGAACAACTGCGAGGACGGCGGCGCGGCGGCCTGCCAGATCGTGTAGACCGGCGGCACCAGGTATGGCCACATGCCCAGCACCAGGCCGAGAAAGCCGAGCACGAACAGGCCCATCGCCAACAGGAACGGCGGCATATCCGGCCGCCCCGCGTCGGTGGAACGCCAGAGCGCGAACCCCACCAGGGCGACCAGCACCGGCACCGGCATCAGCCACAGGTAATGCGCATCGCTGAACCAGCGGTCCATCACATGCGACTGCAGCGATGGCAGCCACGCGCTGACCAGGCCGATGAAGATCAACACGCTGATCGTCAATGGCCGGCTCAGCTGGCGCGCGAGCTGTTGCACGTGGCCTTCGGTCTTGAGGATCAGCCAGGTGCTGCCGAGCAAGGCGTAGCCGAACACCAGTGCGGCGCCGGTCAGCATCGCGAAGGGACTGAACCAGCCCCAGATGCCGCCGACATAGCGGTCGTTTTCGATCGGCAGGCCCTGCACCAGCGCGCCCAGGATCACGCCCTGCGCAAATGTCGCCAGGATCGAGCCGGCAGCGAAGGCATTGCTCCACAGCCGCCGCGAGCGATGCGCCTTGAAGCGGAACTCGAACGCCACGCCGCGGAACACCAGCGCCATCACCATCAGCAACACCGGCAGGTACAGCGCCGACAGGATCACCGCATACGCCTTGGGAAACGCTGCCAGCAGCCCTGCCCCGCCCAGCACCAGCCAGGTCTCGTTGCCGTCCCAGATCGGCGCGGCGGTGTTCATCATCAGGTCCAGCTGCGCCTCGTCCTTGCGGAACGGCGCCAGGATGCCGATGCCGAGCACGAAGCCATCCAGCACCACGTACATCAGCACCCCGAAGCCGATCACCGCAAACCACGCCACCGGCAATACGCTGCTCATGTCCATCATGCGGCTCCGTCGATCGGTTCATCGGCCGCCGACAGCGGCCGTGCCGGCGTGTGCTCGCCGTGGTCCAGCTGCGGCGCGTCATGCGGGGTCGGCCCGATCTTGCCGATCTTGACCAGGTACCAGATGCCCCAGCCGAACACGAAGGCATAGCCGAGCACGTAGACCGCCAGCGAGATCGCGGTCATCAACGTCGACTGCGGGCCCACCGCATCGGCAGTGCGCAACAGCCCGTACACCACATACGGCTGCCGCCCCATCTCAGTGACGAACCAGCCCGAGACCAGCGCGATGAAGCCACTGGGCAGCATCCAGCGCCAGGCCGCCAACAGCCAGCGCCACTGCAATAACTTGCCGCGCCACCAGGCGAACGCCGAGACCCAGGCCACCAGCAGCATCAACGAGCCCAGCCCGACCATGATGCGGAAGGCGAAGAACACCGGCATCACCGGCGGGCGATCGGCGGCCGGCACCGAGGTCAACGGCTTGATGCTGCCTTCCAGACTGTGGGTCAGGATCAGGCTGCCCAGGCGCGGGATCGCCACCTCGTAATCGTTGCGCTCGGCCTGCGCGTTGGGCAAGGCGAACAGCACCAGCGGGAAGCCCTTGTCCTGGCCCTCGTCATGCCAGTGCGCTTCCATCGCCGCGATCTTCATCGGCTGGTGCTCGAGCGTGTTCAGGCCATGCATGTCGCCGACGAAGATCTGCAGCGGCACGGTGATCGCCGCGAAGGCCACCGCCAGCTTGAGCATGCGCAGCCCGGCCTCGCGATGCACGCCGCGATGCAGATACCACGCCCCCACCGCGCCGACCACGAAGCAGGTGGTGATGAACGAGCCCAGCGCCATGTGCGCAAGCCGGTATGGAAACGAGGGGTTGAAGATGATCTTCAGCCACGCCACCGGATGCACCATGCCGTCGACCACCTCATAGCCGGCCGGGGTCTGCAGCCAGCTGTTGGACGACAGGATCCAGAACGTGGAAAACAGCGTGCCCAGCGCCACCATGCAGGTCGCCAGGAAATGCAGGCGCTCGGAGATGCGCCCCCAGCCGAACATCATCACGCCCAGGAAACTGGCCTCGAGGAAGAACGCGGTCAGTACTTCGTAGCTCAGCAACGGGCCGATCACGCTGCCGGCGATCCGGCTCAGCTCCGGCCAGTTGGCGCCGAACTGGAAGGCCATCACGATGCCGCTGACCACGCCCATGCCGAAGGACACGGCAAAGATCTTCTGCCAGAAGAAATACAGCTCGCGCCACACCGGCAGCCGGGTGCGCAGCCAGCGCCATTCGAGAAATGCCAGCAGGCTGGACAGCCCGATGGTGAATGCGGGAAACAGCACGTGGAATGCGATGACGAATCCGAACTGGATCCGCGATAACAGCAAGGCATCCATGGAGAGTCCTCCAGGAAAATGGGGAAACCGCAGCGCAGCGGGTGCAGATCGATCGCAGAGACTCGCTGCGGTGGCCGATCGCGACCTCCTGCGCTACCGCATCATGATAGGGACGCTCGAGCGGGTTCCCGATGCGACACGGGGTCGCATCTGCGTCAAACCGTCGCGCCTGTCCTGCTGCCAGATGGTACGCGTTCAAGGCGCTGCGGCATGCTAGGCGGCGCCGCGCGTCCGCCGGGCAAGCTCGCTGACCACGGCGATGAAGACAGTCAGACCGACCATCGACAGGAACTGCGCGCGGGTGTCCACCGACGACGCCAGCAGCACGAAGATCACCGCCAGGATCGCCAGGGCCAGCAGGGTCAGAAACGGGTAACCCCGCATGCGGAACGGCAACACGACGCCGGCGCGGTCGGCGCGTGCGCGCAGGATCAGCTGCGACAGCAGCGAGATCGTCCACACCAGCAGGCAGGTGGCGCCGACGATGTTGAGCAGCATCGGCAACACCTTGTTGGGGTACAGCAGTTCCAGCGCGGCGGCGGCAAACCCGAACAGCACGCTGGCGATCACCGCCACCAGCGGCACCTGCTCGCCGCTGGTCCTGCCAAGCACCCGCGGCGCTTCGCCGCGCTGCGCCAGCGAGAAGATCATCCGCGAGGCCCCATACAGGTTGGCATTGAGCGCCGACAGCAAGGCCACCACGGCGACCAGGGTGATGGCGGTGGCCGCGCCGGGAATGCGCGCCACCTCCAGCACCGCAGCGAACGGCGAGCTGAGCGCTGCGCTGGTCCACGGCACCACCGCCACGATCACGCTGATCGAGCCGATGTAGAACACCAGGATGCGCCAGGCCACGGTGCGAATCGTGCGTGCCAGGCTGCGGCCCGGGTCGGCGGTTTCCGCAGCGGCCACCGCCACGATTTCGGTGCCACCGAAGGCGAACACCACCACCAGCAACGCCGAGCCGATGCCGGCCAATCCCTTCGGCGCGAACCCGCCGTTCTGGGTGAAGTTGGACAGCCCCGGCGACACCACGCCGGGCAACCAGCCGGCCAGCAGGGCCACACCGATCAGCAGGAACACCACGATCGCCACGACCTTGAGGATGGCGAACCAGAATTCGAACTCGCCGAAATTGCGCACGCCCAGCAGGTTGATCGCGGTGAAGGTGGCCATGAACACCACTGCCAGCAACGGCACCGACAACGCCGGCCAGACCGAGGCGAGCAGGCCCGCCGCGCCGACCGCTTCGGCGGCGATCACCACCACGATCTGCAGCCACCACAACCAGCCCACCGTCGCACCGGCGGTCGGGCCCATCGCATCGGCCGCGTACACCGAGAACGCCCCGCTGGCCGGCTTGGAGGCCGCCATTTCGCCCAGCGCGTTCATCACGATGATCACCAGCGCTCCGGCGATCAGATAGGACACCAGCACTGCCGGCCCCGCCGCATGGATCCCCACTCCCGAGCCCAGAAACAGCCCGGCGCCGATCGCCGTGCCCAGGCCCATCATCATCAACTGCCGCGGTTTCAGCGCATGGCGCAACGCGGGCGTGGCGGACGGAGCGTGCTCAGCAACGGGATCGGTCGGAAGCGGCATGGACGGGCTTGGATGGATGGGATCGCGACACGATACCGCGTCGCGGCGCCTGCCGCGCCTCTTGACGCCGGCCCGGGAGCGGGAGTCGATCAGCCCGGAAGCGCTCTTGCACGCATCCACCGCACGGGAGCACGGCCTCCCGGTGCGCAACCACCAGTGACCACCGTGGCTGGCCGCAACCGGCGATGCGCGAACCTGCTGCCTCGCACCGACAAAAATCCCCGGACATGCCGGGGATCGGTGCGCGCGCAGGCCGTTGCCGCTTACTCGGCCAGGTTGGTGCCCGCACCGGCGGTGGCGATCACCTTGGCCTTGACCTGTGCGGCCGGGGTGATGCTGTAGGTGTAGCCCAGCGGTTCGGGGAACACCTTGGTGGTGATCCAGTTGGTGGCGTTGGCGTAAGGCTTGCTGCCGTCCGGGGTGCTCCAGGTGATGCCGCTGCCGACGTAGTTGTTGATCAGGTCCCAGTAGCCGATCTCGCTGCTGTCGCGCGAGGTCACCGGGTTCTTGATGTTCTCGAAGTAGTTGGACTCGATCTTGGCCACCCCGCCCATGCGCACGTTGATGCCCGAGGTGGTGACGTTGTTGAAGTAGTTGTTGTAGATGTGGCTCAGCCCGCGACGTTGCAGCGGCACGCGCGATTCGACGTTCTCGAAGCGGTTGTGGTGATAGGTGGTGCGTGCGGCCGAGTTCTTGGTGTCGCTGTCGCTGTATCCGTTGAGCGCGACCTTTTGATAGTTGTAGACGTGGTTGTAGGACACGGTGACGTGATGGGTACCCTTCTTCATGTCGATGCCGCCGTCGAAAGACGCATCGCCGGCACCCGAGCACTTGGTCAACGAGGCGAACACGGTGTTGTGGTCCACCCAGATATTGGACGGCGAGCCGCTGGAATTGCCTTCCAGTGAAATCGAGTCGGCATCCTCGCCGCCCTGCAGCAGGCCGATGGTCATGTTCTGGATGATGACGTTGCTGGAATTGCCAACCACCCATAGCCCGAAGTTGGCCGACGAGCCGTTGGCACCCTTGACGGTGATGTTGCTCTTGTTCTTGATCTGCACCGTCTTGGCCGGCAACTTCCACTGGGCGCAGACGTCCTTGATGGTGCTGAAATCGAACTTGCCGGTGTAGTTGAGCACCAACCCGCCGCTGCCGGAGTAACTGTCGATGGCCGCCTGCATCGCCTCGAAGGTGGCCACGTTGACCGGTGTCTTGTTGCCGCCGCCGGTGGTGGCGGCACCGTACCCGACCGGGCCGGCAATGGCGCCCGCAGCGCAAGCGGACAGTGCAAGCGCCAGTGCGCCATGGAATGTCTTGATCATCATGCAGCCTCTCCCAAAGAAGTGGAAAAGCGATGCGTGCTGCCTGCGCCGTAGCGACGACAACAGCAAAGCGGTGCGTGGGGGCCGCATTCTTCGCGCGATTTAAAACATAAAACAATTATCCATCACTGAAACTTTGACGCACCACGGTGTTCTTCTGGCAGGACATGCAAAAGAGACAGCGGAAGACACCCGGGACAGGACAGCGCGGTGTCGTACGCGTTGTTTTCTGATGTAGGCAGATGTGTTTTCCATGCATGCAAACGCAGACTGATGCCGGTTTGCTCACGCGCGCTTTCGACCGCAGTTGCTGGTGGCAAATGCGCTCTCCAAGAATCCACATGCATTTACCGGACGCGACGCGGTGGTAGCTGCACACGACCGCGTGTTGTGAGTCGTCAGAGGTAGTGGTGCGTAGCAGCAGTGCCATCGCACCGGCGCGCGGTTTGCGCGGCATTACATGCGCTGTGCTGAAGACGAGGCGTGATTGCGCTTTGGATCACTCGCGACAGTGGGCGAGCGCTGGCGCCATGACAAGTCTATCGGCAAGGTCAGGCCACTTCAGCGCGACCACGTGGTGCCTGAGGGAATGTCCGACCGCAGCGTGGTGATCAGCAGTGGATGCGTGGAGGTAGCGACACGCCGTTGCGGCGCATCTGCGTGTCTCAAGACGACGACTCTTAAAACGTTGCCACACCGACGCTTGCGATGCGCAGGCCGCAGCGCAGGCTGCATCGAGACGCACCGCAGCAGCGCCCGGCAGGCCGGGCACGCTCGGGATCGCGCGGACTCACGCGCCCCGCCCCACCGGCTCACACCGCGCGGCTGGCCAGCGTGGACGCATGCGCCAGTTCCGCACCGGGCCACGGCGTGTGGTCGTCGAGGAAGTTGCCGACCAGGCGCATGCACGCCGGGCGCTCTTCCACATGCGGCATATGGCTGGAATTGGCGAACACATGCCACCGCGCGTCCGGGATCAGACGCGCGTACGGTTCCACCGTTTCCGGCGTGGCTTCGTCGTACTTGCCCGACAGCACCAGCGTGGGCACGCTGATGCGATGCAGGCGCTCGATGATGCTCCAGTTGCGCAGGCTGCCGACCACGTGGAATTCGGTCGGACCATTCATGGCGTGGTACACGGTCGGGTCGGCATCGATGGCGGCGAAGGTGCGCGCCACGTCGGCAGGCCACGGCAGCACGCGGCAGACGTGCTGGGCGTAGAACACCTGACTTGCAGCGCGATAGGCCGGGGCGTCCAGGGTGCCGGCCGCTTCGTGCGCATCCAGCACCGCCTGGATGTCCTCGGGCAGGCGCGCGCGCAGCCGTAGCGCGGCAGCGCGCCACAGGCCCATCGACGCCGGCGAGTTGGCAATCACCAACGCACGCAGGCCGGCCGGCCGGCGCACCGCATGCTCGGCGGCCAGCATCCCGCCCCAGGACTGCCCCAGCAACGCGTACTGCGACAGCCCCAACTGCGTGATCAAGGCCTGCAACTCGTCCAGAAACAGCCCCACCGTCCAGAAGCCGGGGTCGGCATCGGGAAGATGGGTGGACTTGCCGTTGCCGAGCTGGTCGTAATGGATCACCGCGCGGCCGTTGGCGGCCAGGTCCTTGAAGCTGTCCACGTAGTCATGGGTGCAGCCGGGGCCGCCGTGCAGCACGATCAGCGGGCAGGCGTCGCTGCGCAGGTCGCCGGCGATGCGGTACCAGGTGCGGTACCCATGGAATTGGACGTAACCCTCGGTGGACTGCATGACCTACGCCTGCTGACGGCAAGAATGAGCGCCGAGCCTAGCGGGCGAACCGCCGCGCGTTAACTGGCAAAACTCCCAGGTTCGCGCTGCGTTCGGGGACAGACGCCCGACCAAGGCGATGCGATCCAGCTGCGCATGCCGTTGGTGGCCCGGATGGCCATCGACCAGCACCGCGATGGCACGCGCCACTCGCAGGTCTTGGCCAGGGCGAACTCGCTACCGTCTGTCGCCTATCGCTGAGGCGTCGGCGCAGCCGCCGAACCAGACGCGCCTACGGCTCCAGCAACCGGTAATGCATGCCACGCACCACGGCCTCGACGCGATTGCGCGCACCCAGCTTGCGTGCTGCCGAGTTCAGATGCAGGTTCACCGTGGCGGTGGAACGGTTGAGCGCAGCGGCGATGCTCTTGGCTGTCAGCCCCCTGGCCGAGTACTGCAGGCATTCGCGCTCGCGGCGGGTCAATGCAATGTGGTGGCAGCGGCGTTCCTGCGGATCGAGCAACTCCTGCGCACGTGCCTGAAAGGCATGCGCCAGCAGCAGGAAGGGCGACAGCTGCGCTTCGGCCAGCCGTGGCGCCTCGGCCGCGACGGCGTCCACCGCGGCGCTGAATGTTGCAAACGCGCCGCCGGGCAGATGCAAGGGCACGGTGACACCGGTTCCCATGCCGCTATCGCACAGATAGCGCGTGACCTGCCGATGCTGGCTGCCGACGTATTCCACGCCCTCCATGTCGCCATCGTTGCGATAGGACCACACGAATGGCGTGGTACGCCGTGTGGCACGCTGCTGAACCGGGTCATGTTGGTAATACCCGTGCTCGCACCAGACGTGCTGCATATCGCCTGGCGCGTTGCGCTGCATGAAGACCGACGGCGTGATCAAGGCACCTTCCAGACTCAGCGGGACCGGTGCGTAGTCGTAGACCAACGACTGGAAGCCCAGTCCGCAGACATCGGCAAACACCCGATCCAGGCAGGCATTGAGCGTGTGCAGCGCCTGCAGGTCGCGGCCCAGGCTGGCCAGAGTGTCGAACATGGTGGGTCCTTCGGTGTCGACGTATGCCGCTGGAGCGCATCCAGCATGGAAAACCTAGCATTTTTACCAATGGATGGGCTTGGCGGCCACATTATGGTCACAATGCCTGGCCGGCAGTTGCACTGCAGCATCGCCGTTCAGACGCTCTACCGCGTCTGCGTCGCGACCCGGCACTCCTTTCAGCGGACACATGCATGACCGACACACCCCGCCGCGACGACGCGGCTACGCTGGAACGCTTTGGCTACACCCAGGAACTCAAGCGGCAGCTCACGCTCAAGGACCTGCTGATCTACGGTCTGGTGTCCATGGTACCGACCGCGCCGTTTTCCATTTTCGGCGGCGTGTTCGACATCAGCGCCGGGATGGTGCCGCTGACCTACCTGGTCGGCTTCGTGGCGATGCTGTTCACCGCATTGAGCTACCAGCAGATGTCGCAGGCGTTTCCGGTGGCCGGCTCGGTGTATGCATATGTGGGCCGCGGCCTGAGCAGCGGCATGGGCTTTCTGGCCGGCTGGGCGATCCTGCTGGATTATCTGCTGGTGCCCACGCTGCTCTACGTGGTCGGCGCCAACGCCATGCACAACGTGCTGCCGGCGGTGCCGCAGCCGGCCTGGATCGCCTTCTTCGTGGTGCTCAACACGCTGGTCAACCTGCGCGGCATCGAAACCACCGCGCGTGCCAATCGCTTCTTCCTCTACGCGCAGCTGGTGGTGCTGGCGGTGTTCGTGGTGCTGGCCAGCCTGGCGATCCAGCATGGCGTCAATGGTGCGCAGTGGAGCCTGCGCCCCTTCTATAACCCGCAGGCCTTTTCGCCGCAGCTGATCTTCAGCGCCTTGTCGGTGGCAGTGGTGTCGTTCCTGGGCTTCGATGCGATCTCCACGCTGTCGGAAGAGGCCCGTGGCGGCAACCGCGTGGTCGGCCGGGCAACCCTGCTGGCGCTGTTGCTGGTGGCCGGCCTGTTCGTGCTGCAGACCTGGCTGGCCGCGCTGCTGCAACCCACCTTGCAACGCTATCCCAGCGCGCAGGCCTCCAACGATGCCTTCTTCGAGATCGGGCGCCTGATCGCCGGGCCGTGGTTGCAGGTCGTCATTGCGCTCACGGTGGCAATCAGTGCGGCGATCGCCAATTCACTGGTGGCGCAGGCCGCCACCTCGCGGCTGCTGTTCGCCATGGCACGCGACCGCCAGCTGCCCGCCTTCCTGCGCTACATCCATCCACGCACCGGCGTACCGCAGCGCGCCATCCTGCTGGTGGCAGGCTTGAGCATGGTGCTGGGCGAAGTCTTCGTCGGACAGATCGCGCTGCTGTCCTCGCTGTGCAACGTCGGCGCACTGACCGCCTTCATCCTGTTGCACGTGGCGGTGCTGTGGCATTTTCGCGGACGGGGCCGCAGCCTGCTGTTGCATGTTGCGACGCCGTTGATCGGCATCCTCATCCTGGCCTACGTGCTGATCAATGCCGACCGGCATGCGCAACTTGGCGGTACCGCCTGGATGGTGATCGGCCTTGCGGTCCTGGCGTTCTTGAAGGCCAGCGGCCGCTCGACCGACTTCCGCGCCAGCGACGCGCTGGAATAACCTGCAGCGCCTTCGCCTACAGGCACTACCCGTGCCGACATCCGGGTAGCGCACGCCACCTTCAGTCCTGCGCGGAGAGGGCCGCAGGCCCTCCCGCATGCGGCCTGCCTGTATCGCCTGACGGCTCGATCCAGGCGTCGCTGCAGATGCAGTGCACGATCGCGCTGCTGCCTGTATGGCGGTGTACGTGGTGCAAACGTTTAAGGCGCGCTTGCGCTGCAGCGCCTCACGCGTGTGCAAGGCAAGATGGCTGCGCGTGCCCGCGTGGAGTTGCGCGCAGAACGCGATTATCTTTTTGTGGACTGCCAATCTCTGAACGAGATTTTCAGCACATATTCAGCTTTAAACATTCGCTAGTCTCGTTCGGCGCCAACGATGGCGCCCGCAGGACGTGGCCCCCGCCGCAGCCTGCCGTTCCCTGACGAGAAGGACTACCCATGAATCGCAAGAATGCGTTGTACCTGGCGCTGTTTTCCGCCGTTTCCGGCTCCGCACTGGCAGCGCCGCCGACCGAAATGGACGCAGCGCCGGTGAACACCGCGCCGCAAGCGGCCAAACTTGGTGCGGCGACATTGCAGTCGGCAAGTCTGCGTGGCGGCATCCTGCCCACGCGTGTGGTGCAACTCACTGCGCCCACCGGTACCGAGATCAGTCGCGTGCGTGAGCGCCGCATCGCACAGGTCAAACATGGGCAGCCCTTGCAGATCGGTTTTTCGCGCACGGTCGCCAAGCCCCTGGTCAACCTGGCCACGCTTGACTGGCAGATGGCCAAGGATGGCTCGCGCGTGGCGACCCTGAAGGTCGGCTCCGCGCAGGCGGCCTCGCTGCGTGCGTCGCTGATCCTGCGTGGCGCCGGCGCCACCCCGGGTGATCCGTCCAAGGTGACGCTGCGCTTTGCCGGCGACGACGGCCGGGTGTTCGAACAATCCGGTGCCAGCTTCGCCGCCGGCGGCGATGCGATCGGCTGGTCGCCCACCGTCAGCGGCGAGAACCTGCTGGTGGAACTGTCGCTGCCGGCCGGCCAGTATCCGGAGAACTTCAGCCTGAGCATCCCGCAGCTGTCGCATCTGGACATCAGCCCCACCGCCAACCCACGCGACATGATGACCATTGCCATCGGCGAGAGCGATTCCTGCCAGAACGACGTCGTCTGCCGCGCCAATCCCACCGCCGGTTTCACCAATGCCGCAAAGGCGGTGGCGCGCATGGTGTTCACCACCAGCCAGGGCTCGTTCCTGTGCACCGGCACGCTGCTCAACAACACCAACTCGCCCAAGCGCAACCTGTTCTGGACCGCGGCACATTGCATCAGCACGCAGACCGTCGCCAACACACTGCAGACGTACTGGTTCTACGATGCGGCCAGCTGCAACGGCAACACCGCCAGCGCGCAGGCCACCACCTTGACCGGCGGTGCGTTCCTGCGCCACGCCAACACCACGCGTGACACCGCATTGCTGGAGCTGAAGACCGCACCGCCAAGCGGCGCGTTCTACGCGGCATGGAACAGCGCGGCGATCGGCGCGACCGGCACGTCGATCGTCGGCATCCACCACCCCTCCGGCGACGTCAAGAAGTATTCGCTGGGCTCCGTCAATGGATTGAGCACCAGCATCGACGGCAAGAGTCCGCTGTATCGGGTGGTGTGGAACGATGGCGTCACCGAGGGCGGCTCGTCCGGCTCGGGCCTGTTCACCGTCGCCAGCGGTGGCGCGTACCAGCTGCGCGGCGGCCTGTACGGCGGCTACTCGTACTGCACCGCGCAGACCGATCCGGATTACTACTCGCGCTTCTCGGACGTGTATTCCAGCATTTCCACCTACTTCGGCCAGTAAGCGGGTGATGCGCGTGGCAGGCGGGTAGCGCCTGCCACGTGCGACTGCGCTTGGCCTGTGCAGAGTGTGGTCGATTGTTTGATGTGCTGTGTGGATCGATCTGTGCGGGTTGATGTTTTGTGCGCTGCCCCTTGGACCCCATCGGTCAAGCGCGTCAGTCGTCATGCACTTCATCTGCAGTGCCCGGATGATGCAGACTTGGCAGCTCGTCCTTCACCTGGATCGGCATGCCCGTTCAACGCACTCCTTTTGTCATCGCCGCAGCTGCCCTCCTGGCCTTGTCGCTACAGGTCACCGCCCATGCAGCCGGCAAGCCCGCCAATCGCGACGACGTCAAGGCCTACGCGCTGCAGCTGTGCCTGGACAACAACTATGAGCGTAGCGGCAAATACACCTCCGACCAGCTGCGCGATCGCTCGTATCTGCTGACGACCTACGCGCTCGACAATGCCAAGACCGGTGCCACCGACCGCCTGCACCGTTTCGTGGCCGAGCAGACGGCAGACTTCCATCGCGCCGAAGTGCCGATGAAGGACGAAGCCCGCCGCGGTCCGTTCAACAGGATCTTCGCGCAATGCATGGCGTTCTATCGTTCGCCCGCGTTGAACGAGTTCATCGCGCACAAGCTCTGACGGCCATTGCGGCAAGCTCACCGTTCGAGCGCGGCGGATGGATCGGCACGACCGATCCAGCGCAGCTCCCCCGCCCGCAGCGTACGGCGCGGCTGCCGGTCTCCGGTCTCCGGTCTCCGGGCGCGCAGACATCCGTGCCGGGATTTGCGTGACGCAGTCGCAGGCCCGACCACCTCGCAATCGTCTGACGCAGCGCCGCTCGCCGCCTGGCACATCCTCCCCATGCTTCGACAGGAGCCGTCATGTCCGCATCTTCTCCACGCACTTCCCGCCGCCAGCTGCTGCGCCTCGCGCTGGCCGCGGGCACGCTGGGCGTGGCGAGCCCGCTGGGTGCCGCACTCCGGCGCGAGCCGAAGGACGCCATTGCGGCAGCGGACCCGGCATCGCCAGCGCCCTTCCCGGCCAACGGCAGCGTGCTGGTCCTGCTCGGCACCAAGGGCGGCCCCACGCCCTCACCGCTGCGCGCCGCAGCCGCCAATGCGCTGGTCATCGACGGGCAGCCCTATCTGATCGACTGCGGCAATGGCGTTGCACAGCAGCTGGCCAGGGCCGGCATCCGCCTGCCCGCGCTGCGCGACATCTTCCTGACCCATCACCACTCCGACCACAACGCCGACCTGCTCAACGTGGTCTGGCTGGCGTGGGCCAGCGGACTGCAGACGCCGGTGCATTTGTACGGCCCGCCCGGTATCGCCAGGATGGTGGATGCCTTTGTCGAGATGAATGCCATCGACATCGATGCGCGCATCCGCGAAGAAGGCCGCCCGCCGTTCAAGCAGCTGATCCATGTGCACGAATTCGACCAGCCCGGCACGGTGCTGCAGAACGACCAGGTCACCGTCACCGCGACGCTGGTGGATCACTACACGCTCAAGCCGGCGTTCGCCTATCGTTTTGCCGCGCGCGACCGCACGGTGGTGTTCTCCGGCGATACGCGTTACCTGCCCGCACTGGCCGAATTCGCGAAGGACACCGACATCCTGGTGCACGAGGTGATGTATCTGCCCGCGCTGGAAAAGATGCTCAAGACCAACGACAACGCACCGACCTTGCTCGACCATCTGCTCAAGAGCCATTCCACCAGCGAAGAAGTGGGCAAGATCGCTTCAGCAGCCAACGCAAGGATGCTGGTGCTCAATCACTTTGTGCCTGGCGGCGACCCGACGATCACCGATGCGATGTGGAGCGAGGGCGCGCGCAAGCACTATGCCGGGCCGATTGTGGTCGGCAAGGATCTGATGCGCTTGTAGCGAAGCAGTTGGGCACTGTAGCGATGGATCCGGCTGCGCACTGTCATCAGCGCACTCGACCTGTAGCCGGCGGTGATGTCGCCAACCGCTATCAAAGCGGCACGCAATCTCCAAACACCGCGTAGAGCGGGCATGGCACAGCACGCGACACTGCATCTGTGGTCTTGTGTGTCCAAGAGCGGCTAACACGTAGCAAGCAGTCGCCAGGTGGACGTGGACGGCGCGCTCGGAACCGGGGTGGAAGGGCGCAACGAGCGTTTCCGGTGATGCTCAATCGCGCGCGAGCGCGCTCCTACATTGGTCTGGCCCGTGCCGACTGCCCGTACCGGCCTGCCTTACCGACTGCATGGAGCATGCCGCCCGTGCCGTGTCGCGTTGCCGAGCCAGGCCAGGACGTGCTGGCGCCGTGCCAGTTGTGGGCAGCGGCTGCGCCTGCCTGCCGGCGGCGCCCCAGCGTTGCCAGCCGCTCTACGTCACCACCGGACTGCGTAGGCCCCACACGCCCGCACCTGCCTTGCAATACGCGTCGATAAACGCCTGCTGCGACGGCATCTGGTCCACCGCGTGCCGGATCGGCTGGGCAATGCCGTCGAGCAGGCGACGCAGATCGTGATCGGACATCGCGCGCGCCAGCGGGTGATGCTGCGCGGGCACGATGCCCTGCCCCATCAAGACGTGGGTCCAGGAGTCCACGCGGAACAGTTCATCGGCCGCTTGCCAGGCATGTGCGCGTTCGCGCCAGGCGCGCAGGCGCAACGCGAGCGATGCGGGCAGCTCCATCGCGCGGCACTGGCGCCACAGCGGCTCGTCGCGCTGGGTGGCGTGGTAGTGCAGGATGATGAAGTCGCGCACGTGCTCCATCTCGGTGCGGCTGATGTCGTTGAACAGGTCCACCTGCGAGGGCGCGATGCCGTCTGCCGGGAACAGGGTGATCAGCCGCACCACCGCGGCAATGGTGAGATGGATGCTGGTGGATTCCAGCGGTTCGATGAAGCCGCTGGCCAGGCCCAGCGACACCACGTTCCGGTTCCAGGCCTTGCGCCGGCGTCCGGTGCGGAACGGCACCAGCCAGGGATCCTTCAGCGCTGGCGCGGCCACATCGCGCAGCAGCCTGGCATGCGCTTCGTCGTCGGACAGGTGCTTGCTGGAAAACACCAGGCCGTTTCCCACCCGATGCTGCAATGGAATCTGCCAGCGCCATCCGGCTTCGTGCGCGATGGCACGGGTGTACGGCACCGGCGGGCCAAGCGCCTGGGTCTGCACCGCCACGGCGCGATCGCAGGGCAACCAATGGCTCCAGTCTTCGTAACCGGTGTGCAGCGCCTGTTCGATCAGCAGGCCGCGAAAGCCGCTGCAATCGATGAACAGGTCGCCCTCGAGCACCTGCCCGTCTTCCAGCACCAGGCTGGCGACATCGCCACTGTCCGGTTGCAGTGCCACCTGCTGGATCCTGCCTTCGATGCGCCTGACACCGCGGGCCTCGCTGCGCGTGCGCAGGAACCTGGCATACAGCGCGGCATCCAGGTGATAGGCGTAATTGACCGCGGGCTCGCGCAGCAGTGCGAAGCGATCCAGGCGCGAGGCCACGGTTTCCAGGCAGTAATCGCCAAAGCTGCCCGGCATGCCGCGGCGCTGGCTTTCCAGCCACAGATGGTGGAAGGCGCACACCAGCGTGCTTTGCCCGGTGATGCCGAACGGATGGATATAGCGCTCGCCCTGGCGGCGCCAATGCTCGAAGGAGATCGACAACTTGAAGGTGCCGGCAACCGCGCGCAGGAATTCCTGCTCGTCGATCTGCAGGAAGCGATGGAAGCTGCGGATCGGCGGCACCGTGGATTCGCCCACGCCCACGGTGCCGATCTGCTCGGACTCGACCAGGGTGATCTCCAGCAGGTCGCGGAACTGATGCGACAGCGCGCAGGCGGCAATCCAGCCGGCGGTGCCGCCACCGGCAATGACGACCTTGCGAATCGGGGCCTGGCTCACTGCGCGCTCCTGTGGGGTGGATGTCGGTTGGCAGGCACAGCATCGTGCTCGAACGTGTGGGTGACGCAGAAGCCACACAGTGACCGATCGTCCGGGTGGCCTACGCGGATGCCGCACACCGGTCGCGCCGGACGGCGCAGCTGCGCAGTGGTCCGGCCAGTCGCCTGGACGCCGATCGCGCACATCAGCGGTTGAGCCTGCCGATCAACATCGCGCGCAGCTGTCGCGCGAGGGTGGGATCGATCGGGCCCAACGCATGCCGCGCCTGCTCGGGCAGGTGCTCGCCCGCGCGCTCGGCCGGACCGAACACGTAGTAGTCGAACAGGGCGCGCCATGCCGCTTTTTCCGCTGCCGGGCGGTCGCGGATGGACCACAGCGCGTGATACAGCGCCGGCATCGGCGCCGGCAGGTGCGCAGGCACGCTGTTCCACCAGTAGTTGACCAGCACGTTGAATGGCTGCAGCGAGTGCACGTGATGCCACCACATGCCGGGAATGAACAGGGCATCGCCCGGCTCCAGCACGGCGGTGCGTGCCTGCGCCAGCGCCTGGGCAAAGCGTGGATACCGCAGCAGATCCGGGTTGGCGATATCCACCATGCTGACGACCTGCCCGCCCGGCGTGGGATCCAGCGGGCCGGGATACAGGTTGGCCACCTGCGCGGGCGGAAACAACGTGAAGCGACGTTGCCCCACCGCGCAGCACGCCAGGTTGTTGGGGACATCGTAATGGCAGGAGGCGATGACGCGATTGCCGATCCAGATGCTCGGCTGCACCGCGATGCCGCTGGCGGCCACATCCAGATCATTGCCCGCGCGCAAGCCCGGCAGGTTGTCGTCGATCGGCAACGACGCCAGGTAGTAGGTGGGCGGCTGCGGGTCATCGCGATGCGTGACAATGGCCTCCAGCAAGCTGCTCAGGCTGCCACGCTGCACATCGAAATTCAGCGCGCTGCAATCGTCGCTGTAGAACGGGCGGCTCGCAATCTCCGGGCCGCCATGGGAATACTGCAAGGCGCGCCCGCCATCGTGCGCGCGCAGCAGCGCCATCGCCTCGTCGGCGCTGCGCAGCCCGGCCTGCACCAGCGACCAATGGCGTGCGATGCCACGCAGCACCACCGGCTCGGCCGCCTCGCACAGCGCAGCAAGCGGCAGCGCGCCGGGATGGCAATCGCGGCACTCGGCGATGGGCGCGATGGAGGAAATGGCTGCGCCGGTCGTCATGCGCTCAGGCGAATGCGGCGGTCGCAGATGCAGCGTGCACCTGCTGCAGGCGGCGCTGCTTTTCGGCCATCAGCCGGCGCACGTTGTGCAGCGAGGCCAGCATCAGGAACGCAGCCTCCAGATGGCCGGCCCGGTGCAATTGCTGCAACGACGACGCATCGAGTGCAGCAAGCCGCTCGCGGTCGATGACGAACAGGCCTTCCAGCGTGGTGGCGTGGGTGGCATCCAGCGTGACATCCAGCTGCACCGGCTGGATCAGCCCCAAGGTGTCGAAGGCGGCCGCCATCGCCTGGCCGGCATCCACACCGTCGTGAATGCCGCGCAGCACATCGATGACATGCTCCAGATACGGGCTGTGGCCGCCCTGCGGCAGAAACACCGCCTCGCCTTCATGGCGGCTGACGCGTGGATGCTCCAGATCGACATGGATCACCGGCGCCTGTGCCAACACGCCATCGATGCGCTGCTCCTGGAAGCCGATCAAAAATGGCCCCTTGGCCACGATGCCCGGCAGATAGCTCGCTGCCCAGCGCCCCTCCTGCAGGAACAGGTTCTCGTCCTGCGCAAAGCCCAGCAGCGCGACCGACTGGTAGCCGCCGGCGGCAGCATCCTTGCGAAAGAACAACGGATACTCGCGCTGCAGCTCGGCGTACTCGGTGACAAAGGCCGGCACCAGGCCGAGCGCGTCGCCGAACTCGGCACCAAAGCGCAGGATGACGCGCAGATCGTGATGCGCCACGTTGTTGAGCACTGCGTACCGCGTCATCTGAAACTCCCACGGTGCTCCGCGATGGAGCACCGCATTACGAGGAATGCGTCGATCGCGCCGCCCGGTGCCGCGCCTGCCGTGGCGAGCATTGCCAAAAAGCGACAGGCCGGCAAGCGGCACAGCAGCATCGGAGCCAGCCCTGCCGCAAGCCGCGTCGCTGCGCCCATTGCGGGGTGAGCTGAGCGCAGCCGGCCTGTCAGAACGCGTAACGCACACCCAGCGTGTAGCGCGGCTGCTGGTCGATCAGGCGGATGATCTGCTTGTCCGAGCGCCCATGCCAACGCACGTCTTCGCCGGTCAGGTTGATCGCCTCAAAGCCCACGGAAAGCTGCTTGCTGAAGCTGTAGCTGACGCTGAGATCCCACTGCTGGTAGGCCTCGACGTAGTACGGATTGCGGTTGGCATTGTCCTGGTTGGCGGCGATCAGGTATTCGTCGCGCCAGTTCCAGGCCAGACGCGCGCTCCAGCCGTATTTTTCGTACATCAGCATCACATTGGCGGTGTCGCTCAGGCCGAGCAGCGCGAACTGGTCGCGATCGATCACGGTATTGTCGAAGCCCACATCGCCTTCGACGATGGTGTAGTTGGCATAGATGCCGAAGCCGGTGGTGTCGAAGAAGTACTGCCCGCCCAGTTCCCAGCCGTGGATATTGGCCTTGTTCTGGTTGACCGGGCGCGACACATCGAACTGATACAACGGGTCGGAGGCATTGCCGACGATGTCGTAGGCGTTCTCCAGTGCCAGGCTCTGCGCGGAGCTGCCGTTGTAGGCAGCCAGCCCGCCGGTGGCTGCGGCGTTGCGCAGCAAGGCCATCGCCGCAAACAGCGAGGTGTCGTTGGCCGAGCACGCAGCGGCGACGTCGTTGCCCGAGGCACCCACTTGCGCTGCGCAGGCCCCGCTCTGCAGGAACGCCAGCGCTGACTGTGCATCCGGGCCGGAGGTGGGATCGCTCAGCCCGTACAGGGATTCGCGCGAGACCGTATTGCCGATGAAGTTGCTGACGCGCTTGTTCCAGAACGTGGCCGACACGTAGCTGGCATCGGCGAAGTACCACTCCAGCGCCAGGTCGAGGTTGTCCGATTCCAGCGGATCCAGCTGCGGATTCTGCGCGCTGCCGCCAGCCCGGTTGGAGGGATTGATCAGGATCGAGCCATTGGGCGTATTCGGCGTCGGGCCGGCGATCAGGTTGTTGTAGGGCGCCCGTGCGATGGTCTGGCCGAACGAGGCGCGCCCCTTCAGCTGATCGGAGATGTCGATGCTGAAGTCCAGATTGGGCAGGATGTAGTTGTAGCTGGTCTTTTCGCTGAAGGGCTGCTGCTCGGTGGAACGCAACAGCTGGAAGTCGTTGTTGGCCTGCCACAGCAACGCCGTGGGCGTGGCCACCTGCGAGGTGGATTCCACATCGGTACGCTCGTAGCGCAGGCCCAGCCGGGTATTGGTGGTCATGCCGGAGATGTCGCCCTTCAGTTCCAGCTGCACGTAGGCGGCGCGGGTCTTCTCTTCCACCTGGTTATCGGCGCTGTACTGCGGGTTGTAGCGGGTCGTGGCGCCGTACTGGCTGCCACCCCACAGCGCCAGCTGATCGGCATCGCCGCGCCATGCATTGGGCGCGGCGCCGTTGGCGTTGAAGTCCTTGAACATGCCGGTGATGCTCACCGGCCGCAGCAGCGCCTGCATGCCGGGCTCGTTGCCGGCGTTGGCCACGCCCCAGTCGCCCAGCGTGGAGTTGGTGTCGCTGGTAAGCCGGTTCATGGTGGTATTGGCGGTACTCACGCCGAACTGGAAGCGCCCGTCCTCGAAGTCGAAGGTGCCGTCCATGCGGCCTTCCTTGATCTCGGTGACCTGCGATTGATAGAAGATGCGCAGGACCTGCGAGCCGAGTTCGGCGGGGGTGAAGTCCGGGTTGAGCACGCCGTTGGTGCCGGCCAGGGAATCGGCCGCGGTGGGATACCAGGTGCGCGCGCCGATCGGCAGCCCGCCATTGAAGCGCAGCTCCTGCCCCCACTGGCCGCCACAGGACGGGCCGTTGCTGCAGTTGTTGGTGCCGGCGAAACTGAAATACGTGGCGCTGCCGCCGGTGACCGGGTCGTTGGGCAGGCTCTTGGTCTTGGAGTTGTGCGCATCGAAGGACAGCTGGAAGCGGTCGTTCACCTGCCAATCGGCATTGAAGCCGAGCGAGCCGAGCGTGTACTTCTGCTCGTTGCGCTGCTGCTCCATGCCGAAGTCCTTGGCACCGTTGGGCACATCGCGCAGATACACCGGGGTGGCCACCGCCTGGCCGGTATCGAAGGTCAGATCGGTGAAGCTGTTGGCACGCTGCAGCCAGATGCCCTGCTCGCCGCGCTCTTCGCGGATCTCGTTGGACGAATAGGTGTAGTCCAGGGTCAGGGTCAGGCTGTCGCTGGGGGCGAACTGCATCACCGCCTGGCCGTTAGTGCGCTCGCGCTGGAAGTCGGCGAAGGCATAGCGCAGGTCGTTGGGCATGCCGTACAACTGGCCGATCGCCGGGGCGTTGGTCACCACCGCATCCGGACGCAAGGCCGGATCGGTGCCGGTCCAGCGCTGGATGTTCCAGGTGTTTTCGGTGGCCTGCACCGAGCCGCCGTGGCGCTTCTGATAGCTGCCGCTCAAGCCGATACCGAAGGTCTTGTCGGGATTGGTGTAGCTGAAGATGCCGGAGACTTCGGGGGTGAGCGAATCGCCGAACGGCTGTGAACGATCCGACACCATCTTGGCGCCGGCATTGGCCACCACGCCGGAATGGTTGAACGGCTTGTCGGTCTGGATGTTGATGGTGGCGCCGATCCCCCCGCTGGGTGCGGTGGCGCGGCTGGTCTTGTAGACCTCGATCCCGGTGATGGCCTCGGAGGCGAGCTGGGCGAAATTGAATGCACGCGTGCCCACATCCACACCCCCGATCGGGGTCTGGCCAGGCGCGCCGAATGCATCGGCGCCGGGAATCAGGCGGCCGTTGAGGGTGACCGTATTGAACTGCGGGCCGAAGCCGCGTGCGGTGACCTGCGCGCCTTCGCCGTCGCGGCGCTCGATCGAGATGCCGGTGATGCGTTGCAGCGACTCGGCCAGATTGGTGTCGGGAAATTTGCCGATGTCTTCGGCGCTGATCGCATCCACCACGCCGGCAGCATCGCGCTTGATGCCCATCGACTGGTCCAGGCTGCTGCGGATGCCGGTCACGTTGACCGCATCCAGGGTGGTGGCAGTTTGTGCGCTGGACTGCGGCGGCGACACCTGCTGCGCAGGAGCCTCCTGCGCGAAGGCCGGATTGATCACCAGGATGCCACCGACAAAGGTGAACATGGCCTTCGACTTCACATTGCTCAACGTACGACGCATCGATCTATCCTCGGGTCTGGTCCAACACCCACGGCCGTGGTCGCGGAATGCGACGCGGCGCTTGCCTGGCCACGCACCTTGGACGGCACACGACCTGTCTGCCTGCAGCACTTCATCCGACCCGCCGCCTCGAACGCCGGCAGATCCCCCTTGATGCCAGCCGTGCGTGCCACGTTCCTGACGAACGCGGCCTGCGCCTCGACCTGTACAGCACCTGCGACTGCCTTCCCAATCGGTACGCCTGCGCCCCGCGTGCCATGAGCGCCCCTGCACGCAACCCCGTGCCAGCACGCGATGCAGGACTGATAGCGCTAACACGCGGCGCAGCCTAGTCACGCGTGCCGGGGCTTGTCACCGTGCGTTGCAGCAAACACACAAGGCCACACGCAGGCACGAAACACCGCGCGCGCTTGAGTCCGCAGCCCGGATGCAGACGCAGCGTGGCTGTAAGCGTTACCAGCGGGCGACCGCAAAAATTGCGCCGCAATGGCGTTGCCGCATCTCATTGCCGCGCAGCGCGGACACGGCATGGAACCGTTGCGCAAAGCGTCGCGGTGATCGCAACGCGGCAGCCTTCAGTGGCGATGCGCTCGGCGACGCGTGCACCTGGCAGCTGGCGCCGATGCGCGTGCATCGCGGCGCGTCTGCGCATGACATCGGCCGCACGCCGCCACGAAAAACGGCGCAATCGCTGCAATCGATTGCGCCGTTGGCTACGATGAGACGCGTGTGCCGCAAGCCTGCAACAGCTGCGCCATTGCAGCGCCGATGCATGCATCGGCAGCCGCTAGCCGATCGTGTTTACCTGGTTGTCGCCACGCTGGGCATCGGGCAATACATGGTCCGGATCCAGCGTCACATGCAGCACTTTCTGCGTGGTCGGCAGCGTCAGCTTGGGTGCGGTGGTCTGCAGCCAGGTTTCCACCGGCACGCGACGGTCCAGATGGCTGCCGTCGGCCAGATCCACCCGCACGGTGACCGGCATCACCAGCTTCTGGCTGCTGCGCAGCGTGAGTTGCAGGCCCTTGGCAGGATCGTGATCGATGTAATGGGCCTCGCTGATGCCCATATCCAGCTGCCAGTTGTTGAGATACCAACCGCGCCACCACCAGGCCAGATTCTCGCCACTCTCGCTTTCCATCAGCCGGAAGAAATCCGATGGCGTGGGGTGCTTGTAGGCCCAGGTTGCGATGTATTTGCGAAAGGCCGGATCGAAGCGTTCCGGCCCGAGGATCTGCTCGCGCAACAGCACCAGCCCCAATGCGCCCTTGAAATAGGTCAGTGGATGGCGGTAGGTCTCGCTGGTGGAATCGGCATTGTCCATCAACGTCGGCGCGCGGGTATCGGCCAGCAACGGCAGGATTTCATCGACCGGGTTGCCGCCCTTGGGCGCATATTCCGAGTCGCGCTTGGGTGCGTACTCGCCCTTGTTGAAGGCATCGGACGCATAGACATCGATGAAGGTATTGAAGCCTTCGTCCATGAATGCATGCCGGCGCTCATTGGAGCCGACGATCATCGGGAACCAGGTGTGGCCGATCTCGTGCGCGGTGATCCAGAACAGCTCCTTGCCGCCATCTTCGAAACCGTCAAAGACGATGCCGGGATACTCCATGCCCGCGCCGTAGCCGCCCAGGTTGATCGCGGCCGGCCACGGATACGGGTACCACTGCGAGAAATGTTCGATCGCGCCTTTGACGTATTCGGTGGAGCGGTTCCACTTGTCCGCGCCCACGCCTTCCAGCGGGTACACCGACATCGCCAGCGACTGCTTGCCGCCCGGCAACTTGATGCGTGCGGCATCCCATACAAACGCAGGCGAGGCGGCAAACGCCACATCGCGGGTGTTGTCCATATGGAAGCGCCAGGTGCGCGTGCTGCTCCCCGCTGGCCTGGCAGCGCGCGCGCCCACTTCCTCGGGCGTGCGGATCAGCACCGTGCGATCGCTGCCACGCGCCTGTTGCAGGCGTTGTTGTTCGGTGCGGCTGAGCACCTCGGCCGGATTGGTCAGTGCGCCGGAGCCGGCCACCAGGAAGCCCTCCGGCACGGTCACCGCATAGTCGAAGTCGCCGTACTCCAGATAGAACTCCGAGCCCAGGTAAGGCTGCGTGTCCCAGCCGCGCAGATCGTCGTACACGGCCATGCGCGGATACCACTGCGCAATCTCGTAGATCTCGCCCTGCTTGCTGGCACTGACCGCGGTACGCCCGCCCCAGGTGCCCGGGATCGTGTAGCGGTAGCGGATATGCACGGTCAGCGCCTTGCCCTGCCCCGCCAACGGCTGCGGCAGGTCCACCCGCATGCGGGTGTCGTCGACGACGAAGTGCGCAGGCTGGCGACGCCCGCCGTCGTCGATCTCGACACTGGCGATCTGCACGCCGTCGGTGAACTGGGTCCGGCGCGACGGCCGGCTGGCGGCAGCACGCGCATCGGCGCGGTAGATGTTCTGGTCCAGCTGCAGCCACAGCACGTCCAGCGTGTCCGGGCTGCGGTTGGTGTAGTGGATCGCCGCCTCGCCCGTGAGCGTATGCGTTGCCGGGTCGATGCTGGCGTCGAGGCTGTAGTCGGCGCGGTTCTGCCAGAACAACGGGCCAGGCACGCCGCTGCCGCTGCGGTAGGCGTTGGGTGCGTCGGGCAGTTGCAGCGGTGCGAACAGGGCCAGCGGATCGAACGTGCTCGCCGGCGCGGTGGCGTTGGTTGCAGGCGCGGCCTGCGCGTTGGCGGTGATGCACGCCAGCGACAGCGCAACGGCGAGTGATCGGCGCAAGGTGGGGAACATGCGTAAGGTCCTGCGGCGGAGGGAACCCCCATCCTAAAGTCGCCTTCGCCCCTCACGGCACTGCCATTGGTCCCGGTTGCGGCTGTAACCCGGGACGGCGACAGTCGCGCCCGGGGCATGCAAGCGGCGCAGCAGCTGCGGCCCGCGCATGGCCTGCAGATGCCGATCGCGCCCGCGCTGCCGTCAGGCAGCGCAGCCGGCGCGCTCCTCCTCAGTCGGCAGCAAGCCGCGACAATCGCAAGGCACCATCCCCACCTTCGGCCAGCGTGTCGCCCGGATTGCTCAACCGGCAGCGGCGCAGCGACAGACAGCCGCAGCCAATGCAGTCGGTGAGCTGGTCGCGCAAGGCCTGCAGCTCGGCGATGCGCGCATCCAGCTGCCCACGCCAACGCGCCGACATGCGTGCCCATTCCGCACGGGTGGGCGTGCGCTGGTCCGGCAGCACCGAGAACGCGTCCAGCACCTGCTGCAACGGCACGCCGAGCCGTTGCGCGACGCGGATCACGGCGATGCGTCGCAGCACATCGCGCGCATAGCGGCGCTGGTTTCCTGCCGTGCGCAGGCTTTGGATCAGGCCTTTGCGCTCGTAAAAATGCAATGCCGACACCGCCACGCCACTACGCCTGGCCACCTCACCCACCGACAACTCACGCTGCATTGCCTTGACCTCAACCTTGGTTGAGGCAGGATGCTGCGCGGCCACGAGCGGTGCAAGCACCGTGCTCATGGTTCTACACACTGCCGTCCTGGATGTTCGATGACTACCGATACCGCCCTATCCGCCGCCTCGCCTGGCGACACCCGCCCCACCTCCATCCTGGCCGCTCCGTATCGCGCGGCGACGCTGGGCATGGTGGCGCTGGTGTCGCTCAACGCCTTCGAATCGCTGGCGGTGGCCGCCGCCATGCCCACCGTTGCGCGCGCATTGAACGGCTTGCCACTGTACGCGCTGGCATTTGGCGGCACCTTGGCGACCAGTGTGGTCGGCATGACGGCTGCCGGGCGCTGGAGCGACCGTCGCGGCCCGGGTGGCGCGCTGGCTTACGGCCTGCTGTGTTTTGTGATCGGCCTGCTGGTGGCAGGGCTGGCACCGAGCATGCCCGTGCTGATTGCCGGGCGCCTGCTGCAGGGCCTGGGCGCCGGCGCGTATTCGGTGGCGCTGTACGTGATCGTCGGGCGCCTGTATCCGGACGCCTTGCGGCCGCGCGTGTTCGCCGCGTTTTCGGCCGGCTGGGTGGTGCCCTCGTTGATCGGGCCGGGCATCAGCGGGTTGATCGTGCAGCACGTGGGCTGGCGCTGGGTGTTCCTGTCGGTGCCGCTGCTGGCGATCCCGGCCGGGTTGATGCTGTGGCCGGCGATCCGCGGGCGCAGCTGGTCGAGCGACACCACCGACGCATCGCATTCCGCGTTGCGCTGGGCGATCGGTGCGGCCCTGGGTGTGCTCGGCGTGTATCTGGGCGGGCAGCTGCACGGCCCGGTCGCGTTGCTGGCGATGCTGCCGGCACTGCTGCTCAGCGTGTGCTGCGCCTGGCGGCTGTTGCCGACCGGCACGCTGCGGCTTGCGCGTGGCCTGCCCAGCGTGATCGCGCTGCGCGGTATCGCAGCGGCGGCCTTCTTCGGGTTCGAGGCGTTCCTGCCGTTGCTGCTGTCGCGCGAACGTGGCCTGTCGCCGCTGCTGGCCGGCGTGACGCTGAGCGTCGGTGCGCTGGGCTGGTTCAGTGGCTCCTGGTACCAGGGCCATAGCCGCGCCGGCTGGTCGCGGCCACGCCTGCTCAAGACCGGTGCGTGCTTCATGTCGCTGGGCATCGTGATCAGCGCAGGTGCGGTGTGGCCGGTCATCCCGGTGCCGGTGGCGATTGCCGGCTGGGCGCTGACCGGCCTGGGCATGGGCCTGCTGTATCCGAGCCTGTCGGTGTTGACGTTGTCGCTGTCACCGCCGGCGCAGCAAGGCGCCAACAGTTCGGCGCTGCAGTTGAGCGAGGCGATCGCGGTGGCCGGCATGCTGGCGCTGGCCGGCGCGCTGTTTGCCGCGCTGCTGGCCTCCGCGACCTCGGCCGCGTACCTGAGCGTGTTCGCCCTGGCGTGGCTGCTCGCCGTGGCGGGCTTTTTCGTGGCGCGGCGGGTGTGATGGCTGCGCGGTGTGCGCAAGCTGTCGCCGCAGGCGCGCACTGGTCGCAAGCGCAGGCGCATCGCGGTCGGTCGCTGCGTATCGTGCGCCTTGCATGCACCGCACGTGCGCCCTGCACGATTCGCATGCTCAGCACCGCGCGTTGGCAGGGCGCACTGCAGGCCAGCGCATCGCAGCGATCGGGGCGCACGCGACTTTGCCGATCCTACCGGGATCGCTGCGATCGCGAGGGAACCACCCGGCCCGCGAACGGCTGGTCATTTTTTCACCACCCATCTTGACAGCGTTGCAGGCCGGGGCCTGCGCCCACTTGTCCACAGCCTTGTGCAACTTCCATCCACAGGGGGTGTGGAAAACCTGCGCTGCCCGGCAGGCCGCGCGGGGCTTGCGTGCCATCGCGGCGTGTGTCAGGCAGTGCGGAGCGGCAGTTGCGCCACAGAGCGCGCACGTGGCGTCCAACGCAGCTGCGCCCCAGACCAACCCCACGCATCACGAGGCAAGGCGATCGCGCCACACGGCACCGCCACCTCGCAGTGGCGACGCACACCCTTTGCTGCGTCAGTCCACGATCACGTGCGGCACGAAGCGCGAGGTGTCGCGGGTGATCGGGCCATCGTCGTCGCGCATGCCCAGCCCGGCAGGACGATCGGCCACCACCCAGCTGCCGACCAGGGCGTGCCGGCCATCGAATACCGGCAACGGATGGTGCGCCTGCAGGATCGCCGGCCCGTCCACATACGGGCCGTCTGTGTGCGCCGCCTCGCCCTGTGCGCTGACGAGGGAAATATTGGCACCCTCGCGCGACAGCAGCGGCTTGCGTACCCAGCCTGCCGTCGGTGCCTGGCCGGTTTGCGCAAAGCGCGCCGGCAGCAGATTGGGATGGCCCTGATGCCGCTCCCACAACAGCGGCAGGATGCCCTTGTTGCTCAGCACCGATTTCCATGCCGGCTCGATCAGGCGCACACGGTTGGCAATCAATGCCGGGCCGAAGCGTTCTTCCATCATGAATTCCAGCGGGTAGAGCTTGAACAGCGTGTGGATCACCCGGTCCTGCTCATCGGTGAACCAGCCATCGGCGCTCAGGCCGATGTCCTCGATGGCCACTTCCTCGGTGCTGATGCCCACCTGATGCGCGCAGTCGCGCAGGTAGCGCACCGTGGCGCGGTCTTCCAGCGAGTCGCGCACCGCGGAAAAATGCATCTGCGCGCCAAGCGCGCCATCGGCCGCCAACGCGCCCAGGGTTTCGCACAGCAGGTCCTGGATCAGGTTGTACTGATCGGTGCCCTTGGGCAACGCACCGGCGGCAATCTGCTGTTCCAGCCACAGCCACTGGAAATACGCCGATTCGTACAGCGAGGTCGGCGTGTCGTAGTTGAGCTCGTACAACTTGGCCGGGCCGTTGCCGGCATAGGCCAGGTCCATGCGGCCGTATAGATGCGGGTCGCGGTTCTTCCACGAGGTGGCGACCCAGTCCCAGTAGAACGGCGGAATCGCCAGCTGCGTCATCAGCTGTTCCGAGCCCACCACCTCGTCCACCAACTGCATCGCCATGTCGTGCAGTTCCTGCGTGGGCGCTTCGATGTCGTCCTCGATCTGCTGCAGCGTAAACGCGTAGTACGCGCTTTCGTCCCAGTAGCGCTCGCCGTCGATGGTGTGGAAATGGAAACCGAGCGATTCGGCCTGTTCGCGCCAGTCCGGGCGCTCGGCGATTGCGATCCGTTGCATGTCAGCCGCCGTACCCGGAGCTGCGCCCGCCGCTGCCGAACGAACTGCGCGCGGCCGCACTGGAGCCGAAACCCGAGCGCGACACGGTGATCGCCCGCGACGGCATGTCGATGGCGCCGCTGCGCCCGCGCACGGTGCCGACGCGGTTGCTGGCCAGATCGCCATTGGGCTTGTAGTACCCGCCGCTGCGGTAATCGCGGTACAGCGGCATCGCGCCGCCATAGCGGTAACCGCCACCACCGGTCATGTTGCCCAACGCGTAACCCAGCAGGAACCCGCCCATCGGCGGGATCCAGCTCTGCTGGCCCTGCGCCGTCTGCACCGCCGTGCAACTGCCGAACTGCTCGTCGCACTCGTAGCGCGTACTGAAGCGCGGCGCGGCCTGCTGATGCTTGGCCACCGCCTCGTCATAGGCCTTGAGGCATTGCTGGATGTCGGTCTGTTCCTGCTTGATCTGGTAGCAGTCGGAGGCCGACTGCAGTACCACCCCTGTCTCCGGTTCGGAACCGCAGCCGGTGACGAGGGCGGCCGGCAATGCGGCCATCAAGGTGAGCTTGAGGTTGCGTGATCGCTTCATGCCTGCCTCCGTTACGGCGTGATCGCCGCGGCATTGATCAGCCCGACCGCGATCGACACGCCGGCCGAGAAGATGCCGGCGGCGGTGACGTTGTCGGTGATCTGCCGCGAGATGCGCCCGGCCACCAGGTTGGCCAGCAGGTACGCCACGATCTGGATGCCGCAGGCGACCGCGCCCCAGATCAGCGCATCGACCAGGCTCACCGAATGGGTGATGGCCGAATGCAGCGGCAATGCCACACCGATCAGGTTGCCGGCCAGGGCGGTGGCCGCCGCCACGTTGCCCTGCCGCAGCAGGGTGAAGTCCTTGTGCGGGGTGACCAGGGTCACCAGCACCACCGCCACGATCAACACGCCCAGGCCGGTGCCGAAGTAGGAAAGAAACGCGAGAAAACTCTGCAGGTTGATCGGGTTCATGACAGGACCAGGGTAAGTGGAGGACGAGCGCGCACGCTCAGGTGATATCCAGATCGGCAACGGTGACATCGATGCCGACCGCATAGGTGACGCAGAATTCATTGGGGCCGGAATCCTCGCCGGTGACCAGCAGGAATTCCTCACGCTGCAACTCCGGCACATCGCGGCTGTAGAGCATGGCGTAATGGGTCAGATCGCCATCGCGGCGCGGCGGCTGATAGCGGTACAGCACCTCGTCGTAGGCGATCGGCGGAATCCGCGCGGCATCGTCGGTGGACTGCGTGGCGCGTTGCCAGCGCTTGCCGGCGTAGTCGATCTGCGCCGCACCCAGATGCGGATGCTGCATCACGAACTCCTGAAACGCCTGCTTGCTGGGCGGATTGACCGTCTCGCAATACACGAAGGCCTTCATCGCCTCCAGATCGCCGCCCACGGTGGTGACCTGCAGGAACGCGTCATCGTCCAGGTAGAACCGATGCAGGGAATAGCCATCGCCCAGATTGACGTGGCCGTAGCACGGAATGCCTTGATGCCCGCCCGGCAACTCGGCGGTCATGGCCTCCGGTGCCATGCGGTACAACGTGGTATCGATCTCCAGCTGCCCACCCACGCGCAGCCCCAGCGGCAGCGCGTGACCGATGGCGCCGGTGCCGGAGCTGGGCAACGGCGGCGGTTGTGGTTGACCGAACAACTTGCTGAAAAAACTCATCGTCATGCACCTTGTGGCGATGGGGAACGGGACACGGCCGCAGTGCGCAGGGCCTGCCATGCGATGGCATGCACGGGCACGCGCTGCTCGGCCAGGTAATACAGCATGGCACCGGCCGGCACGGCGGTGTGTGCGGGCGGGTTCAAGCGCAGCGCGCCGTCGGGCGCGCGCAGGCCCAGCAGCAGGGCGCCACGCTGGCCGAAATCGGCGGCCAGCACGCGGTACTCCAGCGGATCGACATCCGCAGGAACCGCCAGGCCGAACTGGGTCGGACCATCGTCCACCGACAGCAGCTCGGCGGTGATCGCCGCGCTGCCCGGGTCCTGCGCAGCGCGCGCCAGGATCTCGGCAGTCATCGGCCGTGTGCATTCGATCGCCGGATAGTGGCAACCAACCAGCCGCGCCGCGCTGGCCGAGGCGAAGTGCGCCACGATGTGCGCACGCGGCGCATGTGCCATCAGCGCGAACACCGCTGCCAGGGTCTGGTCGTCCGAGGGCGGGTTGACGATCACCCGCGCCGCACCCGCGATACCCGCACGCAGGTAGACCTCGGTGTGCGTGTACGACTCGGCGGCGATGAAGCGCATGTGGTCAGGCATCGGGTTCTCGGCCACGCCCTCGGCGATCAGCACCACGCCTTCGTCGTCGGTGGCGGTGTCGGACAGCAGCAGCTCCAGCAAGCGCGTGGACGCGGCGCCCTGCCAGCCGATCAGGATGGTGTGCCCGCGCAGATCGGCGTAAGCCATCTTGCCCATGTGGTGGCGCCTCCAGAAGGTGATGAGCACGCCGCTGGTCTTGGCCAGCACCGTGGCAAACAGTGCCACTGCGCCCGGCATCAACACGAACGCGGCGATGTAGCGCCCGGCCACCGAACCCGGCGACAGGTCGCCGTAGCCGATGGTGGTGGCGGTGGTCATGTAGTAGTACGGAAACGCGTCCAGGCCAACGAGCTTTTGCTCGCCGGCCAGCAGCAGCAATACCCAGCTCAGCCCCATGTGCGCCAGCAATGCCAGCGCCACCATGCCCCAGCTGACGCGGCGCACGTGGCGCCGCACCACCCGCAACAGCTTTCCGACGATGATCATGGCGCGTCCTGTGCCGTGCGGCCGGTCAGCTGTCGCTGCGCGGAACCTGCTGCACGTCGCGCACCTGGCCGATCAGCGGCGCGCTGCCGCCGGCGCTGTCGTGGCCGAGCTGGGCCGGCTTCTTGAAGCGTGCCAGCACCGCGGCGGCGTTGGATTCGCCCTCCATCAGGCCGGCCGCGGCCAGGCGCCGGTTCAGATCGCCATCGCCGCTGGATGCTTCCAGCTCTTCGGCCGATTCGATGCGTGCGGAGGTTTCGGCCTGACGCGCCTTGATCCGCTCCAGCGATTCCAGTGCCGAGCCCATCTTGCTGCTGGCGCCGGAATGGCGCGCGGCAATCGCCGCCTGCGCCTTCTGCACTGCGTCGGTGGCCTTGACCGTGTCGATCTGCTGGCGCATGCCGCGCAGCTGGTTCTCGGTCTTCTGGATGGTGGCCTTGAGCGTCACCACCGACTGGTCCAGCGATGTCTTGGAGGCCTTGTCGCCGGCATCCTCGCTTTCCAGCGCGGCCAGTTTGGTCGCCACATCATGGGCCAGCGATTCGTCGCCCTTGGCCAGCGCACCTTCGATATAGCGCGTGTATTCGGCCATCTTGCCGGCGCGCGCGTCGATCTTCTGCTGGGCGAGTTTGCTCTGGGCCATCAGCTTGGTCAGCTCTTCGCGCGAACGCGTGAGCTGGGCGCCGGCATCGCGCATTTCCTGGTCCAGGATGCGCAGCGCGTTGGCGTCGACCGCCTTCTGGCCGGTTTCGTGTGCAGTGCCACGCAGCAGCGTGATCAGCTTTGAAAAGATACTCATGACAACACGCCTTTAGGAAAAGAACGGCTTGAGAGATTCGGCGGCATCCAGCGTATTGGCCGCCAGGGTCTGGATTTCCTCGTCGATCTGGTCCAGCGTGGACGACGCCGACAGTTCGCCGAAGACCACGTAGCTATCCTTGCCGTCAACCTGCACCAGGCCCAGGTTGGACAAGGGATTGAGCGGGTTGAGCCGCAGGCAGGCGTCGTTGAACGCCGCGCGGTCGCTGACCTGGTCGGCGTTGGCCAGCAATGTGGAAACGAACACCTGCGAGCCGGAGGCGGCGACCTGGATCTGCATGTCGCCATGGTCGGCCAGGGTGAGGTTGATGGCCGGTTCCAGCCCATCGATCAGCTCGACCTCGATCGGCTGGTCGCGGTAGCGCTCGGCCAGCAGGCCGTGCAATTCGACAGTGGTGTACTGCGTCATACGATGTCCTGTCCTTTGGTCATGCGGCGGTGGTGAAGCAACTGCGGTGATGGAGCTGCGGTGATGCAGCAACATGCGTGCAATGGGCGGACATACTACAGACTGTCCGCGACCGGCAGAAAGGGCCGGAAGTCAGCCGGTCAGGCCAGCTGCAGGCGGTAGTAGACCACCCGTTCAGTTGGCTCGAAGCCGCACGCCGCATGCGCCGCCTGGGCGCCGCCGTCGTCCAGCTGCGCATCGGAGGCCAGCTCCGTGCAACCCCGATCGCGTGTCCACTCCACTGCCGCCGCCACCAGCGCGCGACCGAGCCCGCGACCGCGCCAGGCCGGAGCCACATACCAGCCTTCCAGAAAACCCACCGGCGTGCTTTCGGTGCCATTGACGTAGTCGTGGCGCACCGACACCTCGGCAAACCCGAGCGCCGCATCCGCCTCGTCCACCACCAGCAGATGGCTGGCGTCTGCACGCGCCAGCGCGGCCTGCAGTTCGGCGACGCCATCGTCGGCAACGCTGTCCTCGGCATCCGGCCACAAGGCCTGGCGCAAGGCCAGCAAGGCCTGCGCATCGGCGCCCACCGCCGCGCGCACCCGCCACCCGGCCGGCGTACTCACGGATACAGCATCCGCTTGCTCCAGTGGCTGGCCGCATCGGCCTCGTACCGCCAGCGCTCGTGCAGGCGGAACCTGGCGCCATACCAGAACTCGAACGCCTGCGGCACCACCCGGAACCCGCCCCAGCCATCCGGACGCGGCACCTCGCGGCCTTCGAAGGTGGCTTCCACCTTGGCGATGGCCGCGTCGAACTCCTCGCGCGAGCCCAGCGTCTGCGACTGCAGCGAGGCCCAGGCACCGATCTGGCTCATGCGCGGGCGCGAGGCGAAGTAGGCATCGGCCTCCTCTGCACCGACCAGCTGCACGCCGCCTTCGATGCGCACCTGGATGCCGGCCTCGCGCAGGCTGCGCCACAGGAACAGCAGCGCGGCCTGCGGATGGGTCTGCAGGTCGCGGCCCTTGGCGCTGTCCAGATGGGTGTAGAACACGAACCCGCGCGCATCGAAGGCCTTGAGCAAGACGGTGCGTGCGCTCGGCCGGCCGTCGACGCTGGCGGTGGCCACGGTCATTGCGCTGGCTTCGAGCTCGGCGCCGGCGTGCGCCTCGGCGTACAGCGCGGTAAAGGTGGCAAGGGCTTCTGCATACAGATCGGTCATGACGGTGCGAGGGCAGCAAGATTGGCGCCTATTGTGGGCGCATCGCGCCTGCTTCGCCTATGTGCGGCGGCCGACAGCGGCGTGCCCGCCGCCAGGGCTGCGGCTGACGCCGGCAAGGCACGTCGGGCGCGTGTTTCCCGGCGTCTTCGCACCACAGACGCCTGCCGCCAGGCGCTCGCCACGCGGTGCGCGCCGCCGATCAATCGCCAGCCATGGCTGCGGTCGATCTCCCCCCAGCGGGGTGTCGAAGCTGCGGCGCGCAGCCGACGCGCGCCCGCGGAAATGGTTTCAGTCCATGCCGACCAGCCCGATGCACGGGCCTGAATGCTACGATCCCTGCGCATGAACCCCGCTCCCAATCTCGTGATGGTCGGCCCGATGGGCGCCGGAAAAAGCTGCATCGGCCGCCGCCTGGCCGAGCGCTTCGGGCTGGAGTTCGTCGATGTGGATCAGGCCATCGTCGAGCAGGTCGGCAGCAGCATCCCGGCCATTTTCGAACAGCACGGCGAAGCGCGATTCCGGCAGCACGAGGTCCAGACCCTGCAGACGCTGCTGGAGCAGGACAACAAGCTCATTTCCACCGGCGGTGGCGCGGTACTGGACCCGCTCAACCGCCAGCGCATCCGCGCGCGTGGGTTCGTGGTGTACCTGCATGTCAGCGTGCCGGCACAGCTCACCCGGCTGGCACGCGACCGCAACCGGCCGCTGTTGCAACGCGCCGACCGCGAGCAGGTGCTGCACGCGATGGCCGCGCAGCGCACCCCGCTGTACCAGGAGGTCGCCGACCTCAGCCTGGAAACCGATCACTTCTCCCCCGCCGAGGCCACCGCGCAGCTGGTGCTGCGCCTGGCCGCGCAATGGCGCATGTCGAGTACCCCCGCATGACACTCCCCCGTTCTTCGCGCAGCGTCGATGTCGACGGCGCGCAGCCGTACACCATCACCATCGCGCCCGGCCTGCTGGCCGACGGCGCACGCCTGGCCAGCCATGTGCGCGGCCGCCACGTGCTGCTGCTCAGCGACTCGCAGGTGGCCCCGCATTACGCCGCCGGGGTGCGCGAGGCCCTGTTGCAGGCGCGCCCGGACCTGCAGCTGGGCGAGCTGGTGATCGCCGCCGGCGAAGCCTCCAAGACACTGGACAATTTCGGTGCCGCGATTGCGGCGTTGGCCGAACTGGGCGCCACCCGCGACGCCTGCGTGTTCGCGCTCGGCGGCGGCGTGGTCGGCGACCTGGCCGGGTTCGCGGCCGCCTGCTGGATGCGCGGGGTGGACTGCGTGCAACTGCCCACCAGCCTGCTGGCAATGGTGGATTCCTCGGTCGGCGGCAAGACCGCGGTGGACATCCCGCAGGGCAAGAACCTGGTCGGCGCGTTCCATCCGCCGCGCGCGGTGATCGCCGATACCGACACCTTGCACACCCTGCCCGCGCGCGAGCTGCGCGCCGGGCTGGCCGAGGTGATCAAGTACGGCGCCATCCGCGACCCGCTGTTCTTCCAGTGGCTGCATGCCGAACGCCGGGCGTTGCTGGAGGGCGATGCCGACGCCCTCGCACAGGCGATCGCACGCAGTTGCGAGCACAAGGCCGACATCGTGGCGCGCGATCCGCTGGAAAAGGGCGAGCGTGCCCTGCTCAACCTGGGCCACACCTTCGGCCATGCGATCGAGACCGAACAAGGCTACGGCGCGCCCGGCAACGACAACCTCAACCATGGCGAAGCGGTCGCGGTGGGCATGGTGCTGGCCGCGCGGCTGTCGGCTGCGCTGGGCATGAGCGATGCACAGGACACCGAGGCGCTGCGCGCCCTGCTGCGCGACTTCGACCTGCCCACCGACATTCCGGCCGGCCTGTCGCCACAGGCCCTGCTGGGGCGCATGCGGCTGGACAAGAAGAACATCGCCGGCCGCCTGCGGCTGGTGTTGTGGCGCGGCATCGGCAAGGCCGAGGTGGTGCCCGACGTCGACGAGGCAGCAGTGCTGGAGATCCTCGCGGGCTGAGGCCGGCCGGCACGCACTCAACGCTGGATGGCCGCACCCCGCTGCCGTCGACCGCCCGACCCTCAGCTCTTCGTAGGAGCGCCCCCGGGCGCGATGGGGCCTTCCCGATAAATCCCCATCGCGCCCAGGTGCGCTCCTACGCAATACCTGCCCGCCGATCACCTGCGCAGATGAGGCGGAACGTCGCCCACGCAGGAGCCTGGTGGCACGCGCGGCCCCTGCCGGCGGGTGAGGCCGGCCGGCCAGACACGGAATGCTGGACAGCCGCACCCAGCTGCCGTCGGTCGCACGATCCTTAGCTCTTCGTAGGAGCGCCCCCGGGCGCGACAGGGCCTTCCCGATAAATCCCCATCGCGCCCAGGGGCGCTCCTACGCAATGCCTGCCTGCCGATCGCCTGCACGGACCAAGCAGAGCGCCCATCCGCCACCGCGCCGCCCGCCTTTCCCCAGCGCGGCGGAGAGCCGCCACTCGACGCGCCGGCCGGCGGACATCCACCGCGCCGATTGCCACCGCTGCCCACTGGACCTTCGCACCCGGAGCAACCCGGCGCGCCCACTGCCTCCCAGCCTTCAGCACCGCCCGGCTACAATCGGCGCCATGCGCATCCACTTGCAACACGATCCTGGCGGCAACGCGCCGCTTCGCTACGTCCAGCTGACCCTGCAACCGGATCTGTTCGGCGGCTGGGAGCTGCTGCGCGAGAGCGGCGAGATCGGTGGACGCTCGCAGTTGCGACGCGACCAATACCTGCTGCAGGACGAAGCGGACCGGGCCTTCGACAAGGCGCGCGACACCCACCTCAAACGCGGCTTCCAACTCATCACCGGCGGCGCCGACGCGCCGCTTTGAGGACATCTCTCCCCATGCTCAAGAACGATCGCCTGCTGCGCGCCCTCAACCGCCAGCCCGTGGACCGCACCCCCGTTTGGCTGATGCGCCAGGCCGGCCGCTACCTGCCGGAATACCGCGCCACCCGCGCGCGCGCCGGCAGTTTCCTGGGCATGGCCAAGAACCCCGAGATCGCCTGCGAAGTGACGCTGCAACCGCTGCAACGCTTCCCGCTGGACGCGGCGATCCTGTTCTCCGACATCCTGACCATTCCCGATGCGATGGGCCTGGAGCTGTACTTCGTCGAAGGCGAAGGCCCCAAGTTCCGCCACCCGGTGCGCGATGCGGCCGCGATCCATCGGCTGGGCGTACCGGACATGGAAACCGAGCTGCGTTACGTGATGGATGCGGTGCGCCTGATCCGCAGTGAGCTCGATGGCGCGGTGCCGCTGATCGGCTTCTCCGGCAGCCCGTGGACGCTGGCCTGCTACATGATCGAAGGCGGCGGCAGCAAGGAATACGCGCGCATCAAGGCCATGGCCTTCAATGCGCCGGAGGTGCTGCATCACCTGCTCGGCACCGTCACCGATGCGGTGATCGCCTACCTGTCGGCGCAACGCGCGGCCGGCGCGCAGGCACTGCAGGTATTCGACACCTGGGGCGGCGTGCTGTCGCCGGCGATGTACCGCGAGTTTTCGCTGCCCTACCTCACCCGCATCGCGCGCGAGCTGGAACGCGGCGACGGTGCCGAGCGCACCCCGCTGGTGTTGTTCGGCAAGGGCAACGGTGCCTACGTCAGCGAGCTGGCGGCCAGCGGCGCCGAAGCGGTAGGCGTGGACTGGACCATCGCGCTGGCCGACGCCGCCCAGCGCGCCGGTGGCCGCGTCGCGCTGCAGGGCAACCTGGACCCGGCCACCCTGTACGGCTCGCCCGAGGCGATCCGCGCCGAAGTCGGCAAGACCCTGGACAGCTACGCCCAGGGCAATGGCGGCTCGCGCGAAGGCCATGTCTTCAACCTCGGCCACGGCATGTCGCCGGATATGAATCCGGAGCACGTGGGCGTGCTGGTGGACGCGGTGCAGACGCTGAGCAAGCGGTAATCCAAGGCACGGGTCGACAGCGCACCGGTGTGCTGTCGACCGCCGCTCAGCGCGCGCGCCCGGGGAGTGCACGCTGAGCGTGATGACGGGCGGTGGCTGCATCAGCAATAGATCGGCAGCACCGCCGATACTTATGGGATGCTGCCAGGCCGCCCCAGGCACGCGGCATAGTGACGAAGGCAGTCTTCAGCGATAGCAAGGCCAGCCTCCATGCCGTCACCCGCATCAAGCCTGCATCCACTCCAAACACGGCCCTCCCGCCTCGTTCCGTTGAACGTGATCTCGCCACTCCAGTGATGTGCGGCAGTGAGCGCCCTGCCGACGTCACTGCGACGTGATGCGCGCCGAGCTCAACCGCAACGCGGTCAATCATCCACGCGCGTGGGCTCCGGTTTCGCAAGGCACCGACAGCGTACCGGCTGCCCATTAACTTGCCGCAGAGAGTCGCCAAGCGGACGCGAGCTTTGCTGCCTTTGCGTCAGGAGCAGCCTGTGCTCGCCTGTTCTGCATGGTCCTTCTGTAACTGCCTTTGCGATTCACCACGACATTCCCCGCACGCCGTTCCAAAACGCGTCTTTACATCGCATACCGCTCTAAAGCGGATCGGGTTTCACGTCGATAAGCCCGGCATTGCCGTCGTTTAAACCAATTTTCCCGGACCAAGGAGATTTACTGTTTCTCCACGGTGATGCGGTGCCACTGCAACACATCTCCGGACAGGCAGGCCGCCTGCCGAACCTCGACATCGTCACATTCGCTCAAGCGCTCCACTCATTCGAGAAACAGGGAGAAAAGCATGGCATTTCCAACCGCCGTCAACGACCAGATCACCGACTCCGTCACCCAAGCCAACACCAAGGTACTGGGCGACGCCCCGGCCATCGCCATGGGCAATCTGTACCAGGCCACCGCGCAGGCGCTGGCCAATGCCGCCCACAACGCGACCAACGCACAGCAGCAGAGCTACGTCACCGCACAGTCGGCCACCACCATGGGCGTGGCCACGCTCTACTCCATCGACACCGCCACCACCGGCGTAGCCACCAAGCAGATTCTAAGCACCGGCGTGCCCGGACTCGTGTCGCGCTAACTCACATCTTTAGGAGAAGAAAATGGCATTTCCGACCGCCGTCAATAACCAGATCACCGATTCCGTTACCCAGGTCAATACCAAGGTGCTGGGCGACGCTCCCGCCATCGCCATGGGCAACCTGTATCAGGCCACCGCGCAGGCGCTGGCCAATGCCGCCCACAACGCGACCAACGCGCAGCAGCAGAGCTACGTCACTGCGCAATCGGCCACCACCATGGGCGTGGCCACCCTGTACTCGATCGACACCGCCAGTACCGGCGTGGTCACCAAGCAGATCCTGGGCGTCTGACGGCCCGGCTAACGCCAAGGACATTCGCCAATGGCATTTCCCACCGCCGTCAACGACCAGATCACCGACTCGGTCACCCAGGCCAACCTGCAGGTACTGGGAAGCTCCCCTGCCGCAGCCATGGGCAATCTGTACCAGGCCACCGCGCAGGCGCTGGCGAACGCGGCACACAACGCAACACTCGCGCAACAACAGATGTATGTCACCGCACAGGCAGCAACCACCATGGGCGTTTCGCTGCTGTATTCGCTCGATACCGGCGCCACGGGTGCCGCCACCAAGAAGATGTTCGGCTAACCGCTAACGCCGCAGCGTCTTCGTTCATTCACTACCTCAAGGAGCTATCACCATGGCCTTTCCGACCGCCGTCAACAGCCAGATCACCGATTCCGTTTCCCAGGTCAACACCAAGGTCCTCGGCGATGCGCCGGCGATTGCAATGGGCAACCTGTTCGTTGCCACCAGCCAGGCGCTGTCCAACGCCGCCCACAACGCCACCAACAATCAGCAGCAGTCCTACGTGACGATGCAGGCGTCGACGACTCAGGGCGTGTCCACGCTGTATTCGATCGATACCGCGTCCGATGGTGTCGCCACCCGGGAAATCCTCAGCGCCGGGTTGACTTAATCGGCCACCAGGCGTCGCTGCTGCCGCACGAGCGGCGCCTGGTTCGATACGCGAAGCCTTTGCAACCACCACGCAGTTCGCTGGCCGAATCGAGAAAGGACGCCTCATGCTGCAACTACGTCATATCCCTACGTCCAACACCCTGGATGTCGCCGTCAGACTGATCCGGGGCCGCACCATCGTGGCGACATTCGCGCCGCATCAAAAGGCAGTGATCAACGTCGAGTTCGACGGCATCCTGCCTGTGATTCCCGGAGCGCAGCCGTTGGTCTATCGCCAGAAGCTGGGCAACATGATCGACGTGCCGCAGGGCAATTTTGCATTCCTGGAACGCGTGCCCGATGGCGTGGCCTTGCAGTACGCGTGCAGACACAAACCACAGAACACCGTGCTGTTCTCGGCGTCGGCTGGCGTTGAACAGCGCAGGCCGTCGTTGGCCTAGGACACTGATGCCAGTGCCCCGTCATGGAGCCAAGCGCGCAGGCCGCAAACGTCGCCAGCCTGATCGGTACCGCCGCTACAGGTGCAGCGATGGCGATCGGCCAGGCGCCGGCCTTCGCGATGGGGGCGACCTATCTGGCGCTGTCGGATTCCATCGCGCTCGCAATGGAAAACGCGGTCGCCAACCAGCAGCGCGGACAGGTGCTCGCCGATGCAGCCCTTACTCAAATCCTTGCCTTAATCATCCAGAAGGGAGCGACTTCGTCATGATCGACGACAGTAGCGTGAACAGCCAGATCGTCGATGCGGTGAGCAGCATCGTGACGCTGACCACCGGTCAGGCACCGGCACAGGCGCTCGGCATGCTCGATGCCGTGATGCTGGAGACGCTGGGCATGGCAATGCACAACGCCGTCAATCGGCAGCAAGGCGCCGGCATGATCAATGCAGCAGCGATCACCGCCGCCTGCGCCAAGATGATCTCGGCACCGTTCCCGGTTCCGCCGCCACCACCGCCTGCACCACCCGGACCACCACCGACGGTCGCGCCATTGCCAGGTCCTCCCCCCGTACCGCCCCCGCCTGCAGCGCTCATCGCCGCCGCCGCGGCCGAAGCCAAGGTGGCCGTCGATGTGCTGAAGACGCAAGCACAAGGCGCCTCGGCAGATGCCGCGACCGCAACCGCCGACCTCATGGAAGTGCATGCGCTGAGCGTACCGCCGCCCCTGCCCGCCACTCCCCCCGCTTCCGGTGCCGGCCTCGATCATGCTGCCACTTCTGATGCTCCTGCTGCTGCAGCCGCAACTTCACCCGCAGCTGCAGCTACAGGCACCCCCCCTGTCGCTGCTGCATCTGCACCTGCTGCTCCTGTTGCACCTGCATCTGCATCTAGCTCTGCACCTGCACCTGCGCCGCCTGCTCAGTCATAGGGCGTCTGCAGAGATGAGGTCAGCTCCCCCTACCACCAGGCCTCATTGAAAGGCGGCCGATCATTCCATGGGAACCAAGATGGAACCGACAAAGGTCAATGCGCAGGTCATCGATGTCATCAACCAGGTGCAACTGGCGACCATGAGCCCGCAGGTCGTGCTGACCAGCGGAGCCGGCAAAGCCTACCAATCGGTGGCGCAGTCCACCGCCATTGCGGTGCAGGACGCCACCGACGCGCTACGCAACGTCTCCACGATCGCCACCACGGCCGTTGGCGTGGCGATGGCGCAGTACCTGGCCACCGGCGATGACAAGTACGTCACTGCACTCAACCAGGCGCAGGCGCTGATGCAGGGCGCCACCGACGACTTCGCCAGGATCGGTTCGGCGGCCGGCCTGGTGCTGAAGAATTTCCCCGCTGGTTAAACTCACAAGGAGTCATGCAATGTCCGTTTCGATCGCAGGCCGCCTCATCTCGATGCCGACGATGCTCTCGACGCTGGGCAGGCAGTGCCTGGCCTTCATCGATGGAGGCACCCAGTGGCTGGCATGGGCGATCCAGGCGCCCGGTGTGCGCTACGACTTTCCCGACGAGAGCAGCTTGCTCGACGAGGTGCAGCAAGGCTTGCACGGCTCGCGTCTGGCGTTGCTGCCGCAGCTTGAGCTGAGGGTCAGCCCGGTCAAGCTGATGACCTTGAGCTCGACCGACCTGGGCACGCTGGCGCAGGCCGAAGCCGGAGACACTGGCTCGGTGGTCAAGGCGCAGCTGCAGCGTATCTTCCGCGACAACGCCCTGTACACCGCAAGCGACCTGGCCGCAGGCCGCAGCCTGCTGACACAGTTGAAGGTCGATGGCGCCGGCGTGTTCCAGTCGTTGGACATGGAAGAAAGCCTGGCACTCCGCCAGCTGGCCGCCGACGCGCCGCCGGACAACGTGACGCCGGCACTGCAGCAGGAAGCGGCGGCATTTGCCATCGAGCAGGCGCGCACGCCGCTGGAATTCTGCGACTACTACCGCTTCTACCTGGCCTGCACCGCCACCATCGCCGCTGAGGACGAACGTGCGCATGCGGCGGCCTCGGCGCTGCAGACGCTGCTGCCGCAGCTGTTCACCACCCTGGATTGCCCGCAGGTCCAGGGACTGCCCTCGCCCAACGAGGTCGAACGCAGCGTTGCCGAATGGCTGGCACGCGGTCGCCAGATCGGCTTCGCGCGGCTATCGCTGGCGGCCCAGCAGATCGTCCAGCACACCCGCTACCGAGGCGACGGCGGCGACCAGGCGGCCAGCGATGCGATCCGCCTCTATTTGCAGTCTGCGCAGGCATTTCTGGCGGCCAACCGGCCCAGCCGTGGCGTGCTGGGCCAGGATGGCAGCAGCTGCGTGTTCACCATGCAGAACGACGCCCTGGCTGCACTGCTGCAGGTCAACGGCGGCATCATCTCGCTCCGCGACTTCGGTGCCGCACCTGCATCACCCACCACCTCGCAAGACACGGATGCGGAGGCCACGCAGTGAGCGCACCGCCCCCGCCTGCTGCGGCCGGCGACCAGGCCCCGCCTGCGGCCAGCGCCGCCGACGCGGCGCGTGAAGCGGTGCATGCAGGTCGCGCCGCTGCCCTGGCGGCCGCACGCCAGGGCATGGCGCAGGCCGAACACGCACTGGGCGAGAGGCTGCGCGCGCTTGCAGCGCAGCGTCCAACCGAAACCGCGCCACTCGCCGCGCCGATGCGGCCATCGCGTGCCGATGCCGTCACCCCGCTCCATTCCGCGTCCACTTCAGGAGATACCAGCATGTCCGACGATATCCAGCCCACGCCCCCAAACCAGACACCAGCCTCCACTGCGCAATCGTCAGGATCCTCGCAGATCGAAGCGGCGCTGAAAGCGGCGCAAGCCCAGATCGATCAGGCGATGGCGGCCAGCGATAGGGCAGTGCAGGCGGCGATGCAGGCCGCAACCGCCGCGACCGCCGCAGCTGGCAATGACCAGGCGATCGATAGCGCAAACCAGGCACTGCAGCAGGCCGAACAGGCCGCCACTGCGGCGGTGGCCGCCGCGCAGCAGCAGACCGAGCAGGCAATGGCGGCGACGTCGCCGGCCACTCCGAACGCCGACGACGGAATAGCCAGCTGACGGAGCGATGCGTTTCGGCGTTGCGATGAAGCCGGTCTCGCGATGAACCCGTCCGGTCCCATTGGCGCCGGTCTGCCGGCTCCCCGCCGCCACGTTGATCCAGCAGCGCAGCCCCACTTGCCGCGGCCATCTCGCCTCGGCCCAGCCAATGCCCGATCCGAAGGAATTCCGACATGACCTTCTACACAGGCTTCGATACCGATCAATTCCCCGGATTGCCCGCCCTCGACTGGCTCAAGACCCAGGCCGACCTGGCGTGGTGCGGCTACTACATGGCACCGGCGCCAAGCCATGCCGACACCGGCTGGATGGGCCAACACGACGCACTGACCGCGCAAGGCTGGGGCCTGGCGCCCGTCTACCTTGGTCAGCAGACGATCGGCCCCGGTTCGCACGACGTCACCGCCCGGCAGGGCAGCCTCGATGGTGCACAGGCCGCAGCGCTGGCACGCGCCGAAGGCTTTCCCGATGGCGCGGTGGTCTATCTCGACTGGGAAGATGGCGGCAGCCCGCCACAGGCAGCCATCGACTACATCCGTATGTGGATCGCCGCGCTGTTGGGCAATGGTTTTTCGCCCGGCCTGTACTGCTCGCACGCGCGCGCAGTGGAACTGCTGTCGCGGATCGGCCCCGGTCCCTCCCCGCGCGTCTGGGCCTGGCGGGTCTCCACGGCAGGGCGTCACCTCTACGCCGGCGACATCCGGCACGTCCAGCCCTCCGATCCGGCCGGCTGCGGCTATTCCCAGGCCATGCTCTGGCAATACGAACAGGATGCGGTGCTGTCGCTTCCCGGCACGCCGTGCGATGGCTTGGAACTCGACCTCAGCTACTCGAATCTTCCCGATCCAAGCGTGCAGTGACTGCGCACGCTCGTCCGCTTGTTGAAGAAGCGCCAGCACCGAAGATTTCCAGCAATCGCACTAAAAAATTCCGCACCACCGTCCGGCTGCTCACCGAACTGATACGCAACGCCGGGAACTATCCCAAATCCGCTCTGCGGCCATCAAGACAGTGGCGCACGTGGTGTAACGCGTCGCAAAGCTCGATATCACTGAAGACCAACTTGTCGCAAATTGGCCGACATTGAGCCAGGAAATACTTTACATACCCTTGTTTCAATAGCCTTTAAAAAAAGGCACCCGTTTATCCAAGTTGACAGAACATAATTAAACTTCATCACTCGTCATTTTCCCGGACCAGAAAAAAAGCACACTCGGGATTATCTCAAACCCACCACCCTCATCACCAAAGAGGTAATTGGCAATGAGCAAGAGAGAGGCAAAACTGTTGACGGACTATGGCCGCTATTGGTGGATCAACGTATGGGGAGGTGCCGACGAAATAAAAAGAAACCAATATCGACAGGAATTGATAGAGCATGTCAACACTCAGTTAGACCCGATAGGGTTCACGCTTGGTCGAGGGTGGCAAGATTACGACCCCGTGATCAGAGTAAAGGGACGCAAGCCATCCAGTTATGTAGCCATCGCGGATTGGGCCTGGGGGCAGCCAAGTCAGGGCAGAGATCTTGCTAGGCAATTTCTTTTATGGGCTATTGGGGATGACATCCTTTTGACGGATCTCCCTCAGCAACTGCTTGAGTTGGCAATCATCACCCATCTGGCAGAATCCGGTAGAGGCTATCACCTGTCAAATACTGAAGATCTGTATCCACTGATGAAAGATATCGCAAATGGGAGAAGAACATGGGGCGACATCAAGGATTATCCGCCGGCCTTGACATATAAGGAGGATGCGGCCGATTGGCTCCCGGACCAGAAAAGCTGAGAAAAAATACCCAGGTGCCAGAGTTATTTCTTGCTGCCGGTAGCCACTGCAGTCTCAAAAGCTTGCGCATCGCGAGCAAATCCGCCCCTTTGCGTTGGTCCACGCTGGACACGACTGCGTGAACTTATCGACAAGCCCAAAGGCGTCACGAGGCCGCCCATCTTGCCTCGCAGCATTGAAGGACATGCCTCATGACTACCACAGTGAAAGAAGTGCCTGGCTTCAACACCGTCGCGACCGGCAACAATATACAGGTCCAGCCAGGTAACTCTACACAGTATCTCGTCGCGCAAATCACGCCTTATCCCAATGACGATCTGATCGTCGGCAACACCTATAACATCTCAGACCCGAATCATGCGGCCGGGATTGTCGTAGAGCTGGTAGGCGCGCCGGGCGGTGGAATGCAAACTGCCACCTTCCAGCAGCAAACTTGAAAGTTGCACGTGGATGCTCGTGCCAGCGAAGGGCATGAGCCCATCGGATTTATCGCAATAGAACTTCGTGCTGGGCCATCCGCAAGGGGCCCGGCACGAAGCGCTAAGAACCCGACTACTCGGGTCAGTCGATCCCACCGGTTGTGCCGGCGTTACGGAACACACGCGGGCTCACCCCAACCAGCCGTCGGAAGCTCTTTTCGAAATGGCTCAGGTCACCGAAACCGACCTTCAGCGCCACTTCGGTGATGCGCAGCTTACGCTGCTGATGCAAAAGCTCCTTGGCCTTTTCGATCCGTAGCTGCTGCAACATCGGTTTGAACGGGGTGCCGAGTTCGTCGCGGAACAGAAAGCCCAGATGCGACTGGCTGACGTGCGCCTGCCGGGCCAGATCGCCCAGGGTCAGCGGCTCGGCATAGTGCTCGCCCAGATGCACCAGGGCGCGCCGCAGCGCGTCGTGCAGGCTGGCGAGTCGCTGGCCGGGGCGATGCGGAAGGCCGGCGATCCAGTCGACCGGCGTTTCCGGCTGCGTAGGCTCAGCCGGAAGATCGGCCGGTTGCGACATCGTCGCGCATGCATCGTGCTGCGCTCCCTGCACCCGGCCTTCCAACAGACGCGGTGCGTGGCGCTGGATGTCGGCGCTGCCGACCGGCCTGCAGGCGGTCATGACCGCCAGACGTAGCGCCACCCGCTCCAGCTCCTGGAGGTTTTCCGGCCAAGGGTAGTAAATCAGGGCGTCCATCAGCACTTCGGTGACCACCTGGCCGTGATCCAGGCCATGCCGATCCAGCACGTGCTCGACGTGAAAGCCGATATCTGTCCGTCGCTTGCGCAACGGGGTAAGTTCGATCGACAGGACATCCAGTTGCGACAGCAGCGCCCGCGAGAAGCGTCCGGCACGTACGCGGCGCGACAGATCAGCGGTCGTGGAGGCGACCACGCGTGGCGAGTCCTCGCCGTCCACGGCGGACCATGGCCCGCCGAGGCCACAAAGCTGCCCGGCCAACTGGCGCTGTAGCGCGTCGTCGAGCTCGTCCACGCTCTGCAGGAACAGCGTTCCCCCGGCCCCGCGCTTGAACCATGCTGCCGGTGCGTCGCCGGGAGCGGCGCAGTCGATCGCAACGAACGGCTCCTCCCGCCAGGGTGCAGCTGCATGCAGCAAAACGGCCACCTCTTCCTTCTCGGTTCCGAACTCGCCGCGCACGATGACCGGCAAGCGACTGTATGCGGCGTGCTCGACAAATTCGTCGATCGTCAAGACCTCTTCGCTCACGCCCACGATCGACAGGGCGCGACCAAACCGGTCTTGCGCGAACGCCCGCGCGGCATCGCGCTTGATCAGGTACGCACAATACTTTGCGATCTGCTGACACAGCGTCATCGCCTCCGGGGTCATTCGTTCTTGAGCCGGCGTGACATTCAGTGTGCCGAGCACTTGCCGGCCGTGCTGGACGGGAAAACACTGCGTGGGCGGGGGCTGGGTTTCTGCCAGAACCGGACCCGGTGGACCGTGATGCTCCACCGCGACAAACTTACATACCGCGCCGTTCGTGATCGCGCTCTGCGACAGTTGTGCAGCGATCTTTCCCAACATTTTTTCCAAGGGATCGCCTGGGAAATAGGCGCGCTGCACTACATCAAAGACTTGCTTTTCCATGGATGCTTTCGACCTGATCTACTGGCGCGCTCGGAAGGCGGCCAGACCCAAGTCGCGCCATCCCTGACCAGACCGTCGGCAAAGCTCCAAGCGTGCATTCCGCTTTTTCTACGAACGCTCCCCTCGCCCGCCCTCGGTCGATCCACCCTGATGTGAGACAACGCTCGCTTGCGGTGACTGGACGGTGGCAGGCGCAAAACGATTCGCCAGCAAAACAACCGCTTGGTGCAAGCCAGATCTGGCATTAGCACGCCGCCACAGCCCGTTCCCGACGATTCGTAGCATCGGGCTTGTCCGCAATTGGATTGGGTGCGGCGCGTCTCACTCGTTGCCGCTACGGCGATGCGACGCTGCGACGGGCTCAAGCAATGGCGTCGTATATAGTGTTGCGACGTTCTGCACGCGCGCGCAGGGATAATGCGCTGTCTTCCCGATGGCGATGCTCATGTCCCAGCCCGTGCCCACCTTGCGCGCCTACGACACCATCAAGCCGCTGCTGTGGCTGGTGTCGCTGGCGATCTTCATGCAGATGCTGGATGCGACCATCGTCAATACGGCGTTGCCGTCGATGGCGCGCAGCCTGCACGAAAGCCCGCTGCAGATGCAGTCGGTGGTCTTCAGCTATGCGTTGGCGGTGGCGATGTTCATCCCCGCCTCGGGCTGGATTGCCGACCGCTTCGGCACGCGGCGCACCTTCCTGGCGGCGATCATCGTGTTCACGCTGGGCTCGCTGCTGTGCGCAGCCGCGCAACAGCTGCCGCAACTGGTGGCCGCGCGCGTGGTGCAAGGCATCGGTGGGGCGATGCTGCTGCCGGTGGGCCGGCTGGCAGTGCTCAAGACCGTGGCGCGCGCCGACTTCCTGCGCGCAATGAGCTTCATCGCGATCCCGGCGCTGATCGGACCGCTGATCGGCCCCACCTTGGGTGGCTACCTGGTCGAAGTCGCCTCCTGGCATTGGGTGTTCCTGATCAACCTGCCGATTGGCGTGATCGGTTTCATTGCCGCGCTGAAGATCATGCCCGACCACTACGGCGATGCGCGCCAGCGCTTCGATCTGATCGGCTATCTGATGCTGGCGTTCGGCATGGTGGCACTGTCGTTGGCGTTGGACGGCATCTCCGAACTCGGCCTGCGCCACGCCTTCGTCATGCTGCTGGCAATCGGCGGACTTGCTGCGCTAGCCGGTTACTGGCTGCATGCGGCCAGTACGCCGGCGGCATTGTTTCCGCTGGCCTTGTTCAAGGTGGCCAGCTATCGCATCGGCATCCTGGGCAACCTGTTCGCGCGGGTGGGCAGTGGCTCGATGCCGTTCCTGATTCCGCTGCTGCTGCAGGTTGGCCTGGGCATGAGCCCGATGAATGCCGGGCTGATGATGGTGCCGGTAGCGCTGGCCGGAATGGCCGCCAAGCGGGCCGCCGTGAAGCTGGTCGGCCGCTTCGGCTACCGCCGCGTGTTGATGCTCAATACCGTGCTGGTGGGCCTGGCGATGGCCAGTTTCGCCTTGGTCGATGTCGGCCAGCCGCTATGGCTGCGGCTGCTGCAGCTGGCCTGCTTTGGCGCGGTGAACTCGCTGCAGTTCACCGTCATGAATACCGTCACCCTGCGCGACCTGGATCGCGAGCAGGCCAGCCCCGGCAACAGCTTGTTGTCGATGGTGATGATGCTGGCCACCGGTTTCGGCGCGGCGGCAGCGGGCAGCCTGCTGGCCGCCTTCAACACGCATCTGGGCGACAGCCACGGCGCCACGGCGGCGCTGCATGCGACCTTCCTGTGCGTCGGCGGCATCACCTTGTCCTCGACGCTGATCTTCTGGCAACTGGCCGAGACGCGGCCGCATCCCAGGCAGGTGGAGGAAGTTGCCGAATAGCGATGGCTGGGCGACATCGCCTAGCGCGGCGCGGGTCAATGGCGTATGCGATCCCGGCCGCGGTACATGGCGCTATATCTGATCACGCGGGCGTTCGCGCTGCAGCGCCTCGGCAATGGTGTCGGCCAGCATGTCGCCGGTCAGCGGCTTGCGCAGGAAACTGTCGAAGCCGGCGTCCTGCGCGGTGGGCTCGGCCTCTTCGTCCGAGCGTGCGGTCACCGCGATCAACGGCATGTCGTAACCGAACACGCGCAGCTGCCGCGCCAGCGCAAAGCCGTCCAGCCCGGGAAGATCCAGGTCCAGCAAGGCCAGGTCGAAGGGGTTGTCGGCCGCTTCGGTCAGCGCGGCCAGCCCGTGCGGTGCATGCACCACCGAGTGCCCCTGCGAACGCAGCAGGCCGACGATGACCTCGGCGATGGTGGGGTCGTCTTCGACCAGCAGGATGCGCTGCGGGGCGACTGCGCCTCCGGTGCGTGCCACCTCGCCGCCAAGCGTGGCGTTGGAGGCGACCCAGCGCAGCGGCAGATCGACCACGAAGCGCGTGCCGGCGCCCAACCGGCTGATCACCTCGATATGCCCGCCCATCGCCATCGCCAGTTCCTGGCAGATGGCCAGGCCCAGACCGCTGCCGCCGTAGCGCGAGGTGGTCTTGGCGCCGTCGCCTTGTTCGAAGCGCTGGAACAGGCGTGCTTTCTGATCGGCGTTGATGCCCGGCCCGGTATCGGCCACCTCGAAACGCAGCCCCTGGTACGACCCCAGCGTGGTCAGCTTGAGCCCCACCACCCCGCGCTCGGTGAACTTGATCGCATTGCTGAGCAGGTTGAGCAGGATCTGGCGGATGCGGGTGACATCGCCGCTGGCGGTGATGTCGCCAAGCAGCCCCACTTCCAGGCTGAAACGCAGGCCGCGTTCCTGCGCCAGCGGCGCCATCAAGCCCTCCACCTCGGCAACCAGCTGGCGTACCGAGAAGGGCTCCAGGTCCAGTTCCAGGCGTCCGGATTCGATCCGCGCCAGGTCCAGCGCATCGTTGACCAGGCGCAGCAGATGCGCGCCGGCGCGGCGGATCGATTCGGTATAGCTGCGCTGCTTGTTGTCCAGCGAGGTCTTGAGCAACAGCTCGCTCATGCCCAGCACACCGGTCATCGGCGTACGCACCTCATGGCCGAGCGTGGCCAGGAAACGCGTCTTGGCCAACGACGCCTGCTCGGCCAGTTCCTGCTTGTGCACCGCCAGTTGCCAGGCATTCAAGCGCCGCAGGCGGCGGCGATACAACAGCACCGCCGCGGCAACGATGCACAGGGCGAGCACGCCCAGCAGGACCAGCCCCCACGGCGCCAGCCACCACGGCGGCAATACCTGGAAGCGCAGCGTCTGGCTGGCCGACCAGATTCCATCGGCGGTGCGGCCCTGCACTTCCAGCGTGTAATGCCCTGCGGGCAGTCGCGAAAACAGCCGTTCGCCACTGGGTCCGACATCGATCCAGTCCGGGTCGTAGCCACTCAGGCGGAAGCGGTAACTGTTGGACTCCGAATCGGCCAGACTGAGCAGGCGCGCGACGATGTGCAGGTCGCGATCGTCGTCCTGCATCGTCAGCGGCTCTTGCCCGGTGATATCCAGGCCACGCTCCCCGCGCCGCAAGCCCACGCGTTCGATGATCAACGGCGGCCGGCGTGTGCTGGGGCGCATCGTGGCCGGATCGAACACCACCACGCCGTCGGGCGATGCAGCCACGACCCGCCCGCTGCCGGCCTGCACCAGGGTATTGATCTGCAGCTGCTGGTTGGGGAGCCCGTCGTGCACCCCATACACACGCACCAGTCGGCTGCCGGGATCGATCCGGATCAGGCCGCGCTGGCTGGACACCCAGGCCACGCCCCTGGCGTCGACCACCAGGCCATTGGGCGCCACCATCGGAAACTCCTGCTCTTTTCCGACCGTATCCAGGTGCTTGAGCCGCTTTCCGTCCCACAGATAGCGCCGGATCTCGCCAGCCAACCCGGTCCAGACCACGCCGCCCTCTCCAAGCCGAAACAGGTACGTCGGCAGGGACGGCGTGCCGTCGACGGGGACGAAGCGGTCGGCAGCGGGGTCCCAGCGCCGTAGACCGGCGTTATTGCTCAGCCATATCTGACCATCGGGGCCAAGCCGTATGTCCAGGATGGTCAATGGCTCCAGTCCATGGCTGCCATGGACGATGGTCCGCAGCAGTTGCCCCTCCTGGTTGCGGATCTGCAGGCCGTATTCCAGCACCGTCACCCACAGCCGGCCCTGCGCGTCCTCTGCCATCCAGCCCGGTCGGTCCGCGGCACCGTCGGGATCGGGCTCGACATCCTCGCGCAACTGCCAGCGTCTGGCCTGCCGGGTCTGCGGGTCATAGCGAATCAATGTTCCTTCGACGGCGATCCAGACCAAGCCGCGCCGGCTTTCGAGCATGGAGTCGGGCGGACGGGCGTCGATGTTGGCCAGGTGGGTCTGCAGTTGGCCGGTCACCGTATCGAGATATTCCAGCACGTGCCGTGAGCCGGCCAGCCAGACGCCGCCCGCAGCCGACGGCGCCGTCGCCAGCACGGACGGGTTGGTCAGCGACTGTGGATCGCCGCCGTGGGAGGCCACGACCGCAAAAGTGTCCCAATGCGGCGGCAGGTGCCACAGGCCGCCTTCGAGCGCTGCAAACCACAGCCCGCCCTCCCGATCCTCGTAGGCCGCAATCCAGTTCCGCCGGACCAGGCCGTGCGCCGACAGGCTGTAGACCGGCACGCTGCTGATGTCGGTTCCTGCAGTGGACAGGCCCAGGCCGCCGTCGGTGTCCAGCCAATAGCGCCCGTTGCGATCATGCAGCAGCACACCCATGACCCGCCGCTTGCTCACCGCCTTCTGCCACGGCTGGGGCCGCGCCTGGCCATTGGCGTCCACACCAAACGCATCGCCGACGACATCCGATACCCACAAGGTGCCGCCATTGCGTTCCATGTACAGCCGATTGACCGCCTGCGTGGTTCCAGGCAGCGGCACCCGCTGGAAGTGCGCGCCGTCCCAGCGAGCCAGCCCGCCATGGGTGCCGATCCACAACGTTCCGTCAGGCGCGACCGCGAACCCGATCACGCTGTCGGACGGCAGGCTGGTCGGGTCGCCTGGCACGTTGGAAAATCGCTGCATGCTGCCGTCGGGACGCCGCCGATACAGCCCGTGGGCGGCCGTGCCAAGCCAGACATCGCCGTTTGGCGTGTGGGCCAGCGCCCACACCGTGATCTCGCGCAGCTCCGGAAACTGCGGGCTCTCCAGCCGCCTGAACGCGCGTGTCTTGGGCTCCAGAAAACCGGCACCGCCGTTCTCGAAACCCATCCACACCCGATTGTCGCGATCGACGCAGATGGTCCAGATCGCGTTGCTGGTCAGCCCTTCTTCCATCCGCCAGATGCGGTAGTTGCGTCCATCGAATCTGGCCAATCCGTCATCGCTGGCGATCCAGAGATAGCCCTGCTGGTCTTCGGCAAGCTCGCTGACGGTGTCCGAGGGCAGCCCGTCGGCAACCGTGATCTGGCTGGGGACCGGCGTCAGCAGCGCGCGCGAGCTCGCCCATGCAGGCTGCAGCGTGGCGCACAGACACAGCGACGCTGCCGCGATCAACCAATAGGAAAAACACAAAAAAAGGCGCACTGGACAGGTTTCACGACAAGTCGCCGCATAGTGCGGGCCACGCGCGGTGCGAGCAAGCCCGAGCGAGCTTGCCACGCCGCGCATCCGTTTTCACCCCGAGGCCGAACCGGCACCTGCACGGGGTCGATCTGGTTTACCGCTGCTGCATGCGCGCCAAGCAGCAACGGTGCGACGGGGCAAGCGACGAGAGCAGCACGTCCTCCATGCTCGGCCCTCCCCATCGCCGCCTGCGCGGCCGCGCGGACTCCCTGACGGGACCGCACCGTTCCCGCTCCACGGCAGGTGGCCTCGGAATGACCTCGGAGCGGCCGACGAAACCGCTGCGCCGCCGCCAGGGGGCCGCGGCGGTGCTCGGAACCCGCGTGTGCCACGCGTATGCTCCGGCGCTGGGCGCGCCGGCCCCAATCAGCTGCCGCGCGCTTGCCACGTTTCGTTAGCCGCCGTGAGTCGCCAGCCGGGCGGCGCGCGCATCGGCGGCATCTGCCAGCACACCTGCCAGTGCCTGTGCCAGCAACTCGCCGGTGACCGGCTTGCGCAGGAAGCCATTGCAGCCGGCGGCCATCGCCTGCGGTTCTGCGTCGGCATCGGCACGTGCGGTGACCGCGACGATCGGAAAGCGCACGCCGCGCGCGCGCAACTGCGCCACCAGCGCCGCACCGTCGATGCCCGGAAGGTCCAGATCGCACAGCCCCGCGTCGAAGCGGCGCGTACTCACCTCGGCCAACGCCGCCAGACCATGCAGGACATGGGTGACCTGATGGCCACGCGTCTGCAACAGGCCAACGATCACCTGCGCCACGGTCGGGTCGTCTTCGACCAGCAGCAACTGCAATGGCGCCTGGGCCTGCGGCGAGGTTGCGCGGGCAGACGCAGGCACCGCGGGCAGCGCACTCACCCAGCGCAGCGGCAGCTCGACCACAAAACACGCGCCCTGCCCCAGTTCACTGCTGACCGTCACCGCACCGCCCATCGCCGCTGCCAGTTCGCGGCAGATCGCCAGGCCCAGGCCGCTGCCGCCATGCCGGGCCAGCGTCACGGCGCCTTCGGCCTGCTCGAAGCGCTGGAACAGGCGCCCGCGCTGTTCTGCACTCATGCCCGGGCCGGTGTCGCACACTTCGATCCGGATGCCTTGCCCGTGGCTTTGCGGCACCACCCCCACACGCAGGCTGACGCTGCCACGCTCGGTGAACTTGACCGCGTTGAACAACAGGTTGAGCAGGATCTGTTGCACCCGGCTGGCATCGCCATGCAATGCCGGCGGCAGCGCGTCATCCAGCTCGCAGGCGAAGGCCAGCCGCTTCTGCTCGGCGCTCGGGCGCACCAGCTCGGCCACCTGCCCGATCAGCTGACGCAGATCGAAGTCGCGGTAATCCAGCGGCAGCTTGCCGGCCTCGATCCGCGCCAGATCCAGCGCATCGTTGACCAGCCGCAGCAGATGCTTGCCTGCCGACTGGATCGCGCTGGCATAGCCCTGCTGACGTCCGTCCAATGGCGTCTGCAGCAGCAACTCGCTCATGCCCAGCACACCGGTCATCGGCGTGCGCACCTCATGCCCGAGGGTCGCCAGAAAGCGCGTCTTGGCCAACGAGGCCTGTTCGGCCAGCTCGCGTTTGTGCTGGGCCAGCTGCCATTGCGCGCGCATGCGCACACGGCGGCGATAGGCAGCCGCAAGCAATGCGCCCAGCAGCAGCACGAGCAGGAAAATGAGCGCGATGCCTGCGTCACTGCGCCACCATGGTGGATTGACCGAGAACCGCAGAGAGCGCATCTGTGAGCGATTGCCCAGCGGGTCCACCCCCTGCAGCGTGAGCTCGTAGTTACCGGCAGGCAAGCTGGCGAATTCTCGGATTCCCGCGTTGCCCGAGGTCTGCCATTCGGTGTCGAAGCCTTTCAAGAAACTGCGGTAACGATTGGACAACGGGTCGCTGTACGACAGCAGACGGCTGACGATCTGCAACTGCCGATCTCCAGGTCCCAGCTGAAACGGGCGATCCATTGGCAACGCGATGCGGGCGCCATTGCGTAGCACGCTGACATGTTCCAGCTGCAGTGCTGGAACAAACGGTGCGATATCGGGCATTGCGGTATCCAGCAGCACGGTAGAGCCATCGCTGGTCGCGCCGATCAGCGTATCGCCCGCCATCAGCAGACAATGCTGAATGAACTCCTGGCTGGTCAATCCATCGCGTGTACCGATGTTGCGTAGGCGTGCAGGCGTCACCGAAGGGTCGATCCGCCATAGCCCGCGCAAGCTGGAAATCCAGACCCTGCCTCGCGGGTCGATCCGCATTGCGGACGCGTCGAACCCGGTCAGGCCGTCGGCCTGGCCCACCTGACGCACGCGCACCCAGCGTGTTGCGGTTTTCTTCCATTGTTCTGCACCGACGGCCCGATACACCCACACCATCTCCGGCGATTGGCTGGCAAACGCCTGGATCTGCGTCCCTTCCAGCCCTGCAACCGGCACGAACTGGTGTGACGCTTCGTCCCAGGCAAACATGCCGCCTTCGCCTGCAACCCAGACACGTCCGTCCGGGCCTTGCTCCAGCTGCTGTACGGCGATATCGCGCAAGCCGTGCAAGTCCTGCTGCGTGATGCGCTGCAAGACACGCCCGCTACGCAAATCACGCTGCTGCAGCATGTCGATGAAGGCCATCCACACCGTATCGCCATCCTCGATGATCCAGTCAGGCGCCGATAGCGCCGACGCCGGTTCAGGGCCATCGGACGGCCAGTGGATGAATTCACCGGTACGCAGGTCCATGCGGGAAAGGCCAAAGCTCAGATTGCCCAGCCAGACACGTTGCAGGCGATCCTCCAGCGCCGACACCAACTCCATGTCCTTGAGTTGCGACGACTGCAAGCCTGTCTGAAACGTGTCGCCAGTGCTTGGATCGACGCGCAACAAGCGACCTTCCGCATCGACCTGCCACAAGCCACCAGAACGTGTGGCCGGGGCCAGGTTGCAATAAATGGCATCACCCGTCGGCACCGCCGGTTTGAGCACGGCTGTGCGCTTCCAGTCTGCCGGCAAATACCCAAGGCCGGTGCCATGCATCGGAACCCATAGCCCGCCATCAGCGGCTCCAAGCAGGCCAATGACATTACGGCGTGACAATGCCCCCTCTCCGCTGAAGGCAGGGACCGGTGGACGCTCGCCGCGGGTCCGCCACAGACCGCGTCCACTTCCCAACCAGAATTCGCCGTCCGGGGCAGCCACTGCACCCCAGAACTCGTTGCCGGTGCCGAACATCGTCCCCCAGGGCAGCGGCGGCCACTGATCGTCCGGACCCATGACGTGCAACCCCGACTCGCTCCCCAGCCACAGACGGTCCCCCGCCCATTGCAGACCGAAGATGGCAGACTGACGGTTCGGTTCGTCCGGGACATAGACGCGGTGCAGACGTTTTCCGTCGTAGTACGCCAATCCACTGCTGGTTCCGATCCACAGCCGCTGCCGGTTGTCCGCCGCAAGATTCATGACCATGGCCTGGTCAAGGTCGCCATCGACCGCACCCAGATCCACCGACGACATCGCCCCAGAGGTATCGATGCGAATCAGCGCGCCGGTCGTGGTTCCGGCCCAGATATCGCCGTCGAACGCGGTGATGCTGTAGATCTCGCCGTCCTTCATCAACGGATAGTCGACCGTGCGGTAGTGCCGGAAATGGCCTCGCCCGGCATCCATGACGCTCAGCGTCTTGCCGCAGCCGATCCATATCCTGTCAAGCGCGTCGATGTGCAGCGCCTGGATCGCGTTGCAGGGCAACGATGCCGGGTCGGAAGGATCATGTCGCCAGGTCCTGAATCCTGCGCCGTCGTACCGCACCAGACCATCCAGGGTGCCAAGCCACAGATAACCGGCGCGATCCTGGTGGATCGCAACCACCATGGTCGATGGGAGTCCGTCGCTGGGACCCACGATCCGGAAACGCGGAATCTCGGGAATCTTCGCCACACAGGGCATTGCACCCAGCAGCAAGACCAGCAAAACAACAAGCGCACGCATGTGGGCATCCTTTCCACGTCCAGCCCGCATGCTCGCAACGGATCGTTGCGAGCGCAAGCCAAGCGCGCTGCAGCGGGATATGTCTAGAATCCGCCCATGACAACCCTCGCCCGCCTGTTGCTGCTTCCCGCCCTGGCCGTGACCAGCCTTGCCGCAACCGCCGCGCCGGTACGTTACGCGCTGGATCCGGTGCACACGCGGGTGCTGTTCGCGGTCGAACACGCCGGCTTTTCCAGGGCACTGGGCACCGTTTCCGGAAGCAGCGGCACGCTGGTGTTCGACCCGGACGACTGGGCTGCGGCGCGCCTGGACGTCACCGTGCCCCTGCACCGCGCCGACCTGGGCGATGCCAAGTGGAACGAGGCCACGCTGGCACGCAACCTACTCGACGCCGAGCGGTTTCCCGACGCGCATTTCGTCTCCACGCAGGTGGAAGCCAGCGGGCAGAACCACGCCAGGGTCACCGGCAATCTGACCCTGCACGGGGTCACCCGCCCGGTCACCCTGGATGTCACCCTCAATGCGCTCAAGCGCCATCCGCTGCCGCCGTTCCGGCGCACCGCCGGGTTCTCGGCCACGGCCACGCTGAGCCGTGCGGAGTTCGGCATCGACGCGTGGAAATCGATGATCGGCGATACGGTGGAACTGCGCATCGAAGCCGAAGCCGTGCGCGAAGGCCGCGCCGACGACGACGCGCCGCAGCCGCAGCCACAAAACGCACCCGCCGCCCCTGACGCTGCGCCCAGCCCGGAATCCTGAGCATGACCCTGAAGAACGTCGAACGCTGGGGCGGTGTCAGCCAGACCCTGCACTGGCTGATCGCACTGCTGATCCTGGTGCTGGGCATCGTCGGCCTGACCATGGGCGAATTGCCCAAGACGCCGAAATACTTCTGGGTCTACACCGCGCACAAATCGGTGGGCCTGACCGTGCTGGCACTGGTGGTCGTCCGGCTGGGCTGGCGCGTCTACGCGGGCGCGCCGCCGCCGGTGGCCGGCACCCCGCGCTGGCAGGAACGCATCGCCGGGCTGACGCACTGGCTGCTGTACGCGATGATCTTCGCAATGCCGCTGTCGGGCTGGTTGTACGACTCCACCAGCGGCCTGCGCCCGTTCCGCTGGTTCGGCCTGTTTGCCGTCCCCAAGCTCAGCCCGCCGGACGAACAATTGCGCGCGATTGCGCACTTCATCCACGAGTGGGGCTTCTGGTTGTTGATTGCCGTGGTGCTGGCGCATGCCGGCGCAGCGCTCTACCACCACCTGTTCCAGCGTGACGCCACCCTGGTGCGGATGCTGCCGCGCGGTTGGCTCTCTTCCAAACCTTAAAGGATTCCCCAATGTCGTCCAGGTTGTTCGCCTCTCCCCTGCTGGTCGCCGCCTCCCTGGTGGCCACGTTCGCCGCCGCCCCGGTCCTCGCTGCCGACTACGTGCAGGCGCCCGGCTCGTCGCTGGTGTTTGCCAGCAAGTACGACGGCGAAGTCTTCACCGGCAAGTTCCCCGGTTTCGACACCACGCTGCATTTCGACCCGGCCAACCTGGCCGGCGCCAAGCTCGATGTGCGCATCCCGCTGGCCAGCGCCGTCAGCGGCAACAACGACCGTGATTCGACCCTGCAGGGCCCGGATTTCTTCAACGTCGCCAAGTTCGCCACCGCACGCTACCGCGCCGACAAATTCCGCGCACTGGGCGGCAACCAGTACGCTGCCGACGGCACTCTGGAGCTGCGCGGCGTCAGCAAGCCGGTCACGCTGACCTTCACCTGGACCCCGGGCGCGCAGCCGGTGCTGGCCGGCAAGGCGACGGTCAAGCGCCTGGACTTCGGCGTCGGCGGCGGCGACTGGGCCGACACCAAGACCATCCCCAATGAAACCGCGATCAGCACCAAGGTCGTGTTCAAGGCGAAGTAACGCCACCGGCCGCAACCGGACGCGGCCATTGAACGGCGGACTACCTCGTCGGGTCCGCCGTTTTTTTATGCCTGGGGCCGGATGACACCGCGCGACAGCCAGACTCGGCATCCCCCCGGGTGTGGCTGACAACTCGAACTGGAAGCCGACAAAATGAGTTTGTTGGCCCCATCTTGTTGGGTGCAATCAAAAGCCGAGGTCAAACGCTGAAGCCGGCCAGTTCAGCCGCGGCCGCCTGGTCGCGGAACAGCATCGACAGCTCGAAGTTCAGGCGAAATCGGTCGAGGGCGCGGCGCCCTCACCGCTCGCGGGACACGCCGTGAACCCGTCCCTGGGCCTCGGTGGCGGCATCCGTGCCGCCACACGGTCCCGCAACCGGCGAAGACACCGCACCAGAAACTTTGCCGATGGCTCTGTTGAAAACCATGCGCACCGACGTTCTTGACAGGTCCTGTCCGCCCGCCGGCGCGGGACCTTACGCGGCATGGATGCCGCGTAAGAGCCTACAAGGACGTACTTGCGGCGTGTCCCGCGATGGTGGGCGGGCAGAGCCCCGGCAGCCAAGCAGCAGATCGGCCCACTTGCAGCGAAGGCCCAGATCATCCGCTCCACACCAGACCGGCGCGACGTCGTTTTCAGCCGCTCAGAATCCACATCTGGCGCGTGCCGAGTGCGCGCACGCCGCATCATCGCGTGCCGGCATCCAACCACTCGCGCAACCGCCGGCTGTCGAATGGCCAGTCCAGCTCGCGCCCATCCGCATCGCACAGCACCGGCACACGCTCCCCATAAGCGGCCTCAAGCGCCGCATCGCCGTCGATGAAGACGCTGCTGAACTCGCCAGCGCGTGCCTGCGCCAGCACTTCCACGGCCTGGTCGCACAGGTGGCAGTCGTCGCGCTGGTACAGGATCAAGGCCATCGGGAGGTCTCATGCTGCGCTGCAGCCGTGCCGCAATCGCCTACCGACTAGAATAGCCGCCTTTACGCTCACCTCTCCGGCAAGCATGGCTGTCAGCACGTTCGACCTGTTCAAGATCGGCATCGGTCCGAGTTCCTCCCACACCGTGGGGCCGATGCGCGCGGCCGAGCGCTTCGTGCATCGCTGGCTGCTCGACGCCGGCCGCCTGCCCGATACGGTGCGCATCCGCGCCGAAGTCTTCGGCTCGCTGGCCCTGACCGGCCGCGGCCATGGCACCGACAAGGCAGTGCTGCTTGGCCTGGAGGGCCACCGCCCCAACCTGATCGATCCGGACATCATCCCGACCACGCTGGAGCGCATCCGCGCGAGCAAGCGCATCAACCTGATGGGCCAGCACGTCATCGCCTTCGACGAAAAGCGCGACCTGCCGATGAACAAGCGGCAGAAGCTGCCGTACCACACCAACGGCATGCGCTTTACCGCCTACGACGCCGATGAGGCGGTGATCGCCACGCGCGATTACTACTCGGTCGGTGGCGGTTTTGTGGTCAACCAGGACGATGCCGCCGACGACCGCATCGTGGCCGACGAAACGCCGCTGCCCTACCCCTTCCTCAGTGGCGACGAACTGCTCGCGCAATGCGCGCGCAGTGGCCTGAGCATCGCCGCGCTGATGTTCGAAAACGAAAAGAGCTGGCGCAGCGAGGACGAGATTCGCGCCGGCCTGCGCGAGCTGTGGGCGGCAATGCAGTCCTGCGTGGAGCGCGGCATCCGCCAGGAAGGCACACTGCCCGGCGGCCTGAACGTCTCGCGGCGCGCGCCGGCCCTGTATCGCGAGCTCTCCTCCAAACCGGAAGCGGCGATGCGCGATCCGCTGACCACGCTGGACTGGGTCAACCTGTACGCCCTGGCCGTCAACGAAGAAAACGCGGCTGGTGGCCGTGTGGTCACCGCGCCCACCAACGGCGCGGCCGGCATCATCCCGGCGGTGCTGCATTACTTCGACCGTTTCTGCCCCGGCGCGTCCGAGCAGCGCATCTTCGACTTCCTGCTCACCGCTGCGGCCATCGGCATTCTCTACAAAGAGAACGCCTCCATTTCCGGCGCCGAGGTCGGCTGCCAGGGCGAAGTTGGCGTGGCCTGCTCGATGGCGGCCGGTGGCCTGGTCGCCGCGCTGGGCGGTAATCCCGGGCAGATCGAGAATGCCGCGGAGATTGGCATGGAACACAACCTGGGCCTGACCTGCGACCCGATCGGCGGCCTGGTGCAGATCCCGTGCATCGAACGCAACGCAATGGGCGCGGTCAAGGCGATCAACGCCAGCCGCATGGCCATGCGCGGCGACGGCAAGCACAAGGTGTCGCTGGACAAGGTCATCAAGACCATGCGCGACACCGGCCGCGACATGCAGGACAAGTACAAGGAAACCAGCCGCGGCGGGCTGGCGGTGAACGTCATCGAATGCTGAGCCGGGCGCGGCCCTGGGCCGCGCCATGCCTGTCCACCCGGCGCAGCGACGCTGTACGTCCCCACGACATTTCCCCGTGTACCGTCTGACGCTGGATTCCGACGGAGATCGCGATGCGACAGCTTGCCTGCACTCTCGCCCTTGCCCTTGCCTGCGGCCCCCTGATGGCGCAGGAAACCCGCTATGGCCCACGCCTGGAGGGCTTCGACTACCCCTACCCGGTCAAGACCTTCGCGTTCACCTCGCAACAGCAGCCGCTGGAAATGGCATACCTGGATGCCGCGCCCACCGGCAAGCCCAACGGGCGTACCGCCGTACTGCTGCACGGCAAGAACTTCTGCGCCGCCACCTGGGAGCAGAGCATTGCCGCACTGAGCAAGGCCGGCTACCGCGTCATCGCGCCGGACCAGGTCGGCTTCTGCAAATCCAGCAAGCCGGCCGCCTATCAGTTTTCCTTCGCGCAGCTGGCCGACAACACGCAGGCACTGCTGAAGAAGCTGGGCATCGAACGTGCCGTGGTGGTCGGTCATTCAATGGGCGGCATGCTCGCCATCCGCTATGCACTGATGTATCCGCAGGCCACCGAGCACCTGGCATTGGTCGACCCGATCGGCCTGGAAGACTGGAAGGCCGAAGGCATTCCGTGGCGCAGCGTCGATGCGTGGTACGACAACGAACTGAAGATCAGTTTCGAACGCATCAAGAAGTATCAGATGGAGGTCTATTACGCCGGCCAATGGAAGCCCGAGTTCGAACGCTGGGCGCGCATGCAGGCCGGCATGTCACTGGGCAACGGCAGGCAGGCGGTCGCCTGGAACCAGGCGCTGACCTACGACATGGTGTTCAACCAACCGGTGGTCTACGAACTGCCCAGGCTGGCCGTGCCCACCACCTTGTTCATCGGCCTCAAGGACCGCACCGCGATCGGCAAGGACACCGCGCCGCCCGAGGTCAAGGCACGGGTTGGCGATTACACCAAGCTGGGCAAGCGCGCAGCGGAAGCGATCCCGAACGCGACGCTGGTTGAGTTCGCCGACCTCGGCCACTCGCCGCAGGTGCAGGACCCGACACGTTTCAATGCCGCGTTGTTGAAGGCGATCGCGCAGTAAGCAGTGCCGACGGCAAAGCGATCGGCATGACCAACGCATCTGTGAAGCTGCAGCCCGCGAACGGGCGAGCTGCAGCTGCGATGCGTTTGCAACGTACAGAACGGACAGCGGACCAGCCGTGCAGCCGATGATGCCACCGACTGCATGCGCACCGGCAGCTGCCCTCAGGCGGAGGCAGCGCCTGTCCGCGTTCTTCCCCTATTAGCCGGCCACAATCCGCAACACGTCATCCAGCAACGCGGCCGCAGTCACCTCCGCGCCCGCGCCCGGCCCCTGGATCAGCAGGGGCTGCTGGCGATAGCGATCACTGCTGATGGCGACACGGTTATCGGTACCGGCGCCACCGGCGAGCGGGTGATCCAGCGCCAGCTCGCGCAAGCCGACGCTGGCGCCATGCGCATCCACGCGGCCCACAAAGCGCAGGCAGCGTCCTGCAGCGCGCGCCTGCTGCCAGCGCGCGCCGACGACCTCATCCAGCGCACCCAGCTGCGCATCCAATGCGTCAAGCGGCAGCCGCGCAATGCGCGCGGGCACCAGCGATTCCACATGCACCTGGTCGGCTTCCAGCTGCCAGCCCGCCGCGCGTGCCAGGATCAGCAACTTGCGCCGCACGTCCTCACCCGACAGGTCGATGCGCGGATCCGGCTCGGTATAGCCGGCCGCCATCGCCTCACGCACGCAATCGGAAAACGCACCATTGCCGTCGTAGCGATGGAACAGCCAGGCCAGCGACCCGGACAACACGCCTTCGATCGAATGGATATGGTCGCCGCCCGCCACCAGCGCGCGCACGCTGCTCAACACCGGCAGCCCCGCCCCGACGGTGGCGCTGTCGCCGTAGTGCGCACCACTGGCGTGACGTGCCGCGTGCAAGGCCTGCGCGCGCGACAACGCGGTGCCCTGGCCCAGCTTGTTGGCAGTGACCACGTGCACGCCACGCAGCAGCCATTCCACGTGCCAATCGGCAACGACGTCGCTGGCGGTCGCGTCCACCAGCAGATCGCCGGCACGCAAGGCGGTGGTCTCTGCCCAGGGTTGCAGCACGGCCTGGCCACGCGGGGCGGCGTTGGCCTGTTGCAAGGCCTGCGCGGCGCTGGTGCCGCAATCGTGGGCAATCCGCGAATTGGCCAGCCAGTCGAAGCGCGGCAACTGCAGCTGGCGCTCCTGCAGCGCGGTATAGCGCGCCACGAACGCGCGCCCCACCGTCCCGGTGCCCAGCAGGGCCAGCCGTGGTGTCGGCGTCACCGCTGCCGCCGAAGCGCGGCGCGAAACAGGCAGCACGGTGCTCACGCGTCGACCTGTTTGCGGCTTGCGGTGGTCAGCGTTGCTTCGGCACGCGCCAGGCCGGCGCGCAGGTCGATCAACAGATCCTCGGCCGATTCGATCCCGATCGACAGCCGCAGCAGGCCATCGGAAATGCCGGCGGCAGCGCGTGCTTCGGCGGTCATCGCCGCATGCGTCATCGAGGCCGGATGCGCGATCAGGCTTTCCACACCGCCCAGCGACTCGGCCAGGGTGAAGTAACGCAGGCCATCGACGAACGCGCGCACCGCAGCTTCGCCACCATCGAGCTCGAAACTCATCATCGCGCCGAAGCCCTTCTGCTGGCGCGCGGCCAGCGCATGACCCGGATGCGCAGCCAGGCCGGGGAAATACACCTGATTGACCACCGCATGGCCGTCCAGCAGCTCGGCGATCGCGTCGGCGTTTTCCTGGTGCACGCGCAGGCGCGCATCCAGCGTGCGCAGGCCGCGCAAGGTGAGGAAGGCATCGAACGGCGACCCGGTCAGGCCCAGCGCATTGGCCCACCACACCAGTTGCTGGTGCAGCTCGGCATTGCGCGCGACCACCGCACCGCCCACCACATCGCTGTGCCCGTTGATGTACTTGGTGGTGGAATGCAGCACCAGGTCCGCGCCGAACTCCAGTGGCTTCTGCAGCGCCGGCGACAGGAAGGTGTTGTCCACCACGGTCAGCGCGCCCACCTTCTTTGCCGCCTCGATGACGAAGCGCAGATCGGTGATGCGCAACAACGGGTTGGACGGGGTTTCAATCAGCACCAGCCTGGGCGACTGCGCCAGCGCGTCGGCCAGCGAACGCGGGTCGGTCAGATCGGCGGTGACCAACGCAAAGTGGCCCTTCTTGGCCAGCGCATTGAACAGCCGCCAGCTGCCGCCGTAGGCATCGTGCGGCACCACCAGGGTGTCGCCCGGCTGCAGCAACGCATTGAGCACCAGGTTGATCGCGCCCATGCCGGTGGAGGTGATCACCCCGCCGGCGCCACCTTCCAGCTCGGCCAGCGCTTCGCCGAGCAGATCGCGGGTCGGGTTGCCGCTGCGGGTGTAGTCGTACTGGCGCTTGTTGCCGAAGCCATCGAAGGAGAAGTTCGACGACAGCACGATCGGCGGCGTCACCGCGCCATAGGCAGTGTCGCGGTCAATGCCGGCGCGGACGGCAGCGGTGGCAGCGGTACAGGGGGCGTCGGCGGGGTCACGAAAGCTCATGCGGTTTCTCCGGTGAGGCGAAGGGCAGTGGCGAGGATCGCGTCGATGCGATCGATTTCTTTCAGGAAGGCGTCGTGGCCGTACGGCGAGCGCAATACGCGCAGGCTGCCGCGCGGCCCCAGGCCTTCGACCAGGCTGACCAGGTCGGCCAGCGGCACCAGGCGGTCGCCCTCCACCGCAACGACGACGGTGGGCACGCGTACCTGCGCCGGGTCGATGCGGTGCAGGTCGATGGATTCGGACAGCCGCAGGTAGGCGGTCACCGGTGTACGCGCGACGTACTGCGCGCCGGCGGCATCCAGGTAGTCTTCGGCGGCCACGCGCACGCGGCCATTGATCACTTCCGGCGGCGCGTCGAAGCGCTCGCTGAATTCTTCCGGGGTGCGGTAGCTGAGCATGGCGAACTGCCGTGCCAGTGCCAGCCCATGATTTTCGGCGCATTGCAGCTGGCCCAGCGCCACCGCACGGCGTTGCAGTGCGCGCCAGGCGGCGGCATACGGATGCGCGCGATGCGCACCACTGACCGCAACCAGGGTGCCGACGCGGGCGGCATGGCGGCTGGCGAACTGCAGGCCGACCAGCGCGCCATACGAGTAGCCGACGAAGCCGTGCAACCGCGCGATACCCAGCGCATCCAGCAACGCGGCGATCGCATCGGCCTGGTCGGCAGTATCGATCGGCGCATCCAGCGTGCCGTCGGCGCCGAGAAAATCGAACGACAACAGGCGGCGCGAGGCCGGATCCAGCGCGCGGCCGGCACCAACCAGGCCATCCACCCAGCCCTTCTCGGGGAACAGGCCGCTGGCGGCCAGATGGCGATGCGCAGAAATCCCGCCGGCCACGAACACCACCGGTGCATTGGCGGCGCCGACCAGTTCATAGCGCAGCCGCAGCTCGCGCATGCCGGCATGGCGCATCGGCAGGGCAATGACCAGTTCGCCGCGCACGGCAAGCACGCCGTCATCGGTGGCGGCAGATGTATCGGTGTCATCGGGTGTGGACGGCGATGCTGTATTCACGAGGCTCATGGCGATATCCGGGGTGGATCGGCCATCGAGCTTCGCGGGAGCTCGCGTTCGACGTGCGCAAGGCACGATTCGAACCATCTTTCGGCGGACGCGGTGGTCCCCGCAGGATTTGGCACCAAACGCGGGCGCTTGCGCGCTCCGCTGGCTGCCCCGGCATCAAAGGGCCTGTCCCTCCGCCGGTCTCGATGGTGGAGCCAAGATGCCACCGCTTTTTTGCGATGTCAATCTCTTCATGCGGATGGAAAGATATATTTTCATCCGATACCACTCCGGCCTGTGATGGACTGCATACTTGAGGCCCCTTGAGTTGAGCCGACCACGTGCCCCACCACGTGTCTCGCAGCACCCCGACCGCCCTCGCCCGGTCTTTCATCATTGCGGCCCTGGCGTGTATCGCGCCGGCCAACGCGCAGCAGCGCTGGCATTGGCCCGGTGCCGCGAACACGCCTGCGAGCTCGCCAGCGGTCGCAGCTGCGCAGACTGCGGCTGCATCGGCCGACATCGGCCCGTCACTGCAACTGGAGTGGCAGGCTCCGGCTTACCTGGCCTGGGTCAGCAACCCGCTGGCCGGACCCGCACAGGTGCAGCTGAGCGCACCGCCCAGCGAGGACTATCGCGCCGTGCCGGCATTGCCGCTGACGGTGCAACTGGCGGCACACGAGCGCCGGCTGCTCGCCCGGCTGTATCCGGCCAGCAACCAGCGCAGCCTGGCCGGCCTGGGACTCACACTCGATATGGTGCCCGGCGATCCGCAGGCCCGCCCGCAGCAGCAGGTGCGCTACCGGCTCCCGTTCCGCGATGCACCGATACGCGTGGACCAGGGCTTCGGCGGGGCCTTCAGCCATGCCGATGCGCCCAACTGGTACGCGGTGGACTTCGCGCTGCCGCAGGGCACGCCGGTGCTGGCAGCGCGCGAGGGCGTGGTGATGGAAGTGCGGCAGGATGTCATCGAAGGCGGCCCGCAGGACCAGGCCGCCAGCGGCGGCAACCTGGTGCGGGTGCTACATGCCGACGGCAGCATGACCATCTATGCCCATCTGGCGCCCGATGGCGTGGCGGTGCGCCCGGGCCAGGCAGTGCGCACCGGCGAGCGCCTGGGCGCCTCTGGCAATACCGGCTACAGCACCGCCCCGCACCTGCATTTCGCGCTCCAGCGCAATGCGGACCTGCGCCTGATCGCGTTGCCGTTCCGGATGCTGGGCCCCCAGGGCGAGTTGCAGTTCCCCTCGCCGGCACCGTGAGTGACGGCCGCCCGGCAAGCGCCGGGCTACCGGCCGGGAAGGCCAGGCCAGGGCCACAGAGGCCCGCCGCGGCGAAGCCGCTATAATCACCGGCTTCCTCAGTTTCCGCAGGCGTCCGACCGGGCGCGCTCAGCCCATGTCCGACGTCTCCAACGAAGCCGCGCGCCGCCGCACATTCGCCATCATTTCCCACCCCGATGCGGGCAAGACCACGCTGACCGAAAAGCTGCTGCTGTTCGGGGGTGCGATCCAGATGGCCGGCTCGGTCAAGGGCCGCAAGGCCGCCCGTCACGCCACCTCGGACTGGATGGCGCTGGAAAAGGAGCGCGGCATCTCGGTCACCTCCTCGGTGATGCAGTTCCCGTACGAGGGCAAGATCGTCAATCTGCTCGACACACCCGGCCACGCCGACTTCGGCGAGGACACCTACCGGGTGCTGACCGCCGTGGACTCTGCGCTGATGGTCATCGACGTCGCCAAGGGCGTGGAAGAACGCACCATCAAGCTGATGGAAGTCTGCCGCCTGCGCGACACCCCCATCATGACCTTCATCAACAAGCTCGATCGCGAGGGCAAGAACCCGATCGACCTGCTGGATGAAGTCGAAACCGTGCTCGGCATCCAGTGCGCCCCGGTCACCTGGCCGATCGGCATGGGCCAGCGCCTGAAGGGCGTGGTGCACCTGATCACCGGCGAGGTGCACCTGTACGAACAGGGCCGCAACTTCACCCGCCAGGATTCGACCATCTTCCCGTCGCTGGATGCCCCGGGCCTGGCCGAAAAGATCGGCGCACAGATGCTGGCCGAACTGCGCGACGAACTGGAACTGGTGCAAGGCGCCAGCAATCCGTTCGACCTGCAGGCGTACCGCGCCGGCCAGCAGACGCCGGTGTTCTTCGGCTCGGGCGTCAACAACTTCGGCGTGCAACCGCTGCTGGATTTCTTCGTCGAGCACGCACCGCCACCGCAGGCGCGCGACACCACCGGCCGCCGGGTCGAGGCGACCGAGGCCAAGCTCAGCGGCTTCGTCTTCAAGATCCAGGCCAACATGGACCCGCAGCATCGCGACCGCGTGGCCTTCATGCGCGTGTGCTCGGGCAAGTTCACCGCCGGCATGAAGGCATTGCACGTGCGCAGCGGCAAGGACGTCAAGCTGGCCAATGCGCTGACCTTCATGGCCTCCGACCGCGAGATCGCCGCCGAAGCCTGGCCGGGCGATGTCATCGGCATCCACAACCACGGCACCATCTCCATCGGCGACACCTTCACCGAAGGCGAATCGCTGTCGTTCACCGGCATTCCCAACTTCGCACCGGAACTGTTCCGGCGTGCACGCCTGCGCGACCCGCTCAAGCTCAAGCAGTTGCAAAAGGGCCTGGCGCAGCTGTCCGAAGAAGGCGCCACGCAGTTCTTCCGCCCGTTGATGAGCAACGACCTGATCCTGGGCGCAGTGGGTGTGCTGCAGTTCGACGTGGTGGCCTACCGGCTCAAGGACGAATACGGCGTGGACGCGATCTTCGAACCGGTGAGCGTCACCACCGCGCGTTGGGTGCATTGCGACAACGCCAGGAAGCTGGAAGAGTTCCGCGAGAAAAATGCCGGCAATCTGGGCATCGACGCCGCCGGCCAGCTGGTCTATCTCGCCCCGACGCGGGTGAACCTGCAGCTGGCGCAGGAACGCGCGCCGGACGTACGTTTCTCTGCCACGCGCGAGCATGCGCATGCCAGGGCGATCGATTGACCGCGGCTTGAACCAAGGCGCGCAACCGCACCTGCCGGCGATGCGAATTGCTCGCAATTGCGGTACCTTTTTGGCATGAACGCAGACGCCTCCCCCTCGACCGACCTGCGCGACGAGATAGCCAGCGCCGTGACCCACGGCCTGGGTGCCATTGCTGCATTGGCTGGCGGCTCGGTGCTGATCACGCTGGCAGCCATCTATGGCGATGGCTGGCAACTGGCCACCTCCATCGTCTTCAGCGCCACCCTGGTACTGCTGTACGTCGCCTCCACGCTGTTTCATGCCATTCCGCATCCGGGCGCCAAGGCGCGCCTGCAGGTGCTCGATCACTGCGCGATCTATCTGTTGATCGCCGGGACCTATACCCCGTTCACGCTGATCAATCTGCGTGACTCCTGGGGCTGGGCACTGTTTGCCGCAATCTGGACGATTGCCGCCGCCGGGGTGATCTTCAAACTGTTCTTCACCGGTCGTTTCCGCCTGTTGTCGACGGTGCTGTATCTGGCGATGGGCTGGCTGATCGTCGTGGCGATCCAGCCCTTACTGCGCTCTGTCGATACCTGGTCTCTGTGCTGGCTGCTGGCCGGCGGACTCTTCTATACGCTGGGCACGTATTTCTACCAGCGCGACACCCAGCGCTATTTCCATGCAATCTGGCACCTGTTCGTGCTGGCCGGCAGCGCTTGCCACTTCGTTGCGGTGATTGCGCAGGTCATGTGAGGCACGATCTGCGGCGCGTTCGCGCGCCGTGCACGAGCCATCGCCAACCATGGCCCGCGTGAACAACGTGACCGACACCTCAGCTGCATCTCCTTCCCCCACGCCACGTCGTCGACGCTGGCTGGCCGGGTTCGCCATCGTCGCCGCCATCGTGGTGGTCTTCGTGCTGCTGTTCCAGTGGAACTGGCTACGTGGCCCGGTCGAGCGCCTGGTCAGTGCCAAGACCGGTCGCGAATTCCACCTCGGCTATCTGGATGTAAAGCTGGGACGCACGACCACGGTGAGCGGCAATCGGCTTAGCCTGGCCAATGCAGCATGGTCAAAGCGCGGGCCGATGGCCGAGCTCAACTCGGCCGAGATCGATGTCGAGTTGTGGCCGCTGCTGCGCGGCAAGCTGCGTCTGCCGGAAATCCGTCTGGATCACCCGACCGTCCTGCTGGAAGCAGGCGACGACACCCATCCCGGCAACTGGGTCTTTGATCAGGACGATGGCGATGGGACGATGCCGCGCCTTGGCCGCCTGCTGGTGAACAACGGGCGCCTGCAATACATCGATGCAGCCAATCGCTCGGATGTGGACGTGGCAATCAACAGCCTCGCCCCGCCGAGCAGCGACCAGCGTGCGGCGCCCATCGGCATCGATGGCAAGGGCCGCTGGAAGGGCTATCCCTTCACGCTCAAAGGCAACACCGCCTCGCCGCTGGAGCTGAGTCAGAGCGAGCACCCGTTCCGTATCGATCTGCGCGGCAGCGCCGGCGCCACCCGCACGCACGTGCGCGGCACCTTGACCAACCCGTTCCAGTTTCAGGTCTTCGATCTGCAAATGGCACTCAGCGGTCAGGACATGCAGGATCTGTATCCGCTGACCGGCGTAGCCATGCCGTCGACGCCGCCGTATAAGCTCGATGGTCATCTGCGCCGCAACGGCCAGCTCTGGCGCTACGAAAAGTTCACCGGCACCGCCGGCGATAGCGATCTGTCAGGTACCGCGGAAGTGGACCTGCGCAACAAGCGTCCGTTCCTGCGGGCGGATCTGGCGTCCAAACGCCTGGATTTCGACGACCTGGCAGGCTTTGTCGGCGCACCGCCGAAGACCGGCGCGAACGAGTCGGCAAACGCCGAACAGAAAAAGCAGGCCGCACAACTCGCAGCCAGCGCCCGCGTGCTGCCCAGCACGCCTTATGACCTGTCCAAGCTGCGTGCGATGGATGCGCAGGTGCGCTGGCGCGCGCAGCGCATCAATGCGCCGTCGTGGCCGCTGGATGACATGGACGCCTCACTGACCTTGAAGGACGGTCTGCTGCAGCTGGATCCGCTCAACTTCGGCGTTGCGGGCGGCGACATCCGCTCCACCATCCGCATGGATGCGCGCAACGAGGTGATCACCACGCAGCTCAAGGCCGGCCTTCGCGGCATCCGGCTGGATCAGCTGTTCCCCGACACGACGCTTGCCAAGCAGGCCTCGGGTGCCATCGGCGGCGAGTTCGATCTGCGTGGCCGCGGCAACTCGATCGGCGCGATGCTCGGTACCGCCGACGGCACGATCGGCGTCGGCATGGGCCGTGGGCATGTCGGCAACCTGATCATGGAACTGGCCGGGCTGGATATCGCCGAGTCGCTGAAATATCTGGTTACCAAGGACCGTCAGATTCCGGTGCGCTGCATCTTCGGCGACTTCGGGGTGCAGGACGGCCTGATGCAATCGCGTGCGCTGGCCTTCGACAGCACCGACACCATCATCGTTGGCGAAGGCAGCATCAGCTTGAAGGACGAGACGCTGGACCTGCTGCTGCGCCCGCGCCCGAAAGACCGCAGCATCCTGAGTCTGCGCTCGCCGTTGCGGATCAGCGGCAGCTTCAAGGACCCGACCTTCCGTCCCGACTTCAAGGCGTTGGGCCTGCGTGGCGCACTTGCAGTCGGCCTGGGCATGATCGCCCCGCCCGCCGCCTTGCTCGCGACCTTCGAACCGGGTCCGGGCAAGGACAGCGACTGCGGTGGCAAGTTCGCGAAGTAAGCTCGCGGCAAGACCTTGGGCGACCAGCAAATCTGCCAAACGCTGCAGCGATGGTGGCTACGTGTTGAGCGTATGCATTTTCTTTGACGGGTGCACTTCTCAACAGGCACACGCAGCGATGGCGAACAGCGTCATCGGTTCTTGCAGTCAGGATGCTCAGGCAAACCTCGGTGAGTCGTGCGCGGCACCTCACCGCTCGCAGGACGCGCCGTGAATTCGTCCCTGGAAGCTCGGTGGCGGCATCCCTTCCGCTACTCGGTCCTGCAATCGGCGAAGACACCGCACCAAAAAGTCGGTCGATGGCCACGTGAAAAAGCTTCTGATAGCACGAACGGGATCGACGTTGATCCGCGTCGCTATCGAACGAATGCATCGTGCATTGCTTGGACTATGCACACCGAATATCTCGACAGGTCCTTGCCCGCCCACCGTCGCGGGACCTTACGCGGCATGGATGCCGCGTAAGAGCCTACAAGGACGTACTTGCGGCGTGTCCTGCGATGATGGGCGGGCAAGGGCCCTGCAATAGGCTGCAGATCAAACCCCCTGACACTCATCTCTCTGCCCGCCACACTCATCAAGCCAGCCCGGGCAGAAGCGCCGTTCAAGGCAAGACGCAGGGGAACCCAGCCGGCACGGCTCTAGCTGGCGATGTAACGCTGCAATTGATCGATATCGTGCTGCTGGCGCTCAATCACCGCCTTGACCAGATCGCCGATGGAAATCACGCCCTGCACGCGCCCCCCGTCCAGCACCGGCAGATGCCGAAAGCGTCCGTCGGTCATCAACTGCATGCAGCGCTCCACCGTGTCCGACGGCGACACCGTCACCACCTGGGTGCTCATGATCTCGGCAACGCTGGTGGTCGATGAAGCGCGGTCGCGCAACACCACCTTGCGCGCGTAATCGCGCTCGGACACGATGCCGACCAGCCGTGGTCCGTCCATCACCAATACCGCGCCGATGCCTTTCTCGGCCATCATCCGGATCGCCTCGATCACTGCAGCGTCTGCCGCCACGGCGAATACCTCAACCTGTTTGGTCCCCAATAGCTGTCGTACGGTCTGCATGGCCCGCTCCGCGCTTGGTCTGGTGGTCGCAGACTACTCCCACCACGCCGCGGTGGGTATCGACCAGGTACAGCGGACGCTGCTTGGCCTCGTCATACAACCGGCCCAGGTATTCGCCGATCAGGCCCAGGGCAATCAGCTGGATGCCGCCAAGGAACAGGATCACCGACATCATGGTCGGCCAGCCGGCCACCGGGTCGCCCATCAGCGCCGCCTTGATCACCACCCAGCCGCCAAACAGGAATGCCACCAGCGCGGTAAGCAAGCCCAGATAGGTCGCCGCGCGCAGTGGCACGGTGGAAAAACTGGTGATGCCATCCAGCGCGAAGTTCCACAGCCGCCACACCGTGAACTTGCTGCGCCCCGACAGCCGCGGCGCACGCCGATACGGCAGCGCCACCTGGCGAAACCCGACCCAGCCAAACAGCCCCTTCATGAAACGGTGGCGCTCGCGCAGCTGCTGCAAGGCCTCCACCACCCGCGGCGACAGCAGTCTGAAATCCCCGGTATCGGCGGGAATCGGCGTGCGCGACAACTGCCGGATCACCCGATAGAACGCATGCGCCGCGCTGCGCTTCAACCAGCTCTCGCCCTCGCGAAAAATCCGCGTGCCGAAGATGTTGTCGTAACCGGCGCGCCACAGCGCGACGAATTCGGGAATCAGCTCCGGCGGGTCCTGTCCATCGGCATCGAGCAGCACCACCGCACCGGGCAACACATGGTCCAGGCCGGCAGAAATGGCCACTTCCTTGCCGAAATTACGCGACAGCCGCACCGCGCTCACCTGCGGGTCGGCATCGGCAAGCGCCTGCAACACGCTCCAGGTGCCGTCGCTGCTGCCATCATCGACATACAGCACATGCGTCTGCACGCCATGCAAGCCCGCCAGCACCGCGCACAGGCGCGGATGCAGCTGCGGAATGCTGGTCTCCTCGTTATAGGCCGCAATCACCACCGTCAGGCGGTCTGCTGCCAACGGCAGCTGGGCGGGGCCGGACGTCTGCATGCTCATGGTGCCTGCAGATACGCGGGGCCGCCCAGCTGGCGCGCCTGCCGCTGGATCCACGCCGTCCGCCGTTGCACATAGGCGCCGGGACGACGTGCGTCATAGCGGCGTGGCGAAGGCAGGACCGCTGCCAGACGCGCCGATTCGCCCGGCGACAGCCCCGCCGCATCCTTGCCCCAGAACTGCCGGGCAGCGGCCTGCGCGCCGTACACCCCGTCGCCGAACTCGGCCACGTTGAGATACATCTCCAGAATGCGCTGCTTCGGCCACAACAACTCGATCAGCACCGTGTACCAGGCCTCCAGGCCCTTGCGCAGCCAACTGCGGCCCTGCCACAGGAACACGTTCTTGGCGACCTGCTGGCTGATCGTGCTGGCCCCGCGCACGCGTCCGCCGCGCGCATTGTGGTCGCGCGCCTTTTCGATCGCCTGCAGATCGAAGCCGTGATGCAGCGGAAACTGCTGATCCTCCGCAGCCACCACCGAAATCGGCAGGCTGGCGGCGATCCTGTCGTAGTCGCGCCATTGCTGGTGCAGCGAAAAACGCCAGTCGCCCTCGCCCCAGGCTTCCAGATAGCGCCCCACCATCATGCTGCTGACCGGCGGATCGATCACCCGCAGCACCAGCACCTGCAGCACGCTCGCGGCAGCGAACAGCAGCGGGGCCGCCAACAGCCAGCGCAGCCAGCGCCCCGCGCGCCGCGCTGGCGCCACCTGCTTGCCATCCAATGCATCCGTCCCCATTGTTCGCTACGACCTTTCATTCCGATGCTCGTTGCATTATCCGGCAACCGGCGTCCCTTACGTCCGATGTCCCCATGACCGATCACGATCAGCTTTCCCGTTTCCTGCTGCCTGCCGCTGGCGTGCGCGGCGTCCATGTGCGCCTGACCCAGGCCTGGCACGACATCCAGGGGGCGGCCAACTACCCGCCCGCCGCCCGCCAGTTGCTCGGCGAAGCAGCGGTGGCCTCAGCCTTGTTCACCGGACACACCAAGGTCGACGGGCGCCTGTCGGTGCAACTGCGCGGCAACCAGAGCCTGCGCACCCTGTTCGCCGAATGCACTGCAGCCGGCACCTTGCGCGGCATCGTGCAGCTGGCCGACGGTGCCGATGCGCCCGCGGACCTGCGCGAACTGGGCGAGGCCGCGCTGCTGGCGATCACCATCGAGAACCCCGGCCTGGACCCGCGTGAACCACAGCGCTACCAGAGCCTGGTCGGCATGCAGGCGCCGGACCTGGCCGAAGCCTTCGAAACCTATTTCCATCAGTCCGAGCAGCTGCCGACCCGGCTGCTGCTGGCCGCAGGCCCGGACCAGGCCGCCGGCCTGTTGCTGCAAAAGTTGCCTGGCGACGAAGGCGACAACGATGGCTGGACCCGCATCGGCGCCCTGTTCGACACCCTGGGCGCACCGGAACTGCTCTCGGTCGCCAGCGAGGACCTGCTGCACCGGTTGTTCCACGAGGAAGACACCCAGTTGCTGGGCAGCAAGCCGCTCAGCTTCGGCTGCTCCTGTTCGCGCGAGCGGGTCGCCTCGATGCTGCAGTCCCTCGGCGAAGACGAGGCGCGTGCCGCTGCCGAGGCGACTGGCGAGGTCGAGGTCCGCTGCGAGTTCTGCGGGCGTGAGTATCACTTTCCGTTGACCGCGCTGGACGTACTTTTCAGCGAGGCGCAGCCGTCATTGGACGCGCCGGAAAGGTTGCAATAGATAGCGTTGGTGCTGCATTCCGGGGAACGCGGCTACTTGTTAAATAATCATAAACGCCCTAGCATTCTGATTGCCCGCTCTCGGGAACTTAACAACCGCCCCTGGGTCTGAACTCTGGTATGCGACACCTTCTTCGCCTTCCGCTCGCTTTGCTGGTTGCCCTCGCGGCAGCCACGGGTGCGCACGCGCAGTCGGCATCCCAGCAGTTGCGCGAGAGCACCATCCTGCCGGTGTGGAACAAGGGGAGCGGAAAGGTCGAAGCCTTTCTGTACCTGGAGCCCACTGGCGAGCAGAAGGCTGGCGCACGCTGGCACTTCGGTCGCAACTCGCTGGACGCGGCCTTCGGCCTGACCTCCGGCGATTCGCTGGGCCTGATCTGCAACAGCAGCCGCGGCACCAACATCAACGGACTCGCCAGCCACTGTCTGCTTGCAGGCATCGGCGACGACGAGGAAGACAGCGCCGCAGCATCGCGCCGCGTCTCGGCCACGCTGGGCTTCAACCGCGCTGGCGCCCGCGCCGGCGTCACCGCCGGCACTGGCCGCGACACCCTGCCGGCCTGGTTGATCGGCGCTGGCAAGGCACCGCTGACCCGCGTCGAACAGAACGACCTGACCGTATTCGGGCAGAAGAACATTGGCCGCGAGGGCTTCGTCTCGATCGGCGGGACCTATGCGCGCGCGCGCCTGGTGCCGCTGGCCGACGTTTCGCCGGCGATCGCCGACCAGTGGGACAGCAAGACCCTGAGCGTCGGTGGCGGCTACGGCGCCTTCAGCGCCAACGTCATCGGCCGCGTCGTCGATGTCCCCGGCCAGCCGGAAAAGTGGGAAGGCCTGGGCCTGGGCCTGACCTGGCGTACCCCCTGGAGCGGCCAGTTGACGGTCGGCGCCGAGAACGTGATTTCCCGTGGCAAGAACCCGTTTGCGCCGAGCAACGAGAGCAACAGCGACGGTACGATTCCGTATGTTCGGTACGAGCAAGATCTCTAAGTCATTGATTTGAAATGATTTAACGTGACGCCATCGGCCCGCAGCCGGTGGCTTTTTTCGTTCTGGCCATGTGCCCCACGCCGCCTTTCACGCCTTTCTTCTTTTTCGTTAACGGGACTTTAATTTCTCGCATAACGCATATACCATCGGTTCACCCTGACGTTTTGGATCCGCTTCTTCGGACCCCCCGACAGGCAAACAACCCTTGGCAGTACCCAAGATCACTTGGAGAGAGAGCTAATGAATTGCAAGTCCAACAAGCTGCGCGATGCAGTCGTCCTCGCGCTTGTCGTGGGCGTCGGCGGTACCGGTACCGCCATCGCTCAGGAAGCCGGCGGCACCACTAACCTCGACAAGATCGAGGTGACCGGTTCGCGCATCAAGCGCGCCGACGTTGAAACGTCGCAGCCTGTCTTCACCATGAGCCGTCAGCAGATCGAATCGCAAGGCTTGACCTCGATTGGCGACGTGATCCAGAACATTAGCTCGGGCGGTTCGGCGCTCAACAGCAATGTCAACAATGGCGGCAACGGCGAAACCCGCGTCAACCTGCGTAACCTCGGCTCCAATCGCACTCTGGTGCTGGTCAATGGCCGTCGCTGGGTCGGCGGCACCGGATTGGGCGGCGCGGTCGATCTCAACACGATTCCGACTGCTGCCGTCGAGCGCATCGAAGTCCTGAAGGATGGCGCTTCCACGATTTACGGCTCCGACGCCATCTCCGGCGTGGTCAACATTATTTTGCGTCAGAACTTCGATGGCGCCGAAGCGAATGCGTACTTCGGTCAGTACGACAAGGGCGACGGCAGCCGTGAGTCCTACGACTTCACGATCGGCTCCACTGGCGATCGTTGGCACGCCACGTTGGGCGTTGGCTACGTCAAGGAAGAGCCAGTCTGGGCAGGTGATCGCGAAATCTCGTCGGTCCCGGTGTTCGGTGCAGTTCGAGGCACGGGCAATAGCACAACGATTCCGGGTGGACGTTTTGGTATTTTCGGCTCGACTGGCCCAGACCCCACCACTGGCGCTCCTACATTCGGTGCAACACGTTTCAACGGAACGCCTGGGTTCTCCATCACCAATGACGGTGGTACCACCTCGCGCAACTACACTGCAGCCGATAGCTACAACTTTGCGCCGGCCAACTATCTGGTAACCCCGCAGGAGCGCAAGTCGGTATTCGCCGACGCTGGCTTGTCGATCACGGACAATGTGCGCTTCAAGACCACGGTGACCTACAACGAGCGCGAGTCGAGCCAGATCCTGGCACCGATGCCGATCGTTCTTGGTCGCTCCGCGCCCGGCACCAACGGCGCAGATATCGTTATTTCGGCAAGTAATATCTACAACAACACCGGCCGTGATATCGACTACATCCAGTACCGCGCTGAAGAGACCGGCGGTCGCATCTTCACCCAGAACGTCAAGACGTTCGGGTTCAGCGGCGCATTCGAGGGTGATTTCGAAGTTGGCCAGCGTTTCTTCAGCTGGGAAGCCGGCATGTTCTACGGCAAGAATGACCAGACCGATCGCACCACCGGCCTGTTCAATATCTCCGCACTGCGTAACGCACTTGGCCCTTCGTTCGTCGACGCTGGCGGTGTAGCGCGCTGCGGTACCGCAGCCAGCACGATCGACGGCTGCGTGCCGATGAACATGTTGAGCGGCCCGGGCTCGTTGACCCCGGAAATGCTGGGTTATGCTGGCTTCAATGCACATGACCTCTATGGATACGAGCAGAAGACTTATTTCGGCAACATCGGCGGCGAGCTGTTCGACCTGCAGGGAGGTGCGCTTGCATTCTCCTTTGGTGCTGAACACCGTGAAGAGTCGGGCTTTGACGATCCGGACGCGCTGATCAACTCTGGCGACACCACCGGCAACGCACGTACTGCGACCAACGGCGGCTACAAGCTGGACGAAGCCTATCTCGAACTCGCCGTGCCTTTGCTGGCTGACCTGCCGGGCGCCCAGTTGCTGGACTTCAGCCTGGCCACGCGTTATTCGGACTACAGCAACTTCGGCGACACCACCAACAGCAAGTTCGGTTTCCGCTGGAAGCCGATCACTGATTTGATGATCCGTGGTAACTGGTCGCAAGGCTTCCGCGCACCGTCGATCAATGAGCTGTTTCAGGGCGTAAGCGATACCTTCGAAGACGTGCGCGATCCTTGCGCAGGCTCCTTCAGCGATGGCTCCGTCAACGGAACGCGTCCAGGTTCGTGCGGCGCAGTGCCAGCCTATGCGCAGGCCAACCCGCAGGTACGTACCGCCACTGGCGGTAACCCCAACCTGCAGCCGGAAACTTCGACGTCCAAGACCTTGGGCTTTGTGTTCAGCCCGAGCTGGGTCACTGGCCTGGATATCTCGCTGGACTGGTGGAACATCGAGATCGAAGATGCAATCGACACGCAGACCGTGCAGGAGACCCTGGATAGCTGCTATCTGGCAGGCATCGCCAATGCTTGTTCGCTGATCCAGCGCGAGCCAACTGGCGAAGTGTCGAATCTGCTGGCAGTGCCGAACAACATTGCGAAGATCGAGGCTGAAGGTTACGACCTGACCGTAGGCTATCGTTTGCCGGACACCGCGTGGGGCAGCTTCAGCGTTGTGTGGGACTCGACCTACATGAGCAAGTTCGTGGTTGAGAAGCCGCTGCAGGATCCCGAAACCCGCGTTGGCTTGTATCGTGGCGGCTCGGCACAGGACAACAACTGGCGCATCCGCTCCAACCTGATGCTCAATTGGGAATTGGGCGACGTCGGCGGCTCGGCATCCATGCGCTACTACAGCTCGCAGGTCGAAAACTGCACCGGCGCCAACGTGGCGACTCCTGCAAACGTGGCACTGCTATGCTCGGATCCGGATCGTGTGACCGCTGCAGGTGCAGCGCCGCGCAATCATGTTCCCAGCGTGACTTACACCGATCTGGCCGCGTACTGGAAGGCTCCGTGGAACGCACGCGTCACCGTCGGCGTGAATAACGCCTTCGACCGCGATCCGCCGCAGGCTGCCACGGCATTTGCCAATAGCTTTGACCCGCAGTACGAAATCCCGGGTCGCTTCTACTACATGCGTTACACCCAGAAGTTCTGATAATCGGCTGCTTATGTAATGCGTAACCAAAACCGCGGCTCGAAAGAGTCGCGGTTTTTCTTTGCTCAACGATCAGACATCGACGTATGCCGTACGCCCGAAACCTAGCCCGGAATCAATGTCTGGATCACATGCTCGACGTAGGCTTCGAAGTCTTCGCGGGCTTGCTTGGGCTGCTGCAACTGCAGCGAGAGTTGCAGGAAACCGACGTAGGCGGCGTAGGCCAGGCGCGCACGGTGTTGGGCGTCGGTGCGGCTCAGGCCGGCTTGGCGGAACGAGGCGATCAGGTAGTCGAGACGGCGCTGCGAGACGCGGTCGATGACCGGACGCACGGCCGGGTGGTCGAGTGCCTTGAGCAGTTCGCTGTAGATGACATGCGGTTTGACTTCGTGCGCGACCAGCTGGAACAGCGCGCGCAAGCGTGCGCTGGGGTCCGGCACGTCTTCCAGGCTGCCGAACACCTCCTTCTGTTCGAAGATCTCCCAGCGTTCGAGCGCCGCCTGCAGCAAGGCATCGCGGGAGGGGAAGTGCCAATAGAAGCTGCCCTTGGTCACGCCGAGACGGCGTGCCAGTGGCTCCACTGCGACGGCGCCCACGCCTTGTTCGGCGATCAGGTCCAGTGCGGCCTGCGCCCAATCGTCCGCACTGAGGCGGTTGCCGCGACCGGACGTGGCGCGGGGCGTGGTGAGGCTCGGGTCGGGGATGTCATTCATTGACGCGATTTAACCATACGCTTGCGTCAGTTGCAGTATGCATCACATAACGGACACACAACTGCCACGATTCAATGGCTTAACCGTCCATACCAGGCAGTATTGACAGCAGCCTGGGCAGGTCCATACCATGAGGTATGGTTTCCTCTCCTTCTAGCCTTGCCCACAGTACGTCCAGCATTCGCATCACTGCTGGCGATACCTCGCTTGCGGTGTCGGAGCGAGGCGCGGGCAATGCAGCGACGGTGCTGCTGGCACATGGGTTTGGACAGACCCGGTACGCCTGGGAAAGCACTGCAGCTCGACTGGCCGACGCTGGCTACCGGGCGCTGGCCTACGACGCGCGCGGTCATGGCGACTCCGGCTTCAACGGCGTGGGCCTGCCCTACTCGGCAACGCAATTCACCGATGACTTGATTGTGCTGGCGGGCGAGCAGGCCGCGCCGCCGGTGCTGGTCGCCGCATCAATGGGCGGCTTGTTCGGCCTGCTTGCGGAGGCGCGCTGGCCCGGCCTGTTTCGCGCGATCGTCCTGGTCGACATCACGCCGCGCTGGGATACCGCAGGCGTGGAGCGCATCCTGCGTTTCATGACCGCGCATCCGGAGGGTTTCGCATCGCTGGATGCCGCTGCCGACGCAATTGCCGCGTATCTGCCGCAACGCCCGCGCAAGACGGCCGAGCAGCTGCAGGCCTTGCTGAGGCAGCGGGCGGACAACAGGTGGCACTGGCATTGGGATCCGCGGCTGGTCGATGAGCTGGCAGGCCAGGACCCGCACGCACAGCAGCAGACTTTGCTGGACGCCGCCGCGCAGGTGCGTTGCCCGCTCCTGCTGATCAGCGGCGGGCGCAGCGATCTGGTCACGCCGGACACCATCAGCGAATTCCTGTCGATCGCGCCGCATGCGCAGCACGTGCATTTGCCCGATGCCACGCACATGCTGGCCGGCGACGACAACACCACGTTTACCGCAACCGTGTTGCATTATCTGGACGCACTGCCCCCGGTTGGCACCATCGCAGCGTCCAACATTACCGAGCATGTCACTGGAGCAAGACCATGAGCATCGTTGCACCGTTTCTCTTCGTCATCCTGGCGGCGGGCATCGCTGCCTATCACCGCATGCGCCTTGCCACCTGGGTTGCGCTGAGCGCCTGTGTGCTGGTGGCCTGCTGGTTGCTGGGGGCCAATCTCACCGCGACCATCGTCGCTGCCGTGCTGGTGGTGCTGGTCTCCGCGCCGGTGCTGTTGCCGTTCCTGCGCAAGCCGCTGCTGACCACGCCGTTGATGGGTTTCTTCCGCAAGGTACTGCCGCCGTTGTCGCAGACCGAACGCATCGCACTGGAAACCGGCTCGGTGGGCTTTGAAGGCGAGCTGTTCACCGGCGACCCGGATTGGCAGAAGCTGCTCAACTACCCCAAGCCGCAATTGACCGCCGAAGAGCAGGCATTCCTGGACGGCCCGGTCGAAGAGCTGTGCAAGATGGTCAACGACTGGGAGATCACCCATGTCCACGCCGACCTGCCGCCGGAGCTGTGGGAGTACATCAAGAAGAACAAGTTCTTCGGCATGATCATTCCCAAGCAGTACGGCGGCCTGGGCTTCAGTGCGCTGGCGCATCACAAGGTGATCCAGAAGCTGTCCTCGATCTCCAGCGTGGTCAGCTCCACCGTCGGCGTGCCCAACTCGCTCGGGCCGGGTGAGCTGTTGCTGCATTACGGCACGCCGGAACAGAAGGACTATTACCTGCCGCGTCTGGCGGTGGGTGCCGAGGTGCCGTGCTTCGGCCTGACCGGCCCGTTCGCCGGCTCCGATGCGACCTCGATCCCCGACTACGGCATCGTCTGCAAGGGCGAGTGGAACGGCGCCAACGTGCTCGGCGTCAAGCTCACCTTCGACAAGCGCTACATCACCCTGGCGCCGGTCGCCTCGCTGATCGGCCTGGCGTTCCGCGCCTACGATCCGGATGGCCTGATCGGCGACAAGAAGGACATCGGCATCACCCTGGCGCTGCTGCCGCGCGAGACTCCCGGCGTGGAAATCGGCCGTCGCCATTTCCCGCTCAATTCGCCGTTCCAGAACGGCCCGATCCATGGCGAGGAAGTGTTCATCCCGCTGAGCCAGTTGATTGGCGGCGTGGAAATGGTCGGCAAGGGCTGGAACATGCTCAACGAGTGCCTGGCAGTGGGCCGCTCGATCACCCTGCCCTCCACGGCCAGCGGTGGCGGCAAGTACGCCGCGGTGGTCACCGGTGCGTATGCGCGCATTCGCAAGCAGTTCGGTCTGTCGATCGGCCGCTTCGAAGGCGTGGAAGAAGCGCTCGCACGGATCGGTGGCAAGGCGTATGCGATCAGTGCGTTGTCGCAGGCCACTGCCGCGGCGGTGGACCGTGGCGATGTGCCGTCGGTGCCGTCGGCGATCGCCAAGTACCACTGCACCACCATGGGCCGCGAAGTGGTCAGCGACATGATGGATGTGATCGGCGGCAAGGGCATCATCCTGGGGCCGCGCAACTTCGCCGGCCGTGCCTGGCAGGCGGCGCCGATCGGCGTGACCGTGGAAGGCGCCAACATCATGACCCGCAGCCTGCTGATCTTCGGCCAGGGCGCGATCCTGTGCCATCCGTGGGTGATGAAGGAAATGCAGGCGGCGCAGGATCCGGATACGCGCCGTGGTCTGGAAGCGTTCGACCAGAGCCTGTTCGGGCATATCCGCTTCGGTATCTCCAACGCGGTGCGTTCGTTCTGGTTCGGGCTGACCGGCGCACGCATCGGTGCAGCGCCGGGCGATGCGTACACGCGTCGCTTCTTCCGCAAGCTGGATCGTTATTCCGCCAACCTGGCGTTGATGGCCGATGTGTCGATGCTGATGCTCGGCGGCAAGCTCAAGTTCAAGGAATCCCTATCCGGCCGGCTGGGCGATGTGCTGAGCCACATCTACCTGACCAGCGCGATGCTCAAGCGCTATCACGACGAAGGCGCGCCGGCGACCGATCAGCCGCTGCTGGCATGGGCGTTCCATGACAGCGTGCACAAGATCGAAACCGCGCTGTCGGCGGCGCTGCGCAACTTCCCGATCCGGCCGGTGGGCTGGTTGATGTGGCTGCTGATCTTCCCGCTGGGCCGTCGTGCCGAAGCGCCGGGCGACCGCCTGGGGCACCGCGTGGCATCGATCCTGATGACGCCGAACGAAGCGCGCGACCGCCTGGCCCAGGGCGTGTTCCTGACCCCCTGTGCCAACAATCCGGGCGGGCGTATCGCCAGCTATCTGGCCAAGGCCGTGCTGGCCGAGCCGGTGGAGCGCAAGTTCCTCAAGGCGCTCAAGACCAAGGGCATCGAAGCGCTGGGTTTCACCGCACAGCTGGACGAGGCAGTGGCCGAAGGCGTGATCACCGGCGACGAGCGCAGGCAGCTGGAAGAGTTGCGCGAGATGATGATGGACACCATTACCGTGGACGACTTCGAGCCGCACGAGTTGCGTGCGGCCAGCTACTACGACAAGCCGCAGGCCCAGCAACCGCGCGAAGCAGCGTAAGGCGCGGGGCAAGGTGACAGCAGACGACGGCGGGCTTCGGCCCGCCGTTGTCGTGTGTGGAGACCGGCTGGTGTGGAGACCGACCATCTCGCGGCTGCCTGCCTGTCGCCGTGGTCTTCGGCCAGTTCACCGCGCCTGCAGCCTCAGCGTGCTGCCAAGGTAGGAGCGGACCTGGCCGCGATGAGGCATTACCGGTGACGCCCCGTCGCGGCCAGGTCCGCTCCTACAGAAGGCTGGGACGCCGCCTCAGCGCGGCAACCACAGCAAGGCCAGGGCAATCAGCGCGGGCAACGCCTGCACGACGAAGATGCGACGGTTGACGCTGTAGGCGCCGTAGCAGCCTGCCACGACGACACAGCCCAGAAAGAAGCCAAGCACATCGGCCCGGGCCTGCAACGCACCCCAGAACAGTCCCGCAGCCAGGAAGCCGTTGTACAGCCCCTGGTTGGCTGCCAGCACGCGCGTGGCCTGGGCCTTCTCGAAGGTATTACGAAAGGTCTTCAGGCCCAGCGGCCGCGTCCACAGCACCATCTCCAACACCATGATGTAGACGTGCAGCAGAGCGACACACAGACCGGCGACGACGGCGAACAGGGACATGGCAGACCGGCATGGTGGATGTGGCGGCCAGCATAGCCGCGATTGCGGCCGTGCTACTCGGAACAGGCGGCGGAACCCGGCGCGCCGGCAAGAGACGGGGGATGTGCAGGACCTGCATGCATGATCGGAGCGTCGCGGCTGCGGACATCGGCGGCGTGTCCTGCGATGGTTGTTGCGCGGGCACAAGTTGCTGCAGCCAAGGTGCAGATCAAGCGCTCTACACCTGATCTATCTGCTCGCCACGCTCGCCCAAAGGCAAACGCGGCTAGTTCAAACAGCGGCATCGCTTAGGTGCAGCCCGCCGCCAAGGTCAAAAGCTCAGTCAGCCGAGCACGCAGTGCCCTCTCCGGTTGCGGGACACGCCGTTCATGCCCTGCTTGCCTGTGCGCACCGACCATCTCGACCGGTCCTTGCCCGCCCACCGTCGCGGGACCTTACGCGGCATGGATGCCGCGTAAGAGCCTACAAGGACGTACTTGCGGCGTGTCCCGCGAGGGTGGGCGGGCAAGGGCCCCGCAGCCAGGCCGCGTGTTGACCGCTCCTAGTCGGAGACCTGATTGCCAGTCTCCGCATCGCGCTCTGCGGGCAGTTTGCGCGCCTCGCGCAGCAGGCCGAACGCGCCCAGGGTCATGCACGAGGCCACCAGCAGGCCGACACCGAACACTGCGCTGGAGCCGAAGGCCGACACCAGCTTGTGCACCCAGACGAAGGTGAGATCGCCACCGCGGTAGATCACGGTGTCGATCGCCGCACCGGCCTTGTAGCGCCACTGCCGATCCACCCGCGTGTACAAGGTCTCGCGCGCCGGCTTGGCGAGGGCGAACTCGCTGGAGCGGGTGATCACCTGCACGATCGCAAGCATCATCGGCAACGGCGAGGCCGTCAGCACGGCATAGCCCAGCGTGATCGCCACGCCCGGAATCAGCAGTGCCGGCGCGATGCCGAAACGCGACAACAGCGCGCGCGTCACCAGCAGCTGCAGCACCAGGGTAAGCGCATTGATTGCCAGGTCGATGCTCGCGTAATAGGCGGTGGCCGCCGCCGCGTCGCTGTAAAGCCGCCGTACCAGCGCCGCCTGCTCGTTGTAGAGCAAGGTGCCGACGCCCACACCGAACAACACCATGAAGGCCAGCCAGCGCAGCAACGGCTCGCGCACGATCAACTTGAGCCCGCCCAGCACATCGCCGCCCATGGGCACTTCGCCGGAGCCCAGCTGTCGCTGCTGCTCGCGCGCAACCGCCCACAAGCGCAGGCGCAGCACGCAGACCACGCACACCGCCAGAAAGCCGGCCGACACCAGCATCAGATGCGCGATGCCGATGCGTTCGACCAGGGTGCGGGTGAGGATCGGCCCGAGAAACGCACCCAGCGTGCCGGCCGCACCGATATAACCGTAGTAGCTGCGCGCTTCGGCATTGCTGAAGACGTCGGCCATGAAGCTCCAGAACACCGCCACCGCAAACAGGTTGAAGACGGTCACCCACAAGAAGAACGCCATGCCGCGCCCGGGCACGCCACTGTCGAACAACACATAGAACAGCAGCAGGGTCGCGATGAAGAAGCCATAGACCGCCGGCAGGAACACCCGGCGCGGATAGCGGCTGACCAGCGCGCCGTAGACCGGCTGCAGCAGCACCATGATCAGGAAGGTGCAGGTGAACAGCACCTGCAGGGTGAAGTCCTTGAGCGGCATGCCGTGCGCGGCGAAGAAGGCGATCATGCCGGTGGGGAAGATCGCTTCCACATCCGCCGACGCGCTCATCGCCTCGCGCACCGGGCGCAGCACGTAGTAACCGCTGAGCAGGCAGAAGAAGTACAGGAACGACCATGCCAGCGGCGGCGAGCTGCGCAGCGCCGCGTTCAAGCGGCCAGCCGCCGAGCGCGGCGAAGATGGACTGGTCATAGGGTGAAGCTCGCTCGCATCAACGGGCGCGACAGCAAGGACATGGCAGCGGCAGCACCCCGCGAAACAAGCGCGCAAGTTAGCCGATGCCGCGCTGCATCACCAGCAGCAGCGGGCAGGACGCAGCAAATCGATCGCGGCTGGAGCAGGCACGCTGCTTGCAGTTGCTTCCGCACGGGCTCCCAGTGGCGCTGGAAAGGCGCCGCGCAGGCCGATTTATGAACCTAAAATCGTCAATAGGATCAATATGATGCCCATTCATCTTCCGGCAGTTTGTGCTATTGCGAAGCGCGGCGCTAGAATCATCGGAGGCAGCGGAACAGGCGGGACAACCATGACTCAAATGCGCAGGCGCCGACGGTTCCGACCGTTGGCCATCGGGCTGCTCGGGGCGTTATTGCCTCTGGCCCTCTCTTCCACCGCACAGACACCCGCGCCCGCTGCCTCTGCGCTGCAGCCGGCCGCCATCGTGCAGTCGCCCACCGCTCCGCTGCAATACCGTGCATCGCTCCCGGCCAGCCAGGTGCTTGCCCCGGCGGCCGGTTTCGACGTGGCCGCGTTCGAATCGATGGCCAACCAGTTGACCTACGGCAATCGCCTGCCCGGCATGGCGATGGCCATCGTGCAGGGCGGCAAGGTGCTCAGCGCGCGCGGCTACGGCGTCACCGACGTCAATCACCCGCAGCCGGTCGATGCCCACACCGTGTTCCGTCTTGCATCGCTATCCAAGGCGTTTGCCGGCACCATGGCCGGGTTGCTGGTCAACGACGGTGTGCTGCGTTGGGACAGCAAGGTGGTGGACTACGTCCCCGGCTTCCAGCTCAGCAATAACGTCGCCACCCGGCAACTCACCGTCGCCGAGGTGCTCAGCCACCGCGTCGGGCTGACCCGCAATGCCTACGACAACGATATCGAATCCAACGTCGACTACTACTCGCTCAGCCACAAGCTGGCTGCCGCGCCGCTGCGCTGCGCCCCGGGCGATTGCTATGCATACCAGAACGTGGCCTTCAGCCTGGTCGGGGATGTGGTGTTCGCTGCATCGGGCAGCTTCTACGAGCAGTCGGTGGAGCGCCGCATCTTCAAGCCGCTGGGCATGAACGATGCGAGCATGGGACTGGCCGGTATCCAGGCCAGCCCGCGCTGGGCGCGCCCGCACGTGCGCAGCCGCAACGGCTGGGTGTCACTGACGCCCAAGCCGACCTACTACCGTCTTGCTCCCGCTGCCGGCGTCAATGCCAGCGCCAGCGATATGGCGCAGTGGCTGCTCGCGCACACCGGCCACCGCACCGACGTGCTGCCTGCGCCGCTGCTGGCGACGCTGCACGCGCCGCTGATCTCCACGCCAGGGGAGATGCGCTCGGGTTGGCGCCACGAGCGTGTGGACGCTGCCAGCTACGCGCTGGGCTGGCGCGTGTTCGACTACGCCGGCCACCAGGTCGTCTTCCATGCCGGCGCGGTGCAGGGCTACCGCGGCCTGGTCGCGCTGCTGCCCGAGCGCGATCTCGGCATCGCGATCATGTGGAACGGCGAGAGCGGCCTGCCCTCCGGCATGTTGCCGACCATCCTGGACCGTGCGCTGGGCCTGCCTGCCAAGCGTTGGCTGGATATCGACGTGGATGGCGACTTCGGTAGCGAGAACATGCTGGCCGAGCGTCCCGATCCTGCCGGCAAGGGTGCCTCGTCCGGCAAGTCGGTGGCATCGCCGCGCTAAGCGGAGCTTGCTGCGCTCTCGCACACAGGCGGCTTCGGCCGCCTGTGTTGTTTCTGGCCCGCAGCGGGACCGGGTCGAGTGTTTCGACATCGGTGGCCGGCAGGCTAACCATCGCTCCATCGCCATGGCTACCGGTCATGGCCAACGCATGCCTGGACAACCTTGTCGCGTGCGCGCAAAGGAGCTAGCCAAGAAGCGAGCGGACAACTCACCCTCCGCGCGATGCGACCGAGTGCATCTCTCCCGCTTCGCACTGACCGACACATCAGCGCGACACCAAGAGATGGCGGCACTACCGGTCGGGACAGACGATGGCCCGTTGCGTGGGCGGCGCAGCAGCCGAGCCCACCAGCAGCACTGGACCCGGGAAAGCGAGTGGCGAGTAGCGAGTGGAGAATGGCCAGTGGCGCCAGTGCGGCGATAGGCACAGTTACCCGGCCTGACATCCCGCCAAGCAGCGCGCGATGCGTTGGGTGGCGATCGCAATGCGTTTGCGCCACCGCGGGACGGTTATCCAGGTCTGCTGGCGTTATGCCGTGCCACGCGGCCCGAGCAGGTCACCCTGGTACTGGATGGCGATCGACTACGACTGTCTGCGCGCGATCGACATTCACCGGATCATGGCCGCCGTGGGGGAGCCAATAAAAAAGCTCCCTCCCCGCTGGGCGTCGGGGAGAGAGCTCGATATCTACGGCGATCGGGTACTGCAGATCAGATCAGCGGCGCCGGGGTTGCGGGCAGCGCGACCGGAGCGGCCTTCTTCTTGCGAACGGCCGGCTTCTTCTTGGCGACCTTCTTCACAGCAGGCTTCTTGGCGGCAGTCTTCTTGGTGGCGGACTTCTTGGTCGCCTTCTTGGCAACTGCCTTCTTCGCGGTCTTCTTGACTGCCTTCTTGGCGGTCTTCTTGACGGCCTTCTTGGCAGCAGTCTTCTTGGTCGCCTTCTTTGCAGTCTTCTTCACTGCCTTCTTGGCGGCAGTCTTCTTGGTTGCCTTCTTTGCAGTCTTCTTCACTGCCTTCTTGGCGGTTGCCTTCTTTGCAGTCTTCTTGACGGCCTTCTTGGCAGCAGTCTTCTTCACTGCCTTCTTGGCGGTTGCCTTTTTGGCGACCTTCTTGACTGCCTTCTTGGCGGCAGTCTTCTTCACTGCCTTCTTGGCAGTGGGTTTCTTTTTCGCAGCTTTTGCAGTGGCCATGTAATTGGCTCCTCGTCAGTGAACTATGGAGGTGAAACGCCCAGTTGAAGCAAACCCCGCAACGGCACGCCGTCGTCGGGAACCGTCCGCAGGTAATGCGCGACGGGACGGATACAGAAACACCCGCATCAGACAGCGACGCGGGTGCGTGATCGGAGCGACTGCTGCTTTCTTGGAGAGAAGCGGACCCAACTCCACCGTGGATAACGCTTTGGTGGACATCGGGAACAAGCGTGTCGGCTTGATGTCGATTCTGCTCACTCTCTTTCGCAGCAACGTCTGCTGGGCGAAACCTAATCACGCTTTTTTTTACTGTCAACACTCTTTTGCATTTTTTTTTCGACAGCTGGTGGCGATGTGTCCTAGCGAGGTGGTCCCAAGACGCCGCGCGATGGCACGCGCAGCTGGCCTTCGCATGCAGTGGTGCAACGACGTTTTCAAAAAAGCACTTCTTTTGTGCTGTTTTTTTTTAGCGAGGCAAACAAGCGCGATGCTCCCCACTGCACCGACGTCGCGGCGCAGGCGTGGTCGCCGCAGAGTGCGCCGCCTGTCCGCCAGCTGAAAATTTTTTATCCGCCAACCTTGCTCAAGGCGTCGCACAAGCAGAAATGCGCAAACTTCTTGCGCCGTTCTCGCCCCGTATGTGCATCGGCATGCGCTGCCAACGGCATGCGATGCACACCGTGTCCGAGGTTGGATGCACGCGATGCGGCAACCGTTTTTCACCGGCTGCACGCCCTCTCCTCACGACTGGCTCACGCCAGAAATCCGACACCGCGACAGCCGCGTCGTGCTCGACGATGTGGCGTGCGCATGTTCCCGGCGAGGTCGTCGCTGTCGAACATCGACAAACACCTGGACTGCGATCGACGGCCGTCGCTGGCCGGTTGCACGCCGATCGGCAACGCGCACGCCATCGCCAGGCGGGGACGGCGTGCTGCCACCGCCGCGCAGGCAAAAAAAATGGCCGCTCCAACGAGCGGCCATCCGGATTTTTTGGTGCGACGTGCGAAGCGAGGTCAGTGCGCGTCGTCTTCCAGCAGCTCGGCGTAGTCGTCCGGCGACAGCAGGTCGTTGAGCTCTTCCTTGTCGTCGAGTTCGACCACGAAGATCCAGCCATCGCCGTAGGCGTCCTCGTTGATGGTTTCCGGCTTGTCGGTGAGTGCGCTGTTGACCTCGACGACGGTACCGCTGACCGGGCTGTAGACGTCCGAGGCGGCCTTGACCGACTCCACCACCGCTGCGCCATTGCCGACCTGCACGGTGTCGCCGACGCCCGGCAGTTCGACGTAGACCAAGTCGCCCAGCAGGCCCTGCGCATGGTCGGAGATGCCGACGGTCACGCGGCCGCTGCTTTCGACGCGGGCCCACTCGTGGGATTTGAGGAACTTGAGGTCGCCAGGGATCTCGCTCATGGGTGTGCTCCGGGGAAACTGATGGGTTGGGGACAGGTGGCTAGTTTAGACCGCACGACAACACAGGTGCACGCGCGTGCCGGCCGATTGGCGGCGATGGATGCTGCACGCTGCCGGACGTTGACCTGCCCGGCAGCGTTTGACTCAGTCGCCTAGGACGCCGGGCTGCGCCTGGCCGTCGCGCACGAACGGAAACTTCACCGCGCGCAACGGCACCTGCTTGCCACGGATGTCCACACGCAAGTCGTCGATGCTGCCGGCCGGCACGCGCGCGAATGCGATCGCCTTGCCGAGGGTGGGCGAGAACGTGCCGGACAGGATCTCGCCTTCGCCGCTGGCACTGAGCACGGTCTGGCCATGCCGCAGCACGCCCTTCTCATCCATCACCACACCGATCAGCTGACGCGGTGCGCCCTGCGCTTTCTGCGACTCGAGCACGGCGCGACCGACGAAGTCGCGGCCTTCGTCCAGGGCGATCGTCCAGGCCAGCGCGGCCTCGTATGGACTGACCGTGTCGTCCATGTCCTGGCCGTAGAGATTCATGCCGGCTTCCAGGCGCAAGGTATCGCGTGCGCCCAGGCCGGCCGGCTTGACGCCCTGCGCGAGCAGCGCGTTCCAGAACCCCACTGCGGCCTCCTGCGGCAACACGATTTCGAAACCGTCTTCGCCGGTGTAGCCGGTACGCGCCAGGAACAGCTCCACGCCCTCGCGCGAGCGCGTCTGCAGCGCTGCGAAACGGCCGAGCTTGCTGGCCGCTGCGGTATCGGCCGGATCCACCAGCGCGATGACCTTGGCGCGTGCGTTGGGGCCTTGCACGGCGATCATCGCAAAGTCGCCGCGCTCTTCCACACGCACCTCGAAGCGGGCAGCCTGCTCGCCGATCCACTTCAGGTCCTTTTCGCGGGTGGCGGCGTTGACCACCAGGCGGAAGAAATCCTCGCGCAGGAAGTAGACGATCAGATCGTCGATCACCCCGCCCTGCGGATTGAGCATGCAGGTGTACAGCGCCTTGCCGGAGATCTTGAGCTTGTCCACCGAATTGGCGAGCAGGTAGCGCAGGAACGCGCGCACGCGTGGACCGTGCAGGTCGACCACGGTCATGTGGCTGACGTCGAACATGCCGGCGTCGCGACGCACCTGATGGTGCTCGTCCAGCTGCGAGCCGTAGTGGATCGGCATGTCCCAACCGCCGAAGTCGACCATCTTGGCGCCAAGCGCACGATGGGTGTCGTTGAGGATGGTCTTCTGGGTCATGCGCACCGGTCCAAGGGAAAGAGGTCCATTATCGCCGCCCGGCCGCGCTTGGGGGAACGGCGCAGCGCGCGGCAGTACGCGGCAGTGCGCGGCCGCGCCCTGTCGGTTGGCCGTGGTGACCAACGCCTTGAACGCCCCCACCTATTGCGTGCGATGAAGCAGTTGTCCGCCTGCCCGCCTGTCCGTCGCGCGCGACCGTCGGCGTCTACGGTCGCGGCCACGCAAGTGCCGCGGTGGCTCGCCACCCCGGGCACCTGGTCTTCATTGCGTCCCACCGCACCGAGCAGGCAGCCGTGGTTTGCGCCGCGCAGACGCCGGCGCACGTACGCACTCAGGCGCTGCGCGGCGAGAACATGATGATCGCCATGCCAAGCAGGCAGCAGGCGGCGCCCAGCAGATCCCAACGCGTCGGCGTCACTCCGTCCACCCACCACAGCCACAGCAGTGCGCTGGCGATATAGACCCCGCCATAGGCGGCGTACACCCGCCCACTGGCATCGGGATGCAGGCTCAACAACCAGACGAAGATGGCCAGGCTCAATGCCGTCGGCAGCAGCAACCAGATGCTGCCGCCTTTGCGCAGCCACAGATAAGGAAGGTAGCAGCCGACCAGCTCGGCGACCGCGGTGGCGGCGAACAGCAGCAGCGTGGTCGGTGCGAAATTCACGCGCGGCCTGACCTGTCCAGGCCCTGCGTGTCGACATCGGCCTGTTGCTGCGCCGAGAGGTCGGGTGCCCGATCGCTGCGCACCGGCGTGGCAGTGACAGGCGTCGCGGCGCCCGGTTGGTCGGGAGTGGATGGAGCGCTGCCGCGCTCGCCGCGCTTGACCTGTTGCCACAGCGCTTCCTGCTCGTGCAGCGATAGCGCGGCCAGCGCGGTGCCATCCGCCTGTGCCTGCGCCTCCATGGCGCGGAAGCGGCGCTCGAACTTGAGATTGGCATGTCGCAGCGCCGCCCCCACGTCGACCTTGGCATGGCGCGCCAGGTTGGCGCAGACGAACAACACATCGCCGAGTTCGTCTTCCAGCCGTGCCTGGTTGTCGGCGACCGCACCACGGGCGAACTCCACGCGCAGCTCTTCGATTTCTTCCTGCAATTTCTCCAGCACCGGTGCCGGGCCGGGCCAATCGAAGCCGACCCGTGCCGCGCGCGATTGCAGCTTGGTGGAGCGCTGCCATTCCGGCAGGCCGCGTGCGATGCCGGCGAGTGCGGAGTCGTCCTGATGGCCCGCTGCGCGACGTTCGGCACGCTTGATCTGCTCCCAGTTGGCGCTCACCGCCTGCGCGTCGTCGGCGCGCTGTTCGGCGAAGACATGCGGATGGCGGCGCACCAGCTTGTCGCTGAGCGTGGCGACCACCTCGGCGAATCCGAATGCGCCCTGCTCGGCGGCCATCTGCGAATGGAAGACTACTTGCAGCAGCAGGTCGCCCAACTCGTCGCGCAGACCCGCAAGGTCGTTACGGTCGATGGCGTCGGCGACTTCGTAGGCTTCCTCGATGGTGTACGGGGCGATGCTGGCGAAGGTCTGCGCCACATCCCACGGGCAGCCATGCTCAGGATCGCGCAGACGCGCCATCAGTTGCAGCAGGCGCTGGATGTCGCCGGTCGGCGGGGACTCGGACATGGTGTCTTCCTGATAGGTGTGGTGCAGCTGAGTGGCGTGCCAAGGCGATGCCGCCGGCACGTGCCGTAGCAGCTGATGGCAGGCGATGGGGAAGCACTGCGCTGGACATGACGGCGTTGGCACTAAGCGCCGCCACCGGACCATCCGGCGAGCGCGCAGGCCGCCAGCGCTGCTCACACCAGCCAGCTGCGCCACGGCAGATTGGGATCGCCCAGCGCGATGAAATCGCCATTGAGCAAGGTGTCGCGGCGGTTGTAACGGAACGGTTTGCCGGTGCCGCCGGCCAGCAGCACACCGCCGGCGGCATGCAGCACGCACTGGCCGGCCGCGGTGTCCCACTCGGAGGTGGGGCCGAAGCGCGGATACACGTCCAGGTCGCCCTCGGCGATGCGGCAGAACTTCAACGACGACCCTTGCGCGACCACGTCGATCTGGCCCATGCGCTCCAGCGCGGCGGCGGTGCGCGCGTCGCGATGCGAGCGACTGGCGGCGACCCGCAGCGGCATGGCCGCCGGCGTGCGCGTATGCAGCATCTCGTCGCGATCGCCATCGCGGCGGTAGGCGTTCTCGCCCCGGGCGGCATACCAGACCCGGCCATCGACCGGCGCCTGCACCACGCCGAGCACCGGCGCGCCCATGTGGATCAGTGCGATGTTGACGCTGAACTCGCCGTTGCGCTTGACGAACTCGCGGGTCCCGTCGAGCGGATCCACCAGCCAGTAGCTGGTCCAGAACTGCCGGTCTTCCCAGGCCACGTGCGCGGATTCTTCCGACAGCACCGGCACATCCGGGGTGACCCGGCGCAAGCCGTCGACGATGACACGATTGGCGGCCAGGTCGGCCTGGGTCAACGGGCTGGCGTCGTCCTTGAGCTCCACCGCGAAATCCTGCGCATAGACATCCATGATCGCCGCCCCCGCCTCGCGGGCAATGGCGATCACGGTTTCGCGCAGTTCCATCGGGATGCGGATCATGGATTGCGCTCCAGCCACTCGCGCGCAATGAACAAGGCGGCCAGCGAGCGGCCTTCGGAAAAATCGTCGCGCAGCATCAAGTCGTCCAGACGGGCGATCGGCCAGGGCACCACTTCCATCTCTTCCGGCTCGTCGCCGACCAGGCGCTCGGGATAGAGGTCGCGCGCCAGCACCAACCAGGATTGGTGACTCATATAAGTAGGAGCGAGCGTCATCGCACGCAACACCTGCACCTGGCGCGCGCCGTAGCCGGCTTCTTCCTTGAGTTCGCGGTCGGCGGCCTGCTCCGGCGTTTCGCCGGCATCGATGCGGCCCTTGACCAGACCCAGCTCGTAGCGATGCACGCCGGCGGCGTACTCGCGCACCAGCAACACGGTCTGCGCATCCAGCATCGGCACCACCACCACCGCGCCATGGCCCTGGCTGAGTTGGCGCTCGTAGAGGCGACGCTCGCCGTTGGAAAACTCCAGATCCAGCTGCTGGCGACGGAACGGCCCGTCACCCAGATCGGTGATCTTGTGGATGGTCGGCAGGCGCGGGCTCATGCGCAGCACGCAGCGGCGGAGCCGACCGATAGAATAGGCGTATGCATCGACATGTTCATGAACCCGAAATCCTAGCAGACCCGGCAGCCTCCCAAGCTGACGAACATTGGCGACAACGCGATCTTCAGGTGCTGTGGCACCCCTGCACGCAGATGCGCGAACACCCGCACACACTGCCACTGGTGCCGATCGCGCGTGGCGATGGTGCGTGGCTGATCGGCCACGACGGTCGCCACTACCTGGACGCGGTCAGCAGTTGGTGGACCAACCTGTTCGGCCATAGCGAGCCGCGCATCGGCGCGGCCATCGCGCGCCAGGCTGGCGAACTGGAGCAGGTGATGCTGGCCGGCTTCACCCATGCGCCCGCCGTGCAGCTGGCCGAGCGCCTGCTGGCGATCGCGCCGCGCCAGGCCGGCCGCGCGCCGTTGTCCAAGGTGTTCTATGCCGACAACGGCTCGGCCGGCGTGGAAGTGGCCTTGAAGATGGCCTTCCATTATTTCCACAACCGCGGCGAGCATCGCCGCACGCGGTTCGTCGCGCTGGAAAACGGCTACCACGGCGAGACCATCGGCGCGCTGTCGGTCGGCGACATTCCGTTGTATCGGCGCGTGTATGCGCCGTTGCTGCTGGAATCGATCTTTGCGCCCTCGCCCGATGCCTACCTGGCCGAACCTGGGCAGAGCGCGGAGGACTACGCACTGCAGGCAGCCGACGCGCTGCAGGGGGTGTTCGAACGATCACCCGGGGAAATCTGCGCACTGATCCTGGAGCCGCGCGTGCAGTGCGCAGGCGGCATGCGCATGTATCACCCGGCCTACCTGCGCCGTGCGCGCGAACTGTGCGATGCGCATGGCGCGTTCCTGATCGCCGACGAGATCGCCACCGGCTTCGGCCGCACCGGCAGCCTGTTCGCCTGCGAACAGGCCGGAATCATGCCCGACCTGTTGTGCCTGTCCAAGGGGCTGACCGGCGGGTTCCTGCCGTTGTCGGCGGTACTGGCCACGCAGCAGTTGTACGACGCATTCCTGGACGACTCGCGCGAGCGCGCGTTCCTGCATTCGCATAGCTACACCGGCAATCCGCTGGCGTGCGCGGCCGCGTTGGCGACCCTGCAGATCTTTGCAGACGACGACGTGATTGCACGCAACCAGCGCACCGCCGCGCACATGAGCGCGCTTGCGGCGCAGATCGGCGAACACCCCGCGGTGGCGGACGTGCGCCAGGCCGGCATGATCGTGGCCTTCGAGCTCACGCAGGGCGGCGACAAGCGCACGCCGTTCCCGTCTGCGGCACGGGTGGGCCTGAAGGCCTATCGCGCCGCACTGGACAAGGGCGTGGTGCTGCGCCCACTCGGCGACGTGCTGTACTGGATGCCGCCGTACTGCGTGGACGACGCGCAACTTGCGCTGTTGGCGGCGACCACCCGCCACGCCATCGAGGAGGCCGTTGCATGCGCCTGACCCGTTCCCATGTGGCACTGCCGCTGCACTGCGACCAGGAGCTGACGCTGCCGGAAGCCTCGGCCAATCACCTGCTGCGCGTGCTGCGGCTGCGCGAGGGCGATGCCTGCGTCCTGTTCAACGGCGACGGCAGCGACTACCACGCGCGCATCACCCTGGCCGGCAAACGCGAGGCGCGCGCAGTGGTGGACCGGGTCGAGCCGCTGTGCAACGAATCGCCGTTGTCGATCACCCTGATCCAGGGCATCGCGCGCGGCGAGAAGATGGACCTGATCCTGCAGAAGGCCACCGAGCTGGGGGTGACGGCGGTGGTACCGGTCAACGCCGAGCGCACCGAGGTCAAGCTGGACCCGGCGCGCATGGAAAAACGCCTGGCGCATTGGCGCAGCGTGGTGGTGTCGGCCTGCGAACAATCCGGGCGTGCACGCGTTCCCACGATCGCGGCGCCGCACGGCCTGCAGGAGGCGGCCCGAGCCAGCGACCCGCAGGCGCTACGGCTGACGCTGGACCCGCAAGGCGAGCATCGCCTGGGCAGCCTGGTGCTGGGCACGCAACCGCATGTGATCGTGGCGATCGGCCCGGAAGGCGGCTGGTCGCCGCGCGATCGCACGACCCTCGCCGAGGCCGGTTTCAGCGGCCTGCAACTGGGACCGCGCATCTTGCGCACCGAAACCGCGGGGCTGGCGGCGATTGCGGCGCTGCAGTCGCGGTTCGGGGATCTATAGCGCGCTGACTCGTAGGAGCGCACCTGGGCGCGACCGGGCGTTATCGGGAATGCCTCGTCGCGCCCGGGTGCGCTCCTACGGGAATGCGGAGTCGATCGACATTGCCGCCTCCACTGCGTGCTTGTCTTGAAAGCCCCGTCCACCGCGTGCCGGTCCGGCACACCCGTTGACTCGTAAGAGCGCACCTGGGCGCGACGGGGTGTTATCGGGAATGCCTCGTCGCGCCCGGGTGCGCTCCTACGGGAATGCAGAGTCGATCGACATTGCCGCCTCCACTGCGTGCTTGTCTTGAAGGCCCCGTCCACCGCGTGCCGGTCCGGCACCCCCGTTGACTCGTAGGAGCGCACCTGGGCGCGACGGGGCGTTATCGGGCGCGCCTCGTCGCGCCCGGGTGCGCTCCTACGGGAATGCGGAATTGATCGGTTCCGTGCAGCCGGCTTGCTGCACCTGGCGATGCGCAGGACTCAGCGGCCGTGCTGCAGGAACCAGCTGGCCGCGCCGATCACACCGAGCTGGCCGTGCTCGACGATGCTGACCGGCACCTGCTCCAGCGCCGGACGCAACGGGCCCTTGTCGAGCAGACGTGCGACGAAATCGCTTGCGGCCACGAACGCGGCGATCTGCGGCAGGAAGCCACCCGCCAGATAGACGCCGCTGCGCACGCCGTAGAGCAACATCATGTCGCCGACCACGCTCCCCATGAAGCCGCAAAACGCCTGTAGCGCGTCGCGTGCCAGCATGTCCTCGCCAGCCAGTGCCGCGGTGGTGACGTCGGCCGGGCTGGCGTGCACCACCGGCACGCCACGCAGCGCGGCCAGGGCGGTGTAGAGATTCAACAGGCCCGGGCCGGACAGCAGATGCTCGGTGGCCACGTGCGTGCGCGTGCGACGTAGCTCCTGCAGCAGGGCCACTTCCAGATCGCTGGCTGCCGCAAGCGCGGCGTGGCCGGCCTCGGTCGGCAACACCACCGGGTTGGCGCCATTGGGAATCCACAACGCCGCGCCCAGGCCGGTGCCGGGACCGAGTATCAGCGCCGGACCCGGCGCGCCCTGCGGCGGGCCGGACAACTGCATGACCTGATTGCCGGTCATGTAGTTGGCCGCATGCGCCACCGCTTCGAAATCGTTGACCAGATGCAACGCCTGCATGCCGAGCTGGCGACGGATCTGCTCCGGCGACAGTACCCACGGCAAATTGGCGGTGATCACGCTGCCGTCTTCCAGCGCATAACCGGCACTGGCGATGACGCCGCGCATCACCGGTGCGCAGCCCAGCTCCGCAAAGAACGCGGCCATGATCTCGGCCAGGCCCGGATAGTCGGCGCATCGGTACTTGCGATAGTCCAGCACCGTGACCGGTTGGCGTGGATCGACGCCTTCGCACACCAGCGCCAGGCGTACATGCGTCCCGCCAACGTCTGCGGCAACGAAGGTTTCGGGGCGTGGAAAGGCCACCGCTTCCATTGGACTGCTTGCGCTCACGCATTCTCCTGATAAGTGGTCGCGGGCTGGCGTCATCTTCCGTTATCCGACGAACGGTCACGGATAGACAACGTTGTCAGTAATCGCCTTGTAACGCAACCGTGGCGATCACGATTTGAACAGGATGCCGCCAATTTCATCATCCACTGAAAATCTGCATCCCGAGCAACGATTTCAGCACAAATCGAGGCGACGTATCGGCCTGTGCGCCATTCCACATAGAAACAGCCGATCGCACCGCAGGCACAGCATTGCTGCGCTGCGCGGTCGCGGCGGCACCCTGCGCGGCATCGCCGGGAAATGCTGCATTGCAGCGCAATCGCAGCAGCTTCAGAGATCTGTGACGATGTGTTGACAACGCTGTCAACGCTACGCGAGACTCGATCCAAATCGGGGTTCTGGCAGGAGGGGCCATGGACTGTTCGGTACTCAAGAACGGGCGACTCCCTCGTCGGCGCATTCCAGATTCGTGAGTGGGCATCACCCGATGTTCGCTCGCTGAAGTCGCATCCGCTCCACCGCTTCACCACACGGGGGACACCTCCTCTACCACGCGAATCACCTGGACCCGCCTCTCATGGCGCGCGCCAGTGCGGTCACCGCGATCGGTAAGGGCGTGTTGTTTTGCCGGCCACGCCGAGCGCGTGACGCCTTCCAGAGGCGGCGCGCTCACAGCACTAACCAACGAGGTTTAGCCATGCACAGCCGCACCACGACGTTAGCACTCTGTATCACCGCCGCTCTGTACTGCTCCGGCTCTGCAATGGCTGCCGGACAAGACCAACAGGCTCCTGCCGCCACACCGTCGGCGACCACTGAGCTGGACACCATCACCGTCACCGGCTACCGCGCATCGCTGGAGAAGAGCCAGTCGGTCAAGCGCTCGGCCAACTCGATCGTCGATGCGATCAGCGCCGAAGACATCGGCAAGTTCCCGGACATCAACGCCGCCGAATCGCTGTCGCACCTGCCGGGCATCAGCGTCGATCGCCAGTTCGGCGAAGGCGAAAAGGTCAGCATCAACGGCACCGACCCGGCCTTGAACCGCGTGCTGCTCAATGGCCAGACCATCGCCTCGGGCGACTGGGGCGGCAACCCGACCGACACCAGCGGCCGTACCTTCAACTACACCCTGCTGTCGCCGGAAATCATCGGCCTGATGGAGGTCTACAAGACCCCGGAAGCGCGCATCGACGAAGGCTCGATCGGCGGCACCGTGATCGTACACACCCGCAAGCCGCTGGACCTGCCCAAGAACACCATCCGCGGCTCGGTCGGCTACAACTACAACGACCGTTCGGAAGAAGGCAATCCGCGCGGCTCGGCGCTGTGGAGCTGGAAGAACGACGACGAGACCTTCGGCGCGTTGATCTCCGCCACGCATGACAAGCAGGACCTGGCGCGCGCCGGTATCGAATACTTCGGCTACACCACCGGCGAAGGCATTCCGGCCAGCGCCACCATCACCGGCGACGGCAGCGATGTGGCCACCGCCCGCGTGCCGGCCGGCATCAGCAGCGCGTTCTTCCAGCAGACCCGCGAGCGCAGCGGCCTGCAGGGTGCGTTGCAGTGGAAGCCCAATGAGCAGAACGAGTTCAACCTGACCGGCCTGTACATCAAGGGCAAGTACAACAACTTCAGCCAGGCGCGGTATGTGTGCCCGGCATGTAATGACGACCGCCAGAAGATCACCAGCGCCAACGTGGAAAACGGCGTAGTGACCTCGGCCACGGTCAGCGATGGCGCCGCCGGGCAACCGTACGCGCAGCTGGATGCGAACTATCGCGAAAGCACCGTCACCACCAAGAGCCTGAACCTGCGTCACGACTGGTCCGGCGAGAAGTGGGTGTTCACCAGCCAGGTCGGCAGCACGCAGGCCACAGGTGGCAAGAACCCCGAATACCTGATGAAGTTCCTGATGCAGGACGGCGGCTACAACTACGCCTTCGACGGCCAGAACACCGCGGTGAACTACGACAACGGCGGCGCCTCGAACTGGGTGTTGCCGGGTAATCCCGCAGGCCTGGCACCGGGCCAGCAGGGGAACATCCCCGGCACCAACACCGGCATCATGCAAGCCGGCGGTATCGCGTACCAGAAGAGCAAGGACGAGGAAAAGTACTTCCAGTGGGACGCCTCGCGCGACCTTGAGTGGGGCCCGTTCACCAAGCTGCAGTTCGGCTACAAGTACATCAACCACAACAATGGCGTGGACGCGCGCGGCAACCGCATCAACTCCACCGACGCGGTCTCGCTGACACAGTTCAACCCGGGCAGCACGCCCAGCAGCCTGTACGACGGCCTGGGCGCCAGCGGCGACCTGACCACCTGGCCGACCGCCAGCCTCAATGCCGTGCGCAACTATCTGTTGTCGCAGCCGCAGGGTCCGTACCGCACCGATTTCGGTGCCTCGTTCCAGGTCAAGGAAATCACCCAGAACGTCTATACGCAGTTGAACTTCGAGTCCGGCCAGTGGCGCGGTAACGTCGGCGTGCGCCTGGTCGACACCACCGACAAGTCCGAGTTCTGGCAGAGCAACGACGGCGGCACTAACTTCGACCGTGTCGCCGAGACCAACGACTATCGCAAGGCACTGCCGAGCTTCAACATCGCCTACGACATCACCGACGACACCGTGCTGCGCTTCTCGGCGGCCAAGGTCATCGCACGTCCGCGCTACGCCGATCTGGCCGGCACCTTCACCATCAACAGCGGTACCGGTGACCTGACCGCCAACGGCGGCAACCCGGATCTGAAGCCGTACGAATCCACCAACTACGATCTGGCAGCCGAGTGGTATTTCGCTCCGTCCAGCATGTTGTCCGGTGAAGTGTTCTACCGCGACATCAGCTCCTACATCGTCAGCACCACCACTTCCCAGCAGCTGAATCCGGCCCCCCCGGCCATTGCCGGTCTGTATCAGGTCACCACGCCGGTCAATGTGTCCGATGCCAAGGTCAAGGGCGTGTCGGTCAACTACCAGCAGACTTTCGGTCTGGGCTTTGGCCTGCAGGCGAACTACACGTTCGCCGAATCCGATTCCAGCTCGGGCTTGAACCTGCCCTACCTGTCGCGCGACACCTACAACGTGATCCCGTACTGGGAACATGGCGACTGGACGGTACGCGTGAACTACAGCTATCGCTCCAAGTACTTCACTCAGATCGGCCGGCTGGAATCGCGTGACTTCGCCGATGCCTACAAGCAGCTGGATCTGAATGCCTCGTACCAGATCACCGATTACATGGGCATCACCTTCGGCGCGACCAACCTGCTCGATTCCACCTACCGGGTCTTCAGCAACACCCGCGATACCCCCACGGCGTTCTACAAGAACGGCCGCGGTTATCAGGCCCAGCTGAACTTCAAGTTCTGATGTAGCACCGGCGCGCCACCGCCCCTCCACGGTGGCGCGCTTTTTTTGGACTTGCCCTGCGCGCTGCGGCGGCAGGTCGTTGCATGCACCAAACAGTGGTACTGGCCACGCCCCTTCGCCGCTGAGGGAGCATGGCCAGTCCCGCTTTTGCCATCCACGCACGGCTGCAGCACTGCCGGCGCGTCTTGCTCAACAGGAGTGCAGTTCCCATGACGACCGATAGCCGCGTGTTTGCGGCTCCATCCCGCCGCCACGCCGGAGCTGTACCCAGGAGTCGTGCGCTCGCGCTCGCTCTGCTGGTGGCATGCCCGGTGCTGTCGTTGCACGCGCAATCGCCCACCGCGCCGACCGCCACCACGCTCAGTCCGGAACAGATCGACCAGCAGTGGCTCAATGCCACCGCCAAGTACGCACCCGAACGCGAACGGCTGGTACGCGAAGCCGAACAGGGCGCGCGCAAAGGCCCGTTCCGCCCCGACTGGGCGGCACTAAAGGCCTATCAATCGCCGGCGTGGTACGACAATGCCAAGTTCGGCATCTTCATTCATTGGGGCGTGTTCTCGGTGCCGGCGTTCGGCAGCGAGTGGTATTCGCGCAACATGTATCTGCAAGGCTCCAAGGAGTTCGCCCATCACGTGGCGACCTACGGGCCGCAGGCGAGCTCCGGCTACAAGGATCTGATTCCAAAGTTCACCGCGCCCAAGTTCGACCCCAATGGCTGGGCCAAGCTGTTCCGTGACTCCGGCGCCCGCTATGTGGTGCCGGTGGCCGAGCACCATGACGGCTTTGCGCTGTACGACTCCAAGTTGTCGGACTGGACCGCGGTCAAGATGGGGCCAAAACGCGATCTGCTGGGCGAGTTGTCCAGGTCGATCCGCGCGCAGGGGCTGCACTTCGGCCTGTCCTCGCACCGCGCCGAGCACAACTGGTTCTTCGACGGCGGGCGCACCTTCGACTCGGACGTCAACGACCCGCGCTATGCCGCGCTGTACGGCCCGGCGCAGGTACGCCTGCCGGGCAAGGACGATGCCGATGTGGCCAACGACTGGACGCCGGTGTCGCAGGCCTGGCTGGATGACTGGCTGGCGCGCACCACCGAGCTGATCGATACCTATCAGCCGGACCTGATCTATTTCGACTGGTGGATTGCCCACCCCACCTTCCGCAGCAGCCTGCCGACCATGCTGGCGTATTACTACAACCAGGGCGCGGCACGCACCGAGGCCGATCGCGGCGTGGTGGTGAACTACAAGCTCGGCGCCTTCCCGGAAGGCGCCGGCACGCTGGACATCGAGCGCGGCCAGCTCACCGGCATCCATCCCACCCACTGGCAGACCGATACCTCGGTCAGCAATGCGTCGTGGGGCTACATCGAGAACGACACCTACAAGTCGCCGACCTTCATCATCCACATGCTGGCCGACGTGGTGGCCAAGAACGGCAACCTGATGCTCAACATCGGCCCGCGGGCCGATGGCTCGATCCCCGATACCGAGCGCGGCATCCTGCTGGCGATCGGCAAGTGGCTCAAGACCAACGGCGGCGCGATCTACGACAGCAAGCCGTGGCGCGTGTACGGCGAAGGCCCGACCGAAGTGGTCGGCGGCACCTTCCAGGACGTCAAGACCAAGCCCTACACCGCCGAAGATTTCCGCTTCACCACACGTGATGGCGCGCTGTATGCGATCGAGCTCGGCTGGCCGGCCGGTGGTCAGGCGGTGATCCGCTCGCTCAACGCCGCCGATGGCGTGCGCGGCGTGACGCTGCTGGCCAACGGCAAAAAGATACCGTTCGAACAACGCGCCGACGGCCTGCACTTGAAATTGCCGGCCAAGCCGGTCGGCGAGAGCGCGTACGTGTTTCGCATCGATCTTTCTTCTTCCTCCACTCCCTGACGGATGCTGTTTTCATGAGCAAGCGATTGACCTGGATCCTGCTGGCGCTGGCGCTGGTCTGCGCGCCGGCCTTGGCCAAAACCCCCACCGCGTTGTTCTATCTGATGAACACGCAGAAATCGACCAACTCGTTCCTGACCAATGTCGACAAGATCGACGTGGTGGTGCCCACCTGGTACGGCGTTGACCAGAACGGCCTGGTCAACGGCACGCCCAACATGTACCTGTACGACATCGCCAAGCAGAAGAACCTGCGGGTAATGCCGATCCTGTCGATGACCACCGGCCGCGACGGCTTCCACAAGCTGATGCACGACGAAGCCGCCAAGAAGCGCATGATCGAATCGCTGCTGATCCACGGCAAGCAGCACAAGTACTACGGCTTCCAGTTCGATTTCGAGAACATCGCCTGGACCGACCGCGACGCCTATACGCTGATGGTCAAGCAGACCGCCGATGCACTGCACAAGGCCGGCTTCAAGATGTCGGTGGCGGTGGTGCCCAATGCACCGGGCCATGCCGAAGGTGGCCAGTTCTCCAAGTGGATGTGGGAATACTGGCGTGGTGCGTACGACCTGAAGGCGTTGGGCCAGGCCGCGGACCTGGTCAGCATCATGACCTACGACCAGCACACCCGCTGGACCACGCCGGGCCCGGTCGACGGCATGGTGTGGATGAAGAAGCATCTGGACTACGCCATCACCCAGGTGCCGAAGGACAAGCTCTCGCTTGGCATCGCCACCTACGGCTACCGCTGGTACACCGGTAATCCGGTCAAGGAAGACGGCACCGAAGCGTCGAATATTTCGGCCACGTATATCGATGCCGACGAATCCTTCCCGCTGGCGATCGAACAGAACGCCACCGTGCAGTGGGATCCGGTCGAGCAGGAATCGTGGTTCTACTTCTACCGCGACGACATGCGCGAGTGGGTGTTCCGCCCGGACGCACGCAGCTTCAAGGCACGCTACGACCTGGTCAAGCAGTACGGCCTGGAAGGTTTCAGCTGCTGGGTGCTGGGCGCCGAAGACCCGAAGGTGTGGGACGAGTTGCCGACTGCGCAGCGCTAAACGCGCCATCGCACTGCTGCAGTGCCTGGCGGGCGCGGGCGGTGTCCGCATCGGAATGCGTCCACCCCAAGCCGATGTGCATACTCCCCGGGCCCGTCCTGCAGCGAACGATGCGGATGCGTGGTTCCCGCAAAACAGCGCACGCACCCCGACGAAGCGTGCGCCAGTCCCTGCGTCATCCGGCATGGCTTTGCTACTGTGCGTGGCTGCCGTGTCTCCCCCGCCACACCGGGATGTGATTGCATGATGTCGAACTCCGCACCGAACCTGCGCTCACCATTCTCCAAGCGGCCGTTGCCGGGCAGCGTGTCGTCGCGCCCGCTGTCAGCGCGGCCACGTTCCTGGCGCCTGCTTGCAGTGACGTTTGCGGCGGTGCTGTTGGCGGGGTGTGGCCAGCGCCAGACGGCGACCGCGCCGGCTGCGGACCACCCCCGCACCACCTCGACATTGCCTGCGACCACCGCACCGCTGCCGCTGATTCCCGCCCCGGCCGAAGCCAGGCGCGGCAATGGCAGCTTCCGCGTCGGCACCGGCACGGTGATCTCCATCCCCACCGGCAACGCCGAGGTGCGCCGCAGCGCCGAGTCACTGGCCAGCCTGTTGCAACGCACCCGTGGCCTGACCCTGGAAGTGCGCACCGAAACCACGGCGTCACCGCACAGCATCCGCCTGGAACGCACACCGCAGGCGCCGGTGGCGCACAAGGAAGGCTATAGCCTGGACGTGGATGGCAACGGCATCCGCATCGCCGCGCGCGATGGCGCGGGCCTGTTCTATGGCGCGATCAGCGCCTGGCAACTGATGACGCCGGACGCGCGCAAGGGCGATGTCGCCGTGCCGGCGGTGGCGATCCGCGACTGGCCGCGTTTCGGCTGGCGCGGCCAGCATCTGGATGTGGCCCGCCACTTCCACGACGTGGCCACGGTCAAGCATGTGCTCGATGCAATGGCCGCACACAAGCTCAATGTGCTGCACTGGCACCTCACCGACGACCAGGGCTGGCGCATCGAGATCAAGCGCTATCCCAAGCTCACCGAGGTGGGCGCCTGGCGCACCCCGCCGGGCGCGGGCCGGCACGGCACGCCGGAGCGCTATGGCGGTTTCTATACGCAGCAGCAGATCAGCGAGATCGTCGCCTACGCGGCACGCCTGCATATCACCGTGCTGCCGGAGCTGGACATGCCAGGACACGCGCAGGCGGCGGTGGCGGCGTATCCGGACGACGTCGGCGTGCCCGGCCAGCGCACCCAGGTTGGCGTGGATTGGGGCGTCAATCCGTACCTGTTCAACACCAGCGAACGCAGCCTGCGCTTCATCACCAATGTGCTGGACGAGGTGCTGACCCTGTTCCCGTCGGCGTATATCCACATCGGTGGCGACGAGGCGGTCAAGGATCAATGGGAAGCCTCGCCTGCGGTACGCGCGCAGATGCGCAAGCTGGGGGTCAAGGACGCGCATGCGATGCAGGGCTGGTTCAACGAACAGCTTGCGGCCTACCTCACCAGTCACGGCCGGCGCATGATCGGCTGGGATGAAATTCTGGAAGGCGGCGTGCCGGCGAGTGCGTCGGTGATGTCGTGGCGTGGCACCGAAGGTGCGGTCACTGCGGCCAAGCAAGGCCACGACGTGGTGCTGGCGCCGGGCGACTGGCTGTATCTGGACAACCTGCAGACCGCCCGCAGCGACGAGCCCAACGGCCGCCTGACCGTGCTGCCGTTGTCCAAGGTCTACGCCTTCGACCCGGTGCCGAGCACACTGACTGCCGAGCAGGCCACGCATGTCCTCGGCGCGCAGAGCGCATTGTGGTCCGAGTACATTCCATCCAGGTGGCATATCGACCACGCGCTGTTTCCGCGGCTGTCCGCGGTGGCCGAAGTCACCTGGTCGCCTGCGGCTGCGCGCAACTGGAAGGATTTCCTGGCGCGCATGCCGGCCCAGCTGCAGCGCTATAAAGCGTTGGGCATCGACTACAGCGACGGCGCCTTCGCCGCCGATATCGCATTGGAAGGCGGCCCCAACCCGGTGCTGGCCGGTGGCCCGGCCAAGGTGGCACTCGGCACCCAGGCCGGTGCGGGCACGCTGCACTACACCACCGACGGCAGCGATCCCACGCCGGCATCGCCGCGCTACGAGGCGCCGTTCACGATCCAGCTGCCGACCACGGTCAAGGCCACCGCCTTCGATGCCGGCGGCACCGCGCTGGCGGCCACGCGCAGCCGCACGTTCGAGCGTGCCGGTCTGTTGCGCGTGGACACCCAGGGCCTGCGCGATTGCGTGCAGACCGGTGCGCTCGGCCTGCGCCTGCCGTTGTTGCCGGAGATGACCGGCGCCGACACGCCGGTCTACAACGTCGACCTGTTCCATGCCTGCCGTCTCTATCCGCAGGCGCGCCTGGATGGCATCGGCGCGATCCGCATCGAGGCTGCACGCCTGCCGAACAACTTCGGCCTGGCGCACGAGCAATCCAAGGTGGTGCAGTACCCGGCCAAGACGCGCCGCGGCGAGCTGGAAGTGCGCCTGGGCTGCGAGGGCGAGCTGGTCGCCAGCGTGCAATTGCCCAACAGCGCCGCGCTGGGCGAACAGTTCACGCTGGAAACCGCACTGCCTGCACGCACCGGCATCCACGATCTGTGCCTGCGCTTCACCGCGCCGATTCGCGGCCCGCTGTATGCCATCGGCGCCGTCCAGTTGATTGAAACCACCGCGCAGGCGCCCCCCGCCGCCACGCGCTGATCCATCCAAGGAGAGTCACCCATGCCCCTGTCCCGCCATCGTTGCATTCCTGCCCCCGCCCGCCTCGGGCTAGCCCTGGCCTTTGCCATCTCGCAGGCCTGGGCGGCTCCGCCCACGGCAACGCCCCTGGACAGCGGCTGGCAGGTGCGGTTGGTGCCGGGCCAGGAACAGGCCAGGACGTATCCGAAAGCGGCGGCCTGGTTGCCGGCGCAGGTGCCGGGCGCGGTGCAGACCGATCTGATCGCCGCCAAGATCGTGCCGGACCCGTTCTATCGCGACAACGAGGGCAAGATCCAGTGGGCGGGCCTGAGCGACTGGCAATACCAGACCCGCTTCAACGTGGACGCGGCCACGCTCAAGCGCGCGCATGTCGAGCTGGTGTTCGACGGCCTGGACACCTTTGCCGAGGTCACCCTCAACGGCAAGCCGCTGCTGAGCGCCGACAACATGTTCCGGCAGTGGCGGGTGGATGCCAAACCGCTGCTCAAGCGCGGCGACAACGTGCTCGAGGTCAAGCTGTTCTCGCCGATCAAGAAGATCCAGCCGTGGCTGGCCAAGCAGCCGTACGCGCTGCCGGGCGCCTACGATTCGGCCTTCGGCGACGAGCCCGAATCGCGCCACAGCTCCACCTACGTGCGCAAGGCGCCGTATAGCTACGGCTGGGACTGGGGCCCGCGCATGGTCAACGCCGGCATCTGGAAGGACGTGCGCGTGGAAGCCTGGGATGCGGTGCGCGTGGAGGGGCTGCATATCGCCCAGCAGCGCGTGGACGCGGACGCTGCGCAGCTGCAGGCGCAGCTGGAACTGCAGGCCGGCCGCAGCGGGCCGGTGCAGGTGACGCTGGATGTGCTGGGACCGGATGGGCAGAAAGTTGGGCAATTCACCCAGCAGGCGGTGGTCGACCCGGGCCAGAACCGCATCAATCTGCCGGTGCGTATCGCCAAGCCCAAGCGCTGGTTTCCGGCCGGCTACGGCGCGCAGGACCGCTACACCTTCGTGGCCAGCGTGCGCGACGCCGATGGCGACAGCCAGCAGATCAAGCGCGTCACCGGCCTGCGCTCGGTGGAGCTGCGCCGCGAAAAGGACACCTGGGGCAAGAGCATGGAGATCGTGATCAACGGCATCCCGATCTTCGCCAAGGGCGCCAACCTGATCCCGCTGGATGCCTTCCCCGCGCGCGTTACTGCCGAGCGCATGCGCAGCACCTTGCAGGATGCGCGCGATGCCAACATGAACATGCTGCGCATGTGGGGCGGCGGGCATTACCAGGACGACCGTTTCTACGAGGTGGCCGACGAGCTGGGCATCATGATCTGGCAGGACTTCATGTTCGGCGGCGCAGTGCCGCCGTACGACGTGGAGTTCCGCGAGAACACCCGGCAAGAAGCAATTGAACAGGTCAAGCGCCTGCGCGACCATCCCAGCATCGTGCTGTGGTGCGGCAACAACGAAGTGCAGACCGGCTGGGAAAACTGGGGCGACCGGGTCAAGTTCAAGCAGTCGGTGGACCCGGAAGAACGCAGCCGCATCGAGCGCGGCATGACCACCTTGTTCGGCACCGTGTTCCGCGAGGTGGTGGCCACCTACGACAGCGACGTGCCGTACTGGTCCACCTCGCCGGGCACCAACTTCGATGGCGCCGCCGACCAGGCCACCGATGGCGACATGCATTACTGGAAGGTCTGGGGCGGCCCCGCGCTGCCGGTGACCGAATATCTCAATGTCACCCCGCGTTTCATGTCCGAATACGGCCTGCAGTCGTTCCCGGACATGCGCACCGTGCGTGCCTTCGCCGAGCCCGGCGACATGGACCCGGAATCGCCGGTGATGCGCGTGCATCAGAAGTTCGACAAGGGCAACGGCAACAAGCGGCTGATGCTGTACATCCGTCGCGAATTCGGCGAGCCCAAGGATTTCGAGAGCTTCGTCTACCTGAGCCAGCTGATGCAGGCCGAGGGCATCAACCTGGCCGCCTCGCATCTGCGCGCCGCGCGCCCGCAGTCGATGGGCTCGTTGTACTGGCAGCTCAACGATGTGTGGCCGGGTGCGTCGTGGTCCAGCGTGGACTACTACGGCCGCTGGAAGGCGCTGCAGTACCACGCCCGCCGCTTCTATGCGCCCGAGCTGATCGCCGCATTGCGTAATGACAAGGGCCAGACCGAGGTGTCGCTGGTGTCCGACCGCACCACTCCGCTGGCGGCCCGCTGGCGCATGCGGGTGATGAGCATGGACGGCAAGCTGCTGAGCAAGCGCGAGGAAAAGGCCACCGTCAAGCCGCTCAGCAGCCTGCAGGTGGGCAACTTCAGCGACAAGCAATTGCTGGGCAGTGCCGATCCCAAGCGCACTTACGCGGTGTTCGAGTTGTTCGACGGCGCCAAGCTGCTGTCGCGCGAAGTGGTGTTCTTCGCGCCGGCCAAGCAGCTGGCCTTGCCGACCGCGAAGATCGACAGCCAGTGGCGCGCCGATGGCGATGGCTATGCGCTGACGCTGTCCAGCGACACGCTGGCGCGCGAGGTGTGGCTGTCGTTCGGCGACCTGGACGTCAGCGTGGCCGATAACGCCTTCGACCTGCTGCCGGGCGAACCGCTGACGCTGCACGTGTCCAGCAAGCTGCCGATGGCGCAGGTGCAGTCTGCGTTGCAGGTGCGCGACCTGGCATCGACGCTGGCCGGCGCGCCGCCGGAACCGCCGGAGGCAGCGGCGGCGAAATGAGCGGCGAGCTGGCCCTCATCCGCCCTTCGGGCACCTTCTCCCGCCAGGCGGGAGAAGGACGCGATCTCCGTCCATGCATGCGCTTGGTCCGCGTCTGCATCTCACGCGTAGGGCGCCCCCCGCCCGGCGGAAGAAGGACTCGCTGTCCGCTCGTGTATGCGCTTGTTCCGCGCATGCGTTTTGCGCGCATGGCGTCTCCCGCCCGGCGGGAGAAGCACTGGCTGTCCGTTCATGCATGCGCTTGTTCCGCGGATGCGTTTCGCGCGCATGGCGTCTCCCGCCCGGCGGGAGAAGAACTGGCTGTCCGCTCATGCATGCGCTTGTTCCGCGGATGCGTTTCGCGCGCATGGCGTCTCCCGCAGATTTGGTTTCCTGTCATACGCACTCTTCGCACCCTTGCATCGCATCCACCTTAGGAAAATGACGTGATCTCCTGCCGTGCGTGCCCTCTCCCAAGGCGCGCCCCTCTCCTCCCTCGCGCGGCCTCGTCCCGCGTTGGCTGTCCTTCTCCCGCGGGCGGGAGAAGGTGCCCCGCAGGGGCGGATGAGGGCCCGCCGCGGTAACAGCAACATCCACCACGGGCGATGGCGCGCATGACGCCGCCAGATCCTCAACCCGCCGCAGCCCCTGCGGCAACACCAGAACGACGCCGGGCGAATCTCGCCGCTGCGCAGGAGTGAATCGATGTCATCCGTGTTTGTATCGCGTCTTGCCATGGCACTGGGGCTGAGCCTGGGCCTGCCCTGCATCGCGCACGCCGCGCCCGCCGACCGCAGCAGCACGCCGGAGCAGCGCGCCGCCGCGCTGGTGGCGCAGATGAGCCGCGAGGAAAAGGTCGCGCAGGCGATGAACGATGCGCCGGCGATTCCGCGCCTGGGCATCCCCGCCTACGAATGGTGGAGCGAAGGCCTGCACGGCATCGCGCGCAATGGCTACGCCACGGTGTTTCCGCAGGCGATCGGCCTGGCCGCCAGCTGGAACACCGCGTTGATGCAGCAGGTGGGCACGGTGGTCTCGACCGAGGCGCGCGCCAAGTTCAACCAGGCCGGTGGCCCGGGCAAGGACCACAAGCGCTATGCGGGCCTGACCATCTGGTCGCCCAACATCAATATCTTCCGCGACCCGCGCTGGGGCCGTGGCATGGAAACCTACGGCGAGGATCCCTTCCTCACCGGGCAACTGGCGGTGGGCTTCATTCGCGGGTTGCAGGGCGAGGACCTCGGTCACCCGCGCACCATCGCCACGCCCAAGCACATCGCCGTGCACAGCGGCCCGGAGCCGGGCCGGCACAGCTTCGACGTGGACGTGTCGCCGCGCGATGTGGAGGCGACCTACACGCCCGCCTTCCGCGCCGCCTTGATCGACGGCCAGGCCGGCTCGGTGATGTGCGCATACAACTCGCTACACGGCACGCCGGCCTGCGCCGCCGACTGGCTGCTCAACGGCCGCGTACGTGGTGACTGGGGCTTCAGGGGCTTCGTGGTGTCCGACTGCGATGCGGTGGACGACATGACCCAGTTCCATTACTTCCGCCCGGACAATGCCGGCTCCTCGGCCGCATCGCTCAAGGCCGGGCACGATCTCAACTGCGGCTACGCGTATCGCGCCCTGGGCACGGCCATCGCACGTGGCGAAGTGGACGAAGCCCTGCTCGACCAGTCATTGGTGCGCCTGTTCGCGGCGCGCTATCGCCTGGGCGAACTGGAAGCCCCGCGCAAGGATCCGTATGCCAGGCTCGGCGCCAAGGACATCGACAACGCGACCAACCGCGCGTTGGCGCTGAAGGCTGCCGCCGAATCGATCGTATTGCTCAAGAACGATGCCGGCACGCTACCGCTGAAACCCGGCACGCGGCTGGCGGTGATCGGCCCGAACGCCGATGCCCTGGCGGCGCTGGAAGCCAACTATCAGGGCACCTCCTCCGAGCCGGTGACGCCTTTGCTCGGCCTGCGCCAGCGCTTCGGCACCCAGCAGGTGAGCTATGCGCAAGGTGCGCCGTTGGCCGCCGGCGTGCCGGGCATGATTCCGGAAACCGCGCTGCGCAGCGACGGCAAGCCGGGATTGCGTGGCGAATATTTCGACAACGTCGAGATGACCGGTGCTGCGCGCGTGGTGCGGCAGGACCGTGTGGTGAGTTTCAACTGGGACCAGGTCACACCCGCCAAGGGCGTGCCGGCCGATCGCTATGCGGTGCGCTGGAGCGGCGAGCTGCTGCCGCCGAGCGCGGGCGACTACACGCTGGCGGTGCGGGTGGCGCGCTGCTTCGATTGCGCCGGCCACGATCCGGTGCGGCTGTACATCGACGACAAGCTGGTGGTCGCCGGCAATGCCGAAGACAAGCACGTGCCGGCCGGCATGCACAACGCCGATGGCCGCAGTGTGGAAACCGTGCTGCACTTCGACGACACCCGCCCGCGCAGGATCCGTCTGGAAATGGAGCACCGCGGCCAGGACCAGGGCCTGCGCCTGGAGTGGCTGGCACCGGCGGCGGCGCAACTGGCCGAAGCCGAGCAGGCGGTGGCGCAGGCCGATGCGGTAGTGGCTTTCGTCGGCCTGTCGCCGGATGTGGAAGGCGAGGAACTGCGCATCGACGTGCCCGGCTTCGATGGCGGCGACCGCAACGACATCGCCCTGCCCGCTCCGCAGCAGGCGCTGCTCGAACGCGCCAAGGCCTCCGGCAAGCCGCTGGTGGTGGTGCTGATGAGCGGCAGCGCGGTGGCATTGAACTGGGCCAAGGCCCATGCCGACGCGATCGTGGCGGCGTGGTACCCGGGCCAGTCCGGCGGCACCGCGATCGCACGCATGCTGGCCGGCGACGACACCCCCGGCGGGCGCCTGCCGGTGACCTTCTATCGCTCCACCAAGGACCTGCCGCCCTACGTCAGCTACGACATGAAGGGCCGCACCTACCGCTACTTCAAGGGCGAGCCGCTGTTTCCGTTCGGCTATGGCTTGAGCTACACCAGCTTTGCCTACAGCGCGCCGCAGCTGTCCACTGCAACCCTGCAAGCTGGCAGTCCGTTGCAGGTGACCACCACCGTGCGCAACACCGGCACGCGCGCCGGCGATGAGGTGGCGCAGGTGTATCTGCAATATCCGCAGCGCCCGCAGTCGCCGTTGCGCAGCCTGGTCGGCTTCCAGCGTGTGCACCTGCAGCCGGGCGAGCAGCGCACGCTCACCTTCACCCTCGATGCGCGCGCCCTGAGCGATGTGGATCGCAGCGGGCAGCGTGCGGTGGAAGCCGGCGATTACACGCTGTTTGTCGGCGGTGGCCAACCCGGTACCGGCGCGGTCGGCGAGGCGGCAGCGTTTTCGATCTCGGGGCGTTCGCCATTGCCGAAATGAGCGGTGGGTGTGCGTCAGGCAACGGCGTCGGCTGTGAGGGCCGGCGCCTGTTGCATGGGGCAGCGGAAGGACGTTGCGGTCGGCGACATTGCCCGAGATCAGGCGAGGCGGCACGCGCAGGCTCCGCTACCAGGCCGGTCGGCGCCGTGCCGGCCTGCCGATCCCGCCGCACGTTTCCACCGCGATGACCGTGGTTGCACGGCAGCCAGGCGATGTCGTACGACCGCAATAGACGTGGACCAGCCACCACCACCACTGCCGCAGGCCACGCATACGGCGCCGAATTGTGCGGACGCACTATGCACATTCGGCGCACACGTTGTATGGTCATCGGGAATTGGTCATGCATAGGTCTCATCATCGGCCGGGCACGTGATGCCGCCGATGGAACGATGTCCGCTGCGTCGACCGCTTGCTGAAATCCAGGGAGTTCCAGCTCATGCACACCCGCCGCGACATCCTTCAGCTGCTCGGCGCCAGCGCGGGCGCCGGCTTGCTGGCCGGCGCACTGCCCGCGTTTGCGGCCGGCACCTCCACGGCCGCCGGCACCTTCGTCAGCAAGCGCCCACCCAAGCCGCAGCGCCGCTTCGTCAGCAAGGCGGTCGAGCAGCAGATCGTGCAGATCAAGGCGCGCATCGCCGATCCCGAGCTGGCCTGGCTGTTCGAGAACTGCTACCCCAACACGCTGGACACCACGGTGGAAACCGGCACCCGCAACGGCAAGCCGGACACCTTCGTCATCACCGGCGACATCCACGCGATGTGGCTGCGCGACTCCTCCGCCCAGGTGCATCCATACGTGCCGCTGGCCAGGCGCGACCCTGCGTTGCGGCGCATGTTCCATGGCCTGATCCAGCGCCAGGCCGCCTGCATCCGGCTCGACCCGTATGCCAACGCCTTCCTGCCCGATGGCCAGACCCAACGCCTGAAGTGGTCGCTCAACGACATCACCGAGATGAAGCCCGGCGTGGGCGAGCGCAAGTGGGAAATCGATTCGCTGTGCTACCCGATCCGCATCGCGCACGAATACTGGCGCGCCACCGGCGATGCCGCCCCGTTCGACGACGACTGGCGCGCGGCAATGCACGTGGTGGTCAGGACCTTCCGCGAGCAGCAGCGCAAGGACAACCGCGGCCCTTACGTGTTCCAGCGGCCCTCGCCGCTGGCGACCGAAACGCTGGTGCTGGAAGGCTACGGCCAGCCGACCCGGCCCAACGGCATGATCCACTCGATGTTCCGCCCCTCCGACGATGCCTGCGTGTATCCGCTGTTCGTGCCGGCCAACCTGTTCGCGGTGGCCTCGCTGCGGCAGCTGGCGACGATGAGCACGGCCTTGCATCGCGATGCCGCGTTCGCCGCCGACTGCACCGCGCTGGCCGACGAGGTGGAAACGGCAACGCGCCAGTTCGGCCAACTGCGCGACAGCGACGGCCAGGCGTACTGGGCGTTCGAAGTGGACGGTTACGGCAACCAGTTGTTCATCGACGACGCCAACGCCCCCGGCCTGCTCAGCCTGGCCTACCTGGGCTGCTGCGACCGCGCCGACCCGGTGTTCCTGCGCACCCGCCAGCTGGCCTGGAGTGAACGCAATCCGTACTTCTCGCGCGGCCGTGCGGCCGAAGGCGTCGGCAGCCCGCACAGCGGCATGGGCACGATCTGGCCGATGTCGATCATCCAGTACGCGCTGGTCAGCGACGACGATGCACAGTTGCGCCAATGCCTGCAGTGGCTGAAGACCACCCATGCCGGCACCGGCTTCATGCACGAAGCCTTCGACAAGGACAACCCGAGCACCTTCACCCGCGACTGGTTCGCCTGGGCCAACACCTTGTTCGGCGAACTGATCATCGACCTGCACCAACGCAAACCCCAGCTGCTGCGCAGTAGCTGATGGTTCGAAGCGCGCGAGCTGCCATCCCGGGCAGACGCGGCGCAGCGCTTGATGTTCCCTTCTCCCGCCGGGAGAAGGTGCCCGACGGGCGGATGAGGGTGCCCCGGCATCGGCCCGCAAATTCAGAGACCACACCATGGCAACACGACGCGGTTTTCTCCAAGGCGCCATCGCAGCAGCCCTGTTCGGCAGCACCGGCCTGCCCGGGCTTGCCCGCGCGCGCGCCGGCAACTACGCACTGCCGGCCGATGCGCGCGCCCGCGCCGAGCTCACGCGCCATGTCGATGTGTTCATCGGCACCGGCGGCCATGGCCACACCTTTCCCGGCGCGACGCTGCCGTTCGGCATGGTGCAGCTGAGCCCGGACACCTACAACGCGGTCTGGGATTCGTGCTCCGGCTACCACGAGTCCGACGGCTCGATCATGGGCTTTTCGCACACGCATCTGTCCGGCACCGGCATCGGCGACATGCTGGACGTCCTGCTGGTGCCGGCCACCGGCGAGGTCAAGCTGGTGCCGGGCGCACTCGATGCGCCGGACAGCGGCTACCGCTCGCGCTACGACCACAGCGATGAAGCCGCCTCGCCCGGCTACTACCGCGTGCGGCTCAAGGACAGCGGCGTGCATGCCGAGCTCACCGCCACCACGCGCGCCGGCCTGCACCGTTACCACTTCCCCAGGGGCAAGCCGGCGCACGTGCTGCTGGACCTGTGCCACGGCATGCAGGACAAGCCCGGCATCCCCACCCGCGTGAGCGATGCGCAGCTGCGCGTGGTCGATGCACAGACCATCACAGGCGGGCGCCGCGTCCACCAGTGGGCCAAGGGGCGCTACATCTACTTTGCCCTGCGGCTGTCGCGGCCGTTCGCCAGCGTGCAGCTGTACGACGAAGATCAAGCGCTGCCTGCCGGCACGCGCAGCCGCGACGGTAGCCACCTCAAGGCCGCGTTGCACTTTCCCGATGCATCCGACGCACCGCTGCTGGTCAAGGTCGGCATCTCCGCCGTCAGCGCCGACAATGCGCTGGCCAACCTGGATGCCGAGCTGCCCGATTTCGACTTCGCCCGCGTGCATGCGCAGGCCGTGGCCGCCTGGGAGAAGGAACTGGCACGCGTGCGCATCGACAGCGATGACGATGCGCAACGCCGCATCTTCTACACCGGCCTGTATCACAGCCTGCTCGCGCCCACCCTCTTCAGCGACGTGGATGGCCGTTACCGCGGCATGGACCTGCAGATCCACACCGCCCCCAAGGGCTATCACAACTACAGCACCTATTCGCTGTGGGATACCTACCGCGCCGCGCACCCGCTGCTCACCCTGGTGCAACCCGAGCGCGTGCCGGACCTGGTGCAGTGCCTGGTGCGCGGCGCCAACGAATGCCCGGACGGCGTGGGCATCTGGCCCCTGCAAGGCGTGGAAACCGGCTGCATGATCGGCTACCACTCCGCAGTGGTGCTGGCCGAAGCGCATGCCAAGGGCTTCACCGGCATCGACTACACAGCCGCCTGGCCGGCCTACCGCAAGCGCGCGATGGACGACACCACCCACGGCCTGGCGGACTACCGCAAACTCGGTTACATCCCCGCCGACAAGGTGGACGAAGCGGTCAGCCGCACGCTGGAATACGCCTATGACGACTGGGCCTGCGCGCACCTGGCACAGGCCGCCGGTGCCACCGGCGATGCACGCGCACTGCGCGAGCGCTCGCGCAACTACCGCAACGTGTTCAATCGCGACAGCGGCTTCGTGCAGGCGCGGCTGGAAGACGGCAGCTGGGCCACCCCGTTCGACCCGCGCGGCATGGGCCACATCAGCAAATGGCGCGACTTCACCGAGTCCAACGCCTGGCAGGCCACCTTCCTCAACCAGCACGACCTGTACGGTTACATGGACCTGTACGGCGGCCGCGACGGCTTCGTGGCCAAGCTCGACGAACTATTTTCCACCAGTTCCGAGCTGCCGGCCGATGCGCCACCGGATATCGACGGCCTGGTCGGCCAGTACGCGCACGGCAACGAGCCCAGCCACCATGTGGCCTATCTGTTCGCCTACGCGGGCCAGCCGTACAAGACCCAGGCCATGGTGCGCCGGCTGCTGCGCGAGCAGTACCACGATGCGCGCAATGGCCTGTCCGGCAACGAGGATTGCGGGCAGATGAGCGCCTGGTTCGTGCTCAGCGCGCTCGGGTTGTACGCGGTGGACCCGGTCAGCGGCAACTACGTCCTCGGCAGCCCGCTGTTCAAGCGCGCAGAACTGGATGTCGGCAACGGCCGCAGGCTGCGCATCGTGGCCAACAACAACAGCGCGCAGAACGTGTATGTGCAGTCGCTGACCTGGAACGGCAAACCGATCAACCGCAGCTGGATGCGGCATGCCGATCTGGCCGTCGGCGGCACGCTGGAATTCACGATGGGCGCCAAGCCGAATCCAGCCTTCGGCGCGAACAAGGAGGATCTGCCGCCGTCGTTCGCATAGCGTACGTGCCCGGCATCGCGCCAATCGCAATGGGAGGCCGCCCTTCCCTTTCCCGCAGCGGGAGGTTTGTATTTCCTTCTCCCGCAAGCGGGAAGCTTGCTTTTTCCTTCTCCCGCAAGCGGGAGGCTTGCTTTTCCTTCTCCCGCGAGCGGGAGGCTTGCCTTTTCCTTCTCCCGCAAGCGGGAAGCTTGCCTTTTCCTTCTCCCGCAAGCGGGAGGCTTGCTTTTCCTTCTCCCGCGAGCGGGAGAAGGTGCCCGAAGGGCGGATGAGGGCCAACACGCAAGCGGCCTCACGCAAAAAACCAATCCACCCCCATCGTCACCAGTCACTCGTCACCGCCGGGAATCGCCCATGTTGCGTAGCACCCTCAGCCCCCTCGTCCTCGCCCTCGCGCTGGCACTTCCCGCCGCCAGTGCCGCCGACACCCACGCCGACACCTGGCCCAGCTTCGGCACGCAAGGCACGCAGTTCGTGCGCGACGGCAAGCCGTATCAACTGCTCTCCGGCGCCATCCATTTCCAGCGCATCCCGCGCGCCTACTGGAAGGACCGCCTGCAGAAGGCGCGCGCACTGGGCCTGAACACGGTGGAGACCTACGTGTTCTGGAACCTGGTCGAACCGCAGCAAGGCCGGTTCGATTTTTCCGGCAACAACGACGTGGCCGCGTTCGTGCGCGAAGCCGCCGCGCAAGGCCTCAACGTGATCCTGCGTCCCGGCCCCTACACCTGTGCCGAGTGGGAAGCCGGCGGCTACCCGGCCTGGTTGTTCGGCAAGGACAACATCCGCGTGCGCAGCCGCGACCCGCGTTTTCTGGCCGCCAGCCAGGCCTACCTGGATGCGGTGTCCCAACAGGTGCGTCCGTTGCTCAACCACAACGGTGGGCCGATCATCGCCGTGCAGGTCGAGAACGAGTACGGCTCCTACGACGACGACCATGCCTACATGGCCGACAACCGCGCCATGTACGTCAAGGCCGGCTTCGACGACGCCTTGCTGTTCACCTCCGACGGCGCCGACATGCTCGCCAACGGCACCTTGCCGGACACCCTGGCGGTGGTGAACTTCGCACCCGGCGAGGCCAAGAGTGCGTTCGACAAACTGATCAAGTTCCGCCCCGGGCAACCGCGCATGGTCGGCGAATACTGGGCCGGCTGGTTCGATCACTGGGGCAAGCCGCATGCCAGCACCGATGCCAAGCAACAGACCGAAGAGCTGGAGTGGATCCTGCGCCAGGGCCACTCGGCCAATCTCTACATGTTCATCGGCGGCACCAGTTTCGGCTTCATGAATGGTGCCAATTTCCAGGGCAACCCCAGCGACCATTACGCGCCGCAGACCACCAGCTACGACTACGACGCCATCCTGGACGAAGCCGGCCGCCCCACGCCCAAGTTCGCGCTGATGCGCGAGGCCATCGCCCGGGTCACCGGCGTGCAGCCGCCGGCACTGCCGGCACCGATCGACACGGCGGCCCTGCCGGAAACGCCGCTGCGCGAATCCGCCTCGCTGTGGGACAACCTGCCCGCACCGATCGCCATCGACACCCCGCAGCCGATGGAGCACTTCGGCCAGGACTACGGCTACATCCTCTACCGCACCACCGTCACCGGCCCGCGCAAGGGGCCGCTGTACCTGGGCGAGGTGCGCGATGTCGCGCGGGTGTATGTCGATCAGAAGCCGGTCGGCAGTGTCGAACGCCGGCTGCAGCAGGTCTCCACCGATGTGGATATTCCTGCAGGCCAGCACACACTGGATGTCCTGGTCGAAAACAGCGGCCGCATCAACTACGGGCCACGCATGGCCGACGGCCGCGCCGGGCTGGTCGACCCGGTGCTGCTGGACAACCGGCAGCTCACCGGCTGGCAGGCCTTCCCGTTGCCGATGCGCTCGCCCGACAGCATCCGCGGCTGGACCCGCAACGCCGTCGCAGGCCCCGCCTTCCATCGCGGCACGCTGCGCATCGGCACACCGGCCGACACCTACCTGGACATGCGCGCCTTCGGCAAGGGCGTGACCTGGGCCAACGGCGTCAACCTGGGCCGCCACTGGGCCATCGGCCCGCAGCGGGCGTTGTATTTCCCGGCCCCGTTCCAGCGCAAGGGCGACAACACCGTGGTGGTGTTCGACCTGGACAGCACCGCCAAGCCCGGCGTGCGCGGCCTGCAGCAGCAGGTGTGGATCACGCCGAAGGAGTAGAGGGCAGACGGATGGCCGGCGGCTGACGCTCGCGCACCCGCCGGCTTGGCAATGCAGGCCGCCTGTGCGTGTCCGCCGATGGGCCAAACCAACCGCCAGGCACCCCGCCTGGCGCTCCCGGGGCTGGCCGGCCTTCAGACTACCGCGCGCCCGCCGCTATCTGGAGGTCAACTGCCCGCATAGGGTCTGCTACCTGTGCGGTATCGGACTGATCGCATTCCAGGCAAGATCACCGGCTCACGCCGTTGTGGAAGGCAGTGGCGCATTCCCGTCGTTCCATCGGGCGACGGTCAGTTCGTGAGTTCCAGGAGCGTTTCATGTCGTCGTCCACCGTTACGCAAGACCCTGTCTCCGCGGTTCCGGAGCAGACCCAGCACGCGTTTGCCGAACACGTCCACAGCAAGCCCGCCCCCGGCCAGCCGATCGGCAGCACCGAAGCGGCGCACCTGATGACCTTCCTGAGCCAGACCCACTCGGCCAGGCAGCCGCAGATCCTGCTGCCGCCACAGGAACGCGACGACAGCGCCGCCTGAGCCCAGCCGCGCGCCGGCGACAGCATGTCTGCGGTGCCAGCGGCCCGGATCACGTGAATGCATCGAGCGCTGCGCGTCGCCCATGCAGACACTGCACAGCGTGTCATCTCGATAACCGCCTGCGCGCGTACGACTGAGTCCTTGCGACACCAGTGCGCAATCTGCGTCGCCGGCGCACCGTGGCTGCGCGCAACCGCTGTGCGATGCCACCCGTCAACGCATCGCCAACCGGCTCCCGGTCGGGAGCCGGTCCGGGCCATCGGCACGTTTGCCCAGCGCCTACAACCCGATCAACCGCGCTCAGCGCGTCGCCGCACCCTTGCCGGTATTGAACAACTGGAACTCGCGGATATGCACCGCATCCGCACTGGACTGGATATTCAGGCGCACCCGCGATGCGGTCACCGGCGCGAAGTGATCGATCTTCATCCGCCCGATCGCCTGCGCCTTCGCCAGCGGCACCCACTTGCCGTCCTGCCAGGCTTCCACCGCGTATTTCTGCACCAGCTGGCCGTCGTTGATCCACTCCATGCTCAGCGCACTGTCGAAGGTCACCGGCTGCTTGAACTGCAGCTCCAGCACCGCGCTATGCGAACCGGCCGGCGCACTCCAGAACGTCTCGCGATCGCCGTCCACTGCCGCGTCGATGCCGTCGGTCTTCCTGATGTTGCCGGCCACCAGATTCCTGTCTGCGCCGTAGCGCGCCTGCAGCGCCTGGCCAAGTTCCTGCAGGCGTGCGACGTCGGCTTCCGGCAACAGGCCGCGCTTGTCCGGCGCGAGACCCAGCACCAGCTGACCGCCCAGGCCGACGCTCTTTTCCCAGATCTCCACCAGCTCGTCGACACTCTTGAGCGTCTGGTCGCTGTTGGGATGCCAGAACCACTGCAGCTTGTGCAGCGGCGTATCAACCTCCACCGGGCGCCAGCGCAGGTAGCCGTGGCGATCGATCACGTTCCAGTTTTCGCCTTCGATGAAGCCGGCCTCGTTGCCCACCCAGCGCACGTCGCCGTACTCGAACAAGGCGGTGTCGGCAAACACCATCGCGTTGGCCTGGTAGGTGCGCAGTTCTTCCATGTACTTGTCGAAGTTGTACACATGACCGGCGCTGCCGGCGCCGTCCAGCCACCATTCGGTGATCGGGCCGTATTGCGAGGCCAGCTCCACCAACTGCGCAGCGTAGAACTTGTCGTAGGCCTTGGAATCGGCATATTTGGGCTCGTGGCGATCCCACGGCGACAGGTACACGCCAAAGCCCATGCCTTCCTTGCGCACCGCATCGCTGGTGAGCTTGACCAGGTCGCCCTTGCCGCCCATCCACGGACTGTTCTTGACCGAATAATTGCTCTCGGCGGTGGGCCACAGCGCAAACCCGTCGTGGTGCTTGGCCACCAGGATCACGTACTTCGCACCGGCCGACTTGGCCGCGCGCGCCCACTGGCCCGGATCCACATTGGTCGGGTTGAAGGTCTTGGCGCTGGCGGTCCCGTCACCCCACTCCTGGTCCAGCCAGGTATTGGGATTGAAGTGCACGATCACGCCGAATTCCAGATCCTGCCAGGCCACCTGCTGCGGCGAGGGTTTGACCTCGGCAAAGTTCTGCGCAATGGCGCTGGGCAGGGTCAGCGCGGTCAGGCCGAGGGCGGCCAGCCAGCGCAACGGGGAGAGCGGGTGTGATGACATCGCGGGTCCTCGCAGTGGTCGGCGACCACGGCCGCCTGGGATGACCAGAGCATATGGTATTTAATAGATGATAAATAGGTATCTTTAAAATCCGCACAGGACTGGACCACGATGCATCCGTCACGTCTGTCGACCTGCCTGGTCGCAAGCCTTGCCGCCTTCGCCGTCCACGCCGAACCGCGCATGCCGCCGCCCTCGCCCATTGTGCTCAGCGAGTTCATCGCCGACCCCGCACCGACGCCACAGGCGCACGCCTCCACGCTTCTGGAAACCCGCGCCGGCACGCTGCTGGCCGCCTGGTTCGGCGGCACGCACGAGGGGGCGGCCGATGTCGGTGTCTGGCTCGCGCAGCGCGGCGTGCGGCAATGGCAGCCGCCGCGACGCATCGCCGACGGCGCGCATGCCGGCGCGGATGGCACTGCGTTGCCGGCCTGGAATCCGGTGCTGTTCCAGTCCAGCGCCGGCCCGGTGCAGCTGTACTACAAGCTCGGCCCCAATCCACGGCAGTGGTGGGGCCTGCGCATTACCTCGGATGATGACGGTGCGCACTGGTCGCCACCGCAGCGCCTGCCCGACGGCATCCTCGGCCCGATCAAGAACAAGCCGGTGCAATTGCCGAACGGACGCATCCTTTCGCCCAGCAGCAGCGAAGACCGTGGCTGGCGCGCGCATCTGGAATGGAGCGACGACGACGGCGCGCATTGGCAACGCGGCATGCCGCTCAATGATCCGGCGGTGATCGGCGCGATCCAGCCCAGCGTCCTGCTACATGCGGACGGGCGTGTACAGGTGCTCGGACGCAGCCAGCAGGACAAGGTGTTCAGTACGTTCTCCAATGACGGCAGCCTGCACTGGCAACCGATGCAGTTGCTGGACGTGGAGAATCCCAACGCCGGCACCGACGCGGTGATGCTGCGCGACGGCCGCGCCCTGCTGGTCTACAACCCCGGCATCGCCGGCAAGCACTGGTGGGACGGTCGCGGCACGCTTGCGGTGGCGCTATCAACCGATGGCGTGCACTGGCAACGCGCCCTCACGCTGGAACACAGCGCAAAGGACGAGTTCTCCTATCCGGCGGTGATCCAGACCCGCGATGGGCTGGTCCATATCAGCTACACCTGGAAGCGCCAACGCATCAAGCATGTCGTCCTGGATCCGACACGCCTTGGCAGCGAGGCAGATGACACGAGATCGCCGCAGTCATTGCCGGAAAGTGCGCAGTAGATCGAACGGTCGAGGGCACGGCGCCCTCATCACATACGGGACACGCGCCGTTAATCCGTCCCTGGAGGCTCTGCGGCGGCATCCATGCCGCCAAGGGTCCCGGAACCGGCAAGGACATCGCGCCTCCTACGTTGGTCGTGCACTGATGGAACTGCACAAGCAACTCGCCGACCGCCGCTTCTGCGCTTGTCCACGAACACCGACCATTTCAGCTGGTCCTTGCCCACTCACCGTCTCGGGACCCTGAGCGGCATGGATGCCGCGCCGGAGCCTACAAGGACGTACTTGCGGCGTGTCCCGCGATGGTGGGCGGGCAAGGGCCCTGCAACGAAGCAGCAGATCAAACGCGTTGCGCTCGCTTCTTCCACAGTGCCCCGTCTAAGCTCAACACAACATGCTCCTGAGCGTTGCCGCCGTTTCAACGCAACAAAGCCTGATTGGTCGAGGACCTGGCAGCCAAACTACAGATCCCATGCTACGCCTTCACTTCACCTGGAATTGCCAGCCACAGCGTGCAAGGAGGTCCCGGATCACATGCTCCACCATCGGGACACAGCGCCTCACAGCTCCTGCAACAACCCCACAATCCGCCGCACGCGCGCCACATCGGTACGCTGGTAATCGCCACCCAGGTCGGAGATGTACGCATGCGGCGCATGCACCTGCGCCGCAACCGGCCCGCGTGAGGAGGCATGGAACTCGCGCGCCCCCGTGCCGTTACGCAGCGCAAGCACGTTGCTTTCGGACACGCCCGCACCCGGCATGATGCTGATACGGTCGCCCGCCTGCTGCACCAGCGCTGCGATGGTGTCGATCCCTTCCAGCGCGCTCGCACGCGCACCGGAGGTCAGCACGCGCTCGCACCCCAGCGCGATCGCATCTTCCAGCGCACGCGCCGGATCGGCGCTGACGTCGATCGCACGGTGGAAGGTGACACCCAGCGACCCGGCCGCGGCGATCAACACCCGCATCGTGCCCATGTCGACCTGCCCATGCGGATCCAGCGCGCCCAACACCACGCCATCGCAGCCCAGCCGCACGCACTGCTCCACATCGCGCCGCATCACCTCGACCTCCGCCGCATCGAAGACGAAATCGCCAACGCGCGGACGGATCAACACATACAGCGGAATCTGCAACCGCTCACGCACCACCGCCAGCGTGCCGAACGAGGGCGTCAGCCCGCCGCCGTCCAGGCCGCCGCAGAGTTCGACCCGCATCGCACCACCTTCCTGCGCCGCCAATGCCGAACCCACCGAATCGGCGGCCACCTCCAGCCCCGACACGCTCATGCCGCAGGCTCGGTGGTGTAGTGGCTTTCGCCGGGCACCAGCAGGTCCTGCCGCTGCGCATCGCAGACCGCATAACTGAAACCCTTCTGGATCGCGAACGCCCCCACCTCGCCGCGCTTGTTCATCGCCAGAAATCCGACCTGCAAGGTGCGGGTGAGTTCGGGCTTGCGCCGGATCAGCCGCATCACCACCTCGCGGCACGCATCGGCCGGCGACTTGCCCTGGCGCATCATTTCCACCACCGCAAAACTGCCGACATTGCGGATCACCTCTTCGCCGACGCCGGTCGAGGTCGCGCCGCCTACCTCGTTGTCCACGTACAGGCCTGCACCGATGATCGGGCTGTCGCCGACCCGGCCGTGCATCTTCCACGCCATGCCGCTGGTGGTGCACGCGCCGGACAGGTTGCCGTGCGCATCCAGCGCCAGCATGCCGATGGTGTCGTGGTTGTCCTTGCCGCCCGGAAGTTTGGCATCACGCCAGGCGCGGTTTTCGATATTGGCTTCCGGCGAATACTTGGAGGTCTTCAACCACTCTTTCCACGCCGCTTCGGAGCTGGGCGTGAGCAGCTTGGTCTGCGGAAAGCCCTGTTCCAGCGCGAACTGCCGCGCGCCATCGCCAACCAGCATCACATGCGGGGTCTTTTCCATCACCGCGCGTGCCACCGAGATCGCGTGCACCACGTCTTCCAGCGATGCCACCGCGCCGCAATTGCCCAGGTGATCCATGATGCAGGCGTCCAGCGTCACCCGCCCGTCGCGGTCCGGATAGCCGCCCAGGCCGACCGTGGGGTTGCTCGGGTCCGCTTCGGGCACGCGCACGCCCGCTTCCACCGCATCCAGTGCGATACCGCCATTGCCGAGGATGTTCCAGGCTGCCTGGTTGGCGGCAATGCCGAAATCCCAGGTGGAAATCACCCGCGCCGCGCCGCGCGGCAACGCGGCAACGCGTCCGCCCGTGCCGGCACCGACGGCCGCCTGCGCACGCGCGCCCCACCCGGCCAGGCCGGAAGCGATCGCACCAAGCGTGGCGCTCTTGAGGAAGTGACGACGTTGGATCATCCGGGCGAACTCCATGCAGGAAGAAAACAGGCAGCCGCACTGCGCGGCGACAGCCTTGCATCATGCGGCAGCGCCGCGCGCGGATAAACCGCCTTGCGGCGCTGTGGGCTGCGGATCCGCGCACAACCAGCGCTGCGTCGGGCCTGCTGCATGCGCGCCGCTGCCGGGCTGCCCCCACGATCAGGGGCGAAAAGACTTACCCGCCACAGGCGTCAGCGTCATCGCGCAACCTGCTGGTCAACACGTGGTCGCGCCAGACGCCGTTCAATTGCAGATAACGGCGCGCATAGCCTTCGATCTGAAAGCCCAGCCGTTGCAGCACGCGCGCACTGCGCAGATTGTCGGGGACGTATTGCGCCATCACCCGGTGCAGGCCAAGCGGGCCGAACGCAAACGCGATGCCCTGCGTGGCCGCCCACTGGATCAGGCCGCGCCCCTGCTGCTGTGCATCCAGGCCGTAACCCAGATGACAGCCCTGGAAGGCACCGCGCTGGATCTGGGTAAGGCCGACCGTGCCGATCACCTGCGCCTCGCGCAGCAACACCAGTTGCAATTCGCGCTCGCCGGGCACTGCGGTGCGGTAGGCGATGCTCAGCCGACGCCAGCCGTCGGTGGTGTAGAAGGCCGGCGGCCGCAGCGGCATCGCAGCGGCCAGATGCGCGCGATTACGGCTGTGGTAGTCGGCCATCGCCGCCGGATCGACGACGGCCAGATCGCACAGCATCACACCGTCGGCGTGCTGGACGGGTGCGAAGACGGGAAAGCTCGTCACGGCCGCGGTCGCGCCGTGCGCGCGGCATGCGTGCTGTGTGGATCAGGCTGACGCATACAGATCACGCCCCCGCTAACGGCCGCCCACAGGCAGCAAGAGATCTCAGGCATCGGCCATGCCGGCACCCATTGCACCCAGCAACGGCGATGCCCGCCTGGCCGTTGCTGCGCCCATCCCGCCCTTCATCGCGACATCGCCGGCAAGCCGGCAGTGTCGTCGTCCGGTAGCGGCGTGTTACGCGGCAAGCGCCGCCAGCGCCTGCGCAAGCTGCGCTTCGATCGCGTCCAGATTCGGCAGCAATGCGCTCTGCTCGCCCAGCAGCACGCGCATGTGCACGCCGTCGGGCAGCGCATCTTCGGACGCATCGGCCAGCAGGCCATCGCGCGGCACCGAGATCAGCTGCGGGAACGAAGCGGTGAGCAAGGCGAAGTACGGCAGCGCCGGATTGCCGCCCAGCGCCTTGAGCACGATCACCTTGTTGTTGACCGCGGTCGGCTCGTCGCCCATGCCGCTCAGGCGCGCGAACGACAGCAGCGGCACCTTCCAGCCATACCAGTCGATGCGCCCGACCACCCAGCGCGGCATCTCCGCCATCGGCTCGACCGCCACCCGCGACATCACCTCGGCCACCGTGGCGTTGGGCAGCAGCACGCGCTCGCTGCCGGCCTGGATCAGGACGCCGCGGATTTCGTCATTGTTGGCGTAGCTCATCGCACCTGTTCCGATCTTGAGAGGAAGCGCCCGGCTTACGCCGGCCAGCGCTGTGCCAACGCCCGCGCCAACTGCGCAGGGTCGCCGGTCAGAATGCCCTGGCGCGCCAGACGTGCCGCCGCGGCCGGGTCGTAGCAGCCGTCGGCGGATTGACCCGCCAGCCAGCCGCCCTGCTCGGCCAGCGCCAGCGCTGGCTCGACCAGCGCCTCGTTGGCGCCGCTGAGCATCAGCACCGCGCTGTCGGCCGGTGGCAACGCGGCCACCAGCCCGGCCGGATCGGCCTGCGCGACGAATGCCAGCGCGCCGGCATGGTGCTGCACGCCGATGTCGTCGGACAGCACATAGACCCTGCCCGGCGTAATCACCTGGCCGGCTTCGCCCAGGTCGACCGGCAACGCCGACACGCGTCCCATCTGCCGCACCAGGTTGCCGTACTGGCCGCCATCCAGGGTCATGCGCACCAGCACGGCGCGAGGAAACTCCGGCGGCAGCGCGGACAGCAGGCGGCGGATCGCATCCGGGCCGCCGATGCCGGCCAGCACCAGCACCGCACCAGTGGTCGTACCGACCTGATCCAGCTCTACCAGCGACAGCCCGCCGGTCGACAGCGCGTCCATGTTCAATTCGGCGCGCGGGCGCACCACCACCGCGACCTCGTCGACCAGGCCCCAGGTGCTGGAATCGCCCAGCGTCAGGGCCGGTTTGTCGGCCGCCGCTGCGGCCTCGGACGTGCCCGCGCCACGCGCGAACAAGGCATCGCCGGGCACGCTGTCGAACGCGTGCGCGGCTGCCTGCAGGTGTTGGTCCAGCTGCAGGTCCGAGTGCTGCCGCGGCGCCAGTTCCAGGCCCGGTTCGGGATGCAGCGACGGCTCGCTCTCGGTGCCTGGCGGCAACACGTCGGCATGGCCATGCAGCTTGGCGGCCAGATGGCGCACCCAGCGCTGCGCTTCCCAGCCCTCGCGGCGCACGGTCAGCTCGGCCTCGTCGAAGATCACCGTGACGCCGGGCATGTTGAAGGCCGGCTCCAGGGCTTCGAGCGCGTCTTCGATCGACGGCTCCAGCGCAACCAGCACCGCTACCGGCTCGGCATCGCGCAGCATCTGCACGTCCACCGCCGCCGGTTCGTCTTCCAGCACCACGTGGGCGCCGGCCAGGCCGAGCGCTTCACGCAGGCGCTCGCGCGCCTGCCCGGGCCGGCCCAGCAGGGCGACCGGAGTTCCCATTGCGCCATTAGTCTCGGACACGGGCGATCCCCAGCAGGTCGTACACGTTTCGCATCAGATCCAACTCCTGGTAAGGCTTGCCCAGGTAACGCTGCACGCCGATCTCGAAGGCGCGCTGGCGATGCTTCTCGCCGCTGCGCGAGGTGATCATCACGATCGGCACCGCCTTGAAGCGCGGGTCGGCACGCATCGCGGTCGCCAGCTCGTAGCCGTCCATGCGCGGCATTTCGATGTCCAGCAGCATCAGGTCGGGCACGCGCTCCTGGAGCAGTTCCAGTGCCTCGACACCATCGCGTGCGGTGGTCACATCCAGATTGTGGCGTTCCAGCACGCGGCTGGTGACCTTGCGCATGGTCAGCGAATCGTCCACCACCATCACCAACGGCACCTGGCGCTGCGATTCGGCCGGGGTTTCCGGCGCCGGACGCGCCGGCTGGCTGAGATAGCGACGCACCAGCGGGGCCACGTCCAGGATCACCACCACGCGGCCATCGCCGGTGATGGTGGCACCGTAGATGCCCGGTACCGAGGCGATCTGCAGGCCCACCGGCTTGACCACGATTTCGCGGTTGCCCAGCACCTGGTCGATCGCCACCGCCGCACGCAGGTCGCCCGCGCGCACCAGCAGCAACGGCACCTGCGCCTGGCCATCGGCACGCGCGGCGGCCTGGCCGACCAGCGAGCCGAGATCGTGCAGCACGTACTCTTCGCCGGCGTAGTGGTAGCCACCCTCGCCCGACTCGTAGCGGCTGCGCGAGATGCGGCCGATACCGCTGACCGACCCCACCGGCACCGCGAAGGTGGTGTCGCCGATGCGCACGAACACCGCCTGGGTGACCGCCAGCGTCTGCGGCAGGCGCAAGGTGAAGGTCACGCCCTGGCCGCGCACCGAGTGGATGTCCACCGAGCCGCCGAGCTGACGCACTTCGTTGCGCACCACATCCATGCCCACGCCACGGCCGGCCAGCTGGCTGACCTGCTCGGAGGTGCTGAAACCGGAGGCGAAGATCAGCCCGTCCAGCTCGGCCTCGCTGAGCTCCTGGCCGGGTTCGATCAGGCCGCGCTGCTCGCCGCGGCGACGGATCGCCTCGCGATCCAGCCCGGCGCCGTCGTCGGCCACTTCCAGCACGATTTCCGAGCCTTCGCGGCGCAGGCGGATCGCGATGCTGCCCTCTTCCGGCTTGCCCGCGTCGCGCCGTTGCTCCGGCGCTTCCAGGCCATGCGCCACCGAGTTGCGCAGCATGTGTTCCAGCGGCGCGACCATGCGATCGAGCACGTTGCGATCCAGTTCGCCCTGGGTGCCTTCCAGCAGCAGATGCACCTGCTTGCCGGTATCGGTCGCGGCCTGGCGGACCACGCGACGCAGGCGCGGCACCAGGCCGTCGAACGGCACCATGCGCGCACGCATCAGGCCGTCCTGCAGCTCGGAGCTCACGCGCGACTGCTGTTGCAGCAGGCCGTCGTATTGACGCGACAGGTCTTCCAGAACGCCCTGCAAGCCGCCCAAGTCGGCCGCCGATTCGTTCAGCGCGCGGCTGAGCTGCTGCAGGGTGGAGAAGCGGTCCAGTTCCAGCGGATCGAAGGTGCGGTCGCCCTGGTCCTGCTCACGCTGATAGCGCGCCACGATCTGTGCTTCGGTTTCCAGATCCAGACGCCGCAGCTGGTCGCGCAGACGGGCGTTGGTGCGATCCAGTTCGCCCATGGCGCCGCGGAAGGCGCCCATCTGCTGTTCCAGCCGCGAACGGTAGATCGCCACTTCGCCGGCGTGGTTGACCAGGCGGTCGAGCAGGTCGGCACGCACGCGCACCTGCTCCTGCTGCACGCGCGGCAGGAAGTCGTCCTCGCTCTGGCCCTCGACCGGCACCGGCGCCGACAGCGGTGCCGGCTCCACCGATGCCCTGGCGATCGCGCGCACATCGGCGTCGCTGGGTTCTGCGGCATTGCGGCCACGGGTGCGGGTTTCGAAGGCGTCCACCAGGTCGGTCGGCATCGCCACGGCGCGGTGCATGCCGGTGCGGGTCAACAGCTGATGCAGGCGATCGAAGCCGCGCTCGAACAGGCGCACGTCGTCGCGGTCGATGTCGGTCCGGTTGGCCGCCACTGCTTCGAGCAGCGACTCGATCGCATGGCCGAGATCGCCGATGGCATTGATGCCGGCCATGCGCGCGCCGCCCTTGAGCGTGTGCAGGTCGCGCTGCAGTCCGTTGAGGACCTCGCGGTCTTCCGGCACTTCGCGCATGCGGGCGATCAGACCATCGCAATGGTCCAGCAGGTCGCGGCCTTCCTCGACGAAGATGTCGACCAGTTCGCCATCGAGCTGGTCGAAATTGAGCGGGCCGGTATCGAAGGCTGCGCCCACAGCGTTGGCGGTGGTCTCGGCCGCCGCGGCGTCTTCCACCGGCGCGCTGAAGGCCACGGCTGCGGCGTCTTCGGGTTCGCTTGGGGATTCTGCGGGTTCGCCGTGCTCCAGATGCTCGACGTATTCGACGTGTTCGGTTTGCCCAACGCCTTCAACTTGCTCGACGTGTTCGTGATGCTCGGCAGGATCGGTTGCGGTAGTCGCGCCGAGTGTTGCGTCTGCGTCTGCGTCTGCGTCTGGATGCTGCGCGTGGACCTCGGCATCGGCATGGGTTTCCGCATCCGCGTCAGCAACGACGTCCGACTGCAGCTCCGGTGCAGTTTCCGATTGCGGATCGCCGGTCTCTTCGACCTGGTCGGCGACCTGCGCCATCTCGAAGGCCTGCACCGACGCGATGGTGCGCTCGGGTAGCGCTTCGGCAGCCTGCTGTACGTCTGCAGCGTGGTCTGCGTCTGCGGCGTATTCCGCCGCTGCAGTCTGTTCTGCCTCTGTAGCCTGCTCTGCTTCGGCCTGCTCTGCTGCTGGAGTCTGCTCTGCTTCTGCAGCGCGCTCGGCTTCCGCAACGTGCTCGACTTCGTCGGCATGCGCGTACGCGCCCAGCTGTTCCTGCTCGCCCGACTCGACATGCGCTTCCGATTGCGCAGCCTCGTCCGTATGCACAGGTTCCTGCAGGTGCTCCTGCTCGCCCGACAGAGCATGTTCTTCGGAAGACGGATGCTGGCCCAACTGTGCGGTGTCTTGCACCTGCAACTGGTCGCCAAGCTGCGCGTCGGCATCCTGCGGCAGCCCGGCATCGCCGTGCTGCGCTGCCTCGTCGGCGGGCGGCTGCGCCTGCGCACCGATAGCCTCGTCGTGCGGGGTGGACACGTGGTCGCGCTGCTCGGTCGACTCGCCATCCAGCGCCGCGCTGTCCTGCGTCCAGTCTTCGGTGGTCGCCGCTTGCGTCTGGTCGGCCAACGGGCCCTGCGCATGCACCGCTTCCAATGCTTCGATGGTCTCGACAGGCGCGTCGTCGGTGGACGCTACGCCATCACCCGCCCCTGCCTCGGCATGTGCGGTGACGTTGCCGTCGTACTGATCCTGCTGGTCGTGCACGGCCGCGTGCTCGCCCGACCACTGCTGCCCGGCGTCTGCGTGCTCGGCATCGACCTGCCCGGCGTCCGGCGTGGCGAGCGTCTGCGTCTCACCCAACGCGGCTTCCGCGTCGGACAGCTCGTCCACGGCCACGTGTTCGCTTGCTCCGGGCGCGTCGCCTGCTGGCTCGTGCGACACCGTATCGACACTGCCGGCCTGCTGCAGTCCGGTCGCAACCCAGGCATCGGCGTCGACTACCGGCTCATCGGCCGGCGTGTCGTGCGCATCGGTGCCAAGCGACGCGGCTTCGGCGTCGTCTGTGTGCTGGTGCTGGTGCTGGACAGCATCGCCGTGCAACGCGTCGACGGCCTGCCCGGTGACCGCCTCGGATGTGCGCGCATCCGCGGCCGCCGCCTGCGCGGCCTCGAGCGAATCGGCGCCCTGCTCCTGCTCCGGCGCAGCAACGTCAGCCGTCTGCGCCTGTTCGTACGGTGCCGGTGCTTCCAGCGCAAGCGCCGAGGTGTCTTCGGCCTCGGCCTCGGCCAGTTCGTCCACCGCAATCGCTGCGTCGGCGTCGGCGTCGGCGGGCGCTGCGGCATCCTGCGCCACGTCATCGGCGGCATGCACGGGCGCGCCGGTATCGGCCGCATCCGACGGCAGTGCGCTGGCATTCAGATACGGCGACAGGTCCTGCGCACCGGTCAACTCGACCGCCGACGCGCTGCCGACGGCCGTCTCGCCCGGCGCCTCCAGATCCTCCAGCTCGTCCAGGAACGCCTGCGGTGGCCACTGCGCTTCCGGCAGCGTCTCCACCAGCGCGCGCAGGCGCTCGGTCAACGGCGCAAACGACGGAATCAACGGCGCATCGGCGCGCAGGGCGGTCACGGTGGTGGCGATTGCCGCCGCCGTTGCGGCAATGGCGTCGATGCCCTCCTGCGACGGGGTCAGCGAGGCGGCAAGCAGACGCTTGACGTAGCTCTCCGCCGGCGTGGTCACCAGCGTGATTTCCGGCACGTCGGTCATCGCAAACGCGCCACTCATGGTGTGCACGGCGCGCAGTAATTCTTCGCTCGCCAACTGCGGCTCGGCCTGGCTGGCCTGCAGCCACGCGTTGACGGTGTCCAGATGGGTGGCGACTTCGGCTTCCAGGATCTCGCGCAGCACGCTGTCCACCGACGCCGGTGTTCCGCCGCTCGCAGCGAACATGCCCGCCGCTGCCGGAACGAAGGCAACCTCCGCCGCCACCGGCATCGCCGGTACGGCCACGTAATAGGCCTCTTCGCCCGCAGCCACGCGCTCGGCAACTGCCTGGATGGCCGGCAGGTCGGCGCTGATGCGGCCCTGGTCGCGCAAGGCGGCGTTGAACTGCGGCAGCACCTCGTAGGCCAGCTCGACCATCGCCACCACCGCCGGGCTGGCCGGCCGCGAATTGTCGAGCACGCGATTGAGCATGCTCTCGATCTTCCAGCTGAACTCGCCGAGCACGTGCGCACCGACCAGACGGCCACTGCCCTTCAAGGTGTGGAAGACGCGGCGGATCGGGCGCAGGTTGTCCTGGCTGTGCGGCGCGGCACGCCATACCGGCAGCAGCTGGCCAAGGTTGACCAGTTCTTCGTCGAATTCCTCCAGGAACACGTCGCGGATATCGTCGTCGATATCGCTGTCGCCAAAGCCGCCGAAGATGCCGGCCTCGGCACCGGCCTGGAGCGGTTCGCTCACGGCCGGCCCGGGCGTTGCCTTCGCAGCCTGGGCATCGGCATCGGACGCCTGCGCTGCCTGCGGACGCTGCACATCGAACTGCGCGGCGGCTGCGTCGAGCTGGGCCAGGAACGCCGTCGATGCGGCGTCCAGTTCGAACGCGCTGACCACCGCCTGCTGCACGCGCGCAGTGCCCTGCCCGGCGGCGTCGTCGGCCGGGGCCGGCTGCGGTTCGGGCACGGATTCGACGAACGGGTCGGCCGGCTCCTGCGGCGCGACGGGCGGCAACGGTGGCGGCGAGAACGCATCGTCGATGCTGGTCTGCACGCGGCCGCTTCCGGCCTGCGCGATGAAATCCAGCGGTGCCTCGGTCTGGTCGGCATCGCCCGGCAACGCGATCTGCTCGATCTGCAACGGCGCCTGCTCGGCAACCGCCGGCGTGGCGCTGTCGTCCTGCTCCAGCGCACTCAGGTCCACGGTGTAGCTGACCTGCGCGGCATCGGCCGACACGCTGCCGTCCTGCTCGGCCGACACCGGGTCGAACACGGACGTGGCGATCGGTGCGGCCTGCTCGGTGGTTTCCAGCTGCCAGTCGCCGGGCGCCTGCGCGCCATCGTCGGACAGGTCCAGCGGTGCCACCGTAAACGGCACGTGCGCCTGGCCGGAGAGGGTTTCCTCGGCGGCGACCGGGTCGAACGAGAACACCGTATCGGTAGCGGCAGCGCCGGTGTCGTGCACCACGCTGGCGGCAAACGGCGCCTCGACCACGGTTTCGTTGGCCCATTCCAGCGACGGCGTCGGTGCGGCGTCGTTGGCCGCCGCCGGCGCACCGGCTTGCTGTGCGAGCGAGGCGACGAGCGGCTCGGCCACGCTGCCCGGCTGGTCGGCACCGACCGGCAGGTCGGATGGCTGGCCCGAGGGCAGCGGCCAGTAGCGCAGCGTCTCCAGGCTGTTGCGGGTGATGTCCAGGATCTCTTCGCGGCCGGGACGGCGCTCGCGCAGGGCTTCCAGGTAGTACTCCAGGCTGGCCATCGCGTCGGCCAGGGTGTCCAGCTGGCGACCGCTGGGCACGCGCTGCTTGCCGATCAGTTCCAGGTCGACGTAGCGGCGCACGCCTTCCAGATAGTCGGCCGCCTGTGGCAGTTCGAGGATGCGCAGGGCGCCGCCGACTTCGCCGAGCAGATGCGGCACATCGGTCAGGCGCGCGTGGTCCCAGTTGGTCTCGATGAAGGCGACGAAATGCTCGCGCGCCGCACCGAAATTGGCGATCGCCTCCTGCGCCAGCACGTCCACCGTGCGCCGCACTTCCGACGAGGTGGCGCTGTTGCTGGCTTCATTGCCGTCGCCCACATCGGCGCCGAGGCTGGCGACCTGGTCATCCAGCGAGGCATCGACATAGAGCAGCGCGCCGGCGATGTCCAGCAGCACGCCTTCATCCATCTGCACCTGGCCGTCGACCACCCGCGCCAGCGCATCGCGCTGCTGCACGACCACGTTGCGCGCCACGCCCAGGCCCATCATGCCCAGGGTGTCGGCGACGCTGCCCAGGTCCTTGACCTGGGTCTGCAGTTCGGCGATCTCGCCGCCGGTGCGCAGGTGCAGGTCCAGCGCATCCTTGACGCGCAGCAATTCCTCCTTGACCGCGTTGCCGACGGTGTCGAGCAACTCGCGATTGCGCCCGCTCAGACTGCCGCGGGCATGGTCCAGCTCGGCCTCGGTGGCGACGCCGGCCTGCGGATCGAAGGCAAACAGCACGCTCTCGCTGAGGCCCGGCTCGCCACGGGTGGCGCGGATCTCGTTGAGCAGCGGCAGCAGCACGATCGGGATGTCGCGGTGACCGTTCTGCAGGCGCTCCAGGTAATCGGGCAGCAGCACGGTGCCGCGCATCAGCATGGCGCAGGCTTCGTCGCGGTCGGCCACCTCGCCGACCTGCACGGCCTGGGCCAGCAGCTCCAGCTCTTCGGCCACCATCGCCGGGGCGTACAGCTCGACCATGCGCAAGGTGCCCTGCACCTGGTGCAGATAGCCGGCGCAGAAGCGCATCCGACTGGTGTCGGACGGTTCTTCGGCAAAGTACTCGATCTCGTTGCGCGCCTGGCGCAAGGTTTCGTCCAGCTCCGGCTTGACCCAGCCCAGCGCGGCGTGACTCATCGCATCGCGAAGCGCACTCATTGCAGCCCCCTGCCTACGGCCGGGGTACCGCCAAGGCGGCCACCGGTCTGTTCCTGCATCGACGTCATGCGACTACGCGCCATCTGCTGATCCTTTCCCGTTCCGCGTCGTGCTCACGCCGGCAGTTTGAAGTCGGCGACCGAACGGCGCAGATCGGCAGCGAGCTGAGCCAGGTTGCCGATCGACTCGGCCGTCTGCTCCGCACCCTGCGACGTCTGGCTGGTGATCTGACGGATCACGCCCATGGTCTGTGTGATGTCCGTCGCTGCGGCCGACTGCTGGTGCGCGGCGATGGAGATGTTCTTGATCAGGTTGTTCAAGGCATTGGACACGCGCTCGATTTCGGTCAGCGCGGTGCCGGCGTCTTCGGCCAGGCGTGCACCGGACACCACTTCGGAGGTGGTCTGCTCCATCGAGCTGACCGCTTCGTTGGTATCGGCCTGAATGGTCTGCACCAGGCCCTCGATCCGCCGGGTCGCACCGGAGGTGCGTTCGGCCAGGCGCTGCACTTCGTCGGCCACCACCGCGAAACCGCGGCCGGCCTCGCCCGCCGAGGCGGCCTGCACCGCGGCGTTGAGCGCCAGGATGTTGGTCTGCTCGGAAATGTCGTTGATCAGTTCCACGATCGAGCCGATCTCCTGCGAGGATTCGCCCAGGCGCTTGATGCGCTTGGAGGTTTCCTGGATCTGGTCGCGGATCTGGTCCATGCCCTGGATCGTCTCGCGCACCACCCCGGCACCCTCGGCGGCGATCACCACCGAGCGCTGCGCCACTTCGGCCGACTCGGTGGAGTTGCGCGACACCTGTTCGATGCTGGCGGCGATTTCACTGATGCGCTCGGAGGCAGTGGTGATCTGGTTGGCCTGCTGTCCCGCCGCGTCGGCCAGCTGCATCGCCGTGGCCTGGGTTTCCTGGGTCGACACGGCGACCTTGGCCGAGGTGTCGTTGATGGTGGTCACCAGGTGGCGCAACTCGTCCACGGCGTAGTTGATGGCGTCTGCAATCGCGCCGGTCATGTCCTCGGTCACCGAGGCCTTGACCGTCAGGTCGCCCTCACCGAGCGAGCTGATTTCGTCCAGCAGCCGCATGATCGCCTGCTGGTTGCGGCTGTTGAATTCCACCTGCGCCTGGTAACGCACGTCCTGCTCGCGCGAGCGCACCCGCACCGAGCTCCAGACGAAACCGATGATGGCCAGCAACGCCAGCAGGCCGGACACCACGCCCAGCCAGAAGTTCGGAAACAGGCGCGTGTCGCGCACCGAGCCGAATGCCGAGAACGCATCGAACAGCTTCTTGCTGTCGTCCAGCATCCTGTTCGAACCGGCGGTCAGCGCGGCGGCCGAGGACTGCGCGGCAAACAGGTTGCGCGAGCTGGCCAGGATGGCGTCGACGTCCTTCTTCATCGTCGCCCACTGCGCCTGCGACTGCTCCAGCGCCGACAGCGCGGCCGGGTTGCGCACCGCGGCGATGCCCAGCTCGTCGTTGCCTGCGCGCAGGCCTTCGAGCATCTGCGTGAACACCACCGCGTCGCGCGCCAGCGCATCGCCGGAGGCGGCGGCATTGGCGCCACCGGCGCGCATTTCGGTCACCCGGCGCGCCATGGTGCCGGCGACCACGACCTGCTGCAGCGTGTTGTAGATCTGCGCTGCGGGCGCGCCGCTGACCGTCATCGCGCGCACCACTTCGTTCAACTGCGCCTGCAACTGCGGCACGCTGCCGGAGAAGCGTTCGGCGTTGCCGGACAGGCCGAGCACCGCCGGTTCGCTGGCGATGATCTGGTCGGCATTCTTGCTCAGCGGCACCCAGGTCGCCTTGAGCTGGGCCATCGCGCTGGCAACCGAGCCTTCCTTGCCGTAGCGGCCATCCAGTTCGCTGACCGTGCTGTCGATGCGGCCCTTGGTCTCCTTGAACGCGGCAAACGCCTTCGGGTCGCCGGACACCGCTTCGCGGCCCTGGTTGGCCAGCTGCTGCGACAGCACCTGCAGATCGGCCGCACCGGTACCGGCACCGGCAAGGCGACTGCCCTGCCAGGTGGCGACGCCGGTATTGGCGCCGAACACGATCATCGACAACACCAGCAAACCAAGCCAGAAGCTGGTGCTGACGCTGCCGAGCTTGTTGGTCTTGCGGGCGTCCGGGGCGGTACTCATGGTTCGACCTCGATCTGTATGACGTGGCGGGGCCGCGGCTTAGGCCGCGGCCTGCCGGAATTCAGGGGTGCGCGACAGCAACGCCAGGGAGAACACACCCCAGTCCTGCGTCTCGTTGCGGAAGGCACGGTCGATGAAGTGGGCGTAGCGGCCTTGTGCCAGCTCGCCGGGTTCGACCGCCTGGGCCTGCTCGAAGCTGCGCTGGCCGTACAGCTCGTCGATGGTCAGCGCGACGTCGCCGCCGCTCTGGCGCATGATCAGCACGCGCTGGCCTTCCTGCAGCACCGTCCGCCGGCCCTCCAGGAACTGCTTCAGATCGATCACCGGGAACAGGTTGCCGCGCAGGTTGCCCACGCCCAGCAGCCAGGGCTGGGCGCCCGGCACCGGCGTGACCGGCGGCATCGGCACGATTTCCGCCACTTCGCGGAAATCCGAGACCAGCCGCCGGGTCCCGACGCGATAACCGACCCCGCGCCAGATATCGGCCGAGAACTGGCGTTCCGGCAGCGGCGTGGCGTGCGCAAGGCTGCGACGCTCGTAGTCTTCGAGAATGTCGAATGGAGAACGCATCAACGCACCAGTTGTTTGATGCGGGCGATCAGGTCGTCTTCGCGCGGCGGCTTGACGATGTAGTCGCTGGCACCTTGTCGCAACCCCCAGGCCTTGTCGGTTTCCATGCCCTTGGTGCTGACCAGCAGCACCGGGATGTCCTTGGTGGCCTGGTCGCGCGCCAATGCACGCGTTGCCTGGAAGCCACTCATGCCGGGCAGCACCACGTCCATCAGCACCAGATCGGGCGCCTGGCTGCGAATCAGCGCAAGTCCCTCCTCGGCATTGTCGGTGGCGACGACCGTATGGCCTGCTTTTTCCAGCCATTGACTGAAGACTGCCCTGTCGGTGGGCGAGTCCTCGATCAATATAATTCGAGCCATGTTGCCTTTCCCCCTGGTCAGGCGTGGACGTACGTGCGAATCGCGCTCAGTAGTTCTTCACGTGTGAACGGCTTGGTCAGATATTGCTCGGAGCCGACGATGCGGCCGCGTGCCTTGTCGAACAGGCCGTCCTTGGACGACAGCATGATCACCGGAGTCGACTTGAAGAGCTGGTTGCCCTTGATCAACGCGCACGTCTGGTACCCATCCAGGCGCGGCATCATGATGTCGACAAAAATGATCTGAGGTTGCTGGTCGGCAATCTTGGCCAGTGCCTCGAAACCATCGGTCGCCGTCACTACTTCACAGCCTTCCCGCTTCAGCAGCGTTTCGGCGGTGCGGCGAATGGTCTTCGAATCATCGATCACCATCACCTTCAGTCCTGCGAGTTCCCCACCCGCAGCCATGTTTTCAGTCATGCAAATATCCCCGGACGCGCGACGCTTCTTCCCTTCCGGCGTCGCTGCGAAACGACATGTATATCCCAAGACCCGCATTGACTGTCAAGGGTGCGTTGCCGGGGGCCCGCCAGGCGGACGTTCCGACTGTGGACGGCTGCGGGTCGGCCGGCAAGTCGCGCATCCACGACCGGCCGGGCGCGCCATCGCCCACCGCTTGAAGTTACCATCGGCAGCCTGTTCTAAAGGTTTAGCTGCCCATGTCGCTCGACGTCGTCGTGGTGATGGATCCCATCGCCTCCATCAAGATCGCCAAAGACACCACCTTCGCCATGTTGCTGGAAGCGCAGCGGCGTGGTCACCGCCTGCAGTATGTGCGCCCCGGCGGACTCAGCCTGCGCGAGGGACGCGCGGTGGCGCAGGTCGCGCCGCTGAGCGTGCGCGAGGACACGACCGGCTGGTTCACCCTGGGCGAGTTCGCCGAGCTGGCATTCGGTCCCGGCCAGGTGGTGCTGATGCGCAAGGACCCGCCGGTGGACGCGGAGTTCATCTACGACACCCAGGTACTGAGCGTGGCCCAGCGCGCCGGCGCGCAGGTGGTCAACGACCCGCAGGGCCTGCGCGACTACAACGAGAAGCTGGCCGCGCTGCTGTTTCCGCAGTGCTGCCCGCCGACCCTGGTCAGCCGCGATGCGGCGGCACTGAAGGCCTTCGTGCTCGAACACGGCCAGGCCGTGCTCAAGCCGCTGGACGGCATGGGCGGGCGCTCGATCTTCCGTAGCGGCACCGGCGACCCCAATCTCAACGTGATCCTGGAAACGCTGACCGACGGCAATCGCAAGCTGACCCTGGCGCAGCGCTTCATCCCCGACATCACCGCCGGCGACAAGCGCATCCTGCTGGTCGATGGCGAGCCGGTGGACTACTGCCTGGCCCGCATTCCGCAAGGCGACGAATTCCGCGGCAACCTGGCCGCCGGCGGGCGCGGCGAAGGCCGGCCGCTGTCCGAGCGCGACCGCTGGATCGCCGCGCAGGTGGGCCCGGAAATGCGCCGCCGCGGCATGCGCTTCGTCGGCCTGGACGTGATCGGCGATTACCTGACCGAAGTCAACGTCACCAGCCCCACCTGCGTGCGCGAGCTGGATGCGCAGTTCGGCCTGAACATCGCCGGGCTGCTGTTCGACGCGATCGAGGCCGGCGCGGCGCAATGAGCGCGGCCGCGGCACAGCCGGCTGCCGTGGACGAGCGTCGCCGGCTGACCACGACGCTGGTGATCTCGCTGCTGCTGCACGGCGCGCTGATCCTGGGCGTGGGGTTTGCGGTCAGCGAGGACGCACCATTGGTGCCGACGCTGGATGTGATCTTCAGCCAGACCAGCACCCCGCTGACACCCAGGCAGGCCGATTTCCTGGCCCAGGCCAACCAGCAGGGCGGCGGCGATCACGCCACCGCGCAACGCCCGCGCGACAGCCAGCCCGGCGTGGTGCCGCAGGACCGCAGCGGGCTGGCACCGCAGGCGCAGCGCGCGACCACGGTGCAGGCGCCGGACCCGACCCAGACCCGCGTGGTCACCAGTCGCCGCGGCGAGCAGACCGTGCCCACCGCGCAGCCGAACCCGCAGACCGACCCGCTCTCGCCCACCGATGCGCAACGCGTGCAACGCGACGCGGAAATGGCCCGGCTCGCCGCCGAGGTGCATCTGCGCTCGGAGCAATACGCCAAGCGCCCCAACCGCAAGTTCGTCTCGGCCAGTACCCGCGAATACGCCTACGCCAACTACCTGCGTGCCTGGGTGGATCGCGCCGAGCGCGTCGGCAACCTCAACTACCCGGACGAGGCGCGCCGGCGGCGGCTCGGCGGCAAGGTGGTGATCAGCGTGGGCGTGCGCCGCGACGGCAGCGTGGAAAGCAGCCGCGTGCTGATCTCCAGCGGCACCCCGACCCTGGATGCGGCAGCGCTGCGGGTGGTGCAGCTGGCACAGCCGTTCCCGCCGTTGCCCAGGACCAAGGACGACGTGGATATCCTGCAGGTCACCCGCACCTGGCTGTTCCTGCCCGGCGGCGAGCTGCACGACGATCGTTGAGCTGTCGCGCGTCCGATCAGGACGCGTCCTTCTGCGGCATGCCTGCCCGGCAGGCGGCATTGGCGCGTGCGGTGCGTGCGGCCTCAGGTGACCTGCGCCGCTGCGTAGAGCTGATCGGCCAGGTCGATGATGGCGTCGGCATCCTGCACGCGCGCGCGCCAGGCGGCGGGAATTGCCTCGATGCCATGGAACGCACCGGCCAGCTGACCGCAGATGGCCGCGGTGGTGTCGGCATCGTCGCCCAGATTGGCCGCACGCAGCACCGCATCGGCGAACGTGTCGGTGGTGGCGAAGCACCAGAGCGCCGCCGACAGCGCATCGACCACGTAGCCGGTGCCGCGGATCCCGGCGGCGGGAACCGCCCGATGGTCGCGCACCGACAACGCACGCAGCGCCGGTGTCGACAGCCCTTCGCAGCGGGCCTGCAACACCTGCTGGCGTTGGCTGCCGAGCAGCGCGGCACGCAACTGGAAGGCGAACAGCCGGCAGGCATCCAGCGCTTCGTCAGCGGCATGCGTGGTGCGCGAGCTGTCGGCGGCGCGCTCGCCCAGCTCGGCGGGGCGGTGCGCGTAATACATCGCCACCGGCGCCAGCCGCATCAGCGAGCCATTGCCGGCCGAGCGCGGATCGGTGCTGCCGCTGAAGGCCGGCCCGCCATCGAGATAGCGCTCCAGCGCCTGCCGCACGGTCGCGCCGATATCGAAGCAGGCGCCGGTACTGCTGAGGTAACCGTGCTGGTACCAGTTGCAATAGCGGTTCATCTGGTCGGCGGCGTCGAAGCCCTGCCGATACAGCAGGCTGTGCGCCAGGCACAGGGCCATCGAGGTGTCGTCGGTCCACTGCCCGGCGCGCAGTGCGAACGGGCCGCCGCCGCGCATGTCGTCGATCGGCGTGAAGCTGCCCGGCGCGCAGAATTCCAGTGTGGTGCCCAGCGCATCGCCCACCGCCAGGCCCAGCAGGCAGCCGCGGAAACGCGCGCGTTGCAGGTCGTCGGTCATGGTGCGGCGCCAGCGGCCTTGGCTGCGCGGGCGGCCTGCTGCTCGAGCAGGGTCAGCGCCACGTTGTCGCGCAGGTACGCCGGTTCCACCCGCTCCGGCGCCACGCCTTCGCCGCGCAGCAGCGCCGGCACGGCCAGCGTGAGCAGGTCGGCCGCATGCGGCAACGCGGCGGCATCGATGCTGGTCAACTGCATTGCGAACCGCTGTTGCAGCACTGCATCGGCAGCGGCGAACCCGCTGCCGACACCGGCAAAGCGGTTCAGCGTGTCCGGCACGACGCAGGCCTGCGGTGCGCACACCACTTCCGCTGCCAGCTCCTGCAGTGTGTCGCCATCGCGCGCGAAGACGCCGGCATACACCTCGCCCATGCGCGCATCGATGCAGGCCAGCACCTGCCTCGCCTCGGCGGGCGCGCGCAAGGCCAGCACCTGCAGCGTGGACACCGCCAGCACCGGCAGGTCCAGGCCCAGCGCGATGCCTTGCGCGATGCCGATGGCCAGGCGCACGCCGGTGAACGCGCCCGGGCCACGGCCGACCGCGATCGCATCGAGCTGGCGGCGCGTGATGCCGGCCTCGGCGAGCAGGTGTTCGGCCCACGGCAGCGCCAGTTCGGCATGCCGACGCGGCGCCAGTTCGAAGCGTTCGAGCACGCGGCCGTCGATGTGCAGCGCGACGGAACAGGCTTCGGTGGAGGTCTCGAACGCGAGGACTTTCATGGCAGGACCGCAGGCAGGAAGGGGAAGCTCAGGCGTCGCCGAACGGCAGCGCGAGCACGCCATTGTCGCCCACCGGCTCGGCGACGCCAAAGAACGCACGCACATCGCCGATCTCGCGGGTGCGCGCAAACGGCGGCAGCGACGTCATGAAGGTGCGGCCGTAGCCCTTGTTCACCAGCCGTGGGTCGCACAGCACCAGCACGCCGCGGTCGGTCTCGCTGCGGATCAGCCGGCCCACGCCCTGCTTGAGCGCGATCACCGCCTGCGGCAGCTGTTCGTCGCGGAACGGGTTGCCGCCGTCGCGGCGGATCGCATCCAGGCGCGCTTCGAACACCGGGTCGTCGGGCGCGGCGAACGGCAGCTTGTCGATCACCACCACGCTCAGGGCATCGCCAACCACATCCACGCCCTCGCGGAAGCTGGCCGACCCCAGCAGCACGCCGTTGCCGGACGTGCGGAAACGCTGCAGCAAGGTGGCACGCGGCGCTTCGCCCTGCACGAACAATGGCCACGGCGCACCGCGCAGGGCCTCGGCCGCTTCGCGCAGCGCGCGGTGCGAGGCGAACAACAGGAAGGCGCGGCCGTTGGAGGCCTCCAGCACCGGCGTCAGCGCCGCGATCAGCGCGGTGCCGAATCCACGTGCTGCCGGATCGGGCAGGTTCGGCGGCAGATAGCACAGCGCCTGGCGCGCCCAGTCGAAGGGACTGGGCTGCAGCAGGGTCACCGGATCGCTCAGGCCCAGGCGCTGCGCGATGTGGTCGAACTCGCCGCCCACCGCCAGCGTGGCCGAGGTGAACACCCAGGCCGCATGGGATTTCTCGCGGTGCTCGCGCAGCGGGCCGGACACATCCAGCGGCGTGCGCTGGCAGCGGAACCCGCGCGGGCTGAGTTCGTACCACAGCACGTCGTTGTCGACGGTGTCCGGCAGCTCCTGGTCGAAATCCGGCACTGGCGCGTCCTCGCCCAGCCAACGCGACAGCCGTGCCAGCGCTTCCTGCGCGCGCGCAGAACAGCCATCGAAGCCGGGCGAGGCCTCGCGCAGCGGCAGCAAGGCCTCGCCCAGGCGCGCCAGCGACGACAGCACCGCATCGAAGCCTTCGCGCACCTGCGGCCTGGCCAGCGCGCGCCATTGCGTGCCGCGCGAGGGCAGGCCTTCCATGCCCGCACGCAGGCCGCGCAAGGCCTCGTCCAGGGCCAGGATCGGTTCCTGCAGGCTGGCCTGCGCACCGGCGACCAGGCGCGCTTCGACCATGCAATCGCGCGCCAGCTCCTGCCACGGCCGCATGCCGAAACTTTCGCCGAAGAAGTTCGCCGCCAGTTCCGGCAGCTGGTGCGCCTCGTCGATGACGAAGGCCTGCGCGCCGGGCAGGATCTCGCCGAAGCCTTCCTGCTTGAGCGCCAGATCGGCCAGCAGCAGATGGTGGTTGACCACCACCAGATCGGCCGCCTGCGCGCGCTGGCGCGCCTGCACCACGAAGCATTCGCCGTAGAACGGGCATTCGGTGCCCAGGCAGTTGTCGACGGTGGAGGTCACCAGCGGCAGCAGCGGCGAGTCGTCCGGCAAGGCTTCCAGCTCGGCCATGTCGCCGAACTGGGTGCGCCCGCTCCAGGCCACGATGCGCTGGAACTGCGAGACCTGCTCGGGCGTGGCAAAGCGCGGTTCGCCACGCGCCTGCTGGGTGCGGTACTTGCACAGGTAGTTCGCGCGGCCCTTCAGCAGCGCACTGCGCAGGCCGATGCCGAGCGCGGCGCGCACGCGTGGCAGGTCGCGATGGAACAACTGGTCCTGCAGCGCGCGCGTGCCGGTCGACACGATGGTCTTCAGCCCCGACAGCAGCGCCGGCACCAGATAGGCGTAGGTCTTGCCGGTGCCGGTGCCGGCCTCGGCCAACAGCACATCGCGCGCCTCGAAGGCCTCGGCAATGGCGCCGGTCAGGCGCAGCTGCGCGGCACGCGGCGCGAACGCATCGAGCTGACGCGCAAGCGCCCCGCCCTCGCTGAGCGCCTCGATACTGGCAGTGGCAAGTTGGGACATGGGACCAAAAGCTGGGGCAAGCGCGACAGCCTAGCGCGTGCGCGGTGATGCCGGGTGGGTTGCGCCTGCGGGCCAGCGACGGCAACCGCCCCCGCAGCTGGCATATGCTGCACGGCGCCGCTGGCGGCGGTGCGGGCGACAATGGCGCGTCGCACGGCTGCGCGCGCGACACCAGCTGCAGCACACGCCGCCGCGCTCGCCTTGCGGCAAGCGCAACCGGCATCGCTGTGTGCTTAGTAGCGCTTCACGCCTGGCACCGTGCAGCCGGCAATCTGCGACTTGGCCGAGGCGGCGTTTTCCTTCTCGCCGCGCGCAAGCCGCGACTGTTCGATGGTGGCCCAATGCCGACGGCACAGCGGCCCGGTCTTGGAGCCCAGCTCGATGGCCTGCTTGGCAAACCGCTCGGCGGCGGGCCAATCGGCCTGCAGCACCGCCACTTCGGCACGCTCCTGCAGGATGGCCGGATCACCGGAGACCAGGCCCACGGCCTGATCCAGCGCCGCCGCCGCCCCGGCCAGATCACCGGACTGGCGCTTGCTCTTGGCGGTCTCGCGCAGATCGTCCACCTGCGGGTCGCGCAATGGCTGCACCGACAGCTCGGTGTCGTCGACGCCGGCCTCGCGTTCGATCAGCAACAGCCGCTGTGTCGGCGTGGTCGGGTCCACCGGGGTCGGCGGCGACGGCGGCGGCGCGCTGACGCAGGCGGTCAGTGCGGCAGACACGCCAGCAAGGGCAAGCAGACGGTGCAGTCGGTTCATCGGGTCACTCCAGTCAACGTGCAGGTGGAGCCGCGGCGGGCGCCGGCGCGGGGTCTTCCGGCTTCTTTTCCAGACCGAAGAAGCGACGCCAGCCACCACCGCTGGATTGCTCGGCCGGCGCGGCTGCGTCGCCGGGCACGCCTTCGATCGACGGTGCATTGCCGGCACAGGGGGCGTAGGCCGGCGTGAAGCCGACCACGAACGGGAACTGGCGCGCGCCCGGGCAGCCAGCATCGGTGACGCCGGTGCCGGCCGCATCCACCCACTGCCAGTCCAGGCCCTTGCCGCTGACCTTCAACGGCGCACTCGGCAGCCGCGCGAAGATGCTCGACCACACCCGCATCGCGCCGGTGGCGCCGTACAGGCCGGTCTGCTCGTTCTGGTCATTGCCCATCCAGATCACCGCCAGGTGGTCGCCGGTGTAGCCGGCGTACCAGCTGTCGCGGCCGTCGTTGGAGGTACCGGTCTTGCCGGCCGGCGACAGCCGCCCCAGGCCATCGCCCAGCAACTGCCGTGCGGTGCCGCCGCTGACCACCTGCTGCAGCGCGATGCTGATCAGGTTGGCCGCCACCGAATCGCCCTCCTGCGCCGGCGCCGGGGTCTTGTCGTAGCGCTTGAGCAGCTTGCCCTGCGGATCGAGCACGCCGCGCACCGCATGCAGTGGCTGGATCTCGCCGCCGGCAGCCAGGAACTGGTACAGCTGCGCCATGCCGTACGGGCTCTGGTCGGTCGCGCCGAGGATCAACGACGGATTGGTATCGGCCTTGATGCCGGCCAGGACCTGGATCAGCTGCGCGATGCGCTCCGGGCCGACCTGCATGCCCACGCGCACCGTGGCCTGGTTGTAGGAATGCGCCAGCGCATCGATCAGCCGCACCGTGCCGTGGCTGCGGTTGTCGGAGTTGCCAGGCGACCAGGTCTTGCCGCGGCTGAGCTGCACCGTCACCGGCGCATCGTCGACCCAGCTGGACAGCGCCCAGCGGTCCGGCGAGGCCAGCGCCAGCAGGTACACGAACGGCTTGAGCAACGAGCCGACCTGCCGCTGCGCTTCGACCGCGCGGTTGAAGCCCGGCTTGGCCACATCGCGGCTGCCGACCACCGCCAGTACATCGCCGTTGTGCACGTCGGTCAGCACCAGGCCGGCCTGCAGCGGTGGGCGCTTCTTGTTGTCCAGCCGCTTGATGGTGCCGGTCACCGCGCCTTCGGCATACGCCTGCGCGGACGGCGACATGCCGGTCAGCACGCTCATGCCGGCGCCCTGCAGCACGCCTTCCGGGTAGTCGTGCGCCAGCTGGCGCCGCACCAGGTCCACATAGGCCGGGAAGCGATTGGCCGCGACCAGGCCGGGCTCGGTGGGCACGCCCAGCGGCGCGGCCAGTGCGCGCTTGTATTCGGCCGCGTCGATCAGGTTGTTTTCGTGCAGCTTGCCCAGCACGAAATTGCGCCGATCCAGCGCCCGTTCCGGGTTACGCCGCGGGTCGTAGTAGGACGGCCCCTTGACCAGCCCGATCAGCAAGGCGATCTGCTCGGTGGTCATCGAATTGAGCTCGCGGCCGAACCACAGCTCCGCGCCCGAGGACACGCCGTGGATCGCCTGCCCGCCGCGCTGGCCCAGGTAGACCTGGTTGAGATAGGCCTCCAGGATGGTGCGCTTGTCGTAACGCGCCTCCATGATCACCGCGTACAGGATCTCGTTGAACTTGCGGGTGAGGGTCTGTTCCTTGCCGATGCCGAGCAGGCCGCTGCGTGCCAGCTGCTGGGTCAGGGTGCTGGCGCCCTGGCGGACCTGGCCGCCGGAGCGCGCCATGATCCAGGCCGCGCGCACCATGCCGCTCAGGTCGATGCCGTGGTGGCTGTTGAAGTCGCGGTCCTCGACCGCCTGCAGGCCGGTGACCAGCAGCTCGGGCACTTCTTCCATGCGCACCAGGCGGCGTTCTTCCTGCTTCTGCCCGTACAGCGTGGCGATGCGCGCCGGATCCAGCCGCGCACTCTTGAGCGCCTTGCGGTCGCCAGCGTCGCGCAGGCTGGCCACGCGCCCACCGGAGAGGCTGACCTCAACCCGCCGCGCAGGCACGCGCCCGTCCACATCGACATAGCCGCGGCTGGCGATGGTGAAGCGGCTGCCGTCCTGCTGGTAGGTGCCGGCCAGCTTGGCCTGCCCGTCGTCGCGGTAGGAGGCTGCATCCAGCTCGGTCTTCAGGGTGGCCGCATCCAGCGCATTGCCTGGCGCCAGCACCAACGGCCGCCCATACACGCGGGTCGGGATCTGCCAGCGCAGCTCGCCGAAACGCTGGGTGACCTGCTTGTTCAGATACACCGTATAGGGAATCAGGAAACCGAGCGCCAGCGCGAATGCCGCAAAGGCCCAGACAATCAGCCGGCGTTGCCAGCGGGAGCCTTGCTCGGTGGAATCGTCCTCGAAATCGTCGGGAGCGTCGTTGTCGTGGCGTCGGGGCACAGGGATGCGAGAATGTAGAGTCCGGCGAGTCTAGCGCAGCGCTGTCGTGGTTGTGGTCAGCCGGACCCTTTGACTTAAGAGCGGCTAACAAAACCTGCGACGCCTGCCGACAGGCGGACACGGACCGTGCTTTGCATCTGCGGGTACCCTTCGTACCCTGCGCCTGCCTTGCGCAGTCCTTGCCCACCGACGACTGCCCGCCGGGTTTTCTTCGTCACGCCATGTCTGGAGTTCCAACGGAATGTCGATTTCCCTGGCCGATGCACGCTATCTGTTCAATCGCGTGCTCGGGCTGATCCACCGCAGCGTGGCAAGCATGCGCACGCGCGGCTGGCGCGCCACCTGGCAGCGCATTCGCGTGCATACGCAGGCGCCGCCGGCGGCGCTCGGCACGCCGTTGTGGTTGCCGGAGGCAGCTCCGTTTGCCGCGTTTGCCGTTCCGCACAGCGCGGTCCCGCGCGTGACGCTGGTGATTCCGGTCTACAACCACATCGCCCACACGCTGGCGTGCCTGCGCGCACTGGCGGCGCATCCGCCGTTGCTGGAGGTGGAGATCATCGTCGTGGACGACGGCAGCAGCGATGCCACGCAGACGCAGCTGCCGCAGGTGCAAGGCCTGCATTACCACCGGCGCGTCAGCAATGGCGGTTTCATCGCCTCCTGCAACGACGGCATCGCACTGGCACGCGGCGACTACGTGGTGCTGCTCAACAACGACACCATCCCGCAGCCCGGCTGGCTGGATCGGCTGATCGACACCTTTGCCCAGCACCCCGCCGCCGGCCTGGTCGGCGCGCAGCTGGTGTATCCGGATGGACGCCTGCAGGAATCCGGCGGCGTGGTATTCGCCGATGGCAGCGCGTGGAGTTATGGCCGTTTCGAATCGGCCGACGACCCGCGCTACGCCTATGTACGTGCGATGGACTATTGCTCCGGTGCGGCGATCGCGTTGCCACGCGCATTGTTGCAGACGCTGGGCGGGCTGGATCGCCGCTACATGCCGGCGTACTACGAGGACACCGACCTGGCCTTTGCGGTGCGTGCGGCCGGCCACCGGGTGCTGGTGCAGCCGGCCAGCGTGGTGGTGCATGACCGCGAACGTCAACAAGCAGGGACTGATCTAACAGGCCACCAAACGCTGTCTGTGACCAAGTGGAAAACACAATTGAGCGCGCAAGCGCCGCAAACCACTTCACTCAATCCTGACCTCTTGCATCGACATCAGCGCCAGGTGCTGATCCTGGACGAATGCGTGCCGCAGCCGGATCGCGACTCCGGCTCGTTGCGGCAGTTCAATCTGATCCGCCTGCTGCGCGAGGAAGGCGCGCACGTGGTGTTCGTGCCGACCCGCCGCGAACACGCCGGACGGCACACGCAGGCACTGCAGCAACTGGGCGTGGAAGTCTGGTACGCGCCGTTTCTCGAGGGGATCGGCAGCTGGCTGCGCACGCACGGCGCGCGGTTTGCCGTGGTGCTGCTGGTGCGTCACCACGTTGCGCACGCCTGCCTGCCGCTGCTCAGACGCTATGCCCCGCAGGCGCGCACGCTGTTCGATACCGTCGACCTGCATTACCTGCGCGAGCGCCGCGGCGCCGAGCTGGCCGGCGATGCCAACCTGTTGCGCGCGGCAGAACGCACCCGCCTGCGCGAACTGGAGATCATGGCCGCCACCGATGTCACGCTGCTGGTCTCGGCGGCCGAACAGGCGCAGCTGCAGGCGGACGCACCGCAGATCCGCACCGCCCTGCTCTCCAATCTGCATGAGGTGGCCGGCAGCGGTCACCGCTTCGAGCAACGCCGCGACCTGGTGTTCGTCGGCGGCTTCCGGCATTCCCCGAATGTGGATGCGGTGCAGTGGTTCATCAGCGCGATCTTTCCGCAGGTGCGCGCGCACCTGCCGGAGGTGATCTTCCATTGCATCGGCGCGGACATGCCGGAGGCATTGAGACTGCTGGCCGACGAATGCCCCGGCGTGCAATTGCACGGGCATGTGCCGGATCTGCTGCCGTTCATGGAGACCGCACGCATCGCGGTGGCGCCGCTGCGCTTCGGCGCCGGCGTCAAGGGCAAGATCAATCTGAGCATGGCGCATGGGCAGCCGGTGGTCGGTACCACCTGCGCGGTGGAAGGCATGCATCTGCGCGACGGCGAGGACGTCTGCGTGGCCGACGACGCCGACGCGTTCGCCGATGCAATCGTGCGCCTGTATCGCGATGCGGCGCTGTGGCAGCGCCTGGCCGACAACGGCTTGCATAACGTGGCCCGGCATTTTTCGCTGGATGCGGCACGCGGCACGGTGCGCGAGCTGTTTATTGCCGGGTGAGTGCCCGCCGGGGGTTCGGGCAGGGCGTGCAGGGCGCCGCCGCCGCAGGCGGCCGCGGCGTCAGCGCTGCTCCGCCACCGCCTTGACCCGGCGTGTGAACTCGGCCAATTCCGGCAGCTCCGGATCCAGCTGGTGCGCCTCGTCCTGCGCGCGCCGTGCGAAGGCAGCGTCCTCCTGTCCCAGGCGTTCGCTGCCCACCGCGACCCAGCGCTGCGCTAGCCGGCGACGCGCGCCGGCCAGCGCATCGTCACCGGGCATCAGCGCCTGCCAGGCATCCAGACAGCCGCGCGCGGCACGCAGGCGGTTGTTGCGCAGCTCGTCCTCGAAGCAGCGCTGACTGGCAGGCACCACACGTGCGGCGGCCTGCAGCACGCGTGGATCGCGCGGTGCCAGCGCCTGCGCCGCACGCACCGCGTCGTAGGCACTGGCGCCGGGAGGCGTCATCCATTGCTGTCGCGCTTCGGCATCCGTGACCCGCTGCAGCAGCGCGCGCAGGCGGCGCTCGCGGGTACCGCGCGACAACCCGGTTTCCGGGCTGCGCTGTGCATCGCGTGCACGCGCAATGGCCTGCTCGGCCTGGGCGATCGACGCAGCGCCCGGCAGCAAGGCTTTCGCTTCCTGCAGCGACTGCAGCGCGGCGTCGAACTGGAAGTCCGCCGCCTGCCGGCCGGCTTGCGCGGCATACTCGCCGGCCACCCGCTCAAGCCCACGCCGGGCAGCCGCATCCTCCGGCTCGGCCGCCAGCACTGCGTTGAAATCGCGTGCGGCCGGTGCCAGGCGACCACGCCGCAACAGGCCCTCGGCGCGCTGACGGCGCTGTTCCAGCACGCGGTGGTAGTGGCCCTCGGTCAGCGGGACATCGGCATGCCCGGGGTCATAGCGCTTGGCGGCGGCCAGCAACAGCGCCGCATCGCCGAGCGCATCGCGCGCCAGTGCGTGGCGGGCCTGCGCCAGCAGATCGGTCAATGCGTCCTCGCGCCCTTCCAGCGCGTCGGTACGGTCCGGCGCCAGGGTCAGGATGCGCTGGTACAACGGCAGCGCGCTGTCCGGGCTGCCATCCAGGCGCCCTTGCTGTTGCGCGGACACCGCCTGGGCGAACAAGGCATCCAGGCCGGCCCGACGCGCCTGCAGCGCGCGCAGGCGCAGCGCGACCGGGGCGGTCTGCGCCTGCGGCACCTCCAGCGCGTTCGCCAGCGTCAACGCACGTTGTGCAGCGGCGGCGTCCCCGGCTGCGACCGCCGCACGTGCCTGCACCACGGCGGCGGCACCGGTGCGCGCCAGGCCGGCGCGGGCCTCGCCACGGTCGCTATCCAGGGCAAGCGCGGCCGCGAACAGTTCACGCGCGCCGTTGCCGTCGGCCGCACTGAGGTGGCCGCGTGACAGCGCCGCATCGCCGCGCTGCAGCAGTTGCTGGATGCGCGTGTCCGGCCATAGCCAATCGGCCAGCGGCTTGCGCAGCACGACCGTGGCCAGCAACAGGCAGGCGCACAACACCAGCACCACGCGCCATAGCGCGCGGCTGCGCAATGGCGCCCAGAGGCGGGGCGATCGGGCCCAGCGCGGAAGCGGGAACATGCGGTGGCGTCCGTCCTTGGCGCGACCTGAGGGGGACGCGTTCACCGGGTCATGGTAGCTGTCTGCTGCGAAGACGATGTGGGCTTTGGGGGAATCGGGAATCGGGAATCGTCAGGCAGGCACCCCTCGCTTGCTGTGGGTGCCGTCTGTTCCGAAGCGATTGGCGCCGGCGAGCGGCGGAGCACTCAACCGAGTCGCCGCACCTCGTTGACGCCGGGCAGCGCGTCCAGCTTGCCAAGCAGGCTGGACAGCTGGCCGTAATCGCTGACCTTCAGGCGCAGGCGCAGCTGCGCCCTGCCGGTGTCGCGCACGTTGTCGCTGTTGATTTCCAGCACATGCGCGTCCTCCTGCGCGATCAGGTTGGTGATGTCCTTGAGCAGCCAGCGACGGTCGACCGCGCGCACCTGCACATCCACTTCGTAGCCGCTGCCGGCCTGGCCCCACTCCACCGGGAGCACGCGCTGCGGATGCGCCGCCGCCAGCCGCGACAATGCCGCGCAATCGGTGCGATGCACGGTGATGCCGCGGCCGCGGGTCAGATAGCCGGCGATCGGCTCGCCCGCCACCGGCTGACAGCAGCGCGCCAGCTGCACCAGCAGATTGCCCACGCCCTGCACGGTGAACTTGGACTTGCCCAGGCCCTCGCGGCGCGCGGTGGGCCGCGGTGGCGCCGGGACCGCGGGCTGCGAGGCGGCCCGTTCGGCCTCCAGCAGGGCGCGGCTGACCTGGTTGGGCCCGGTATCGCCCAGCGCCACCTGGATGTACAGGTCGTCAACCGTCTCGGCGTGGAACTTGCGCGTGGCCACGCCCAGGTCGGCGTGCTGCAGGCCCAGGCGCTTGAGCTCGCGATCGAGCAGGTCCTTGCCGGCCTGCACGTTGCGCGCGCGGTCGAGCTTGTGGAACCAGGCGCGCACCTTGTCGCGCGAGCGCCCACTGGCCAGAAAGCCGTTGGATGCCAGCAGCCAGTCGCGGCGCGGGTCGGCTTCCTTGGCGGTCATGATCTCCACCCGGTCGCCGCTGCGCAGCCGGTAGGTCAGCGGCACGATGCGGTCGTTGACGCGCGCGCCGCGGCAGCGATGCCCGACCATGGTGTGCACGTGGTAGGCGAAGTCCAGCGGCGTGGCGCCTTGCGGCAGGTCGATGACCTCGCCCTTGGGCGTCAGCGCATACACGCGGTCTTCGATCAGCTCGGCATCCAGCGCACCGGCCAGTTCGCCGTGGTCGCCGTCCTGCACCTGTTCCAGCAACTGGCGCATCCACTGGATCTTGCGGTCGAAGGCCTTCTCGCCGCCCTTGCCGCCTTCCTTGTATTTCCAGTGTGCGGCCACGCCGAGCTCGGCCTGCGCGTGCATCTCGTGGGTGCGGATCTGGACTTCGATGGTGCGCCCTTCCGGGCCGACCACCGCGGTGTGCAGCGAGCGGTAGTCGTTGGCCTTGGGCCGGGCGATGTAATCGTCGAACTCGCTCGGCACCGGTGCCCACAGCGAGTGCACTGCCCCCAGGGCGGCATAGCAGGCGGCCACGTCGTCGACCATCACCCGGACCGCGCGGATGTCGTACAGCTGGTCGAAGGACAGCCGCTTTTTCTGCATCTTCCGCCAGATGCTGTAGATGTGCTTCGGCCGCCCGCTCACGTCCGCGCGCAGGCCCTGCTGCGCCAGCGTCGTCGACAAGGTGCGCTTGACCGCATCCAGATAGCGCTCGCGCGCCACGCGGGTTTCGTCCACTTCGCGGGCGATGCGGCGGTAGGTGTCCGGCTCCAGGTGCCGGAACGCCAGGTCCTCCAGCTCCCACTTCACCTGCCAGATGCCCAGCCGGTTGGCCAGCGGCGCATGGATGTCACGGGTGAGCTGGGCCAGTGCACGGCGCTGCTCTTCGCTCAGGCGGTCGGCCACGCGCATGCGCGCCAACTGCCGTGCCAGCAGGATCGGCACCACCCGCAGGTCGTGGATGATGGACAGCAACAGCCGCCGCAGGCCTTCGCTGTTGCGCCCGGCCTCGCGACCGGCGTGCAGGGCCCAGACCTGGTCGGCCGCATCCAGCCCGTCCAGCAGTCCTTCCACCGCCACACGGCGCTCGGCCGGTTGCCACGGCAGGCCGGCGATCGCGCCGCGCAGCGCCGGCAGGTCGAACAACAGTGCCGCAATCAGGGTTGCCTCGTCGGCCGCCAGCAACCCCAACGCGTCCAGCGTGTCGGCGAGCAGTGCCCAGGGCACGTCCTCGCTCGGCGCTGGCAGCTGCTGCCAGGCCTGCGCCAGCGCGTCACGCAGCTCTGGCGCGATCGATGCGAGGGCAGGACGCTGCAGCAAGGCATGCAGGCGCTCGAAAGAGGAACTGGTCACAGCGGTGGACACGGCGATCGGCAACAACAAGGGGCTGACAGCTACGGTAACGTGCGCGTCACCTTCTCCACAACGCGCAGTGCGCCGTGGTCGGCGCAACGGCACGCGCCTGCGCTTATGGTCGGTTCACCCGCCAAGGTCTTGATTCGCAACCGCTGCGGGCCGCGATTGGTGCAGCGCCGCAAGCCGATCAGCACGGTCAATCGGCTTTTTACATGCTTTTTACAACTCGCCCAGACCGCCTGCCTATCCTCCATTGGCGTTGCCGCTGCGTCCTGCCGCGGCCACGTCATTCCAACCAACTGCGAGGTAGCCGATGAAGACCTGGAAGAAGCCTGTCGTTCGTGAAGTCAACTGTGGCGCCGAGATCAACTGCTACGTCTCCGGCGAATTCTGAGCGCACCTGCCGCCCTTCCTCCCGATGCATGACCGGCGATTGCCGGCAGATAGGTAACAGTTCTCCATGCGCATCATCGTTCTGGGATCGGCGGCCGGCGGTGGGCACCCGCAGTGGAATTGCCACACACCCGCCAGCCGGCGGGCATGGCAACAAGCCGACGGTGCCCAACGTCGTACCCAGGCCAGCATCGCCGTCAGCGCCGATGGCCAGCGTTGGGTCCTGATCAACGCCTCACCCGATTTCCGTCAACAACTCCTCGCAACGCCCGCGCTCTGGCCGCAACGCGGTCTGCGGCATTCGCCGATCGAGGCGGTGCTGCTGACCAGCGGCGAGATCGACCATATCGCCGGGCTGCTGTCGATGCGCGAGAGCCAGGCGTTCTCGCTGCATGCCAGCCGCCGCGTGCTGGACCTGCTGTCGCAGAACCCCATCTTCGATGCAGTCAATCCGGCTTACGTGCAGCGCCAGCCGTTTGCGCTGGAGACGCCACTATCGCTGCTGGGCCTGCAGCTGACGCCCTTCTCGGTGCCGGGCAAGGTGCCGTTGTTCATGGAATCGCGCAGCGGCGGCGACCTGGCCGGCTCCAATGAAGAAACCCTCGGGCTGACCATCGACGATGGCCAGCACCGCGTGCACTACATCCCCGGCTGCGCGGCGATGACCGATGCCTTGCGCGCGCGCCTGCAAGGCGCCGAGCTGGTGTTTTTCGACGGCACGCTGTGGCGCGACGACGAGATGGTGCAACTGGGCATCAGCCAGAAGACCGGCCAGCGCATGGGCCACATGAGCATCGACGGCCCCGACGGCACGATTGCCGCGTTCGCCCCGCTGGAGGTGGCGCGCAAGATCTTCATCCATCTCAACACCACCAATCCCGTGCTCGACATCCATTCGCCGGAGTACGCCAGTGCGCGTGCCAGCGGCTGGGACGTCGCCTACGACGGCCTGGAGATCACCCTGTGACCACCCTGCTCACCCCGGACCAGCTGGAGGCGGACCTGCGCGCCATCGGCGCCCGCCTGTATCACGACCAGCATCCTTTCCACGCGCTGCTGCACGAGGGCAAGCTCGATCGTGGCCAGGTCCAGGCCTGGGCGCTGAACCGCTTCGAGTACCAGCGCTGCATTCCATTGAAGGACGCCGCGATCCTGGCGCGCATGGACGACCCGGCGTTGCGGCGGATCTGGCGGCAACGCATCCTCGATCACGACGGCAACAGCCCCGGCGATGGCGGCATTGCCCGTTGGCTGCACCTGACCGACGCGCTCGGCCTGGACCGCACGCTGGTGGAATCCGGCCGTGCGCTGCTGCCCGGCACCCGGTTCGCGGTGCAGGCCTATCTGCAGTTCGTGCGCGAAAAAAGCCTGCTCGAAGCGATCGCCTCCTCGCTGACCGAGCTGTTCGCCCCCAACATCATCGGCCGGCGCGTGGCCGGCATGCTCAAGCATTACGACTTCGTCTCGCCCGAAGCGCTGGCCTATTTCGAGCATCGCCTGACCGAAGCGCCCCGTGATTCGGATTTTGCGCTGGACTACGTCAAGCAGCACGCCGATACCGTCGAGAAACAGGGCCTGGTCAAGGCCGCGCTGCACTTCAAGTGCTCGGTGCTGTGGGCGCAACTGGACGCATTGCACGTGGCCTACGTCGCCCCGGGCATCGTGTGGCCGGAGGCATTCGTGCCCGACCGTGACGCCAGCCGGGCCGCGGCGTGAGCAGCATCACCCGCGACAGCCAGCCGGCCCTGCGCGCAGGCGTGCGCCTGCAGCACGACCGCGCGCGCGACCAATGGGTGCTGCTGGCGCCGGAACGGGTGGTCGAGCTGGACGAGATCGCACTGGTGGTGGCGCAGCGCTACGACGGTGCGCGCTCGCTGGCGCAGATCGCGCAGGAACTGGCGGGCGAATTCGATGCCGACGCGGCCGATATCGAAGTTGATGTGATCGAACTCACCAACACGCTGCATCAAAAGCGTCTGCTGCGGCTATGACCATCGCCCCGCCACCACTGTCGGTGCTGCTGGAACTGACCCATCGCTGCCCGTTGGCCTGCCCGTATTGCTCCAACCCGATCGCATTGGCGGCGCTGCGCGAGGAAATGGATACTGCCGGCTGGCGCTCGCTGCTGCAGCAGGCTGCCGACATGGGCGTGCTGCAGGCGCATTTTTCCGGTGGCGAACCGATGCTGCGCAAGGACTTGCCCGAGCTGGTGGCGCACGCACGCGCGCTCGGGCTGTACAGCAACCTGATCACCTCCGGCGTAGCCGGAGGCGAGCCGATGCTGGACCAGCTGCAGGCGGCCGGACTGGAGCATGTGCAGCTGAGCGTGCAGGATGTCGACCCGGCCGGTGCCGACCGTATCGCCGGCTATCGCAACAGCCTGGCGAAGAAGCGCGCGTTTGCCGCCGCCGTACGTGCGCGCGGCCTGCCGCTGACGCTCAACGCGGTCTTGCATCGCCATAACGCCGAGCGCGTGCCCGGCATGATCGCGCTGGCGCTGGAGTGGCAGGCCGAACGCATCGAAGTGGCGCACACCCAGTACTACGGCTGGGGCCTGCGCAATCGCGCCGCGCTGATGCCCAGCCGCGCGCAGCTGATGGCCACGATTGATGCGGTGGAAACCGCCCGCCGCGAGCTCGGCGACCGCCTGGCGATCGACTTCGTCACCCCCGATTACTACGCCCGCCAGCCCAAGCCGTGCATGGGCGGCTGGGGCCAGCGCTTCGTCAACATCTCCCCGCGCGGCGACGTGCTGCCCTGCCACGCGGCCGAAACCATCGACGGCATGCGCTTTGACAACCTGCGCGAGCGTTCGCTGGCCGACATCTGGAACAACGGCGAGGCCTTCGTGCGCTTCCGCGGCACCGCCTGGATGCCCGAGGTCTGCCAGGGCTGCCCCAAGCGCGAGATCGACTGGGGCGGCTGCCGCTGCCAGGCGCTGGCGCTCAGTGGCGATGCCGCCACGCTGGACCCGGTCTGCGAACGCTCGCCGCGGCATGCCGAGGTGCGCGCCACCGCCGAACGCGAAGCTGCAGCGCCGGCACCGGAGTTGGTTTACCGCCGTCCCGAGCGTGCGAAAGTGCCCGCGTAGATCTTAAATCGCCGGTGGCGGAGCGCCCCCACACCCTGGTGGTGCCTCCACGCTGTGCGAGGCGGCTTGGGGCTGTCCCGCACACATCAGCACCTGTGGTCTCAGGCTGCACGCTGCGCTCCAGCGTCTACACTAGCTGCCTCTTCGTCTTCTGGATGGCTTCCATGTCGCTCGCGCGCCGCATTCCCTTGCTGGTCTGCCTGACCCTTGCCCTGAACGCCACCCCGGCCCTGGCACAGCGCGCGGTGCAGGGCGACCTGCAGTCGCAGATGAGCGCCGAACAGTTCAAGGCCGCCGGCCTGGACAAGCTCGATGCCGGCGAACTGGCCGCGCTCAACGACTGGCTGCAGGGCAAGGTCGCCAAGGAAGCTGCGGTCGTGGTCGAACAGGCCAAGGAAGCCGGCCGCCAGGAAGTGATCGTCAAGAACCGCGGCTTCTTCGATTTCGGCAGCAAGGAGCCGATCGAGAGCAACATCGTTGGCGAGTTCAAGGGTTTTTCGACCGGGCGCGTCTACACGCTCGCCAATGGCCAGGACTGGGAGCAGACCGACGCCGCCACGTTGTCGGGCGTGCGCAAGACCGCGCCCAAGGTCAAGATCAAGCCGGGTCTGGTCGGCGTGTGGTATCTGCAGATCGAGGGCTACAACACCCAGGCCAAGGTCCGCCGGATCAAGTAAGCCCGACCGGGCACCGCGCGGCCCGCCAGCGGGCTGGCGCACCCACGCCGCTGGGAGAACACGCATGCGGTCGATGACACGTTGCAGCCTGGTGTTGCTGGCGTCGCTGGGCTGGTTTGCAGGTGCTGCGCCTGCAGGCGCGGCCCCTGCAGCCGCCCTGTCAGCGCAGCAGTGCGCCGACGCACCCGAGGTCGGCATCGACCAGGCGCTGGTGTGCTATCACGATGCCATCGAACGCCAGCCGCTGGTCTACCGGCGTGTGGCCACCCGCACGGTGGCCGGCGTCGAGCGGCGCGATTACCTGCTGACCTCGCAGCAATGGTCGCCCGGGGCACTGGTGCAGCCGGCCAGCTGGCAACACGATGTCGCGATCTATGTCCCCACGGATGCGCTGCCGACGCGTGCACTGTTGCTCTCCACCAATGGCACCCGTCATCCAGCCGATGGCGGCGCGCCGCAGCCGCCCAGCGAATTGCCACCCGAGGCCCTGGCGGCGCTGGCAAAGCGCAGCCGCACCGTGGTGATCGCGCTGGGCGATATCCCCAGCCAGGCGCTGACCTATCGCAACGACGGCACGCCGCGCCGCGAAGACGACAGCGTCGCCTACAGCTGGTCGCTGTTTCTGGCATCGCCGCAGCAACGCAAGACCCTGCCGCTGCATGTGCCGATGGCCGCCGCCATCGCGCGCACCATGAGCCTGGCCGAACGCGAGTTGGCACCGTTGCAGATTCATCGCTTCATCCTTGCCGGCGCCTCCAAGCGTGGCTGGGCGAGCTGGCATGCCACCATCGCCGACGCGCGCGTGGAGGCCGTGGTGCCGCTGGTGATCGACATCCTCAACATGCCGGCAGTGCTCGAGCACATGTACCGGAGCTATGGCGGCAACTGGCCGATCGCATTCAATGCCTACGCCAGGCAGGGCATCACCTCGCAGCTGCACACGCCGGCCTTTGCGCAACTGGTGCAACTGCAGGACCCGCTGCATTATCTGCACACGCCGCAGCGCAAACGCCTGGCCGTGCCCAAGTACATCGTCAATGCCAGTGGCGACGATTTTTTCCTGCCGGACAACACGCAGTTCTTCTACAACGCGCTGCCCGGCAGCAAGGCGCTGCGCATGGTGCCCAACAGCGCGCATAACGGCATCCGCGCCTTCATCGTCGACAGCCTGGTGCCCTTCGTGACCCGGCTGCAGCAGCAACGCGCGCTGCCAAAGGTGCGCGATTCGCTGCGCGCAGGCGAACACCCGCAGCTCCGCTTCCACTCCTCCGAGCGCCCTGCGCAGTTGCGCCTGTGGCAGGCGAGCAACCCGGTGGCGCGCGACTTCCGCCATGCCTGCGGCATTCGCTACAGCGCCACGCCGATCACGCCTGCACGCGGCAACACCGTGTTGGTACCGGTACGGATGCCCGAGGCCGGCTGGAGCGCGTACTTCATCGAGGCCACCTACGCGGACGGCTTCGTCGCCACCAGCCAGACCTATGTGCTCGGCAAGCAGCAGTACCCGACGCAGGCGCCACCCACCGACGGCGCGGCCTGCAGCACCTTGCCGGGCGCTGCCTCTACGGCAGCCGCGCGCCGACTGGGCGACTCCGCCGACAGCTGACAACCAGGCTGTCGGTATCGAATGTCGATGTCGATGTCGATGTCACGATGGTCCAGTCCCCGGATGGCGACAAGCGCCACCGTCGCAGGCCAGCAGTGGCCGATGCGCGCCTTCCGCACTGCGCAATCACCTCTGCTCAGACAGCGCTGAATCGGGCGATCCCGCACTTGAGCCTGCCAGCAAGATCGATCCAACCCGACTGAACCATTGACATCGTTGTCACCAACTCCTACACAGGCCCTACTCGCCGGTTGCATTGGCCGACCGGACGAACCCAAAGGACTGCACGTGGCTGCGACTTCGCGTTCTGCTCTCGCTACCGGCCTGCCCACCACACCGGTTGCCACCGGCTTCATCGCGGCCGACGTCGGTGGTACGCATGTGCGGGTCGGCCACATCGCGCAGGCGGACAACGCTGCAGCCGAGCTGGCGCATTACCGCACCTACCGCTGCGCCGAACACGCCAGTCTGGACGCCATCCTTGCCGACTTCCTGCAGACCGGACGCGATGTCGAAGCCGTGGTGATCGCCAGTGCCGGGGTCGCACTGGACGATGGCAGCTTCATCAGCAACAACCTGCCGTGGACGATTTCGCCTGGCCGCATGCGCGCCGCGCTCGCCGTGCCCAGCGTGCACCTGGTCAACGATTTCGAAGCGGTGGCCTACGCCGCCCCCTTGATGGAGCAACGCGCCGCGCTGCAACTGAGCGGGCCGACCCCGCGGCATGCGCGCGCCACCGGCCCGATCCTGGTGGTCGGCCCCGGCACCGGGCTGGGTGCGGCGGTCTGGATCGACGCCAGGCCGCGGCCGATCGTGCTCGCCACCGAAGCCGGCCAGGTCGCCCTGGCCAGCAACGACGAGATGGAACTGCAGGTGCTGCGGATCCTGCTGCGTGGCGAGCGCTATCTGCCACTCGAGCATGTGCTGTCCGGGCCCGGCCTGCTGCACCTGTACAACGCCGCGTGCGAACTGCATGGCGCCACCCCGCGCCATCGGCTGCCGGCCGCGATCACGCACGCCGCGCTGCACGAAGACGATGCGCTGGCACGCGAGTGCCTGCAGATCTTCTGCGCCGTGCTGGGCAGCGCGGTCGGTGACATGGCGCTGGCCTACGGCGCGGCCGGTGGCATCTATCTGGCCGGCGGCTTCTTGCCGACGATCGGGCCGTTCCTGCAGAACAGCGCTTTCCGCGAACGCTTTCTGGCCAAGGGCCGCATGCGCGCGGTGCTCGAACGCATCCCGGTCAAGCTGGTCGAGCACGGGCAACTGGGCGTGCTTGGCGCGGCCAACTGGTATCTGCAACACCACGCTGACCTGTCGTAAGCGATCCACCACGCGCTCGGTCCCGAGCGCGCGTCTGCAAGACCCCGCATCCGGCGAGCAGCAGCCCGCCGTCCTTCCCTGTGCGTGATGAGGAGAGACATCATGAAATACAGCATCACCCTGCTGCCCAGCGCGATCGCGTTGTCGCTGGCATTCACTGCGCAAGCCCAGGACACGGTCGACCGCCAGGCCACCGACCTGGATGCCGTGCAGGTGGTCGGGATCCGTGCCAGCCTGGAAAAATCGCTCGATACCAAACGCAACAACGCCGGCATTTCCGAAGCGATCACCGCCGAAGACATCGGCAAGTTTCCAAGCACCAACGTGGCCGAGGCGCTGTCGCAGATTCCCGGCGTCACCCTGGACCGGCGCTTTGGCCAGGGCGAGCGGGTCAGCATCGACGGCACCGACCCCAGCCTCAATCTGTCCTTCCTGGACGGCCACCCGGTGGCGCAGGCGATCTGGCTCTACGGCGAGCAGCCCAGCCGCGGATTCGACTACACCTTGCTGGCGCCGCAGATCCTGGGCCGTGCGGAAATCCTTAAATCCTCCGAAGCACGCCTGACCGAGGGCAGCCTGGGTGGCACGGTGCTGATGCACACCCGGCAGCCGCTGGACCTGGACGTCAACGAGGTAGCCGCCTCCGTCGGCTACAGCTACAGCGCACAGCCCAGCGAAGGAAAACCGAATGCCGCGCTGCTGTATAGCTGGAAAAACGCGGCCGACACCTTCGGCATCGCGGTATCGGCGCAGCATTACGAAGAGCGTGTCGATCGCCGCGGCATGGAAGTGTTCGGCTATGCACCCGCCAGCACATTTGCCAATGCCGCAGGCGGCGTGCCCGCCGATGCGGACGTGCCCAACTCGATCAACGCGGCCTGGTTCCAGCAGGATCGCGAGCGCGACAGCGCCGTGGTCAACCTGCAGCTCAAGCCCAGCGAGGCGCTGGAATTCAACCTCAGCGGCCTGTACATCAACGAGAACTTCGACAACTACAACCAGTCGATGTACAGCTTCCTGACCTGGAATGCCGGCACGGTGGCGGCAGTGGATCAACTCGGCGGCCTGCGCAACGGCGTGGTGACCAGCGGGCATTCCGGCGCCAATGCCGACCCGCTCGGCGGCACCGTGATCTACGACAACAACGTGCGCGAATCGGAAGTCACCACCAAGGGCCTGGACCTGCGCGGCGCGTTTCGCGGCGATGGCTGGGGAGTGAATGGGCAGGTGGGCCAAAGCAGATCCGAGAACAAGGATCTGTCGCAGTACTTCATCGAGCCGTTCTACAACGGCGGCTTCAGCTGGGACACGCGGCGCGGTATCCGCTTCGACGACCCGGCGCGTGCGCGCGATCCGGCCAACTGGGGCTCGGCCGGCGGCTGGTTCGGCAATAACGGCATCTTTTCCACTGAAAGCAAGGACACCTATGGCCAACTCGATCTGAATCTGCAGTTCGACAGCGTGTTCAATCAATTGCTGCTGGGCGTGCGTCATGGCAAGCACGAGGAGCGCTTCGAGCTCAACGTCTATGGCGGCGTGACGCCAGGCACGCTGGCCGATGTGGGCACCATCGGGCTCACCGACCTGCAGGAGTTCCATCCCGACCACGGCCGGCATGTGCAGGCAGGCCGCAACAATGTGCTGGACTGGATCCGCAACAGCCCGGTCGACTACGGCGCGCCGGACCCGGCCAGCTACCTCAACAACACCTGGGCGCTGCAGCAGACCAATAACGCCGCCTATGCCCAGCTGAATTTCTCCGGCGGCGGCCTGCGCGGCAATCTCGGGCTGCGTTATGTCGATTCAAAAACCGAGGGCAGCGGCTTCGTCTACAGCGGCACGCCCACCCTGCAGAACGCCGACAGCCTGTGGCAGACCCGCACGCGCAAGGAGGATTTCCTGCTGCCCTCGCTCACGCTGGCCTACGAGGCTGCCGACGATTGGGTGTTCCGGTTTGCCGCGGCCAAGGTGATCGCCTGGGCGCCGTACAACCAGATGGTCAACAACACCTTCCTCAACGACACCACCTTGACCGGCAGCGGCGGCAACGCGGAGTTGTCGCCCTACGAATCGTGGAATTTCAACCTGTCGGCCGAGTACTACTTCGCGCAGCAATCGGTGGTGGCCTGGTCGGTGTTCTACAAGAAGATCGACAACTACATCGATACCAGCGCCAGCGTGGAACGCCAGTACAACGCGCTACGCGATACCGCGCCGCAAAGCTGGGCGCAGTTGCTCGGCAGCAACGGTTGCACCGCCGATGGCTACTGCGATTACAGCATCCAGCGGCCACGCAACGCCGGCGATGGCAAGGTCAAGGGCTTCAACATCGCATTCCAGCAGCCGTTCGGCGACAGCGGCTTTGGCCTGACCGCCAACTACACCTACGCCAATGGGCAGAACAACACCGGCGACGCGCTGCCCTACCAGTCGCGCAACAGCGTGGCAGTCAGCCCGTACTACGAAAAGGGCCCGCTCAACGCGCGGCTGACCTACAACTGGCGCGACAGCTACCTGGCCGGCGGTTACGTGGCCGGCGCCGCGCCGGCAAGCGTGGATGACTATGCCGAACTCGGCGCAAGCATCGGCTATGCGTTCAGTCCGAACTGGTCGTTGCAGATCGACGCGCAGAACCTGCTGGACGAGCAATACCTGCAGTATCTCGGCGACACCGACCACCTGGCCGGTCGCTACAGGAGTGGGCGCCGCTATATGGCGAGCCTGCACATGAAGTTCTAGCAGCGGCTGCCAAAACGGCTGCGCTCACAGCCAGGCGAGCGCGGCCCGTGCTCGGAATCGGCACGTACACCTCGTACACGCCGGTTCCGGGCGCGCCGTCCATGCCCAGCCGGCCACTGGCCGCTATGTTTCGTTGGTGGCTTCAAGCGCAGCGCGCGGCATGAGCAACCCGTTGATGGCAGGACCTGCGCTGATGCAGCGCGCTGGTGATGACGGCAAGCCGTCGTCACCAGCGCCAGCACCACTCAGTTGCGCAACGCCGCCACCCGCTGCGACAACTTCTTCGCCGACACGCCCGATTTGGCCCCCAGTTCCTGCGCAAACACCGACACGCGCAATTCCTCCAGATCCCAGCGCAGCGACTGCCATTCATCACGTTGCTGCAACCCACGCGCGGCCGCCTGGTCCAATGCATCCACGAACGGCTTGAGTTCGAGCATGCGCGCCTGGTCGCGGGCCGGATCGCGTTTGGCACGCTCGGTCCGCAGGATCATCGCCTTGAGATAGCGCGGATAACTGGCCAGTGCCTCGGCCGGTGTTTCGCGCAGGAAGCCGGCATGCACCAGCGCGCGCAGCTGCTGTTCCATATCGTCCAGGTTGCCGCGCGCCCAGCCCATCAACGGCGCCTCCAGCAGCGGCTTGAGTTCGGCCACGGCGCCAAGGATGCTTTCGGCCAGCGTCAGCCGTTCCATCGCCTCGCCGAACAGGCGCTTGCCGGCCTCGTCGCGGCGCTGCGCAAAGGCACCGGGGTCGCGTATCGCGCCCAGGCCATCGGCCAGCACCGCGTTGAGCGCGGCATCGACCAGATCGCCGCGCAGACGCTCCTGCGATTCGATCGCCGCGTACAGCAGGCCGGTCTTGGGCGACACCGGCAGTTGCTTGCGCGCCTGCTTGATCTTGTCGGCCAGCGCGATTTCCAGCAGCCGGCGCACGCCGCGCGGATGCGCCTGCACCGCTTCGTTGCGGTCGGCGAAAATGCGCAGCGCCGCGTCTTCGCCCTGGTCCACCAGCGCCGGATACGCCGGCACGCCGGCCTCGCCGGCCACCTGTTCGGGAATCGGCGTGGATGGAAAATCGCGCAAGCCCTCGGCCGCCAGCGCGCGCCCCGCACGTGCGGCGAAGGCCTGGCCGGCACGCTCGCCAAAGCGTGCGCGCAATCCGTCCAGGTCGCGCGACTCGGCCAGTACCTTGCCGTCGTCATCGCGCAGGCGCAGGTTCATCAGCAGATGCGTGTCCAGCGACTCTTCGTCGAAATCCAGCGCCGCCACCTGCGTGCCGGTGGCCTTGGTCAGGAAGCGCGCCAGCTCGCCACGGATAGCGTCGGCCGAGGCGATGCTGTAAGCCTCGTAGAACGCGCGCCCGAAATCCGGCGCCGGCACATAGTTGCGCCGCTGCGCCTTGGGCAGGCTGCGGATCAGGGCCGATGCCTTGTCGGCGACGAAGCCCGGCGCCAGCCACGACAGCCGCGCCGGATCCAGCGCATTGAGCAGGTGCAGCGGCACATCCAGCGTCACCCCGTCATCGATGGCGCCCGGCTCGAAGCGGTAATGCAACGGCAGCCGCGCATCGCCCAGCGGGAAATACTTCGGAAACCGGTCGGCCTCGCTGCCTTCGCCGGGCAACAGGTCGTTCAACGTCCAGTGCAGGCTGCGGCGCTTGTCCGGCGGCAGGGTCTTCCACCATGCATCCAGCCCGCTGGCCGAGTGCAGCTCGGCCGGGATGCGATCCAGATACCAGCGCGCCTGCCAGTCTTCGTCGGCGACGATGCCGGCACGACGCAGCTTGGCTTCTTCCTCGCGCGCCTGCTCCAGCACCTTGAGGTTGTCGGCGATGAACGCCGCACGCGTATTGATCTCGCCGGTGACCAGGCCCTGGCGCACGAACAGGTCGTGTGCGCCGGCCGGATCGATCTTGCCGAAGTGGACCGGCTTTTTCGGCGCCAGCACCAGGCCGAACAGGCTGATCTGCTCGGATGCCACCACCTGCCCCTGCGCACGCGACCAATGCGGGTCGAAATGCTTGCGTGCCAGCAGATGCCCCAGCTCGGCGATCGCCCAGTCCGGCTCGATCGCGGCATTGGTCATGCCCCAGACTTTTTGCGTATCCAGCAGCGTGGCGGCCAGCATCCACGGCGGCGGCTTGCGTGCCAGTGCCGAGCCGGGAAACGGCACGAACCGGCGCTGCCGCGCGGCGAGAAAATCGCCTTTTTCGGTGCGATGGCCGATCTGCGTGGGCAGGCCGGCCAACAGCGCACGATGCAGGGCCTGATACGCCGCCGCGCGTTCGCGCTCGCTGATGCGTGCCGAGGCCTCGGCAACGTCGGCCTGCTTGCCGGCTGCGGCGGACGTGGCTTGCGCAGGTGGCGCATTTGGATCCGGCTTGCCTTCACGCGCCAGCCGCGCAGCGCGATGCAACTGCCCGCGCGTCGGCCGGTTGGCGTTGTGCCCGTCCTCGCGCGCAGGCGCGCTGGCACCTGCCAGCAATGGCGCCAGCATCGCAGCGGCCGGCTCCTCGCTCCACCCCAGCTCCTCGCACAACAGGCGCAGCTGCCGATGCAGCTCACGCCATTCGCGCATGCGCAGGAACCCGAGGAAATGCCGGTTGCACCAATCGCGCAACTTGGACTGGGTGAGATCCTCGTGCACCTGCCGGTACGCCTCCCACAACCGCAGGATGCCGACGAATTCAGAGCGTGCATCGGCAAACAGCGCATGCGCGTTGTCGGCCGCCTCGCGTGCTTCGGGCGGGCGCTCGCGCGGATCCTGGATACCCAGGAACGCGGCGATGATGATCATCTCGCGCAGGCAGCCGTGCTGTTGCGCAGCCACCAGCATGCGCGCCAGCTTGACGTCCACCGGCAGGCGCGCCATCTGCCGGCCGATGGCGGTGAGGCGCCGATTGGCATCGATCGCGCCCAGCTCCAGCAACTGCTGCCAGCCGTCAGCGACTGCGCGTTCGTCCGGCGCTTCCAGGAACGGGAACTCCTCGATCCGCCCCAGCCCCAGTTGCAGCATGCGCAGGATCACGCCCGACAAGGACGAGCGGCGGATTTCCGGGTCGGTGAATGCCGGCCGCGCGGCAAAATCCGCTTCGGCATACAGGCGGTAGCAGATGCCTTCGGCAATGCGGCCGCAGCGGCCCATGCGCTGGTTGGCGCTGGCCTGCGAGATCGGCTCGATATGCAGGCGGTCCAGCTTCTGGCGCGGGCTGTAGCGCTTGATCCGCGCAAAGCCCGGATCCACCACATAACGGATGCGCGGCACCGTCAGCGAGGTTTCGGCCACGTTGGTGGCCAGCACCAGGCGCCGGCGCGGCCCCGGGTTGAACACGCGGTCCTGGTCGGCCGCCGACAGCCGCGCGTACAGCGGCACCACTTCGGTTTCGCGGTACTTGCGCCGTTCCAGCGCCTGGTGCGCATCGCGGATCTCGCGCTCGCCGGGCAGGAACATCAGCACGTCGCCACGCGGATCGATGCGGGTGATCTCGTCGATCGCCGCCACGATCGCATCGTTGACGGTGCGCTCGCCATCGCGGCCATTGCCACGCTCGCCGTCGCCGTCGTCGGCCTCGCCTTCGAGGGGCCGGTAGCGCACCTCGACCGGGAAGGTCCGGCCTTCCACGTCGATCACCGGCGCGTTGTCGAAATGCCGGGCGAAGCGCTCGGTGTCGATGGTGGCCGAGGTGACGATCAACTTCAGATCGGAGCGCTTGTGCAGCAGCTGCTTGAGATAGCCGAGCAAAAAATCGATGTTGAGGCTGCGCTCGTGCGCCTCGTCCACGATGATGGTGTCGTAGGCCGACAACCAGCGGTCGCTGGCGATCTCGGCCAGCAGGATGCCGTCGGTCATGAACTTGATCCGCGACTGCTCGCCGACCCGGTCGGTAAAGCGCACCTGGAAACCCACCGTGGTGCCCAGCGGCGTCTTCAGCTCCTCGGCCACGCGCGCGGCCACCGCCCGCGCGGCGATCCGGCGTGGCTGGGTGCAGCCGATCATGCCGGCCGCGCCGCGCCCGGCCGCCAGACACAGCTTGGGCAGCTGGGTGGTCTTGCCCGAGCCGGTCTCGCCGGCGATGACGACGACCTGATGGTCGCGGATCAGCGCGATGATGCGCTCGGCCTCGCGCGCGATCGGCAGTTGCTCGTCCAGCGTGATGGCCGGCTGCTGCTCGGCACGCGCCTGGCGTTGCGCCTGCGAAGCCGCCAGCGCCTGCTCGAAGGCCTCGCGCACCTGCGGGTTGCCGGGCTTGCCCTGCCAGCGCGACCATAGACCGAGCAACCGGCCACGGTCGCGGCTCATCGCGCCATCGACGGCGCGGCGGCGCTCACGCAAGGTGTTGGCAAGGTCGGTGTCGATAGCGCTCATTGATCGAAAAATGTGAAAGATTGAATGACAGCAGATCCTTTAGCCTGTCTATTGTGACCCGATATCTGTTTCCTCAGGAGGACCATTCCCATGTCCAAGAAAAAGAACGCCAACAAGCCCGTCGTCATCAATGAAGCATTGGACGCACTGCCGGTCGCCGCAGCATCGGCACCACACATCGATATCGGGATCAAGGACGGTGATCGCAAGCAGATCTCCGACGGTCTGGCCCGCTACATGGCTGACGCCTTCACCCTGTACCTGAAGACCCACAACTTCCACTGGAATGTCACCGGGTCGATGTTCAACTCGCTGCACACCATGTTCGAGACCCAGTACACCGAGCAGTGGGCGGCGCTGGACGAAGTGGCCGAGCGCATCCGCGCCCTGGGCTACAACGCACCGGGCTCCTACAGCGAGTTCGTCGCCCTGACCTCGATCCCTGAAGAACAGGGGCTGAGCGACAGTGCCGACTGGCGTGAAATGGTGCGCCAGCTGGTCAGCGGCAACGAAGCGGTCTGCCGCACCGCGCGCAAGGTGCTGGGCACCGCCGACGACGCCGGCGACGACCCGACCGTGGACCTGCTGACCCAGCGCCTGCAGACCCACGAGAAGTACGCCTGGATGCTGCGCTCGCTGCTGCAGTAACCCCTGGGCCTCGCCCCTGCGGGTGTGCCCAAGGTTTCGCTGCGCCGAAACCTTGGGCCCCTGCTCCATCGCCGGCCACACCCCGCGCCTTCGGCGCGCCCCTGACTCGGCGGGTTGCGGCCCTCTCCGCGTCGCGAAACATGTCCCCCGGCATTCACATCGCGGCAATCCCCGACGCACCGTCGCGCAACACCGCCCGCCTGACACCGGCCAGGGCTTGACCCGCGCGGTATCCTAGGCGGATGTCTTCCCCCGCCCACGAACTGCTCAGCCGCGTCTTCGGTTACGACGACTTCCGCGGCCCACAGCAAGCCATTGTCGAACACGTCGCGGCAGGCAACGATGCCCTGGTGCTGATGCCCACCGGCGGCGGCAAGTCGCTGTGCTACCAGGTGCCGGCGCTGTTGCGCGACGGTATCGGCATTGTGGTCTCGCCGCTGATCGCACTGATGCAGGATCAGGTCGAGGCCTTGCGCCAGCTCGGCGTGCGCGCCGAATTCCTCAATTCCACGCTGGACGCGGAAAACGCCCAGCGGGTCGAACGTGCGTTGCTGTCCGGCGACCTTGACCTGCTCTACGTCGCGCCGGAGCGTCTGCTGACCCAGCGCTTCCTGTCCCTGCTGGAACGCAGCCGCATCGCGCTGTTTGCCATCGACGAGGCGCATTGCGTCTCGCAATGGGGCCACGATTTCCGCCCCGAGTACCGCCAGCTCACCGTCTTGCACGAACGCTGGCCGCATATCCCGCGCATGGCCTTGACCGCCACCGCCGATCCGCCGACCCAGCGCGAGATCGCCGAACGCCTGGATCTGGTCGACGCACGCCACTTCGTCAGCTCCTTCGACCGCCCCAACATCCGCTACACCGTGGTGCAGAAGGACAACGCGCGCAAGCAGCTGCAGGAGTTCCTGGGCCGTCACCGCGGCTCGGCCGGCATCGTCTACGCGATGTCGCGGCGCAAGGTGGAAGAGACCGCGCAGTATCTGTGCTCGCAGGGCTTCAACGCCCTGCCCTACCACGCCGGCCTGCCGGCCGAGGTGCGTGCGGAAAACCAGCGCCGCTTCCTGCGCGAGGACGGCATCATCATGGCCGCCACGATCGCCTTCGGCATGGGCATCGACAAGCCGGACGTGCGCTTCGTGGCGCATGTGGATCTGCCCAAGTCGCTGGAAGGCTACTACCAGGAGACCGGCCGCGCCGGCCGCGATGGCGACCCGGCCGAGGCCTGGCTTTGCTACGGCCTGGGCGATGTGGTGCTGCTCAAGCAGATGATCGAACAGGGCGAAGCGGCCGAGGAGCGCAAGCGGCTGGAGCGCGCCAAGCTCGATCACCTGCTCGGCTACTGCGAATCGATGCAATGCCGCCGCCAGGTGCTGCTGGCCGGCTTCGGCGAGACCTATCCCAAACCCTGCGGCAACTGCGACAACTGCCTGACGCCTGCTGCCGCCTGGGATGCCACCGTGGCCTCGCAGAAGGCGCTCAGCTGCGTGTACCGCAGCGGGCAACGCTTCGGTGTCGGCCACCTGATCGACATCCTGCGCGGCAGCGAGAACGAGCGCATCAAGCAGCTCGGCCACGACCAGCTGAGCACCTACGGCATCGGCCGCGACCTGGACGAGCGCACCTGGCGCGGGGTGTTCCGCCAGCTGGTGGCGGCCAGCCTGCTGGAGGTCGACAGCGAAGGCCACGGCGGCCTGCGCCTGACCGACGCCAGCCGCCAGGTGCTCAAGGGCGAGCGCCAGGTGATGATGCGCCGCGAGAACCCGGCTGCCGGGCGCGAGCGCAGCGCGCAACGCACCGGCCTGCCGGTGCAGCCGCAGGACCTGGTGCTGTTCAACGCCCTGCGCGGCCTGCGCGCGGAGCTGGCCAAGGAGCAGAACGTGCCGGCCTTCGTGATCTTCCACGACAGCACGCTGCGCAATATCGCCGAACAGCGGCCCACCAGCATCGACGCACTCTCGCGTGTCGGCGGTATCGGCGGCGGCAAACTCGCCCGCTACGGGGCGCAATTGATCGAGATCGTGCGCGAGCAGGGCTGATGCAGCAGCGTGTGCCATCGCGGTGACGGCGCCGGCATGAAAAACCGCGCGATCGACAGCGCGCATTCAATCAGCCGTTGCTAGTTTCACAAGACGATCTGGCACGCGCTGTCAGTCCCTCCTGGTAGAGTCCATCCGATGAAACGCAGCCTGCTTCTCCTGGCCACTCTGTTTGCCGCCGGCAGCGCGCTCGCCCAGGCCGGCGAGCGCAGCGCCGAGCCAGGGTCGGCGCAGTCGCTGGACCTGAGCGTTCCGCAAGCCCCGGTGCAGTACCGCTCCGACCCCGCGTACAGCACCGACCCGCCGGGCACCTTCTACGGCGACAAGAGCGGCCCCAAGCCTGCGCTGACCCGCCCCAGCGCGGCCTCGCTTGCGGCCGAACGCGCCGAACAATGCCAGGGCAAGCTGCATGGCGCGGTCGAAACCGGCATGGGCTACTCCAACCGCGGCGGCAACAGCAACTGGCAGGCGGTCAACCTGAACTCCTGCAAGACCTATTACGACGATGACGGCAAGGCGCATCAGATCGGCGTCAGCATCAGTGTCGGGCGCGGCGAAGGCCCGCTGTTCGGGCCGCGCTACGGCCCCGGCGGCTATGGTCCTGGCCCGTTCGGCTGGTAACCGTACGGCTCCGTCTGCGTTGACAGAGGGTTCACTGCCGCATCGCTGAGAATGTGGCCTGCCTTACGAGACGTGCTCATGTCACAGAACAAGGAACGGCCAGTTGTATTCGTCGTCGAAGATGGCGATGGCACCCGACAACTCAGCTGCCTTGTGCTGGAAAGCTATGGTTTTACCTGCCGCAGCGCCGGCTCGGTCGAAGAGGCCCTGGCCCTGATCGAAAGCGATCCGCGCGTCGATGTGCTGTTTTCCGACATCCATTTCCCGGGTGGCCTGACCGGCGTGGATCTGGCGCTCAAGACTGCGCACGCCCCCTACAACCTGCCCGTGCTGCTCACCTCCGGGCTGGCGGTGGAGTATGTGGAAGAGATCCTGCCGGATGGCGTGGCGTTCCTCGAAAAGCCCTATACCCCCGAGCAATTGCTGAGCGCGATCCGCAGCGTGATGGCCAAGCACCGGATACTTCCCACTCCGGTCGCCTGACGTAGAGGGTCGCGACTGGACGGCGACCCACAATCCCGGTATGAAGTGGCGGCCGACGCGATGCGTCGGCAACGGGGATTGACCACGACACGGTTGTGCCAGGGACGCGGCGCCATGCCCGCCTGGCCCGACCATGCCTTACGCCAGGGGACAACATGAAACACCTAGTGACCGCAGCCATGGCCATGGCTGCGTTGAGCGGTTGCGCGACGGTCATGAACGACGCGACCCAGCCCATCCGAGTGGATACCAAGACCGCCGATGGGCACCTCATCGCTGGCGCCGACTGCGCCCTCAGCAACGACAAGGGTCGGTTCACCCTGAAGTCCGGGCAGACCGTGCAGGTACGCCGGTCCTCGCGCGACCTGGAAGTCAGCTGCGTGCTGCCCGGTCAGCGCAAGGCCGCCGGTCGTTCCATCTCGCGCGCCAACATCGGGATCTGGGGCAACATCCTGATCGGCGGCGCGATCGGCGCCATCGTCGATCACAGCAAGGGCACCGGCTACACCTACCCGAGCTGGATCCAGCTGGTATTCGGACAGACGCTGAGCTTCGACCGCCACCGCGAGGACCGCGGCCAGCCGTTACAGGGCGACAACGCACACGTCGCGGCAACCGCCTCCGGCACCGAAAGTACACCCGGCGAAGCCGTCACGCTGCCGCTGGCAGGCGAGGTCGCCCCGCCTGCGCTGGCCGGCACAGCAGCACCGGCCAGCAAGGTCGCAGCCACGGTTGCGCCCGCAGGCCCGGCGATGTCCACCGAATCGGCCAGCACACGCGCCCAGGGCATCAGCAGCGGCCTGAATTGCGGCACGGTGCAGGCACACAGCGCCACGCGTTTCACCGCCGCCTGCAGTGGCGGCAGTACGGTGCAGATCGACTGCGCCGGCTTCCGCTGCAGCGCGACCTTCCCCTGACCTGACACGGCTGCGCTCGGGGACGAGCGCAGCCCGACGGCTTGACGATCGTCGGGGTTGACCCGACACGCTGTCGGCGCAGTCCCGATTTACGTGCCGCACGCCCCATTTAAACTGCAGCCACCGGACGCGAGGCCTGTTGGGCCGTTCAACTCGCGAGGCGCTGAGCACGCCCCCCGCCGGAACATCGCCGGCGCCTGGGTCGTGGTTGGTCGTCCCCCAGCATGGATGCGCGCGCCTTTCAGGCGAAGAAGTCAGTCGTGCGCACGCACAGCGGCTCGCTCGAGTGCGCCGTCGAACCATCTGATAGGCATGCGACCACTGCGCCTGCGCTCCAGCGGACGTGACGAGATTCCCGAACCTGCAGCTGGATCCGTGCCGATATCCGCCTTGGCTGAGCTTGCGCGACGCCGTCGGATGCATTGGTTTGCCAGCCTCTCCCTAGCAGGTGGCTGGTCGCTGCTGTTCCTGCGCTTCCGGCTGCAGACCTGTCAGCTTGCCGCCGGCAGGCGAACACGTGCTCAGTCGCGCCTGTATTGCAGCCGCTGCGTCGGCAGGCAGATGCACGCGAGCGCGCTTGCAGCCGTCGCGCGCGCTTGCGGGGCCAGGCGACGCGGCGCGGTTGCGCGCGGCCGATGCAGCGTATTTCACGCCATCAAGCAGGCCGCTCGCTAGGCTGACGTCAGTGCAGCACTCGGCTGCGAAGATTTTCAGGAAATTCCCATGGGCGACAATTCGTTTCTGTCACCGGCCTTCATCATTCTGGTCATCGGCGTGATTGCCGTTGTGTTCTGGCTGGTGACGCGCGCCAAGAAAAAACGCAACAAGAAGTAAGCCACGAACCAGGCGACCTCGGCATCGGGATGCGCAACGCAGCTTGCGCTCACCGCGCAATCGCAGTGCATTGCCGAGCGCGCAAGACTCGGCCGACGCGCGTCGCTATTGCCCGGCACGGTCGCTACGTTTTACGTGCGGGCCTGACAGCGCATCAATGCCGCAATGGCCTGAACAACGGCGCCGGGCAGTGACACCGCCATGGTGCGGTTACGCAATGCTTGCTGCATACATGTCGGCAGCAGCGGCATGCCGCCGCATGGCAGCCACGCGCATCCAACACGTGCTGCCCGTCAGAAACGCTCGCCTGTCGGCAGATAGCGCCATTGGCCGATGGCCAGCTTGCCCAGCGACACGCGGCCCACGCGCAGGCGCCGGATGCTGACCACCTCCAGCCCGACCTCACCGCACATGTAATGCAGCTGGCCGGGTTGCACGTGCTTGATCGCAAAGCGCAGACGCTCCTCGTTCTGCCAGCTCACCTTGCACGGCGACAGGCTGCGCTGCTGATACACCAAGCCATGCGCAAGCCGCGCCATGCCATATGGGCGCAGCTCCCCGCGCACCTCCACCAGGAATTCCTGTTCGATGGAGGTGGCGTCGGCGCTGAGCCTGCGCAGGACGCGGCCATCCTGGCTCAGTACCAGCAAACCGCTCGCCGCGTCCTCCAACGGCAGCGGCGCGTGCAGACGCAGGAAGTGCCGCTTGAGCACACGCATCTCGAGCTGGTCCAGGGCGCTGCGCGTTTCCACGGTGGCCAGTGCCAGCGCCGCCTCGGCGCTCATGCCTGCCGGTTTGTGCAGCAGCAGCGTGGCAGGCTCGGCAGGTTCGAGCACGGCGTTTTCCGCCAGCGTCACCTGCGCCGCGGTCGCCAAGGCTTGCGGCTCTTCGACCACGACCCCGTCCACACTGACCCAGCCGCCCTCGATGTATTGCTGCGCCTCTCCACGCGAGCAGCCAAACCGCGCGGCCACGCATTTATCGAGACGGATCGGATCGGACATCGGGCGGGCTCGGCTTCAGGGGACGGCAGTGTACGTGCTGGGTCGACGGATGCGTGAGGCCGGCTTCTGCGCTGCCCGACAAAGTGGGAAACTGGGCGCTCACACAGGAGATTGCAGATGTTCATCAAGTTTGGCAGCACCCGGGTCCGCCTCAACCACATCTCCGTCATCAGCGATCCCTTCAATGCAGGCGAAAACTTCGGATCGTATTGCCACTCGGTCCGGGTCGGCCTGCTCTCCGGCGAGGAAATCTTTGCACGCTTCAATACTGAAAGCGGCGCCGAGCAGCTTCATGCCGAGGTACTCGCTGCGCTGGAAGGTTGAGCGCAAGAGCCACAGTGCCGCCACGCGCGCGATGCGCGCTGCCGCACCAGCAGCCGGCCATGCCGGCTTGCAAGGTGCACATGGCAAGGCCCGTGTCGCATGGCATCAGAGTAGATCGCATCGCCGGAACACGCCGCTGCACAAGCACCGGCGCTTACCAAAGACAAGCGGATTGCAGGTATTGCGATACATAGCGGATGCGATGCTGTCAAAGCATCCGCTGCGCTCAAGGGGGTCGCCACCTGTCGGTGAAACGTCGGAAAATCGTTCTGCGGTTGGCATGCTTCGATCCAGCGATAACGCCACAAACACGCAGTGCATGCACGGGTGTCAGGCCGCTGCGGACGGCTGTCGGGAAATTTCTTCCGCACGATGAATTCAATCTAAGTCATTTCAGATACGTACCTTTAGCTCGTCGCGATCCGGCCGTTAGCTGGGCAAGACGCTCTGGTGGATGACCCATTCATCGAGCCCCTCAGCTGCACTACCTGGATGCGGTAATGAATACATATCTGCAACGCCTCAATGTCGGCCGTCGCCTGGGCATGGCCTTTGGCATCTTGATCCTATTGTCGGGCCTGCTTGTTGCGACTGGCCTGGTCACCATGTCCAACGCCCGTTTCGAGCTGGATACCATCGTCAACAGCAACATGGAGAAGATCCAGCTGTCCTCGGAAATGCTCGACGCCAATACCAATGTGGCGATCGGCCTGCGCGACATCGTGATGGTGTCCGGCGATGCCGCCAACCGCCGCAGCATGGAGATGATCGAAAAAAACCGTGCACGCTACAAGGAGGCGCATGACGCACTGACGGCCTTACCGAGCAGCGCCCCTGAAAAGAACGCGCTCCAGCTGCTGCAGGAAAAGCGCGACGTGTCGGTGAAGTTCAACAACCAGATTCTCCAGTACGGCATTCACGACCAGAACCAGCAAGCGCAGGATTTGCTGCAGGGCGACGCCGCCGTGGCGATGGACGCACAGCAGGCGGCCATCCGCGCCAATGCCGAGCTGGAGCGCCGGCTCAGCAAGGAAGCCTATCAAACCGCCGTTGCCTCGATGCATCGTGGCAAGGTCATCCTGGCCAGTGGTGGCATCACCGCGCTGGCCATCAGTGCACTGCTGGCCTGGTTGATCACCCGCAGCCTGACCCAGCCGCTCAGCCAGGCCACACGCACTGCAGAGGCCATTGCAGCCGGCAACCTGCACAACGATGTGCACACCAGCGCCAACGACGAAACCGGCCGCCTGCTCAAGGCCATGGACAAGATGCAGCTGCAGCTGCGTAACCTGATCACCGCGCAAACCGACATGGCCAGGCATCACGACAACGGCCAGATCAGCTTCCGTATCGATGCGGCGGCCTTCCCGGGCGACTACGGGCGCATGGCCAACGACACCAACCTGCTGGTTGCCTCGCATGTGGCAGTGCAGACCGATCTGGCACGCATCATGGGGCGGTATGCCGTCGGCGAACTCTCCGAAGACATGCAGCCGCTGCCCGGCGAAAAGGCCGTTTTCAGCGACACCATGTCGCAGGTCAAGCTCAACCTGTCGGCGATGAATCACCAGATCAAGCATCTCGCCCAGGCCGCGGCCAATGGCGACTTCAGCGCGCGCGGCGATGCCGAGCATTTCCAGTTCGACTTCCGCATCATGGTCGAAAGCCTCAACCACCTGATGTCCACGGCCGACGGCAACCTGCAGTCGCTGTCGTCGTTGCTGCAGTCCATCGCCGCGGGTGACCTCACCGCACGCATGAGTGGCGAATTCCGCGGCGTATTCGCACAGATGCGCGATGACGCCAACGCCACGGCCAACCAGCTGGCGCAGATCGTCGGCAACATCCAGCAATCGGCCGTGTCGATCAACTCCGCGGCCAGCGAAATCGCCGCCGGCAACCAGGACCTGTCGCAACGGACCGAACAGCAGGCGGCCAATCTCGAAGAAACCGCAGCATCAATGGAGGAACTCACCTCCACCGTCAGGCAGAATGCCGAAAGCGCACGCCAAGCCAATCAGCTGGCGATCGGCGCCGCACGCGTTGCCTCGCAAGGGGGCGAAGTGGTCGGCAAGGTCGTGGACACCATGAGCGGTATCGAGGCCTCGTCAAGGAAGATCGCCGACATCATCAGCGTCATCGACGGCATCGCCTTCCAGACCAATATCCTGGCCTTGAACGCGGCAGTGGAAGCCGCACGTGCCGGCGAACAGGGGCGCGGCTTTGCCGTGGTGGCCTCGGAGGTACGCACGCTCGCGCAGCGTTCCTCCGGCGCCGCCAAGGAGATCAAGGACCTCATCGACGACTCGGTGCAACGCGTGGCCGAGGGCTCGGCATTGGTGCACAGCGCCGGCGAGACCATGGGCGAGGTAGTGGCCAGCGTGCAACGTGTCACCGACATCATGGGCGAGATTTCTGCAGCCTCCCAGGAGCAGTCGGCCGGCATCGAGCAGGTTAACCAGACCATCACGCATATGGACGAAACCACGCAGCAGAACGCCGCACTGGTGGAAGAAGCCACTGCTGCCGCGCGTGCGATGGAAGAGCAGGCGGTGCAGCTCACCGATGCGGTGGCGATCTTCAAGATCGACGCACGGCAGACGCGGCAGCACGCAGCGGCACCGGTCGCAAAGCTGCTGAGCAAGGCCCGCCACGCCTGAGCCAGCGGTCGGCACTGCGCCATGGCGAGGTCGCATTGCGCGGCTCGCCTCACGCAGCGCGGCAGCACCTTGAGGCGCCCTTCTGCCGCGCGCCGCACCGTGCCGGTGCGGCCGCGCGGCAGAAGGCACGACAACGCTAGCGCGTATAGAGGCCGGGAAAATAGCGCTCCATCAGCGACTGCGGAGACAGCGGCGGGGTGAAGCCGTAGCGCGCATACAGGCCGTGCGCATCGCTGGTTGCCAGGCTGAAACGGCGCAGCCCCTGCAGATCGGGGTGCGCCATGACCGCGTCCATCAATTGCTTGCCATAGCCCTTGCCCCGGTGCGCGGTCAACACGAACACATCGCCCAGGTACGCAACGGTTGCGTAGTCGGAAACCACGCGCGCAAAGGCGACCTGCCTGCCCTCCAAGAACCCGCCAAAACACAGCGAATTGGCGATGGAGCGCTGTACCACCGCAAGCGGGATGTCCCTGGCCCAGCTGGTGTGCTGCGCCGGGTAGCGATGGATCAGCGCGATATCGAGCGCGGATGGATCGGTGGAGACACGCAGCGGCGACATGACACTAGCTCCGGGACGGTGAGGCCTCAGGGTAGCGCCTGCGAGGGCAGCAACAACAGGGCACACAGCACCAGCATGAATCCCGCGATCGCCGCATCCAGCACACGCCATGCGCGCGGATCGCGAAAAGCCGGCTGCAACAGACGCGCGCCATAGCCCAGCCCGGAAAACCACGTGATGCTGGCCAGGCACGCGCCCGACGCGAACGCCCAGCGCAACGGACCCGGGTAACGCGCAGCCAGACTGCCGAGCAGCAGCATCGTGTCCAGATAGACGTGCGGGTTGAGAAAGGTAAAGGCCAGGCACGCCAGCATGGCGCGCTGCCAGCGTTGCGCGCCGGTCTGCGCCGGCGCCAGTGCGCTGGTGCCACGCCAGGCCCTGCGTGCAGCCAGCGCGCCATATGCCGCGAGAAATGCAGCTCCCGCATAGCGAAGCACCTGCAACAACTCCGGCCATTGCGTTACCAGCACGCCGATCCCGGCCACGCCCAGCACGATCAGCGCGATGTCGCCGAACGCGCAGATCGCCACCACCAGACCGACATGCTGGCGCTGCAGTCCCTGCCGCAGCACGAATGCATTCTGCGCACCGATTGCAATGATGAGACCTGCGCTGGCGATGAAGCCAGAGATTGCGGCTTGAAGTAACACGAGCACCTCCCGGATCACAGGCGCCAATGCTGGGCGTTCCGCTGCAATTAGGAAAACTAAATCTTCTGTATCCTGCTTAGAATTTCTAATCCCGCCGGACGCCATGGATCTGCTGCATCCGCAACTGGCTGCATTCGCTGCCGTTCTCGAGGAAGGCAGCTTCGACGCCGCTGCGCGGCGGCTGTCGGTGACGCCGTCGGCAATTTCGCAGCGGGTCAAGGCATTGGAAGACCGGCTCGGCCAGGTACTGGTGATCCGCAAGGCTCCCTGCCGCCCTACTCCGGCCGGCGAGCGCCTGCTGCGCCGCGTGAAGCCGATGCAGGTACTGGAGTCCGAAGCGATTGCCGATTTCCTTCCCGGCGACAGCAACGCCGGGCATCCGCGCACGCTGGCCATCGCCGTCAACGACGACTCGCTGCAGACCTGGTTCCTGGCGGCCTTGTCGGCGCTGCATCGCGCACATGGTTTTCTGTTCGATGTGCAGATGGACGACCAGGACCACACCCTGGAGTTGTTGCGATCGGGCGCGGTGCTCGGCGCCGTCACTGCCGAGCGCAAGCCGTTGCAGGGCTGCAACGTGCAAGCGCTGGGAGTGATGCGTTATCACGCCATCGCATCGGCCGCATTCGTTGCGACGCACTTCACGCAGGGCTTGAGTGCAGCGGCTCTCGCGCGCGCACCGATGCTGGTGTTCAACCGAAAGGACACGCTGCAAACCCGCTTCGTCCGCCGCATCACCCGCGTGCAGGTGGCGCCGCCGATCCACTACCTGCCAACCTCGACCGGCTTTGTCGAAGCTGCCGCACGCGGACTCGGCTGGTGTCTGGCGCCAGAATCGATGGTCACCCCCGCCGTGCGTGACAGGCAGGTGGTCATCATCGATCCCGGCCGCTGGCTCGATGTGCCGCTGTACTGGCAGTGCGCAGCAGTGCGCTCGCGCGCCCTGCAGCAACTTGGCCAGGCCTTGCGCAAGGCGGCGGCCGCGAGCCTGCGCTGAGACCGGCCGTGCCGCACGCGAAGCGGGCAGGCACCTCCGAAGCCCGAGGCGCGCAACTGCCGGCAGGATGTCGCACCGAATTGACGTGCAGATACGGTCGCTACCCTGCCCGCGCGCGCTTGGCACAGCCGCGTTGCCCGGCATCGCGCTGCCGCCGCAGCAGCGACCGGCTCGCCGTGCCACGCCGAGCCTGCTAGCCTTTCCGCCTATTCCGTTGTGATTGCCGATCCGTCATGAAAAAAGCCGTTGTTCTGTTGTCCGGGGGCATGGATTCCGCTGCCGTCATCGCGCTTGCGCAGGAGCAGGGGTTTGCCGTGCATGCCCTGAGCGTGCGCTACGGCCAGCGCCATACCTCCGAGCTGGACGCCGCCGCGCGCGTGGCCGCGGCGCAGGGGGTGATCGCGCACAAGGTGGTGGACGTGGACCTGCGCAGCATCGGCGGCTCGGCGCTCACCGACGACATCGACGTGCCCGACGCCGGTGGCGACGGCATTCCGGTCACCTACGTGCCGGCGCGCAACACCATCATGCTGTCGCTGGCGCTGGGCTGGGCCGAGGTAATCGGCGCCAACGACCTGTTCTGCGGCGTCAACGCGGTCGATTATTCCGGTTACCCGGACTGCCGGCCCGAATTCGTGCGCGCCTTCGAAGTGCTGGCCAACCTGGCCACCAAGGCCGGCGTGGAAGGCGCCGGCCTGCGCGTGCATGCACCGCTGCAGTTCCTCAGCAAGGCCGACATCGTGCGTGAAGGCGTGCGCCTGGGCGTGGACTTCGGCCTGACCGTGTCCTGCTACCGCGCCGACGCCGACGGACGCGCCTGCGGCCACTGCGACGCCTGCCGCCTGCGCGCGGCCGGTTTTGCCGACGCCGGCGTCCCGGACCCCACCCACTACGCCATTTCGCCTTGACGCCGGTGTAGGGTAGAATGCGCACCCCGGCGCGCTGCCGGGACAGTGGGCCGTTAGCTCAGTCGGTAGAGCAGAAGACTTTTAATCTTTTGGTCGATGGTTCGAATCCATCACGGCCCACCAATCAGATCAACAACGTAAAGGGCGCCCAGGGCGCTTTTTTTGTGCCTGCGGACAATCCACCGGCAACTGCGCAGCCATGGAACGTGCTGCACGGCCACGCGGTTGGATGGGGTGCAGCGCCTATCGCAGCGCGCGCGGCGCCACCCAAGCCGGCCCCTCCCGCCCGATCACGCTGCGCCGGCCGTCAGGTCCCGGGCCCGGTGCTGGCGGCCGTGTCACTCCCGCTGATCACCTGGCTCGCGTCTTCTGGACACGCGATTGCACGCGCCGCGTTCGTCGCGCGGCCCCGACGGCGCGCGCCTGCTTGCGCAGCCACCTGAGCACGTCCACTGCCGCGTCCACACGCATGCAGACATGCAGGCGGCCCAGCACGACGCTCTGCGCATCGCTGCCCGGCAAGACCTCATCAAAGCCAGTGGCTTCGCAGGCGATCAGGACAGGCGACGCATCGGGCCGCGCGTCGGAATGCAGCATCGCCAGCACATAGCCCTGCATCGCCTCGACGCTGAGAACCACACCCTCACAGACGCGGAATTGCCTGTTGGCGCTCATCGCTGCATCTCCGAGGGGCCATCGACGCCAACGATCACCGCAACCAGACGACGGTAGGCAGACGTAAGCGGGTGAACGGGTGTGCTGGGGCCTTCGCCGCGCGGCGTCAGGTTGAAAGAGGCTGCACGGTTCCATTCGAATGCGTTGGCGGCCGGATCGAAATGGTGGACGATCTGGCGCGCAGCAGATGCGGGCATTTCATGGGTGTCGTAAGACATGCTGGATTCCTTTTGTGTTTTGGAATCCGCCACCCAGACGCCAATCGGGGTGGCGGACGGTACGCGGTTGGCGTGCCGGCCAAAAGGAACCGGTGGGCCTTGCGGCCCCCGCGCACCGCCCGCCGTAGAGCTGGCCGGCATGCGCCCACAGTGATGCGGGCGGTAAAAAAGCGCCGTGCATCGATCGATGGGCGCTGGTGCGCCTTTTGGTTCGGGACGCCAATCCCGGTCGCCGAATGGGCGGCGACGCTGGAATACTCGCTCCGCCGCTTGGCGCCTGTCAACGTAAAGACACACCGCCGCGACGACGCGACGGTTGCGACGCAACGCGGCGAAAGCACTGCCCGCCGAGCCAGCAAAACCTGAAACTCCGGCACATCCCGCTGGACGATCGGCTGGGCCGATGCGGTTGCGCCCATATGTCACACGCCCTGGCGGGAGCGAACCGGCGCCGCAGCAAATGCGAATTCACATGCCGCGCCACGTTTCCTATCGTTGCTGGCTCAACGACACGCGAGCGCAACGCCATGAGCAACATCGAAAAAGCCGGCACGTTTCTTCTTGGAGATCGCAGCGTCGCCCGCATCGGCTACGGCGCGATGCAGCTCGCGGGGCCCGGCGTGTTCGGCCCGCCCAAGGATCGCGAAGGCGCGTTGGCGGTGCTGCGCGACGCGATGGCGCACGGCGTCAACCATATCGACACCAGCGATTTCTACGGGCCGCACACCACCAATCAACTGATCCGCGAGGCACTGCATCCCTACCCGCAGGCGCTGACCCTCGTCACCAAGATCGGCGCCGCCCGCGGCGCGGATGGTTCCTGGCTGCCGGCCTTCTCGCCACAGCAACTGGTCGAGGCGGTACACGACAATCTGCGTAATCTGGGGCTGGAAACGCTGGAGGTGGTCAACCTGCGCGTGATGTTCAAGACGCAGGAACCGGCGGAAGGCTCGATTGCCGAACAGCTGGAGACCCTGATCGCGCTGCAGCGCGATGGCCTGGTGCGGCACATCGGCATCAGCAACGTCACCGCAACGCAGGTGGCCGAGGCACGCGCCATGACCGACATCGTCTGCGTGCAGAACATGTACAACATCGCGCATCGGCACGACGACGCCCTCATCGACGCGCTCGCGCGCGATGGCATCGCCTACGTGCCGTTCTTCCCGCTCGGCGGTTTCTCGCCGTTGCACTCGTCCACGCTCGCCGCTGTTGCCGGGCGCCTGGCCGCAACCCCGATGCAGGTGGCGCTGGCCTGGTTGCTGCAGCGCTCGCCCAACATCCTGCTGATTCCGGGAACCTCGTCGGTGGCGCACCTGCGCGCCAATCTGTTCGCAGCGGAACTGAAACTGCCGGCCGATGCCGTCGAAGAATTGAACAGGATCGCTGCGTAGACGCGCACCGCTGCCTCCCGCCGGGCAGCGCGCCGAGCGCCGGATCGGAGCGGCCAACGCAACATCGCCAGTGCTCGCCAGGCGGATGCGGACGGCGCGTCAGCACGCACGGTGGACGCTTGGCAGACGCCGATGCCGGGTATCGGGTACGCCTGCCTGGCGGTACGCGCAAGCGTCGTGTCGGTCGCGCCTAGCGCCCCGGTTCGTCGTTCCACAGCAGCTTGTGCAGCTGCATCTGGAAGCGTACCGGCAGGCGGTCGGCCACGATCCAGTCGGCCAGCTGCCGCGGCGTCACTTCGCTCTTGCTGGGCGAAAACCACACCGTGCAGCGGCGGTCCAGCGCATGGGTCGCGACGATCTCGCGCGCCCATTCGTAATCGGCGCGGCTGCAGATCACGAACTTGATCTGGTCGCGTGCGGTCAGCAGCGGCAGATTTTCCCAGCGATTGCGCGCTTGCTCGCCGGATGCAGGGGTCTTGATGTCGACCACGCGCGAGACGCGCGGATCGACCGCCGACACGTCCAGCGCGCCGGACGTCTCCAGCGAGACATCGAAGCCGGCATCGCACAGTGTCTGCAGCAGCACCAGGCAGCGCTTCTGCGCCAGCGGCTCGCCGCCGGTCACACAGACATGGCGCACGCCGTGGCCGGCGACCTCGGCAACGATCGCGTCGATGTCGTGCCATTCACCGCCGTGGAAGGCGTAGGCGGTATCGCAGTAGTGGCAGCGCAGCGGGCAACCGGTCAGACGCACGAACACGGTCGGCCAGCCGGCGGCCTCGGCTTCGCCTTGCAGGGACAGGAAGATTTCGGTGATCTTCAATCGCGGCAACGGCGACTGGACGATCTCGCTGGGGACGGCGGCGGCGTTCATGGGCAAAGTATGCGCCACGCCCGAAGGCGCGAACGCAACACGGCTCAGCGCAGTTGCTGGCCGAGACGGATGGACTGCAGACGCTCCTGGGCCACGCGCGCTGCGTCGGAGCCGGGATACTGCGTTGCGACCTGCTGCAAGGTCTGCTGGGCTTCGTCGTTCTTGCCTTCGCCATACTGCGACAGGCCAAGCTTCAACAGGCCGCCAGAGGCCTTGTCATGCGTGGGATAGCGGCTGACCAGATCGCGGAACTGCGCCTCGGCCAGCTGGAAATTTCGGGTGGCGTAATAGCTTTCGCCCAACCAATACAAGGCATTTGGGGTGTAGACGCCATTGGGATAGAGCTCGAGAAAGCTCAAAAACAACTGCGAGGCATCGTCGTACTTGCCGTTCTTCAATGCATCGAAGGCGACGTTGTAGGCAGTGCGTTCGTCATTACTGACGGCCATCGTGCCTGGATCGCCATGCACGCTGGGCGGCTTCTCGGAAGTTGCCGCCGCTGCAGGCCGCGCGGCAGGAGCCGGGGCCGGTGTGACGCTGCCGGTGGGCGATGGCAATGGCGGCGTTGCGCCACCTGCCCCTTCCAGCCGGTTCAGGCGTCCGTCCAGATCCAGATACTGGTCCTTGGACTGCTGCTTGAGTTGTTCGTTGTCGTGCTGCAGCTGCTCCACGGTCGCTCGCAAGCCCTGCAGGTCCGAACGCGCCTGCTGCAGCTGATTGAGAAGATCGTTGTTGGCCTGGCTGTTGGCCTGCTGCTGCTCAAGCACGGCAACACGATCAGCGAGACTGGCTCGCTGCGCGTGCGCCGGCGCGGCGACCACAAGGGCCGCCGCGACGAACAGGGATGTCACTCGAAAGCGCATCGCTTCTTACTGAGCCGTGTACACGATTTCAACGCGACGGTTCTGCGACCAGCAGCTTTCGCTGGTTTCGGTGCAGACCGGACGCTCTTCGCCGTAGCTGACCACGGTCAGCTGGCTGGCGGAACCGCCGGCAGCCTGCAACGAGGACGACACGGCATTGCCGCGACGCTCGCCCAGACCCATGTTGTACTCGCGCGAACCGCGCTCGTCGGCATTGCCCTGCAGGGTGATGCGCGAGGACGGACGGTCACGCAGGTACTTGGCGTGGCACGCCATGATGGCCTGGAATTCCGGCTTCAGGGAGTCCTGATCCAGATCGAAGTAGACAACGCGCTGGCGCAGGCAGGCATCGGTATCCAGGTCGCCCGGGCCGTACAGGCCAGAGGTGGACGGGCCGGTGGGAACGGAGGAACCAGCGGTGGTGTCAGTCGCAGGAGGCGGAGTTTCCTTCACCTTCTTCGAACAACCGGCCAGCACGGCAACGGACAACAGGGAGACAAGCAAGACGCGGGTGGACTTGTTCATGGGATACCTATGGAGGCTCTGGGCCAATGAGTGGTTTAACGCAGCGAAATATTAACATTAATGCGCGGTTCGGTAAGGCCCCCATGCGGGTTCTCTCACATCGCCATCGGCCAGGACCAGACGCTGGCGGACGCGAGCGTCGGCGGAGACGGCGTAGAGCACGCCACGGCCACCCTCACGTGCGGCGTACAGCACCATGCTGGCGTTCGGCGCGAAGCTCGGCGACTCGTCCAGCGACCCCGGCGAGAGCGTGCTCCAGCTCGGCGAACCCAGGCTGCGATCCATCATGGCGATGCGGTAGCTATTGCCGCTGCCCTGCGCCACGGCGATCTTCTTGCCGTCAAAGGACACGCTGGCGGTGGCGTTGTAGTTGCCCTGGAAGGTCACGCGGTTGGCGCTGCCGCCGCTGGCAGAGACCTGATAGATCTGCGGACGACCGCCGCGATCGGAGGTGAAGTAGATGCTGCCACCATCCGGCGCCCAGGTCGGCTCGGTATCGATGCCGAAATGGTTGGTCAGCTGGGTCAGCTGCTTGCTGCCCAGGTCCATCACGTAGATTTCCGGGTTGCCGCTGCGCGACAGTGCCAGCGCCAGGCGACGCCCGTCCGGCGAGAACGACGGCGCACCGTTGATGCCGCGGAAGCTGGACACCAGTTCACGCGCGCCGGTGGCGATGTCCTGCAGGTAGATCGAGGAATTGCCGCGCTCGAAGCTCACATAGGCCAGCTTCTTGCCGTCCGGGCTCCAGTTCGGCGACAGCAGCGGCTCGGCCGAACGCACGATGGTCTGCGGGTTGTAGCCATCCGAATCGGCCACCATCAATGCATAGCGCATCGCGCCACCCTTGCCGCTGGCGGTCACGTAGGCAATCCGGGTCCAGAACGCGCCGCGCACGCCGGTGATCTTCTCGTAGATCGCATCGGCCATCTGGTGCGAGACATCGCGCATCGCGTTGGCGCGCGCAGTCATCGCCAGGCCGAGCAGGCGCTCGCCCTTGGCCACGTCGAACAGTTCGTACTCCACGCGGTAGGCGCCTTCGCCGGCATCCATGACGCGGCCGACCACGATGTAGTTCTGCTTGAGCGTGCGCCAGGTCTGGAACTGCACCTCGGTGCCACGGGTCGGCTTTTCGACGATCTGCGCAACCGGCAGCGTGCGGAACTGGCCGGAGCGGTCCAGATCGGCGCCGACGACGGCAGACACATCGGTCTGTGGCGCAGTACCGGAACCTTGGTACGGCATGGGCACGACGGTGATCGGTGTCGCCGAGGCGCTACCGCCCACGATATCGATGGTGAGCCCTTGCTGTTGCGCAAGTGCGCTCAGCGGCAACAACAGGGCGGTCAAGGCAGCTAGCCAACGCAGCGGTTTTTTCATGGACGGCTCGGATCGGGCAGGAAAAGTGTGCAAGGGATACCAATCAGCGAGTGAACATACTCGCAATCGTGAACGAGACAGCGTGAAAACGGAGCGAGTGGTCCACCAGCAGGCGCTTGCGTGAGTCTAGAGCGAGCGGGCTTGCGGCGGCGCGCCCGCTCGGTTGCCCGGCAGACCTGCACCAGGCAGTGGATCGCTACCGCTTCCCCGCCGAGGCACAGCGCAGGCTGTGCTGCCGCGCCCCGGCCACCCGTGACCTGTGCTTACTGGTCCTGGGCGGTGAACACAAACGTCAGGTTGCGCTGGAAGACCGACTCGAATCCGCGATACGGCAATGGCTGGGCGCTCAGCACCGCGGCCTCGATCGAGCGCTGGCCTGCCTCGTCGTACGGGCAGCCCGGCGCGACCTTGGCTTCCATCACGCTGCCGCCGGGCAACTGGCGGATGTTGATGGTGCACTTCTGGCCCGGCGGCACCGACGGCGGGCGCACCCACTGCGCCAGCACCTTCTGCTGGATCGCCGCGGCGTACTTGGCCGACAGATCGGTGCTGGTGCCGCCCTGCCCTGCGGTCGGTTGCGCGCTGGCGGCGGCAGCCGACGAAGCCTGCTGCGCGCGCGCGGCGGCGACCTGGCGCAGCTTCTGCTCGGCCAGCGCGGCCTCCTTGGTGGCCTGCTCGCGCTGGCGGCGGATCTCGGCGATCTTCTTCTCGCGCTCGGCATCGGCGGCAGCCTGTTGCGCGGCGGCCTGCTTCTTCTTGGCGTCGGCTTCTTCCTGCTGCTTGGCCAGGCGCAGTTTCTGCTCGGCCTCTTCCTGGCGCTTGCGCTCGGTCAGGTCGATCTGCTCCTGGCGGCGCTTGGCTTCCTGCTCCTGCTTGGCCTTTTCCGCCGACAGTGCCAGCGCATCGACACGGTCCTGGTCGACCTTGTCGGGTTGCGCCACGCGCTCCTGTGCCTGCGCCTGTTGCGGCGTGGGCGCATCCTGCGGACGCGGCTCGGGAATCGGCTGCGGCGGCGGCACGGTATCTTCCGGCGCGGGCTCGGGCAGCGGCGCGGGCGGTGGCGGTGCCTCCACCGGCGTGGCCTTCAGCGCCTGGCGCGCGACGCGTGCTTCGGCCGCGGACACGTCCAGCGAGGCTTCCATGCTGGGATCGCCCGCCGCCGGCTCGACCGAGCGTTCGGGCGACCACAGCCAGCCGGCAATGAACACCAGCGCGACCAGCACGTGCACGACCAGGGCAAGCATGACCGGTCGCAGCCAGCCATCCTCGCGTGCGGTCTGGGTGGGGAGTGCGTCAGCGTGCATCGCTGCCTGCAGTGCCGCCGGAGTCGGAGATCAGGCCGACCTTCTCGACCTTGGCCTGCTTGAGCACGTCGATGGCGTCCATGATCTTTTGATACGGCGCGGCGCGATCGCCGGCCACCACGACGCGCGCGTCCTTGTCCTGCGCCACGATCGCGGCCAGCTGCGCCTGCAGCGCGGCCACGTCCATGGCCTGCGGCTTGCCCTTGGGCAGCTGCAGGGCAAGCTGGCCGTCGGCAGCGACCACCACCACGACCGGATCCTGCTTGCTCTCCAGCGCCTTGGCGCGCGAGCTCGGCAGGTTCACGTCGGTACTCAGGGTCAGCAGCGGTGCGGTCACCATGAAGATGATCAGCAGCACCAGCATCACGTCGATGTACGGCACGACATTGATGTCGGATTTGAGCTTGCGCTTCTTACGGCGGGAAATACCGGAAATCATCGCGGAACGTTCCTATTGATCCCCCGCACATGGATGTGCGGGCTCTTGCGGCGGACTCGCCCATCCAATCCCTCGCACACGCGGGTGCGAGCTGTCGCGCGTGGCTGGCCTGCCCAGTCCCTGCGCAGCGGGAATCGGGCATGAGCGGCTGCCACACCGGCCACGTCCGCGCACCGGGGTGTGCGGGCCATGGCAGGGGATTGGCCTACCTGCCGGCTGTCGCAGGGCGCGCGCATCACTCGTCCGCGCCGGCCTGGCGCTGCAGGATCGAGCTGAACTCGTCGGCGAAGGTCTCGTAGCGCACCGACAGCCGTTCCACGCGTGTGGTGAAGCGGTTGTAGGCCCACACCGCGGGAATTGCCACGAACAGGCCGATGGCGGTGGCGAACAGGGCTTCGGAAATACCCGGCGCCACGGCCGCGATACCGGCCTGCTCGCCGCTGCTGACCATGTCGTGCATGGTCACCATGATGCCGAACACGGTGCCGACCAGGCCGACGTACGGCGCGGTGGAGCCGATGTTGGCCAGCAATTCGAGATTGCGCTCGAGCTGGTCGACTTCGCGGGTGAAGGCGGTGCGCATGGCACGCTGCGCGCCTTCCAGCTGCACCCGCCCGTCCAGCCGGCGGCGGTCACGCAGCCGCGAGAACTCGCGGAAGCCGCTCTCGAACATCGACTCCAGGCCGCCGACGGTGCGGTTGCGGTCGGTGGCCGATGCGTAGAGCTTGGCCAGATCGGCGCCGGACCAGAAGCGGTTTTCGAACTCGTCCGCCTCGCGGTTGGCCTGCTTGAAGGCGCGCGCCTTGCGGAAGATGATCACCCAGCTGATGAACGAGCCGATCAACAGCAGCAACACGATGATCTTGACCGGGATACTCGCCCGCAGGATCAGATCGACATAGTTGATGCTGCTGTTGTGCGCCACGCTGGCGGTCTGTGCCGCAGCGGCGGCAACGTCCTGCGGTAGTGCTTCCACTACCGTGTCCTGCAGGGCCAGGAGCAATGCAATCGACATCCGTTTGTTCCTCAGTAATCGGATTCTGGGGTTTCTAGAGCTTTCAACACGTCATACAGCGCATCGTCCATCCCGCGCGGGCGAAAGTCGCTGGTGCCGAGTGCGGCAATGCGCACCTCGGCGGTCAGCAGCACTTCGCCCTCGCGACGTACCGACTGCGCAAACAGCAGGCTGGCCCGTCTGCATCGCAGCAACACTGCCGACACTGACAGCGCATCGTCGAGCCGGGCCGGCTTGAGGAAATCCAGTTGCATCGAGCGAACCGCAAACACCAGCTCGTGCTGCTGGCGCAGGCGTTCCTGCCCGTAACCGGCCGCGCGCATCCATTCGGTGCGCGCACGCTCCATGAAGGCGACGTAGCGCGCATGGTAGACCACCCCGCCGGCGTCGGTATCTTCCCAGTACACGCGTGTCGGCCAACTGAATACTGGCGGAAAATCGGGAGACGGGAATCGGGCGTCGGCGGTCATGGGCACGGAGGGTTGGTCGAGACGGGCCGGGCGAGCGACAAACGGAGCACCATCAGAACAGCTCTCCCGGCTCGCCGATGCCCGGGGCGCGATCGCGCGGCGGCTTCAGGCCCAGGTGCAGATAAGCCTTGGTGGTGACCATGCGGCCGCGCGCGGTGCGGATCAGAAAGCCCTGCTGGATCAGATAGGGCTCGATCACGTCTTCCAGCGTGCCGCGCTCCTCCGACAGCGAGGCGGCCAGCGATTCCACGCCGACCGGACCGCCGTCGAAGTGTTCGACGATCACCCGCAGCATGCGCCGGTCGAGCTCGTCGAAGCCTTCCGGGTCGACCTTGAGCATCTGCATCGCGGCCTGCGCCACCGGCAGATCGATATGCCCGGCGGCCTTGACCTGGGCAAAGTCGCGCACCCGCCGCAGCAGCCGGTTGGCGATACGCGGGGTGCCGCGCGCGCGGCGGGCGATCTCGGCCGCGCCTTCGGGCGTGCAGTCGATGCCCAGGATGGCCGCCGAGCGAATCACGATGCGGGTCAGTTCCTGCGGCGAATAGAACTCCAGCCGCTGCACGATGCCGAAGCGGTCGCGCAGCGGTGCGGTCAGCAGGCCGGCACGGGTGGTGGCGCCGATCAGGGTGAATGGCGGCAGGTCGATCTTGATCGAGCGCGCGGCCGGGCCGTCGCCGATCATGATGTCAATCTGGAAATCTTCCATCGCCGGATAAAGCACTTCTTCCACCACCGGCGAGAGGCGATGGATCTCGTCGATGAACAGCACGTCGTGCGGCTGCAGATTGGTCAGCAGCGCGGCCAGGTCGCCGGCCTTTTCGATCACCGGGCCGGAGGTCGAGCGCAGGTTCACGCCCAGCTCGTTGGCGATGACATGGCTGAGCGTGGTCTTGCCCAGGCCGGGCGGGCCGAAGATCAGCACATGGTCCATCGCCTCGCCGCGCGCCCTGGCCGCTTCGATGTAGATCTCCATCTGCTCGCGCACCGGCTGCTGGCCGAGATAGTCGGCCAGGCGCTTGGGCCGGATGCTCGCATCGGCGGCATCGTCTTCGCGGGTGGCATTGCTGGCGATGATGCGGTCCATTAAGGCGGGGATTGGGGATTGGTCATGCGGGATTGGCAGCTAGCTAGTATGGGCTGCGAGGCGCCTCCGGCGCTACGCTCTTGCCAATCCCGATTCCCCAATCCCCAATCCCGGGCCGCCGCAGGCGGCCTCAGATCTCGACCTGGGCGCCCAGCTCGACCAGGCGGTTGCCGGGGATGCGGAAGAAGCCGGTGGCCGGGGCGGCATTGCGATGCATCAGCGCGAACAGCTTGTCGCGCCAGATCGGCATGCCGCGGTTGGCGCTGGCCACGATGGTCTCGCGGCTGGCGAAGAAGGTGGTGTCCATCGGGTCGAAATGGATGCCGCCCTGGTCGCAGGAGCGCATCAGTGCCAGCGGCACGTCCGGCGTCTCCATGAAGCCGAAGCGCACATAGACGCGGTAGAACTCGTCGCCGATCGATTCGATCTGCAGGCGCTTGTCCGCCGGCGCATACGGGATCGGCAAGGTATCGACGTTGAGGAAGATGTTGCGCTCGTGCAGCACCTTGTTGTGCTTGAGGTTGTGCATCAGCGCATGCGGCACCACCATCGGGTCGGCGGTGAGGAACACCGCCATGCCCGGCACGCGCGCCGGCGGGGCCAGCATCAGGCCCGGCAGGAAGCTGTCGATGCGGATGCCGTCCTTGCGGATTTCCTCGCGCAGCAGCGCACGGCCGCGGCGCCAGGTACGCATCAGGGTGAACACCACAATCCCCAGCGCCAGCGGGAACCAGGCGCCCTGCAGCAGCTTGGCACCATTGGCGATGACGAACGCCAGCTCGATGAAGAAGAACACCACGCACAGCGGCAGCACCCAGTTGCGCCAGCGCGGCCACAACGAGCGCGCCACCAGCGCCAGCAGCAGGGTGTCGATCAGCATGGTCATCGACACCGAGATGCCGTAGGCCACCGCCAGATTGGTGGAACTGCGGAAGATCAGCACCAGCGCGATCACCATCACCATCAACAGCCAGTTGATGCCGGGCACGTAGATCTGGCCGATGGTGGTGCGCGAGGTGTGCTTGATCAGCATGCGCGGGATGTAGCCCAGCTGCATCGCCTGGCGGGCCACCGAATAGGCGCCGGTGATGACCGCCTGCGACGCGATCACGGCCGCCAGCGTGGCCAGGATGATCATCGGATACAGCGCCCAGCCCGGCACCGCTTCAAAGAACGGGTTCTTCAGCGCGGAGGGGTGATTGAGCACCAGCGCGCCCTGCCCCAGGTAATTGAGCAGCAGCATCGGCAGCACGAAGAAATACCAGCCGTGGCGGATCGGCCTGGCGCCGAAGTGGCCCATGTCCGCATACAGCGCCTCGCCGCCGGTCACCGCCAGCACCACCGCGCCGAGGATGAACACCCCGTGCCAGCCATGCTCCATGAAGAAGCGGATCGCCCACCACGGATTGAAGGCCTTCAGCACTTCCGGCGCATCGATGATGTTCCAGGCGCCGATCGCCCCCAGCGACAGGAACCACAGGCAGGTGATCGGCCCGAACACCTTGCCGACCTTTTCGGTGCCGAAGCGCTGCACCATGAACACCACCAGCAGCACGATCACGGTGATCGGCACGATGAAGGGATGCAGGCTGGGCGCGGCGATTTCCAGGCCTTCCACCGCGCCCATCACCGAGATGGCCGGGGTGATCACGCCATCGCCGAAGAACAGCGAGGCGCCGAAGATGCCGAGGATGCCGACCACGTACGCCGAGCGCGAGCCGTTGCGCATGGTGCGCTGGGTCAGCGCCATCAAGGCCATGATGCCGCCCTCGCCCTCGTTGTCGGCGCGCATGATGATGGTCACGTACTTGAGCGTCACCGTGACCATCAGCGCCCAGAACGCCAGTGACAGCACGCCCAGCACGGTGTCGTGATCGCTGGTCAGCCCGTAGTGCGGCGAGAACGCCTCCTTGAGGGTGTACAGCGGACTGGTGCCGATATCGCCGAAGACGACGCCGATGGCGCCGATGACCAAGGCCATATGGCTATTGGCAGGCGCATGGCCGTGGCCAGCTGCGGAAGTGGGGGTCTGGGACATGAAGTGGGCAGGGTATCGCCAAGTGGCGTGAAGGAGAGGAAGACAGCGCAGCCTAGCGGAGCGCGGCCTGGAGGGCCTTGCGAATGACCGTGGCGACTTCGTCGCCTTCTGCCCCGGCCTCGCGTGCCATGCGTGCGGCCTCGGCCGGCTTGTAACCCAGTTGCTGCAACGCCACCGTGGCTTCGGACACCGCATCCGGGCCGAGCTGGCCGGTGATCGGCGCACCGCTGCTGAAGTCGGCGGCGCGGTCGCGCAGCTCCACCACCATACGCTCGGCGGTCTTCTTGCCGATGCCGGGGATGCGCGTCAGCGCGGTGATGTCGCCGCTGGTGATCAGGCGGGCGAACTCGTCCACGCTGACCCCGGACAGCACCGCCAGCGCGATCTTGGCGCCGATGCCGGTGACCTTCTGCACATCGCGGAACAGCCTGCGCTCGCCTTCGCGCAGGAATCCGTACAGCGACACGCTGTCTTCCTTCTGCGCGTAGTGGGTGAACAGGATCACGTCGCGGCCAACATCGGGCAGGTCGTAGAAGGTGCTCATCGGCGCCTCCAGCTCGTAGCCCACCCCGCCCACGTCGATCACCAGCCACGGCGGCTGCTTGTAGGCCAGGATCCCGCGCAGGCGGCCGATCATTGGGCACCGCCGGGGCGGTACCGGGATTGGGGAATCGGGAATGGAGAATCGTAAGAGCGCGCGCTGCTCTGGACTCTGCTGTTGCAATTCCCGATTCCCGATTCCCGAATCCCGATTCTCATTTCTTGCGGCTCCAGGCCTGTTGGGTATTGACGCCCAGGCGCTGCGCAGTGGCGCGCACGTGGGCGTGGGTGATGGCGACCGCCAGCGCGTCGGCGGCGTCGGCCTGCAGCTTGCCTTTCAGGTTGAGCATGATGCCGACCATGTGCTGGACCTGCACCTTGTCCGCCCCGCCCTTGCCGACCAGCGCCAGCTTGATCTCGGTGGCAGCGTACTCGTGCACCGGCAGGTCGCGCAGCACCACCGCGCAGATCGCCGCCCCGCGCGCGTGGCCGAGCTTGAGCGCGGAATCGGCGCTTTTGCCCATAAACACCTTCTCGATCGCCACTTCCTGCGGCCGGTAGGTCTCGATCACCTCGCCCAGCCCGTGCAGCAGGCGCTTGAGCCGCTGGGCGAAGTCGCCCTCGCCCAGCAGCACCAGCGGCGCATGATAGACATGCCGGCTGCGACCGCTCTCATCGACGTCGATGATGCCGATCCCGGTCCGCTGCGAGCCGGGATCGATGCCCAGGATGCGGGTCATCGCGCGGCCGGGAATGGGGAGTCGGGAATCGGGAATGGGTAAAGCAGCCTCCTGGCGTGCCCGACGCTGCCGGGCAATACAGGGTGCAGCTGTTTCAATTCCCGATTCTCCATTCCCGATTCCCGGCGCTTCAAGCGCCGAGACTCGACTGGTCGACGTTCGAATACACGTCCTGGACGTCGTCCAGGTCTTCGAGCATGTCGAGCAGCTTGCGGACCTGCACTGCGGTGTCGCCGTCGACGGCGATGTCGTTTTCGGCGCGGAAGGTGATTTCGGCGTGGGCCGGCTCCAGGCCGGCGGCGGTCAGCGCCTGCTTGACCTGGGCGAAGGCCTCCGGGGCGGTCAGTACGTCGATGGCGCCGTCTTCCGGATAGACCACCACGTCGTCGGCGCCGGCTTCGATGGCCGCGTCGGTGAGGGTGTCTTCGTCGGTGCCGGCGGCAAAGCTCAGCACGCCCAGGCGCTTGAACATGAAGGCCACCGAGCCGTCGGTGCCCATGTTGCCGCCGCACTTGCTGAAGGCATGGCGCACGTCGGCCACCGCGCGCACGCGGTTGTCGGTCAGGCAGTCCACGATCACCGCCACGCCGCCGGGGGCGTAGCCCTCGTAGCGCACTTCCTCGTATTCCACGCCTTCCAGCTCGCCGGTGGCTTTCTTGATGGCGCGCTCGATCACGTCCTTGGACATGTTCGCCGACAGACCCTTGTCCACCGCCACGCGCAGGCGCGGATTGTTGGACGGGTCGCCACCGCCGCCGCGCGCGGCGACGCTGATCTCGCGAATGATCTTGGTGAACATCTTGCCGCGTTTGGCGTCGGAGGCGTTCTTGCGGCCTTCGATGGAGGGGCCTCTACCCATGGGTGGTTCCAGACTGGCTTGAATGACAGGGCGCGAATTTTACCTGATTGCTCGCCCGCACCGGGGCGGCGGCGTTCAGTGGCCGAACCGGCCGTGGCGCAGGAAGCGCAGCACCTGCTGCGCGGCCTCGGGCGAGCGCAACAGACCGCTGTGGCTGGCCTGCACCACGCAATGGTCGCGCAGCCCCGGCAGGCGGGTTTCAGCCAGCGCCACGGTGCCGTCCGAGCCGCCGTCCAGCGGCGCCAGCCAGCGCCCCACCCCGCGCGCGACGGTGCCGGCGACCTGGCCGATCTCCGCCTCGCCCTCCCAGTGCGCGACACCGTGCTGCAGCAAGGCCGCGCTGCGCCCCAGCGCCCAGCGCCCGCCGCGCCGGGCCAGGCCGCGCGCGGCGGCGCTGCCGCACAACGGCGAGCCCAGGCAGACCACCCGGCGCACCGGCAAGGCGGGCGCCGCGCGCAGCGCCTGCAGCGCGACCAGCCCGCCCAGGCTGTGACAGACCAGCCACTGCGCGCCGGTCGCCTGCAGGCGTTCGATCAGCCGCGGCACCGCCTGCGCCGGACCGCCGAGCACGCTGGCGTAGCCGAACAGCGCCGGCGCCAGGCCCTCGGCACGCAGCCGACGCGCGAGCGGCAACAGCCAATGCGCGGTATTCCAGACGCCGTGCACCAGCAGCACGTCGGCGGTTGCGGTCGCACGTCGCGCACCCGCTGGCATCGGCGTGCCGCTCAGTCGGCCGCAATGCGCGGATTGCGGCGCAGGATGAATTCGCGGTCGAGGATCTTGCCGACCGGGAAATCGTACTCGCCCACCTTTTCGAAACCGTAGCGGGCGTAGAAGCGTTGTGCGCCGAAATTCTCCGACCACACGCCGATCCACAGCGTGCGCGGGCCGTCGCGCTCCAGCCATTCCAGCGTGGTCTCGAACAGGCGGCTGCCCCAGCCACTGTTCTGGTAGTCCTTCAACAGATACAGCCGTTTGAGCTCACCGTCGCCGGGACGCACGTCCTGGTGCGGCAGCCCGCAGGGCCCGGCGGCGGCGTGGCCGACCAGCAGGTTGTCCATCTCCAGCAGCCAGATCGCATAGTCCGGATGCGCCAGCACGATGCGTGCGCGCTCGACCGCGTAGGTCTCCTGCAGGAAGCCGTGCAGATCCTCTGGCGGGTACAGATGCCCGAAGGTTTCGGTGAACGTCTGCGCAGCCAGCAGCGACAAGGCTTCGGCATCGTCCGGTGTGGCGCGGCGGATGCGGGTCATGCGGGCGTCTCATGCCGGGGGGACGTGGCAGCTTCGCGCATGCGGCTTCGTTGCCGCAAGCGGGGAATGGGGAATGGGGAATGGGGAATGGTG